>NZ_MKXB01000169.1:4085-83405 GCF_001865245.1 Streptomyces sp. CC53 | reverse complement strand
TTTCAGCGCCGATGGTACTGCAGGGGGGACCCTGTGGGAGAGTAGGACGCCGCCGAACAATCTTTAGCCTCGACCCCGGAAACCGTATAGGTTTCCGGGGTCGAGGCATTTCTGCGTTCTAGGGTGATGCCATGCGCTACGAACTGGTCATCTTCGACAACGACGGCGTCCTCGTCGACAGCGAGCCGATCTCCAACACGATCCTCGCCGCGTACCTGACCGAGCTCGGCCACCCCACCACCTACCAGGACTCCATCCGGGACTACATGGGCGGGGCCATGCACCGCATCCACGACACCGTCCACGCCCGCACCGGCCGCACGCTTCCCGCCGACTTCGACACCACCTTCCACGCCCGCGTCTTCGCCGCCTTCGAGCGGGAGCTTGCACCCGTCGCCGGAGTGACGGACCTGCTCCGCGAACTCGTCGACGCGGAGGTGCGGTACTGCGTGGCCTCCTCCGGCAGCCACGAGCGGATACGGACCGGTCACCGCGCGACCGGGCTGGACCGTTGGTTCACGCCCGACGTGGTCTTCAGCGCGCAGGACGTCGGCCGCGGCAAGCCGGCCCCCGACCTCTTCCTGCACGCCGCCGAGCGGATGGGCGTGCCGCCGCAGCGCTGCGTCGTCATCGAGGACAGCCCCCTCGGCGTGGAGGCCGCACGGGCCGCGGGGATGGACGTGTACGGGTTCACCGCGATGACGGAACCGGCCCGACTGCCCGGCGCCCAGGGATACTTCGACGACATGAGCCGGCTCCTCGCACTTCTGCGGTGACAGACCTGTCCCGGTACGGGGCGCGGACGTAGCCTGTGCGGCCATGACGGATCCGCGGCTGCGGCCGGCTCGACGCGCACTGGCGTTCGCGTTCCTCACACAGGGTGTCGCGTTCGCCCTCCTGGTCACCCGCATCCCCGCGGTCCAGCGTCGCTACGGCGTATCCGACGCGTTGCTGCCCGCGTTCCTTGCGGGAGTGCCGGTGCTAGCCGGTGCCGGAAGTCTCGCCGCCGGAGCCCTCGCCGCTCGCGTCCCCGCCGGGGTGCTGCTGCGCTGCGCACAGCCCGTGGTGCTGCTGGCGCTGATCGCGGTGGGAGCGGGACGGCAGACCTGGCAGCTGGCGTTCGCACTCGGTGCGTTCGGGCTGGCCGCAGGCGCGCTGGACGCGTCCATGAACATGCGGGGGGTGGGGCTGCAACGGGCCTGCGGGCGCAGCATCATGCTCGGTTTCCACGCCGCGTACAGCCTCGGTGGCATCGTCGGGGCGCTGCTGGCCTGGGGCGGCGCCCACCGGGGGCTGCCGCTCGGAGTGCTGTACGGGGCGGTGGCGGTCGTGCTGCTGCCCACGGCGTTCGCGGCCGGCCGGTGGTACGCGGAGAGGAGGGGGCCGGGGCCCGCCGTACCCCCGGGAGGGGCGGAGGCCGAGGCCGGTCCCGGGCGGGCCGCCGGTGGCGCCGGCCTGCGGGTGCTGCTGCCGCTGTGCCTCGTGATGGCGTGCGCGTACCTCGGCGACTCCACCGTCTCCCACTGGAGCGCCACGTACGTGCGGGACGTGCTGGGTGGTTCGGACGCCCTGGCGACCGTGCCGTACGGCGTGTACACGCTGATGACGCTGCTGGGGCGCGGCGTCGGGGACGCCGCTGTCGGCAGGTTCGGGCCGGTGGCGGTGGTCCGGGGCGGCACGGTGCTGGCGGGCTGCGGGTTCGCGGTGGTCGCCGCGGCTCCCGGGCCGTGGACGGGCCTGGCCGGGTTCGGTGTGCTGGGGCTCGGGCTCAGCGTGATCGTGCCGCAGGTGTTCGCGGCGGCCGGGCGGCTGGCCCCGGGGGCCGCGGCCGACGCGGCCGTGGCACGGCTCAACGTCTTCACGTACGTCGGGTTCCTGGCGGGGGCGCCGCTCGTCGGTGCCCTCGGGGAGCTGTGGCACCTGCGAGGGGCGATGCTGGTGCCGCTCGTGCTGGTGCTGTCGGCGTTGCACCATGCCCCGTCCTTCGGCGGGAGGGGCGACCGATACGGTGGCGGGCATGAGCGGTCGCGCACTGTTGATGTGGGATGACGCAGTCACCGGGTACGACTTCGGGCCGAGCCACCCGATGGACCCGGTGCGGCTCGCGCTGACGAGGGGGTTGGTGCGGGCCTTCGAACTGGACCGTGCGGTCGACGTGGTCGCGGCCAAGCCGGCCGGTGACTCCACGCTGCGGCTGGTGCACCGCCAGGACTACGTGGACGCCGTGCGGGCGGCGTCCGCCGATCCGTCGCGGGCCGACGCGTCGTACGGGCTCGGGACCCTGGACGTCCCCGCCTTCGCCGGGATGCACGAGGTGTCCGCGCTGATCGCGGGACTGTCGGTGGGCGCCGCGGAGGCCGTGTGGCGCGGTGAGGCGCGCCGCGCCGTGAACTTCTCCGGCGGGCTCCACCACGCCATGCCGGGCGCGGCCGCCGGTTTCTGCGTCTACAACGACGCGTCGCTCGCCATCGCGCGGCTGCTGGAGCTGGGCGCCGAGCGGGTCGCGTACCTGGACGTGGACGTCCACCACGGGGACGGTGTGCAGGCCGCGTTCTGGGACGACCCACGGGTGCTGACCGTGTCGCTGCACGAGCACCCGCGGACGCTGTTCCCCGGCACCGGCTGGCCCGAGGAGACCGGCGGGGACGGCCCCGCCGAGGGCGGCGCGGTGAACCTGGCGCTGCCGGCGGGCACCGGGGACGCGGGCTGGCTGCGGGCCTTCCACGCGGTCGTGCCGGAGCTGCTGGCGGAGTTCCGGCCGCAGGTGCTGGTGACGCAGCACGGGGCGGACACCCACTTCGAGGACCCGCTGGCGCACCTGGCGGTGTCGCTCGACGCGCAGCGTGCCGTCCAACTGGCGTGCCGTGCCCTGGCCGAGGAGTACGTCGAGGGCGGGCGCTGGGTGGCGCTCGGCGGCGGCGGGTACGCGGTCGTGGACGTGGTGCCGCGGTCCTGGACGCACCTGGTGGGGATCGTGGCCGGGGCGGACGTGGCGCCCGCGGCGGACGTGCCGGAGGACTGGCGCAGCGAGGTGTACGCGCGGACCCGGCAGCCCGCCCCGTGGCGGATGACGGACGGGCGGTGGCCGGTGACGTGGCGTTCCTGGGAGGACGGCTACGACCCGGTGGACCGGCTCGACCAGGCGGTCCTGGCCACGCGTCGGGCGGTGTTCCCGCTGCGGGGTCTGCTCGCGTAGCCGTCTCCGGCGGGGCGGTCCGGTGCCGTGCGGGCTCGGGATTACGCCAACTGTGCGATTCCCCGGCGGAAGCGGCGTGTCGACCTTGGCGGGTGCGGCAGCATCGCGGGATGCGGAGTACGGGAGCGTCGGTTCCGGCGGCCGGGGAGGGCGCCGTGCCGCCGTCGGCCGGGGTCGTGCCGGGTGCGCGGCCGGTGAGTGGGGCCTCGGCGGGTGCGCCCGCCGTCGACGGGTCCGGGGCGGGCGGCGTGCGGGCCGGGTCGGCGGGCTCGGGCGGGGTGCGGCCGCCGCATGCGGCGGGGGTCCCGTCGGTCGGCCGGTCGGCCGGTGGACCGACGGCGGGGGCGCTGCGGCAGCACCTGGTGGCGGCGCGGCTGGCCGGGCCGGTGGCGACGCCCAGGGAGAAGAACCTGACGAGCTACCGGTTGTTCGCGGCGCGCGACCCGAGGTTCACGCTGGGGGTCGAGCCCGACCGGGCCTGGAGCGAGCGGGACGTGCTCCGGCTGATGGCGGGGCGGTGCGGGGTGTCCGGGGACCCGGAGCACCGGTCGGGTGGCGACGCGATCGACCCTGACCGGACGCTGCGGGCGCTCGACGCGTTCGCCGAGCGGCTCGGCTCAGTGGCGGCGCGGCGGGCCCCGGTGCTGTTCGGAACCGGCCATCCCCACCGGTTACTGGGCTTCTACGGCGTCCTGGCAGACGCGATGTCGGCGGCGGGATGCCCTGTCCTCACACCGGCGCAGGGGAGATGTGTCGACATAACGACCCGGTTTGGTCTACGCACGTACAACCTCGCCTACGTACGGGGAGTCGCGTTCATGCGGAAACCGCAGGTGGAAGGCGCCGGTTGTGAGCCGGGCGCGCACACCCATTCACCACTGCCCGTCAGAGTCGCCCTGGAGGTCGCCGCGGTGGCCGGCGGGCCCCTTCCGGAACTGGTGGTGGGGGACCACGGCTGGGTCTGCGGGGCAGGTCAGCTGGGCATTGAGGCCATCGGGCCGGCCGACACGGACGATCCCGCGGTGTTCGTCGCGGAAGCGGAGGGAAGGGTGTCGGTGGCCGTGCCGCTCGATGACGGCGTGCGCTCCGACGACTACCTGCCGCTGACTCGCTATGTACTCAATCGGGCGTGTCTGTCACAGTAGGCGGCGGATCGCTGCTCCTCTTCCCCACCCGTATCAACCGCCCCTAACCTGGGCAGTGAGCGCACAGCGACGAAGAGTCACCGGAGGGGAAGCCGGTGGCGTCATGTGCGGAAGGTACAGGTGGGTCATGGTTGCTGCTGGCGAGACGCCTCTCAACGAGGTCAAGTTCCTGACCGTGGCAGAAGTTGCCTCGGTGATGCGCGTGTCGAAGATGACCGTGTACCGGCTGGTGCACAGCGGTCATCTGCCGGCGATCCGGGTGGGGAGGTCCTTCCGGGTGCCGGAGAAGGCGGTTCACTCGTATCTCCGCGACTCCTTCGTGGGAGCGGAGAGCGTGTAGGACGACCGGAGCCCCGGGCGCAGTACCACCCTCGATTACGGACTCGGCCGCGGTGCGGGTAGGCTAGGCCGACGTAGGTCGTGTGGGCCCAGACGCCCCGCACCAAGATTCCCGCCAACGCGGGGATGATCCGAGAAGTGAGCGAGGGTAGTCGTGGGCTCTGTTATCAAGAAGCGGCGCAAGCGGATGGCGAAGAAGAAGCACCGCAAGCTTCTGAAGCGCACCCGCGTCCAGCGTCGCAACAAGAAGTAAGCGGCGGCTGTACATGCGCCATCCGCGGCCCTCCCACCCGAACCGGTGGGAGGGCCGCGGTGTTGTTCCGGCCACGCCGCTTCCCCGTCGCGGGGTGTGCCGTGGCCTCGCGCCACCGAGCCGCTACCGTGGCACCCGTCACACGTCGCACGGGAGGCGCTGAGCGTGGGGAAGGTCGTGCTCGTCACCGGGGTGGCCAGGCCGCTCGTCGGACGTTTCGTGCGGCGGGCCATGCGGGACCCGGGCGTGGACCGGGTGGTGGCGGTCGACGCGGTCGCGCCCGAGCATGCGTTGGGCGGCGCCCGGTTCGTGTGCGCGGACATCCGGCAGCCCGCCATCGCGCGGGTGCTGGCCGAGCACGCCGTGGACACGGTGGTCCACATGGACGTCGCTGCGCGCCCGCTCGGCGGCGGCGGCCGGGCCGCCGTGAAGGAGACCAACGTCATCGGCACCATGCAGCTGCTCGGCGGCTGCCAGAAGTGCCCCACGGTCCGCCGGGTCGTCGTCCGCTCCAGTACGAGCGTGTACGGCTCCGCGCCGCGCGACCCGGCCGTCTTCACCGAGACGACGCCGCCCAAGTCGCTGCCCGCAGGCGGCTTCGCGAAGGACGTCAGCGAGGTGGAGGGCTATGTCCGCGCCTTCGCGCGGCGCCGCCCCGATGTCGCCGTGTGCGTGCTGCGCTTCGCCAACATCCTCGGGCCGGAGGCGGATTCCCCGCTCGCCGAGTACTTCTCCCTGCCGGTCCTGCCGACGGTCCTCGGGCACGATCCGCGGCTGCAGTTCGTCCACGAGGACGATGTCCTGGACGTGCTGCGGATCGCCTCGTCGGAGCCGCGTCGGGGGACCCTGAACAGCGGCACCTTCAACGTGGCCGGTGACGGGGTGCTGACCCTGTCCCAGTGTGCCCGCCGGTTGGGGCGGCCCACGCTGCCGCTGCTGATGCCGGCCGTGACGTGGGCGGGGGCGGCGCTGCGCAGGGTCGGGATGAGCGACTTCTCGCCGGAGCAGATCAGGCTGCTGACGCACGGCCGGGTCGTCAGCACCGTGCAGATGAGGGAAACCCTCGGCTTCCGGCCCCGCCACACCACGGCGGAGACCCTCGCAGACTTCGCCCGGCACCGGGGGCCGGGGCTGCTCCCGCCGGAGTCCCTGGCGGCGGCGGTCGACGGACTGGCGGCCCGGCTGGGCGACGGGGTGGCGGCCGCGGTGGCCGAACGGACGGTACGCGCGCGGCAGCGCGGGACGGCAAGGAGTGCGGGCTGACGATGGCGGACGCCAAGGTGATTCCGTTCGACGACGACCGGGCCAGGGGCGGCGGCTCCTCCCGCCCTCCCCGTACCGGGGGAGGCGGCAGGGGCGCCGGCGGCCGCACCGGCGGCGGGCCGCGCCCACCGCAGGACGCGGCCGCACGGCGGCTCACGCCCCTGCCCGCGCAGGGCGGGGACGCAGCAGAGGGGCCGTCGGAGCAGGCCGGTGACGGCGGGAACGGGGTGGGCCCGGGGGCTGACGCGGGGCGCTGGGAGCAGCGCCTCGCCGGTGGTCTCGCCTTCCTGCGGCGACGGATCACGGGTGAGTACGAGGTCGACGAGTTCGGCTACGACGAGGAGCTCACCGACCAGGTCCTGATGTCGCTGCTGCGGCCGCTGTACGAGAAGTACTTCCGCGTGGAGGTGCGCGGTATCGAGAACATCCCGTCGGAGGGCGGTGCCCTGGTGGTCGCGAACCACTCGGGGACGCTGCCGTTGGACGGTCTGATGATGCAGGTCGCCGTGCACGACCGGCACCCCGCCGGACGCCACCTGCGGCTGCTCGCGGCGGACTTGGTGTTCGTGCTGCCCGTCGTCAGCGAGCTGGCCCGCAAGGCCGGCCACACCCTCGCGTGCACGGAGGACGCGGAGCGGCTGCTGCGGCGCGGAGAGGTCGTCGGGGTGATGCCGGAGGGCTTCAAGGGCATCGGGAAGCCGTTCAGCGAGCGGTACAAGCTCCAGCGGTTCGGCCGCGGCGGTTTCGTCTCGACGGCACTGCGCGCGGGCGTACCGATCGTGCCGTGCTCCATCGTGGGCGCCGAGGAGATATACCCGATGGTCGGGAACGCGAAGACCGTCGCACGGCTGCTGGGCTTCCCGTACTTCCCCCTCACGCCGACGTTCCCGTGGCTGGGGCCGCTCGGTGCGCTGCCGCTGCCGACGAAGTGGACGATCCAGTTCGGTGAGCCGATCCCGACGGACGGGTACGCGCCGGAGGCCGCGGAGGACCCGATGCTGATGTTCAACCTGACGGATCAGGTCCGTGAGGAGATCCAGCACACCCTGTACAAGCTGCTGGTGCGGCGCAGGTCGGTCTTCTTCTGAAGCACGTCCCGTGCCGGGGCCGCAGGTGCGTAGGGCCCCGCCCGGGAGTGGGCGGGGCCGTGGTGCTGTTCGCGGACCGGACGGGTGCTCCGGCTGGTCGGCGGCACGTCCTGTGGGAGGACGACCGTGGGTGCCGCTCCCGGAGCGGCACCCACGGCTGCGGGGGTCAGCCCGCGTCCTCCTCGTCGATGCTCAGGCCCGGCAGGAGGCCGGGGAGGAGCGGTGGGAGGGTGACGTCCGGGGCCGGCGGCAGGGGAGCGGGTGCGCTTCCCTCGGGCGACGACGGCGTGGCCGTCGGCTCGTCCGGGTCCAGGAGGCCGCCGGTGCCGCCGCCGAGCAGTCCGCCGTCGTCCTGCTGGGCGGCGCCGCTCCTGCTGGGCTCGGCGGAGCCGCTCGGGCCGTCGCCGGTGCCGGAGGACCGTGACGCCGGGCTCGACGGTGCCGCGCCGGACGGGGCCGTGCCGCCGGGTGTGTCGGCGCCGGGGCTCGGGTGGGCGGCGCCGTCGCGGTTCTTCTCCTGGGTGCCTCCGGGCAGCTTCGACTGGAGCGGGCCGACCTCTTCGTCTATGGCGTTGAAGACGGAGGTCACCTGACGGCCCACGTCCTGGAGCTGCGGTGGCAGCTGGCCGCGCAGCCCGTCCCAGGTGCCGCGGTGGGCGCGGGCGAAGGAGTCGAGCTTCGCCATCGGGCCGATGCCGCCGTCGCGTTCGTACGCCCGGCGGAGCAGCCGGTGGGCCTCCGCCACGTCGTGGTGCATGCCGCTCAGGGTGCGGCGGATCTCGTTCAGGGACTCGTGGTCCAGATCGCCGAGGCGTCCGCGCTCCATCAGGCGGCGGGCCTCGCTGAGCCGGGTCGAGGCGTGGTCCAGGTGCACCTCGCCGCGGTCGGCGTCACTGTCCGCCATCCCCAGGCTGAGGTCCTCCATCCCGCGCTTCAGGCCGTACAGCGAGTCACCTGGGAGGGCGTCGGAACTGGCAGCGGCCACTCCGCTGAAGGCCCCCGCGGCGACTCCCACGGTGAGCCCGCCGGCGGCGAGCCCCTTCGACCAGCGGCTGCGGGGCCGCAACCTCCGGAGCGCGGTGGCCCGGTGGGAGCCCCGGGAGCCCGCCGTCCGCTGCTCCGGCACCGTAGGGTCCGCGGGCGCACCGCCCGTGGCCGTGCCTTCTTGGAGCATCGCTTCCATGGCGGCGACGAGCTGTGCTCGCTGCACCACTTTCACTTCCGGGTCCAACGCGGGCTTCGGCAACTCGCCGAGGCCGTTGGCCAGGGCCAACAACCGACCCTGCTCGGTGGGTTCGGCCGACGCCTCGGGCTGCTGGGCCGCCTGTTCTTCCAGGGCCTGGGCGAAGGCGTTCGCCCGCCGGTGCGCCGATACGTTCGCGATCACTGGCGGCACCTCCTCTCGTCATGACGGTCGACTCCCCTGGGGGTCCGGAAGGTTGCGTGCCGTGAACGCACCCACCCGATGGGATGAGTGGCTGCGGACATGGCGTGACCACAGGGAGCCTGCATCCCGCACAACGAGAGTCGCGGCACTTGGGTTACGCACGAAAGATGATCGGACCAGCGCGTCATGGGGGCGTTACCGAAAGTGAGTTGTCGGCGTGACCGACAAGAAAGGGTCAGAAGAGATCACCGGCGGGGCCGGACGGGGTGCGGGGGTGAGGATCGGTGCCGGATACAGGGGTGCGGACGGGGAGGCGCACCCGGTACGGGCGGGCAGGGCCTCGGCCCCGGTCAGCGTGCGTCCTCGGGGAGGAGCCGGGCGAGCGTCCGGACGGCCCGGTACTGGAGGGTCTTGATCGCACCCTCGTTCTTGCCCATCACGCGGGCGGTCTCCGCGACCGACAGTCCCTGCAGGAAGCGCAGCGTGACGCACTCCTGCTGCTGCGGGTTCAGCTTGCGCACGGCCTCCAGCAGGGCGGCGTTCGAGAGGGACTCCAGGACGGAGTCCTCGGGGCTCCGTTCCACCTCGTTGGCGTCGAGCATCTCGCCGGTGGTCACTTCCAGCCGGAAACGGCTCGACTTGAAGTGGTCGGCGACCAGGTTGCGCGCGATCGTGACCAGCCAAGCCCCGAAGTCGCGCCCCTGCCAGGTGAAGGTCGAGATGCGGCGCAGGGCCCTCAGGAACGTCTCGCTGGTGAGGTCCTCGGCGGTCGCCTTGCCGCCGACGCGGTAGTAGATGTAGCGGTAGACGGTGTCGCTGTACTGGTCGTACAGCCGGCCGAAGGCCTCGGCCTCACCGGCCTGGGCCCGCTCGACGAGCTCCATCATGCGGGCGCTGTCACTGTCGGCCGTGGGACGGCGGGCGGTGGCCGAGGTCCCCGCGCCCCCCCGGCCGGTCCGTCTGCCGACGGCTGCGGCACCGCCGTCGGCCAGGGCGTAGCAGGGTCCGGCCGGTGCTGGTGCCGGTACGGCGAAGGCGGGGACGGCGTACGCGGTGGGGACGAAGCCGCGCAGGTGGTCGAGGACCGTTGCGCGGAGCGTAGCCAGGCCCGAGGCGTCAACCCCGACGTGTGGGTACACGGGACTCCCAGAGGCAGAGCTTCCATCACGTGCAGTGCGGGACCGTTCACTCGTCGTGTCATTCGACGTCACTCGGACGTGACGACGCGTGGAGGGTTCCGTATGCGTCTGAGGAGAATAACGCTTAGTGCAGGGAGTGCTACGCCGAGTTGCTCAAATCATCGATTCAGTCGCTTCTCTTACGTCTAAGTGACTGATCAAGTAGCACTTAGTGACCGTTTGTTGATCAGATGACTTCGGTATATGCCTGCCCGCGCGCTGTGTTGTGGTCGAGTGCGCCCCGCGGGACTGGCGGCGGGCGGGTGCGGGTAAGACCCGTGATTGGCCTCGCGCCCTCCGATGCGCCCCCACCGGACGGATGGTCGCGCCGCAGGCGCGAAGAGGGGTGCGCAAAGTGGGAGCGGAGGCAGCGGCGTGCGCCCGGGAGCGCGAGCGGCGTACGGCGTTGCGGGTGTGGCGCAGTGCCCCGGCGTGCGCCGTGAGCCGGCCCGTCTGAGCGGCACGCGCTCGGTGACCCGGGAGCGAGCGGCCGGGAGCCGGGGCGGCCCGCGCACGCAGCGCGGCGCGGACGGATGGTGCGGCCGACCGTACGGGGCTCTGGCGGATGCGGCCGTCGGCGTCCGGTCGTAGGACGGCCTCCGATCGCGGGACGGGCGGGCACCAAGGGCGGCGGCCCGGTCGGGCCCGGGTGTGGCTCGGCGGGCGACGTGGCGGACCAGGGGGCTCGGCCGGGTGGCGGTGCGGGGCGAGGCGGCGGATGCGTGCCGGTGGTGTCGTCGGACCCGCGGGCTCTCGGCGGGTGTGCTCGCGGCGGGGCCCGGTGGCGCGGCGAGCACAGGGGAGCGTGCCTGGGAGTGGCGGTGCGGTCGGGCCAGGACGTGTGGGGCTCGGCGGGCGACGTGGCGGACCAGGGGGCTCGGCCGGGTGGCGGTGCGGGGCCGCTGCACGGCCCGTGAAGGCGGAGGCGGTGCGGGATCGCTCCGGCTGTGGAGGGAGCGACGGTGGTGCGGGGGCGGTGGAGGTGCGGAGAGAAGGGGTGCGGAGGCGGTGCGTGAGGTGAGGAGGAGAGGGGTACCGGGGCGGGTCGGCAGAGACGCGGAGGGGGGGCAGGCCGGTGGTCCGGCCCGTGCAGGGCGCCGGGTCAGCGGCGGGTGCGGCGGTGGAGGGCGACGGCGGCCGCCGTGCCGCCGGCCAGGGCGCCCACGCCCGCTGCGGCCGGGATGCCGACCTTCGCGGCCTTGCGGCCGGTGCGGTAGTCGCGCAGCCGCCAGTCGTGCAGCCTCGCGTGCTTGCGGAGCTTGGCGTCGGGGTTGATCGCGTACGGGTGGCCGACCAGCGACAGCATCGGGATGTCGTTGTGCGAGTCGCTGTACGCCGCGCACCGTGCGAGCTCCAGGCCCTCCGCCGCCGCCAGGGCCCGTACCGCCTCCGCCTTCGCGGGGCCGTGCAGGGGCTCGCCCACCAGCCGCCCCGTGTACACGCCGTCCACCGACTCGGCGACGGTGCCCAGGGCGCCGGTCAGCCCCAGGCGGCGGGCGATGATCGTGGCGGTCTCCACCGGTGCGGCCGTCACCAGCCACACCTTCTGCCCGGCGTCCAGGTGGGCCTGGGCGAGTGCACGCGTACCGGGCCAGATCCGCTCGGCCATGTACTCGTCGTAGATCTCCTCGCCGATGGTCATCAGCTCCGAGACGCGGTGGCCCTTCACGATGGACAGGGCGCTCTCCCGGGCGTCCTGCATGTGCTCGGGGTCCTCGACGCCGCCGACCCGGAACCAGGTCTGCTGCCAGGCGAACCGGGCCAGCTCCCGCCGCTGGAAGAACTTCCGTTTGTACAGGCCCCGGCCGAAGTGGAAGATCGCGGCGCCCTGCATGACCGTGTTGTCCAGGTCGAAGAACGCGGCCGCGCGGACGTCGCCCGGTACCGGGAACTCCGCCTCCGGTTCCTTGCCCAGGGTGCCGGCGTCGGCCGCGCGCACCCCGGCCTCCGCCTCCGCCAGTGCCTCCAGCTGCTGAGACGTCTTGCGCGCCGCCTCAGCCGCGGCCTCGCCTGCCAGGACGCTGCGCGCGGTGGCGGAGCGTCGTCTCGGTGTGAGCCATCGCGGTGCGGCCATGACGCGAGCATAGCCAGTGTGTTCGGTCCACCGCCGCCACGGCCGACAATGGGGCCATGTTCGGACGGACGAAGAAGAAGGCGGCGGACCGCGGGGCAGGTCCCAGGACGGTCACGCTCATCGGGAAGCCCGGGTGCCACCTGTGCGACGAGGCGCGCACGGTCGTCGAGCAGGTCTGCGCGGAGACCGGCGCCGTGTGGGAGGAGAAGGACATCACCCGCGACGAGGAACTGCACCGGGCCTACTGGGAGCAGATCCCCGTGGTCCTGGTGGACGGCGAGCAGCACACCTTCTGGAAGGTGGACCCGGCGCGCCTGCGCCGCGCGCTCGCGTCCTGAACCCGGAGCGAAGCGGGTGTCGGCACGGGGCCCCGGGGCGGTGGGCGGCGTACCCTCGACGACGGGCAGTCCGCCGGTGCCCGCGCGGCGCCTCGGCGCGGATGGCTGGTTCCGGGGGGTGCGGCGGGAGATTCCTGCCGGTAGGACCCCTTCGGATGACCAACGCACCGAGGCTCCCCTTGGTTTCGTGATGGCGTGATCTGTATGCGTGAGCCCGGTCACTTTGCTCGGACAAAGCGGACATCATCTTTGTGCACGCGTTCACAAAGACATAGCCTGCTGTCGACGGGGCGGTCTCGGGACGGGCCGCCCGCAGCCCCGCTCATCCCGCAGGAGCACCGTGGCAACTGGCCGAACTCACCGACCGGCGACCCGTAGCCGAGGCATCCCCGAGGCCACCGTCGCCCGGCTTCCGCTGTACCTGCGCGCGCTGACCGCACTGTCGGAGCGCTCCGTACCCACGGTCTCGTCCGAGGAGCTCGCCGCCGCGGCCGGAGTCAACTCGGCGAAGCTGCGGAAGGACTTCAGCTACCTCGGCTCGTACGGGACCCGCGGGGTCGGCTACGACGTCGAGTACCTCGTCTACCAGATCTCCCGCGAGCTCGGGCTGACCCAGGACTGGCCGATCGTCATGGTCGGCATCGGTAACCTCGGCGCCGCCCTGGCCAACTACGGCGGCTTCGCCTCCCGCGGCTTCCGCGTCGCCGCGCTGATCGACGCAGACGCGTCCCTCGTCGGCAAGCCGGTCGCGGGCATCCCCGTCCAGTACATCGACGACCTGGAGAAGATCGTCGAGGACAACGGTGTGTCCATCGGCGTGATCGCCACGCCCGCCGGTGCCGCCCAGCAGGTCTGCGACCGCCTCGTCGCCGCCGGGGTCACCTCGATCCTCAACTTCGCGCCGACCGTGCTGTCCGTCCCCGACGGCGTCGACGTGCGGAAGGTCGACCTCTCCATCGAACTCCAGATCCTCGCCTTCCACGAGCAGCGGAAGTCCGGCGAGGAGGGCGCCGACGCGGTCGACGCCGTCGCCGCCGCCGTCCCCGCAGCCGTGCGGGCGGCCGCCGACGGGACGCGTACCGCCGGCGGCCCCGGCGCGACCGGCGGACGCAAGGGACCGGACGGGGACATGCCCGCCGTGATGCCGGCATGAGCCTCCTCGTCGTCGGCCTCAGCCACCGCAGCGCGCCCGTCAGCGTGCTGGAGCGGGCCTCCCTCGACCCCGACACCCGGAACAAGCTGCTCCAGGACACCCTCGCCGCCGAGCCGGCCGCCGAGGCCGCCGTCCTGGCCACGTGCAACCGCATCGAGCTCTACGCCGACGTGGACAAGTTCCACGCCGGTGTCGCCGAGCTGTCCACGCTCCTCGCCCAGCACAGCGGCGTCGGCCTGGAGGAGCTCACCCCGTACCTGTACGTGCACTATGAGGACCGGGCCGTCCACCACCTCTTCTCGGTGGCCTGCGGCCTGGACTCGATGGTCGTCGGCGAGGGCCAGATCCTCGGGCAGATCAAGGACGCGCTCGCCCGCGCCCAGGAGCTGCACACCGCGGGGCGGCTGCTGAACGACCTCTTCCAGCAGTCCCTGCGGGTCGGCAAGCGGGCCCACAGCGAGACCGGCATCGACCGCGCCGGCCAGTCCCTCGTCACCTTCGGGCTGGAACAGCTCGCGACCGGCACCACCGTCGACGTGTGGGCCAAGGGCAAGCGGGCCCTGGTGATCGGCGCCGGCTCCATGTCGTCGCTGGCCGCCGCCACCCTCGCCCGGGCCGGCGTCGACGAGGTGGTCGTCGCCAACCGCACCTTCGAGCGGGCCGAGCGCCTGACCGGCATCCTCACCGAGCCGGGCAGCGGCCACGCGGGGCTCACCGCCCGGGCCGTCGGGATGAGCGCCGTCCCCGCCGAGCTGGCCGCCGCCGACATCGCCGTGTCCTGCACCGGCGCCACCGGCCTCGTCCTCACCGGGCAGGCCGTCGAAGCCGCCATGACCGGTCGGGCCACCCCGCTGGCGCTGCTCGACCTGGCCATGCCGCGGGACATCGACGCCGCCGTGCACCGCATGAACGGCGTACGGCTCGTCGACATCGAGTCCCTCGCCGAGGCGTCCGCCGACGCCCCCATGGCGCACGACGTCGACCGGGTGCGCCGCATCGTCTCCGACGAGGTCGCCGCGTTCGGCGCCGCGCAGCGCGCCGCCCGCATCACCCCGACCGTGGTCGCGCTGCGGACCATGGCCGCCGACGTCGTCGCCGGCGAGATGGCCCGCCTGGAGGGCCGCCTGCCCGGCCTCGACGACAAGCAGCGCGCCGAGATCACCCAGACCGTGCGCCGTGTCGTCGACAAACTGCTGCACGCGCCCACCGTGCGGGTCAAGCAGCTCGCCAGCGAGCCCGGCGGCGCCGGGTACGCCGACGCGCTGCGCACCCTGTTCGACCTCGACCCGGAGACGGTCGCCGCCGTCTCCCGGGCCGACCTGACCGACGCCGCCGTCAAGAACCTCAAGAACCGAGGGCACGTATGACCGAGAGGGCCCAGAGCACCAGCACCGAGCGGGCACTGCGGCTGGGGACCAGGCGCAGCAAGCTCGCCATGGCCCAGTCCGGGCACGTCGCGGAGGCCGTCCGGCGGCTGACCGGGCGCCCCGTGGAGCTGGTGGAGATCACCACGTACGGCGACACCTCCCGCGAGCACCTCGCGCAGATCGGCGGCACCGGCGTCTTCGTCACCGCCCTGCGCGAGGCCCTGCTCGCCGGGGAGGTGGACTTCGCGGTGCACTCCCTGAAGGACCTGCCCACCGCGCAGCCCGACGACCTCGTCCTCGCCGCGGTCCCGCTCCGCGAGGACCCGCGGGACGTGCTCGTCGCCCGCGACGGGCTCACCCTCGACCGGCTGCCCGACGGGGCACGCGTCGGCACCGGCTCGCCGCGCCGCATGGCGCAGCTCAACGCGTACGCGCGTGACCACGGGCTGCGCATCGAGACCGTGGCCATCCGGGGGAACGTCGACACCCGCATCGGGTACGTCCGCAGCGGGGAGCTCGACGCCGTCGTGCTGGCCGCCGCCGGGCTGAACCGCATCGGCCGGATCGACGAGGCGACCGACTTCCTGCCGGCCGACACCGTCCTGCCCGCTCCCGGGCAGGGTGCACTGGCGATCGAGTGCCCGGCGGCCGACGCCGCGCTCGCCGCCGCGCTCGCCCAGCTCGACCACGAGCACACGCGGGCCGCCGTGACCGCCGAGCGGTCCCTGCTCGCCGCCCTGGAGGCAGGCTGCTCCGCGCCCGTGGGCGCGCTGGCAGAGGTCCTCCCCGGCGGCGAGGATGTTCATGAGATGCGCCTGCGCGGCGTCGTCGGCACCACCGACGGCTCCACGCTGGTGCAGTTGTCCACCACCGGTCCCGTACCCACGCCGCACGACGGCGCGGTGGCCCTCGGTCGCGAACTCGCGGCCGAGATGCTCGCCAAGGGCGCGGCCGGTCTTATGGGGGAGCGAGCACTTTGAGCCCCACCACTGCATCCAAGGCCTACTCGGCGTTCTCCGCGTGCGGGCACGTCACCTTCCTCGGCGCCGGACCCGGTGATCCGGGGCTGCTGACTCTGCGCGCCGTGGAGGCGCTGGCCGGGGCGGACGTACTGATCGCCGAGCCCGAGGTGCTCGACGTCGTACGCGGCCATGCCCGGGCCGGTGTGAGCACGCCCGAGCTGACGGTTGTTGACGATGCGTCAATGACCGCCGGGGTCCCCGTGTTGAGGGATGCGGCCAATCTTGTCATGGAGGCCGCGCGCAGCGGCAAGCGGGTGGTGCGTGCGCTGAGCGGCGACCCGGGGCTCGACGGCAACGCGGGCGCCGAGATGCTCGCCTGCGCCGCCGAGGGCATCCCCTTCGAGGTCGTGCCCGGTGTGGCCGCCGCCGTCGGGGTGGCCGCCTACGCCGGTGTGCCGCTGCGGGACGCCGAGGGCGCGGACGTCCGCTTCCTCGACGCCCGCACCGCGAGCGAGCGCTGCTGGGCGGAGGTCGGCGCCTCCGACGGCACCGTCGTCGTGTCCACGACGCTGGACGCGGTGGCCGCCGCCGCCGGCGAGCTGGTCGCGGCGGGCCGCAAGCCCGACACCCCGATGACGGTCACCATCGCCGGGACGACGACCCGGCAGCGGACCTGGACGGCCACGCTCGGCTCCGTCGCGCAGGTGCTCAAGCAGGCGAAGGTGCTGCCCTCGCCCGAGGGCCACCAGCCCGTCATAGCCGTCGTGGGCGAGCGCAGCGCCGCCGCCCAGCGGGACCGGCTCGCCTGGTTCGAGTCCAAGCCGCTCTTCGGCTGGAAGGTCCTGGTGCCCCGCACCAAGGAGCAGGCGGCCTCGCTGTCCGACCAGCTCCGCTCGTACGGCGCCGTGCCGCACGAGGTGCCCACCATCGCCGTGGAGCCGCCGCGCACCCCGCAGCAGATGGAGCGCGCGGTCAAGGGCCTGGTCACGGGCCGCTACGAGTGGATCGCCTTCACGTCGGTGAACGCCGTCAAGGCGGTGCGCGAGAAGTTCGAGGAGTACGGGCTCGACGCCCGCGCCTTCGCCGGGATCAAGGTCGCGGCGGTGGGCGAGCAGACCGCGAAGGCGCTCGTGGACTTCGGTGTGAAGCCGGACCTCGTGCCGAGCGGCGAGCAGTCCGCGGCCGGGCTGCTGGAGGACTGGCCGCCGTACGACCCGGTGTTCGACCCGATCGACCGCGTCTTCCTGCCGCGTGCCGACATCGCGACGGAGACCCTCGTGGCCGGGCTGATCGAGCTGGGCTGGGAGGTCGACGACGTCACCGCCTACCGGACCGTGCGCGCCTCGCCGCCGCCGGCCGAGACCCGCGAGGCGATCAAGGGCGGTGGGTTCGACGCGGTGCTGTTCACGTCGTCGTCGACGGTGCGGAACCTGGTCGGCATCGCCGGCAAGCCGCACAACGTGACCGTGATCGCCTGCATCGGCCCGGCCACCGCCAAGACGGCCGAGGAGCACGGCCTGCGCGTCGACGTCCTGTCCCCGGAACCGTCGGTGACGAAGCTGGCGGAGGCGCTGGCGGAGTTCGGCGCGCGGCGCCGCGAGGCGGCCCTGGAGGCCGGCGACCCGGTGACCCGCCCGTCGGAGCGCCGGCCGGGCGCCCGGCGGCGACGGACGACGACGTAACGGTTCGCCGTATGCGGCCCGCACCCGCGTTGCCGGGTGCGGGCCGTGCGCGTTCCCGCGGCCGGCGCCCGGTCGAGGGGGAGGACGGAAGATCCGCCTCTGATGCCCGTGTCTGAGGGCGTCCGTCAGACCGGGCGGTGACCACCGGCACCGCAGAGCTCCGGCATCGGCCACGGCCCCGCCCGGCATGGCGCCGAGCGGGCCGCGCCCGGCGCTTCCGCTGGGCCGGGCGTAGGACGGCGGGTCGGCTGCCCCCGCTCAGAAGCGCTCGATCTCCTGGCCGGCCGGGATCTCGTAGCAGCCGGACACGAGCATCAGACTGAGCTTGGGGGGATCGTTCTTGGCGCGTTGGGACACGTTGACGCTGGCCTTCTTCGCGTCGTTGTCGGCCGTCAGCGACAGGTTCCTGTTCCGGCTGGTGTCCGGACCGTACTCGGAGATCTTCCATCCGCTTCTGGGCAGCTCCGTCCTGAGCCGCTCCATCGCCTCGTCCAGCCGGCCCGGTGTGGCAGGGTAGAAGCTCCACGAATGGAAGACGCGGAAGTACCTCTCCCGGTCCTTGCCCGCACAGTCCATGATCCCGGGGTTCGAGCCGGACGTCTTTCCCTCGACGCCGAGGAGACCGTGGATCTCGCCGGACAGCTTCTTCATCTGGTCAGCCGCGTCCCGGGACGTGCTGGTTCCCGCGGAGGGGACGGTGTTCTCGGTGTTCTCGGTTTCGTTCATGCCGCATCCAGTGAGGGGGGTCAGGGCGATGGAGACGAGGAGCGCCGACGCGCCCAGTTTGACCTTCAAGCCGAGGTGCCTCGCTTAGTCGGTTCGGAGCACGGGGTGGCCGGGCCGCCGGGGCCGCACCCCGGGCGGTGCTACTTCAGCTTCACGTCGTCGTACTTCCCTGCCACCACCAGGCCCTGGTTCCGCAGGCTCTGCGTGCCCTCGTCCCAGTACCCGCTGTGGCCTTCGGTGTCCGTGGCCATCTGCCGGGCGCCGAACCATTCATCGCTGGGAATCACCCAGTAGCTGCCCCACGTATGACCGCCGTGTCCCCAGCGGCCGATGTCGGGGACGACGTCCCCGTCCGCCTCCTGGTTCCAGACGTGCCCCCGGGGCACGTCCAGGTCCTCGGCCCTGGCCACCGTCACCCCGGGGCTGCCCGCGGTGACCACGTCGTCCGCGTTGAGCGTGCCGTGGTCGGCCGCGGAACCCACGAGGGTCGTGCCGTAGGAGTGGCCGATCACGGTCCGGTGGGCTTCCGGGCCTCCGGTGTGCGACTCCTCCAGGCCGTCGAGGAACCGGTTGAAGGCGGGTGCGCCGTCATCCGCGTAGTGCCGGAAAGGAGCGTCCTTGTAGATGTCCTGCGGGGCGTCGTACCCGAGCCAGGTGATCGTGGACACGCTCTTGCCGTCGGCTTCGCTGTCGGCCACACGCCATGTGCTGACCATCCGGTCGACATTGCCCTCGATGTTGCTCAGGTTCGACGTCGTTCCCGGTACGTACACCGCCTGGTGGTGGGCAGTGTCCGGGTTTCCGTTGGCGATGACCGCCCGGCCGTTGCCCTCCGTGCTGAACCCCAGGAGATACGCCTCGGGCAGGCCCCCCGGGCCCGTCTCCGTCCGGTCGAAGCGCTTCTGGATGCTGTCCATGCCCTTGAGGGACCTGGTGAGGTGCTCGTACCGCTCGCCGTACTGCCTGTGCCAGTCCATCCACTCGTCGGTGTGCACCTTGGACGGGAACCTGCCCGCGGTGATCCAGGTCCACTCGTTGGCGGGTGGTCTCGGGACCGACGCCAGCTCCAGCCGGTACTGCGCGTACTTCTGGTCGAAGACGATGCGGTTGGCCTCGTCGCGGACGGCGGCGGGCAGCCCGTCGAGCCTCCCCACCGCAGCCGGGTCCAGCGAGACCCACGCCGTCCGCTGTTCAGGGCCGAGTCCGTTCCACCACGACGCGTTGTCCCGGGGACTGCCGTCCTTCGGAGGCTGCGGGAGGGAGTCGAGATACCCCTTGCCCGCGTCGCGGACCCCTCCCGCGTCGGACTGCGTGTCCGTCCAGTCGCGGTCGGAGACGGTCAGGTCGTCGTCAGCTTTGAGCGCGCGGAGCTTCGGGGCCCATGTCGCGTCCGCGTTGGTGGCCTCCCGCACCGCGTCGGCGATCCGGTGGGCGAACTCCAGGGCCCTGCCGTAGTTCGGGTTCGGGTGCGCGTTGGCCGCCTGGCGGTACAGGGCATCGGCCGTCGGAGAGGACGGGCCGCCCGTGCTCCTGACGGTGCCGCCTTCCGGAACCTTGCCGTCGACCTCTTGGCCGCCGGCAGGGAAGACGACCGAGCCGTCCGGGTTCACCGTGCAGCCGGCGGCCTGCGCATCCGCCGTCGCCGCGTCCAGCTTCCGCTTGGCCGCGGCCATGTCGTAAGCGAAGCCGCTCAGCGCGGTGCTCACCAGACCGCACTCGGTCTGCACGTAGTGGAAGTTCTTCGACAACTCCTTCAGCTCGTTCAGGGCTGCCGTCGCCGCCTCACCTTCGAGCTGCGCGCGCACGCCGGCAGAGATCCGGACGTCGATCGTGTCCTTGGCCTTGGCGGCCATCTCACCAGTGGCGCGGTAACCGTCGGCCGCGTCCTCGTACGCCGTGGGCTTGAACTTCTTGAGCGTCGCCACGTCCATGACCGTCGATCACCTGGCCTTCGCCTGGCCGCCGACGGCCTCGGTGTCCTGGTACTGCGCCTTGAGCTTCGCGAACTCCTCCTCAAGCGCCCGGTCGGTCATCGCCAGATCGTGCCCGGCCCGCTCCAGCAGCCCGCCCAGCGTGCCGCAGCGGCCGCTCAACCTGTCGACGTACGCCTTCCAGGAGGCGTACAACTCCTTCTGCGCCGCCGCCGACCGGCACCCGGAAGCGTCCCCGACCCCCGACTGCCCGTCCTCCAGCTTCTTCAGGCCCTGGCTGATGTCGGACTTCAGGCCGTTGACACCCTCACCCGCCTGGCTCCAGGCCTTCTTCCGGGTCCTCAGCTCTCCGGAGGTGCCACCGCCCCCGGTACCGGGCGGGTCCGTCGCCGGCAACTGGTTGAGCTGCATGCGAGTTGCCTGGCGCTCGGCAGCTTCGGTCTTGAGCTGCTCCCACTCGTACCACGACATGGACGCCCCTCCAGCAGGTCTGTCCCGTATCCCAGCAGCGCTTCCGGCGTCACGTTAACGGCTTGTCGGGGAGGGACTCCTGAGTATCCGTACCTATGGAGGCGGTAGTGGGGCCCGGAGGCGTGGGCGGGCGTTCCCGGGACGCGGGCGGGGGCCCCGGTGAGCGGCTCGCGGGCCGGGGCGCGGGGCGGTCGCGTGCCGCGCGGTGCCGTAGGGCGGCGCGGTGCGGGCCGCGCTCGTCGGCGGAGTCGATGACGTCGTACGGCTCGAAGCCGACGCCCTCGTCGCAGCCGCAGCCCATGCGGGAGGCGCTGGCAGGGGCGCGCGGGACGCGGGGGCGTGACCGGACGTCCGCGTCACCCGCGCAGGCCAGCCGCCCGCATCGGCAGCCGCCTCACCGGCCGGTGCTCTTGCCGCGGCCGGGGCGAATGCCTCTGGTCGTCCGGCGTGAGGTGGTGATCGCAGTCGGGGACCGCCGCCCCGTGTCCCCGGCCGCGGCAGGCCCCTGCGCTCCAGTACGCGGAACAGGCGGCGCCCGGGCCGTGCGCCTGGACGCGCACCGGGTCACGGCCCGGCAGCTCAAGCCGGCCGGTGCCCGGTGGAAGCGGTCCCCGGCTGTCGTCGCGGCGGCACTGCGCACGATCCGTCCCTCGGGACGCCGGTGCGGTCACGCACCGGACGCGCCTCCCCAGGGGTGCGGCCCGCCGGGCTGGTGGTGCCGGCCGGGGGCGCCGACTGGGCGTCGGCAAAGGCACCGGCGGGGCGGGCGTAGCGTGAGAGGCATGAGTGCGTATGGATCCTTTCCCGGGGCGCGGCCGCGGCGGCTGCGTACCACGCCCACCCTGCGGCGGATGGTCGCCGAGACGCGGCTGCACCCGGCCGACCTGATCCTGCCCGCCTTCGTGCGGGAGGGAGTCGGCGAGCCCGTGCCGATCCAGGCCATGCCCGGCGTCGTCCAGCACAGCCGCGACACCCTGCGGAAGGCCGCCGTGGAGGCGGTCGAGGCGGGTGTCTCCGGGATCATGCTGTTCGGTGTGCCGGAGGAGTCGAAGAAGGACGCCCTCGGGACGGCCGGGACCGACCCCGACGGCATCCTCCAGGTCGCCATCCGGGACGTGCGGGCCGAGGTGGGCGACGACCTCGTCGTGATGTCCGACCTGTGCCTCGACGAGTACACCGACCACGGGCACTGCGGCGTGCTCGACGCGGAGGGGCGGGTCGACAACGACGCCACCCTGGAGCGGTACGCCGAGATGGCCCAGGTCCAGGCGGACGCCGGCGTCCACGTCGTGGGGCCGAGCGGCATGATGGACGGCCAGGTCGGCGTGGTCCGCGAGGCGCTCGACACCATCGGCAAGGAGGACGTGGCGATCCTGGCGTACACCGCCAAGTACGCGTCCGCCTTCTACGGTCCGTTCCGCGAGGCCGTCGGGTCGTCGCTGCGGGGCGACCGCAAGACGTACCAGCAGGACTCCGCCAACGTGCGGGAGTCGATGCGGGAGCTCGCCCTCGACCTCGACGAGGGCGCCGACATCGTCATGGTCAAGCCGGCTGGCCCCTACCTCGACATCCTGGCCAAGGTGGCGGACGCCGTAGACGTGCCCGTCGCCGCGTACCAGATCAGCGGCGAGTACGCGATGATCGAGGCCGCCGCCGAGCGGGGCTGGATCGACCGGGACAAGGCCGTGCTGGAGTCCCTCACCGGCATCCGCCGGGCCGGCGCCCGGATGATCCTCACGTACTGGGCGACCGAGGCCGCGCGCTGGCTGCGCGCGGGGTGATGCGCGGCTGAGGCACCCCCGTGGGGCCGGTGGCGGGGACCCGGGGGTCGCCCGTCGCGGCCCTGGGGACGGTACGGGCTGGGCCGGCGGGCCGGCCGGCTGCGGGTGTGCCGTGGTGCGGGGCCGGCCGTGGGGCCGGCTCCTGGTGTGCTGAGGGGTGTGCCTGGTCGGCCGCCGGCGGGGCGCCTGCGGGGCGGAGGGCCTGGCGGGGCGTGGGCCGGGCCGCCCGCCCGGGCGCCGCTAGGAAGTGGCCTGCAGGGTCGCCACCGGGACGCCCTTCGTGTCGTACAGGGTCACCGCGAAACCCGTGCGGTCGCCGTCCGCGGCGGGTGGGGTGGGGGCGTACCAGCCGCCCCAGCCCGGTCTGCCGGGCAGCTCCACCAGGGTCCCGGGGACCTTGGTGCCCCGGCCGTCGGTGAGCTCCAGACGTGCGGCGCTCCTCGTGCCGTAGAACAGGCCCGAGTGGAAGCCGCCTTGTGCGCCCGTCACCGACTGGTGGGTGACCCCGGGGGCCGACGTGTCGAGGTTGGCGGTGGTGATGGGACTGAAGTCCTCCTCACCATCGGTGTCCGACGTGTGCTTGCCGTCCTCCGTGAGCCACAGCGTCCAGCCCTTCCCCGCGTCCACCCGTTCGCCCGGGGACACCACGGTCGGCGGCGCGGCCGGCGGTGTGCCGGGGGAGGGCTCCTGGGAGGCGGGCGGGCTGCTGGGGCGCGGGGGCGTCGCCACCGGCGCGGAGACCGGGTCGGTCAGCGCCCGTACGACCAGGAGCGGCAGGACCGTGGCCACCAGCGCCGCGCCCGTGGCCAGGGCGGTGGCCCGGCGTCTTTGCCGGGCCCGGCCCTCGCGCCGGACGGCGGCCAGCGGCAGCGGTCCCGGGCTGACGCCGTGGGCGGCTTCGGCGAAGGCCGCGCGGAGCCGGCGGGCGGCCTCGTCGGTCCCGTCGGCTCCGGCTCCGGGCTCTGCTGCGGAGGAGGGGGTCATGGTCGGGCTCCGGGGGTGGCATGGGGGTGGACGTCGCGCACGGTGAGGCCGGGGTGGGCGCGCAGGGCCTCAAGTCCGCGGCGGGCATGGGTCTTCACCGTGCCGAGGGAGCAGCCCAGGACCTTCGCGATGTCCTGCTCGCTGAGGTCCTCCCAGTAGCGGAGCACCATCACGGCCCGCTGCCGGGGCGTGAGGTCCGCGAGCGCCTCCAGCAGGGCGGTGCGCTGCTCGACCGCCTCGGCGTGGCCCGCGTGGGCGTGGCGGGCCGAGTCGGGCAGTAACGGCGTCAGCAGGTGCACGACCCGTCTGCGGCGGACCCGGCTGAGGTTGTTGTTGACGAGCGCCCGGCGGACGTACAGGCCGAGGTCCTCCCGCGGCACCTTCCCCCACCGGCCGTACAGCTTGGCCAGCGTCGTCTGCACCAGGTCCTCCGCCTCGTGGAAGTCCCCGGTGAGGAGCTGGGCGGTGCGCACCAGGCGGGGCCAGGCCGCCGAGGCGAACTCGGCGAAGCCGTCGTCTTCGGAGCGCGACGTGTACGGCACGGTGGGCATCCTCGTGGTGGTGTACGGGTGGCGGGACCCGCCCCGTCGCCGGGTCCCGCCACCGGTTCGGTGCGGCCGGTCAGAAGTCCCGTGCCGGCAGCTCGGCCAGCAGCTTCCCGGCCCGGTCGTACAGCGCGACCCCGGGGATGCCCGACTGGTCGTACACCGGCGTGGTGAGGTGCCACGCACCCCAGCCGGGCCTGCCCGGCAGTTCGACGAGGGCGGCCCGGACGGTGGTGGAGCCGCCGTACGTGAGCTCTACGCGGCCGACGTGCCGGGTGCCGTAGTAGAGGCCGGTGTGGAGGATCCCGGTGTCTGAGCCGTCGGTCTGGAGGCTGACACCGGGCTGCGTCGGGTCGATGTTGCCGTCGACGACGCTGCGGAAGTTCTCGTAGCCGTCGGGGCCGGACCAGTGCTTGCCCTCCTGCGTCAGCCACATCTCCCAGCCGGGGGCCACGCCGACGCGCTCACCGGGCAGCACGACGCGGACGCGCCGGTCGTGGAGCCGCTTCCCGGCGGGTGCGGCGGCCGTGGCGGCGGCACCCGCCGGGGCTGCCGTGTGCGTGGCGGTCACGGTGGGGGCGGCTGCGACCGCGGCGGTCGGCGCCGCCACCAGCGCGACAGCCGCGAGGGACGCGGTCAGCACGTGCTTGTTCATCCTGGTGCTCCTTGTTCGTGCGGTGTCGTACGGGCGGAGTGGCGCCTCTCCACCTCTACAAACGCCGTGGACCGCGGAGTCGGATGACAGCGTGGGGGCGCTACCTCAGTCCCACCAGAACCACCAGTCCGTCCTGTTGAGCACGTCCTCCTCCGCGTACTCCTCGATCGAGCCGACTCCCTGACTCACGATGTCCGGGCAGAACGCGAAGTGCTCCCGCGCCACCGCGAGCGCGTGCCCCCTCGTGCGGGGCGGCGCGGCGACGGACACCGACATGATGTCGGGGCCGAGCCCGACGACGCGTATCCCGAAGCGGTCCTCCCACGAGCGCAGGACCGAGGCCAGCCGGGCCGCCTCCGTGAAGTTGCAGGCCCCGCTCCAGCCGAGGGCGGTCACGATGTCCGCGCTGCTGCGGGCAGGCACGAGGGCGGCGCGCGCGCCGGTGAAGTACTTGTCGTCCGTGAGGAGTTCGTCCGCGAGCAGCGCGGCACGGTCGTCCGGGTCGGCGGTGCGGGTCCCCGGCGCGGCGGGTCCCGCCCAGGGCTCCTCGCGGCCGGTCTCCTGGACGTGTCCCCACAGCGCGGACAGGGTCGCAGCGGGGTCGTGGTCGTCGGCGTCGCCCGACAGGTCGGTGGGCGGGAACTGCTTCTCCGTCAGCAGCACCGGCTGCAGTCCGGTCGCCTCGCGCGCGGTCAGCAGTCGGGACCAGATCTCGGGCGCAGCGGGCTCGTCCGCGTACCAGTACGACGGCTGGACGTGTACGGTGCCGGGCGGCAGGTCCAGGTCCAGCGCGTTGGGGTTGATGACCATGTCCTCGACCCTACGGCCCGCCACTGACAGTCAGCCGGGCGTGCGGGTGCAGCGGGCCTCCGCTGTCACGGAGTTGGTGGCTCCGGTCGAGCCGGGCGTGTACCCCGCCGCTGCCGCCGCCGCCGCGCGCCGCCGTCGCGCCCCGCGGCCGTCGTGCTCAGTGGCCGTACGGTGGCTCGAAACAGCCGCCCTCCATGTACACGCCGTTCGTCCTCACCTCGACGTTCGACGGCTGGACGAACCCGGTGACGCAGGCGCCCGGCTCGACGAAGAGGCCGATCCGGGTGCCCTCCGGGGTGACGTAGTGGTCGGTCTCGTAGCGCGCGGGCATGTGCTGGACGGCCTCGGTGAGCCGCTGCTCGTCGTATCCGAGGGTGCGCAGCGCTGCGCGGACGCTCGCCGCGTCCCAGGTCTTCTGTTCCCTGAGCCGTTCGAGGACGGGCCGGATGCGGTCCGCCTCCCTCTGCGCGTTGCGCGCGCCTTCGGCGGACATGCCGGCCGAGCGGCGGTAGGCGTTGTTGCCGCCGTGGTGGGGAGCGCCGTCCACGACGCCGGGCTCCACGTACGGGGAGGCGCCCGATGGGGAGGCGTGCGCGGTCGTGGTGGGCGTGCCTGCGGCGGGTGGCGACGGGACTGCGGGGTGTGCCGTCGGGTCGGCGGGGCGTGCCGTCCCGCAGGCGGTGAGGGTGGCGGCGACGAGGCCGGCGACCGCCGCGGCCCGCGCCCGGGCGGGGGGACGGCGGCTCACGGACGGGTCTGCCGTTCTTCCGCCAGTGCCTTCACCCCGCGCAGGGTCGCTTCGATGTTGGTGCGGAGCTGGCCCAGCCGGGCGGCGACGATCTGCTCCTCGTGCTCCGGCGCCTTCTCGATGAACGGTGTGACCCCGGAGGGCGCGGGACCCATGCGGGCCGTCTGGCGCAGCAGGGTGCCGGTGCCGTCGGCCAGGGGCTCCAAGGCGAAGCTCCAGGTGGCCATGGGGTGGGTGAAGTCGGGGTTCCGGTCGGGCCGGGCGGAGACGACCGCCCAGGTGAACCGGGTCGGTGCGTCCAGGACCTCCACCCGCGAGTGGGTGCGCCACTCGCCGACCGTCTCGTGCACGTTGCGGCCCTCGAACCGGGCGCCGACGGTCGGGCCGGTCGCCCCGTCCAGCCACTCGGCCTGCCGGAGCTCCGGGCTGAGCCGCGCCGGGAGGGTGATGTCGGTGACCAGCTCCCAGACCCGCTCCGGGGGCGCCTCGATGGTGATCTCGACTGTCGCGGTGGGGCCGTCTGCGTAGCGCATGCGGCGAGCGTACGTTCGAGCCGTGCGGCGGTGGAGGCTGTAGCCGAGGGTGTGGGCAGCGTCACGGTAGAGATCCGGCCACGCGGAGGACGGGCGGATCAGGCGGGCGCGGAGCACCCTGGAGGAAGGACCACCCGGAGGTGACCGCCATGCAACAACACACGCTCGTCGGATGGCACGTCGACATGGAGTTCCAGGAGGACGGCAACCGCACCAAGTCCGCCGCCATGGTCCGGCTCGCTGACGGCACCGAGGTGCGCGGCCACGGCCAGGCCCAGCGGCACCCCTCCGACTCGGAGCAGCTACGGGTCGGTGAGGAGATCGCCGGGGCCCGGGCGCTGATGGACATCGCCACGCAGCTGCTGCAGAAGGCGCACGTCGAGATCGACGAGGTGAAGGGCAAGCCCTCCCGCCCGCTCATCTGACCCGGCCGCTCACGCCGAAGGGGCGGCGGCCGCTCGCCGCCGCCCCTCGCGTACGCCTGCCGCAGGAACTCCCGGTCCGCAGCGGGCCGGGAGCCCGGGTGGCTCAGAGCCGCTCGGGCGTCCGGATGCCCAGCAGGGCCATGCCCTGCCGCAGGGTGCGGGCGGTCAGGTCGCACAGGAACAGCCGGTTCTCCGTCTGCTCCGGCGTGTCGGCCTTCAGCACCGGGCACTCCGCGTAGAACGTCGTGTACAGCGACGCCAGCCCGTACAGGTACGCGGCCAGCTTGTGCGGCTCGTACGTCTCCGCCACCTCGGCCAGCGTCTCCCCGAACCGGTCCAGGTGCAGGCCCAGCGCCCGCTCGGCGGGGGCCAGGTCCAGCTCCGGGTGCGCAGCCGGCACGGCGGCGCCCGACTTGCGCAGGATGGACTGGATGCGGGCGTACGCGTACTGCAGGTACACCGACGTGTCGCCGTTCAGGGACACCATCTGGTCCAGGTCGAACTTGTAGTCCCGGGCCGCCGACGTCGACAGGTCGGCGTACTTGATCGCGCCGATGCCCACCTGGGCACCGCGTTCCGCGATCTCCTCCTCGGACAGCCGCTCGTCCTCCGGCAGGCTCTCGGCCTTCTCCCGGACCACCGCGGACGCCCGGTCGATCGCCTCGTCCAGCAGGTCCACGAGCCGGACCGTCTCGCCCTCACGGGTCTTGAACGGCTTGCCGTCCTTGCCGAGGACCGTGCCGAACGCGAGCTGGACCGCCTTCGTGCCCTCCTTCAGCCAGCCCGCCCGGCGGGCCGTCTCGAAGACCATCTTGAAGTGCAGCGACTGCCGCGCGTCCACCACGTACAGCAGCGTGTCCGCGCCCAGGTTCTCCACCCGGTCGCGGATCGCGGACAGGTCCGTCGCCGCGTACCCGTACCCGCCGTTCGACTTCCGCACGATGAGCGGCACCGGGTTGCCGTCCGGGCCCTTCACGTCGTCGAAGAACACGCACAGGGCGCCCTCCGAGCGGACGGCGACCCCGGACTCCTCCAGCAGGCGGCAGGTCTCGTCCAGCATGTCGTTGTAGCCCGACTCGCCGACCACGTCCGGGTCGTCGATCACCATGTCGAGCTTGTTGAAGACGGAGTAGAAGTAGATCTTCGACTCGTCGACGAACCGCTGCCACAACGTGAGCGTCTCGTCGTCGCCGGACTGGAGGAGGACGACCCGGTCGCGGGACCGCGCCTTGAACTCCTCGTCCGCGTCGAAGAGCGCCCGGGACGCCTTGTACAGCCGGTTCAGGTTCGACATCGCCTCCTCGCCGGAGGCGGCCGTGTCGCTGGTGTCGGCCTTGTGGTCCAGCTCGTGGGGGTGCTCGATCAGGTACTGGATCAGCATGCCGAACTGCGTGCCCCAGTCCCCGATGTGGTGGCGCCGGACCACCTTCTCGCCGGAGAACTCCAGGATCTGCACCATGGCGTCGCCGAAGACCGCCGACCGCAGGTGGCCGACGTGCATCTCCTTCGCCACGTTCGGCTGCGCGTAGTCGATCACCGTGGTGCCGGGGTCCTGCGCGTACGGCACGCCCAGGCGGGCGTCGGCGGCGCGGGCCGCCAGGGTCTCGGTGATCGCCCGGTCGCCGACCGTGATGTTGAGGAAGCCGGGGCCGGACACCTCGACGTCCTGCAGGACGGCGTCACCCGACGGCAGCGCGTCCACGACCTTCGCCGCCAGCTCACGCGGGTTGCCCTTCAGCTTCTTCGCGAGGGCCAGGATGCCGTTGGCCTGGAAGTCGGCCCGGTCGCTGCGTCGCAGCAGCGGGTCGGCGGCGCCGGCCTCCGGCAGGGCAGCCGAGAGGGCGTCCGCGAGACGCTGCTGGACGGTCGAAGCGAGAGAAGGGACCGAGGCCATGAGCTTCCGTTCCTGATCGTCGAGACGCCGCCGGGAACCGCTGGGGCTCACCGACGACTTTTTCCGGTTGTCAAGTGTCCCACGTGGCGGCAACCTCTTTTCTCCCGACGCCCGCACCTGTGGACAACCGCCGGCAGTCGCCGCCCCACGGCCTGTGGACAACCCCGGGCGGGTGACTTCCGTCTGGGAGAATGGGCGCAGGGCGACACCCCGCGGCGCACGCGGGGCTCCACCCCGCACCACCTTCGAAACCCACACCAGAGACATCAAGGACGTGCCGATCGTGGCTCAGAGCAGCACCGAGACCGACTGGGTCTCCCGTTTCGCGGACGAGGTCATCGCCGAGTCGGAGCGACGTGCGCCTGGCAAACCGGTCGTGGTCGCCTCCGGTCTCTCGCCCTCGGGCCCCATCCACATGGGCAACCTCCGCGAGGTCATGACCCCGCACCTCGTCGCCGACGAGATCCGCCGCCGCGGCCACGAGGTCAGGCACGTGATCTCCTGGGACGACTACGACCGCTACCGCAAGGTCCCGCAGGGCATCCCCGGAGTCGACGACACCTGGGCCGACCACATCGGCAAGCCCCTGACCTCGGTGCCGGCCCCGGCCGGCTCCCCGCACGCGAACTGGGCCGAGCACTTCAAGGCCGCCATGGTCGAGTCGCTGGCCGAGCTCGGCGTCGAGTTCGACGGCATCAGCCAGACCCGGATGTACACCTCCGGCGCCTACCGCGAGCAGATCCTGCACGCGATGAAGCACCGTCACGACATCGACGCGATCCTCGACCGCTACCGCACCAAGGACAAGACCACCGGCCAGCCCAAGGCTAAGGTCCAGAAGCAGCAGAAGCCGGTCGACGAGGCCGAGCTCGCCGCCGCCGAGGGCTCCGGTGCCGCCGGCGAGGACGACGGCTCCGGAGGCTCCGCCGGCTACTTCCCGTACAAGCCGTACTGCGGCCGCTGCGAGCGCGACCTCACCACCGTCACGTCCTACGACGACGAGACCACCGAACTCACCTACACCTGCGTGTGCGGCCACTCCGAGACCGTGCACCTGCGCGACTTCGACCGCGGCAAGCTGGTGTGGAAGGTCGACTGGCCCATGCGGTGGGCCTTCGAAGGCGTGATCTTCGAACCCAGCGGCGTCGACCACTCCTCCCCGGGTTCCTCCTTCGTCGTCGGCGGCCAGATCGTCCGCGAGATCTTCGACGGCGTGCAGCCCATCGGCCCCATGTACGCCTTCGTCGGCATCTCCGGCATGGCCAAGATGTCGTCGTCGAAGGGCGGGGTGCCGACCCCCGCCGACGCCCTGAAGATCATGGAGGCGCCGCTGCTGCGCTGGCTCTACGCCCGCCGCAAGCCCAACCAGTCCTTCAAGGTCGCCTTCGACCAGGAGATCCAGCGGCTGTACGACGAGTGGGACAAGCTGGAGGCCAAGGTCGCCGACGGCACCGCCCTCCCGGCCGACGCCGCAGCCCACTCCCGCGCCGTCCGCACCGCCGCGGGCGAACTGGCCCGCACGCCGCGCCCGCTGCCGTACCGCACCCTCGCCTCCGTCGTCGACATCACCGCGGGCCACGACGAGCAGACCCTGCGCATCCTCGGCGAACTCGACCCTGCCAACCCGCTGGCCTCCCTCGACGAGGTCCGGCCCCGGCTGGACCGCGCCGAGAACTGGATCACCACCCAGGTCCCGGCGGACGCCCGCACGATCGTGCGCGAGGAGCCCGACACGGAGCTGCTCGGCTCGCTCGACGACGAGGGCCGGGAGTCGCTGCGGCTGCTCCTGGAGGGCCTGGACACACACTGGTCGCTGGACGGGCTGACCACGCTCGTCTACGGCGTGCCCAAGGTCATGGCCGGCCTCGACCCCGAAGCCAAGCCGACGCCCGAACTGAAGGCGGCCCAGCGCTCGTTCTTCGCGCTGCTCTACCGGCTGCTCGTCAGCCGCGAGACCGGCCCGCGCCTGCCCACCCTGCTGCTCGCCGTCGGCGCCGACCGCGTCCGCAAGCTGCTCGCCGCCTGACGGCGGGTACCGGCGGGCGCGCCTCCGCCCGGCGGTGGGGGCCGCGAGGGCCGGCCCCAGCCCGTGGGCGGGTCCGCCGCCTGACCCGGGCCCCGGGCGGGCCGGCCAGTGGTGCGGCGGGCCCATGAGGTCCGGCAGACCGCCGGCGCGGCGCGCCGCACCGCGTCCCGCGCCGGCCCGCGCCAACCTCCGGTGGTGCTGTGCTGCGGGCCGCTTCCGGTCCGGCGGTGCACCTGGGCGCGGGGGCGGCCTGGTGCCGGGCCCAGAGGCGGGGGCGGCTCGCGGGACCCCTCGCCGGCCGTCCCGTCCGTGTGCTGTCGGGCCTCACCCCGCACCGTGCGGGGTGAGGCCCTCCGGCCGCTCTGCATCCTTCGGATGACCGCGGCATCGCCCCCGCGTACGACGCGGGCGGGCCGCCCCCGCGGGACCGTGGACGCATGAGGGAACTCGTCACGCCTGCCGGTTGGTTCGTCGGCGTCCAGGGTGTCCTGGGCATCGCAGGGCGGTATTTCGGCGACCACCCGTGGGGGGTGCTGCACCACTGGTGGGACGTCCCCACACCCGCGTACGCCGTGCTCGCCCTCGTCGGCGCCGCTCTCGCGGTGTACGGGGAGAGCGCCAAGGCACGGGCCCGTTCCGCGGGCCGCACCTGACCTGACCGTCGGGGCTTCCGCCGGGGCCTGTCCGGCCGGTCATGCAGCCGGTCCTGCACCGGCCTGAGCCGGGAGGTCGGGAGGGACACGAGGAAGGCCGGGCCGGAGGATTCCTGGCACGCCGGCCCTGGTAGGAGGGTGACCGATGGGTGCCCAGGAGCGCGAACGCAAGATGTCGTCCCCCGCGGAGACACAGTGCGTGGCCTTCGGGTCGGGACCGCGAGCCGCAGCATCGGGAGCCGAGCACGCCACCGAAGGACCTCTGCCCCAGGACACTTGTACGCCAACGATGCTCGGCCTGATGGCCGGGGTCAGGGCAGTGCCGGCTAGGCGATGTGTTCGGCCTCCAGCTCCGCCTGGTAGCGGTTCTTGAACTCCGGCAGCAGTCGCCGCAGCAGGGCCGCGCTGCGCGGGTGGCTCACCCCGTACGCGTCCGTGAGGTGGATGTCCAGGACGTCCGTGCTGGGCCAGTTGCCGTTCTGCCGGGCGTACGTGCGGAACACGTCGTACGCGAGGTCCGCGAACTCCTGCGTGCCCGACGGGTCCGTGTCCTCCTCGCCGTCGTCCCCGGCCGCGTCCGCGGCCCCGTCGGCGGCGGCCGCCTCCTGGGGAGTGGGGGCGTACGTCCCCGTGTAGGTGTCGGGCGCCACCTTGGGCGCGGCGAACCAGGGGCTGTGGTGGGTGTTCGGCACCTGCTGCGCCTGCGCCTGCGCCTGCGCCTGATCCTCGGCGGAGGCGCCGACGTGGCCGTGCTCCAGCCCGTACGCGGGGTGCTCCTGGCCGTACACGGGCGGGCCGTACTGCGGCTGGGGGAATCCGGGCTGGGGGTACCCCTGCGGGGCGGGGTCCGGGGCGCCGGGCGCCTGCGGGCCGTCGGGTCCGGACACCTGGGCCTGCGGGGCGTCCGCCGCGTACACCGCGTCGGCCTCCGCCACCGCGTCTGCCGGTGTCTGCGGCTGCACCGGGGGCTGCGGACGGAACTGCCGGGGGTGCGGCTGGGCGTAGGGGCGCTGCCGGCCGAGGGACTGGGCGGCGAGGCGGGCGGCCTCGGCGTCCAGCTCACCCTGCACGGTGGCCTGCGGCTGTTCCGGCGCGCCGGCCTGGGCGGCACCCTCCACACGGGCCCGGGCGGTACCGCCCGCGGGGCCCGTCTCGACGTCCGGTTCCGGGCTCTGCCCGGTCGGCGGTCCGTCGGCCTGCGGGGCGTCCGGGGCATGCCCCTGCGGGGCGGGGGCATCGGCCCGGTCCCGTACCGCCTGCGGTCCGGGGTCCTCCGGCGCGTCCTGGTCCGACCCGGCCGCAGCTTCCGGGTGCGGCTCCGGCTGCCGGTCCGGGCGCTGCGGCGTCGCCTGCCGCGGCAGTTCGCCCGCCGCGCCGGCGGGCCCGGCGGCCACCGCGGCGACGGCGGCGTCCGTCTTCACGGTCTCCACCGTCACGGTGGTGCCCGCCGCCACCGGCGTGGGCGGCAGCAGCACCGGCTCGATGCCCGCCGCCGCGAGGCCGGCCGGGGCCGTCTCCGCGAGCGGTACCCCGATCCTGGCGAGCCGCAGCGGCATCAGCGCCTCCACCGGGGCCTTGCGCCGCCAGCCGCGCCCGAAGCGGGCCTGCAGCCGCGCCTGGTAGATCATGCGGTCCTGTTCGAGCTTGATGACCTGCTCGTAGGAGCGCAGCTCCCACAGCTTCATGCGGCGCCACAGCCGGAACGTCGGCACGGGGGACAGCAGCCACCTTGTGAGGCGTACGCCTTCCATGTGCTTGGCGGCGGTGATGTCCGCGATCCGGCCGACCGCGTGCCGGGCGGCCTCCACGGTGACCACGAACAGCACCGGGATGACGGCGTGCATGCCGACGCCCAGCGGGTCGGGCCATGCCGCCGCGCCGTTGAAGGCGATCGTCGCGGCCGTCAGCAGCCACGCCGTCTGCCGCAGCAGGGGGAAGGGGATCCGGATCCACGTCAGCAGCAGGTCCAGCGCGAGCAGCACGCAGATGCCCGCGTCGATGCCTATGGGGAAGACCAGGGAGAAGTCGCCGAAGCCTTTCTTCTCGGCCAGGTCCCGTACCGCCGTGTACGACCCCGCGAAACCGATCGCGGCGATGACCACCGCGCCCGCGATGACGACACCGATCAGGATGCGGTGCGTCCGTGTGAGCTGCATCGCGGCCACCCGCGGTCCCTCCCCCACTCAGATCCGAAACTCGGGGGCACAGCCTGACACACGCCCGCCGGAACCCAACCCCTGGGGTTCACCGCGGGTGAGCACGCCCTGCGGGGGCCGTCCGGGCAAGGCCGCGCGGGGCGGCCCCTGCTGGCGGGCCGTCACCCCGTCAGGAGTTCGCCTTCGCGACGGCGGCGACCGCCTCCTTCGCGGCCTTCACGGCGCCCTCGACCATGTCCTCGCTGGAGGGCGCCTTCGCCCCCGCGTAGCCGGTGCCGTTGTACGAGACGGTGACCACCACGTTCTCCGTGCGGGCCACGACCACCGCGTAGCGGAAGTCCGCGTCGGTCTTCGTCAGGTCGTACGTGACCGTGGTCGCCTCGTTGCCGACGCCCTCCGCCGGGGCGGCGGCGACCTTCTTGGCACCTTCGAGGGTCTGCGTCTCGGCCACCTTGTCGGTGTACTTGCGCTGGGCCCGCTGCTCGGCGCTGCCGATCGCCTGCTCGGACTCGAAGCGCAGCAGCGACACGTCGATCCAGCGGTAGTCGGAGCCCTTGACGCCCTTGTCGTCCAGGCCGTTCCAGGAACAGGCGGCCCGGGCACCCAGGTCGGTGGACCGGCCCGGCGTGCCGCCCTTCTTCTTCGCCTCCGGCACCAGCTCGTCGACCGTCTTCTCCCCGAGGGTCTTGCACGCGTCCGGCAGCTTGGCGAACTTCGCGGGCGCGACGCTGGGCGAGGGCTTGGCCGAGGGCGACGGCGACGCGGAGCCGGCGGCCGCGGCCGAGGACGGGACGCCCGCCCCCTTGCTGCCGGACGCGTCGGAGTCGTCCGAGGAGCAGGCTGCGGTGACCAACAGCGCCGGGACGACGGCTGCACAGGCGAGTATGCGGGTGAGGCGCGGGGCTGATCGGTGCATGGTTCCTTCAGTCGGTCGCTCTGTCTGTCGCTTGTCGGCCGCTTGCCGGCCCGGCCACGTTAGCCCGATTCGGCTGCGCGTCGGCAGGTCCCGGATGTGCCGGGGCCGAGCCGTGACGGCGCTCACTCCTCGAAGCGGTCCGCCAGCTGACGGGCCAGTTTCCGTGCCTTGTCCTGCAGTTCCTCACTGTCCGGAACCTCACCGACACGCGCGGCCTGCGCCGCGTACCGCACGGTCACCAGGACGTTCGATGTGCGGAACACCACGCTCACGGTGCGCTGCTGGGCGGTGGCGCCCGCGGGGGTGACGACGTCGTTCAGGAACGCGATGTCGCCGAGACCCTCCAGCGCGCGGGGGAGCAGTTCGTCCGGGGTGGTCGACGGTGCGGGTGCCGCCGGGGCGGAGGCTCCGGCCGACGTGCTGGGCGCGGGCGCGGCTGTCTGGGCCTGCGGCCCGCCGCCCGTGTCGGCGGTGGCGCTCGGGCCGCCGGACGCGGACGGGCTCACCGCCCCGGCGGAGGCGTCCGGGGTGCGTGCGGGCAGCCCGGCCTCGGCCTCCTTGGTGGCGAAGACCTCCTGGGCGCGGTCGTCGTCGCTGACGGCCGGGTCGTAGGAGACGACGCGTTCGAAGTCCAGCGTGAGCTGGTGGCTGGCGGCGGCGCCGTCCGCCTTCCAACTGCACCCGGCGCGCCGGCTGCTGTCGTACGTGACGGAGGCGGCGCCCCGCAGGACGCGGTCGCGCTGCTCGGGCGGCAGTTCGGTGGCGCCGGGCAGCAGTTCCTGCAGGAGCGTCCGGCCCACGGAGCCGCACGGTTCGAAGAGGGTGCTGTAGCGGCCGGGTGCCGCTTCGGCGCCGGCGGCCGCGCCGGTCTTGGAGTCGAGCGCGGCGCCGCCGTCGGCGGAGCCCGAGGTGCATCCGCCGAGCCCGGTGGCGAGCAGCGCGACGAGCGCGGCCAGGCTGGGTGCGTACGCCCTTCGTTGCACGGTCCCGGGCTCCCTTCGCTGCGGGTCGACGCTGAAAACGGCTTGCCGGTGCTCGGCGGCCGGTGAACACAATGTGTATCGCACGCACAGCCGTCGCTGCCCTTCCACTGCCCTATGTGTGGCTACTGGCACCGGTTTTTGTGCTTTCGGGCTTTTCAGGGGGATAGAGGAACCATGTCGTACGTAGAGGTGCCCGGGGCGAAGGTCCCGATCCGGATGTGGGCGGACCCCGCCGCCGTGGAGGACGTCGCGATGCAGCAGCTCCGCAACGTCTCGACGCTGCCCTGGATCCAGGGCCTGGCCGTCATGCCGGACGTCCACTACGGCAAGGGCGCGACGGTCGGTTCGGTCATCGCCATGCGCGGTGCGGTCTGCCCGGCGGCGGTCGGGGTGGACATCGGCTGCGGCATGTCGGCGGTCAGGACGTCGCTGACGGCCGACGACCTCCCGGGCGACCTGTCGGGTCTCCGCTCGAAGATCGAGGCGGCGATCCCGGTCGGCCGCGGGATGCACGACGAGATGGTCGACCCGTCGCAGGTCCACGGCTTCTCGCCGACGGGCTGGGACGACCTGTGGAGCCGTTTCGACGGCGTCGCGGAGTCGGTCAGGTTCCGCCAGGAGCGCGCCGCCAGGCAGATGGGCACGCTCGGGGGCGGGAACCACTTCGTGGAGGTCTGCATCGACACGTCCGGCGCGGTGTGGCTCATGCTGCACTCCGGGTCCCGGAACATCGGCAAGGAGCTCGCCGACCACCACATCGGCGTCGCCCGGTCGCTCCCGCACAACCAGGATCTCGTGGACCGTGACCTGGCCGTGTTCGTCGCCGACACGCCCCAGATGGCCGCCTACCGCAACGACCTGTTCTGGGCGCAGGAGTACGCGCAGCACAACCGCGCCCTCATGATGGCGCTGCTCAAGGGCGTCGTCCGCAAGGAGTTCAAGAAGGCCAAGGTGTCCTTCGAACGGGAGATCTCCTGCCACCACAACTACGTGGCGGAGGAGCGCTACGACGGCATGGACCTCCTGGTCACCCGGAAGGGCGCGATCCGCGCGGGCAGCGGCGAGTACGGCATCATCCCCGGCTCGATGGGCACCGGCTCGTACATCGTGAAGGGCCTCGGGAACGACGCGTCGTTCAACTCCGCCTCCCACGGCGCGGGCCGCAGGATGAGCCGCAACGCCGCCAAGAGGCGGTTCACCGCGGGTGACCTGGCCGAGCAGACGCGGGGCGTGGAGTGCCGTAAGGACGCCGGGGTGGTGGACGAGATCCCCGCCGCCTACAAGCCCATCGAGCAGGTCATCGACCGGCAGCGCGACCTGGTCGAGGTCGTCGCGAAGCTGAAGCAGGTCGTCTGCGTCAAGGGCTGAGCCCGGGTCACAGCTCCCGGTGGACCTTGGTGTTCGACGCCTGGGCGCGGGGGCGGACGACCAGCAGGTCGATGTTGACGTGCGGCGGCCGGGTGACCGTCCAGGCGATGGTGTCGGCCACGTCGTCGGCCGTGAGGGGCTCGGCCACGCCCGCGTACACCTTCGCGGCCTTCTCCGTGTCGCCGTGGAAGCGGGTGGTGGCGAACTCCTCGGTCTTCACCATGCCCGGGGCGACCTCGATGACGCGCACCGGGGTGCCGACGATCTCCAGGCGGAGCGTCTCCGCGAGGACGTGGGAGCCGTGCTTGGCGGCCACGTAGCCCGCGCCGCCCTCGTACGTCCCGTGGCCGGCCGTGGAGGAGACCACCACGACCGTGCCCGCGCCGCTCGCCGTGAGGGAGGGGAGCAGCGCCTGCGTCATGTGCAGGGCGCCGATCACGTTGACCTCGTACATGCGGCGCCACTCGTCGGGGTCGCCGGTGGCGACGGGGTCGGCCCCCAGGGCGCCGCCCGCGTTGTTCACCAGGACGTCGCAGCGGTCGAGCGCGTCCGCGAGGGCGTCGACCGCCGCCCGGTCGGTGACGTCCAGGGGGTGCGCGGCCGCCTCGTGGCCCGCCGCGGTGAGCTCGGCGGCGAGGGCCTCGATGCGGTCCTTGCGCCGGGCCGTGAGCACCACGCGGTGGCCGGCTTCGGCGAGGCGGCGCGCGGTGGCCGCGCCGATGCCGCTGCTGGCTCCGGTGACGACGGCGACGGGGCGGGCGGCGGCGGTCATGGCGGGCGCTCCTCGCATGGGTCCTGTGGGCTGCGGGTGATCAGGCGCCAGCATAGGTGGCCCGGGTGAACGGGGGACACGGCCGCGTGGCTGCCGCGGTTCATACCGTCTGAAATGGATACCTTTCGGCCATGTCTGCGATGCGTAGAGCCGCCTTCGCGGTGGCTGCCGCCACGGCCGCGGCCGTGGGTGTCCCGCACCACGCGCTGGCCGCCGTGCCCGAGGCCGACGTGGCGCACCACGGGTACGCCGCACTGTCCTCCGGCGGGCGGCTGGACGTGCTGGTGCTGAGCCGGAACCTCGGGCCGTCGGATCTGGAGGACGCCACCCTGCGGGTCACGGTCTCGGTGCCGCTCGTGGAGGTCGGCCGCACCCTGCCCGCGGGGTGTCTGCGGGGCGGCGACCGGGTGGTGCTGTGCTCCACCGGGGCCCTGCCCGCCGACGGCACCGCGCAGGAAGTGGCCCTGCAACTCCAGGTGGCGGGCACGCCGTACGAGGTGACGGTGCGGGTCGACACCGTGTGGTGCGGCGGCGCGGCCGACCGGTACCCGGACGACAACGACCAGCGGGTGCTGGTGCCCGCCACCGGGGACCCGTACGCGTTCTGACCGGGGCGCGGTCACCGGAGTCGTGCCGCCGACGGTCGGGGAGGGGCGCGGAGGCGCCGGCGGGCGGCCGTGACCGGGGCCGGTGGTCCGGCGCCCGTACGCGACGGGGTCCCCGACTCCCGCGGCGCGCTGCCCGGCGGGTGGCCGGTACTGCTCCGGGATACCCGTCAGAGCGCCGGTGAAGGCCGCCCTGTTCGAGTCGACCGAGCTCGACCGGCCCGTGGAGTCCGCGGTCCGGGCGGGTCCCGCCGTCAGGCCGCCGTGCCGTCGCCGAAGTCGCGCAGGGCGGTGCGGACGATGGTGTCGAGGCGGGAGTGGTGGGCGCCCCGCCAGTAGACCCGGTCGCACGCGGTGCAGCGCGCGAACACGTCGTAGGTCCGCTCGGTGCCCTGCTCCAAGTGGTGCCGCACCTCGTCCTTGTGCGCCTCGGTGAGCTCGCCGTTGCAGGCGGTGCACCGGGTCCAGGGCGCGAGCCTTGGGGCGAACCGCTCCAGGACGTCCCGGAGCTGGTCGTCGGGCCGGTGGCTGTACACGTACGCGCCGGCCCAGAGCTCCCGGCGGCGCAGCAGGCCCCGGTCGCGGGAGAGCATCACGCGCCGCTCCTGTGCGGAGCGGGTGGCGAGCGCGGCGTCGCCGATGTCCTCGCTCTCGTACGCCGCGTCGACGCCGAGCAGCCGCAGGCGCCGGGCGAGGGTGCCGAGGTGGACGTCCAGGAGGAACCGGAGGGGCGCGCCGGGCACCTGCTGGGGGCGGTCGACCCCGCGCACCTCGATCTCCTCGCCGTGCGCGGGCACGTGCGAGGGGGCGACGGCCCGGCCGTCGGCGAGGAGGACGCCGACCTCGGTGAGGGGGACGCCGAGGGACTCGACGACGTGGCCGAGAGTGGACACGCCGTCGGTGGTGACGGCCGTGCGTCCGGTCCGGCGGGGGGCGGGTACGAAGAGGCCCAGGGAGGGGGCGAAGCGTATGTGGATCTCCGGTCCGTTCACGCGGCCAGGATGCCATCGGAGGCTGTGCCCGGCCAGGCGTTTTGGCCGCCCCTGGTGAGGGGGTTCCCGCCTGCGGGGCACGTAGCCGGGATGTTCCCGGTGCCGGGAGGGCCGGTCGTGTGCCGGTGCCGGTGCCACGCGCGGTGCCCTGTGCGCCGCTCGGGGCGCGCTCGCGGCGGTGGAGGCACACCGGTGGCCGCAGGGACGCCACCGGGTCAGGACCCCGGTGCCGCAGAATGCCGCTGACCGCTGACCGCTGACCGCTGACCGCTGACCGCTGACCGCTGACCGCTGACCGCCGGGGCCGGGGGCCGGTCGCGTGGCGGCCGCGCCCCGCTGCGGGGGCTACCCCCAGACCAGGCAGTACGGCTGGTGGCCGGCCTCGTGGAGGCGTACGGAGAAGTCCTGCCACTCGTGCAGCAGCCGGTAGACGGTGAAGGCGTCGCTGGGGCCGCTGCGGTCGGGGACGGTGGACCAGATGAAGGCGGCGGCGCCCACGGACTCCTCGCCGACGCCGCGCAGCGGGTCGACGACCGTCGTGGGGAGCTTCACCACGGCGTAGTCGGGGTGGAGGACGACCAGTTCGAGCGGGGGGACCTTGTGCAGGGGCATCCCCTGGAGGCCGGTGAGGACCATCGCGGCTATGGTCTCCGGCTTGATCTTCGTGAACAGGCCGCCCATGCCGAGCTCGTCGCCCCCGAGCTCCTCGGGACGCATGGAGACGGGGACCCGCGCGGCCGTGGCGCCGTTGGGGGCGCCGAAGTACTTGTACGTCACGCCCATGCCGCGGCCGCCCCTGCCGGCCAAGGGGTCACCGCTCATGGCCATGGGCCCGCCTCCCACGGGGGTGCCCCGCTCCGCCGCGTCGTGCCGCTCCGCCGCGTCGTGCCGCTCCGCCGCGGGGCCGTCCCGCTCCACGGGATCCCGCTGTCGCCGGTGCCTCCCCCGCCGGGCAGGCCCGGGACCCCGGTCGCCCGTCCCGTCGCCCCGTCCGCCACCGCGCTGCATATCTCCACCCGACTGCTTGCTGGGCGGCACGGTCCCCGCCGTGCGACCCGATCATCGTGTCAGTGACCTCCCCCGCGGGCGTGTGGTGAAACACCTGTTCCGCTGGAACGTCCGGGCCTCTGACACCATGGTTTCCGTGAGCTGTCCCTATGACGCCCCAGTTTCGCAGACGCGGAGGACTGGCGCCTTGCCCAGAAGAAGGTTCGGAAACCCTTCGTGAGCCTGCTGAAACAAGATCGTGAGGTAAGGACTCCCGATCGAGCAAGGGCGTCGGCCCGATCGCGTCAGTCCGGGGGTCCGGAGTGGCGCGAAAGGGGCCGCTGCTCGCGCGCCCGGTAGCTGCACGCCAGCCGTCCGCTGGCCGCCCGTCCACTCGTTCTCGCAGGTCAGGACTCAAGTGTCGTATTCATACGAAGCCCCAGTGTCACAGTCGCTCTTCGACCGTGCGTCCCGCGTGACGCCCGGCGGCGTGAACTCTCCCGTCCGGGCCTTCCGCGCCGTGGGCGGAACGCCCCGGTTCATGGTGTCCGGTACGGGTCCGTACCTCACGGACGCGGACGGGCGGGAGTACGTCGACCTCGTGTGCTCGTGGGGGCCGATGATCCTCGGCCACTCCCACCCGGAGGTGCTCGCCGCCGTGCAGGAGGCGGTGGCGCGCGGCACGTCCTTCGGCACGCCCGGTGAGGGCGAGGTGGCTCTCGCCGAGGAGATCGTGGCGCGGGTCGCGCCGGTCGAGCAGGTGCGGCTGGTGTCCAGCGGCACCGAGGCCACCATGTCGGCGATCCGGCTCGCCCGCGGCTTCACCGGGCGCGCCAAGGTGGTCAAGTTCGCGGGCTGCTACCACGGCCACGTGGACGCGCTGCTGGCGGCGGCGGGCTCCGGGGTGGCGACCTTCGGGCTGCCCGACACGCCAGGTGTGACGGGCGCCCAGGCGGGCGACACGATCGTGCTGCCGTACAACGACCTGGAGGCGGTGCAGGAGGCGTTCCACCGCCACCCGGGCGAGATCGCCTGTGTGATCACGGAGGCGTCCCCGGGGAACATGGGCGTGGTGCCGCCGCGGCCGGGCTTCAACCAGGGCGTGAAGGACGCGTGCGCGAAGAACGGCGCGCTGTTCGTCTCGGACGAGGTGATGACCGGATTCCGCACCTCGAAGGCCGGCTGGTACGGCGTCGACGGCGTGGTGCCGGACCTGATGACGTTCGGCAAGGTCATGGGCGGCGGTTTCCCGGCGGCGGCCTTCGGCGGCCGGGCGGACGTCATGGCGCACCTGGCCCCGGCGGGCCCCGTCTACCAGGCGGGCACGCTGTCGGGCAACCCGATCGCCACGGCGGCGGGCCTCGCTCAGCTGCGGCTGCTGGACGACGCGGCGTACGCGAAGGTCGACGCGGTCTCGCGGGAGATCCAGGGGCTGGTCACCGACGCGCTGGCGAAGGAGGGCGTGGCGCACCGGCTGCAGACCGCGTCCAACATGTTCTCGGTCTTCTTCACCGACCGCGAGGTGTTCGACTACGAGGACGCCAAGCGGCAGGAGTCCTTCCGTTTCACTGCGTTCTTCCACGCGATGCTGGCGGAGGGCGTGTACCTGCCGCCGTCGGCGTTCGAGTCCTGGTTCGTGTCGACGGCCCACGACGAGCGCGCGGTCGAGCGGGTCGCCGCCGCGCTCCCGGCCGCCGCCCGCGCCGCCGCCGAGGCGACACCGGAGGCCGCCGCATGAGCACGGGCAAGGACGTCACCGTCGTCCACCTGATGCGCCACGGCGAGGTGCACAACCCGGACGGCATCCTGTACGGCCGCCGCGCCGGCTACCACCTCTCGGAGCTGGGCCGGCAGATGGCCGACCGGGTCGCCGAGCACCTGGCCGACCGGGACGTCACGCACGTCGTGGCGTCGCCGCTGGAGCGGGCCCAGGAGACGGCGGCGCCCATCGCGAAGGCGCACGCCCTGGACCTGGCCACGGACGAGCGGCTGATCGAGGCGGGCAACGTCTTCGAGGGCAAGACCTTCGGCGTGGGCGACGGCGCGCTGCGCAGGCCGGGCAACTGGCGCCACCTCACCAACCCGTTCCGCCCCTCGTGGGGCGAGCCGTACATCGACCAGGTCGTGCGGATGATGGGCGCCCTGAACGCGGCGCGTGACGCGGCCCGCGGCCACGAAGCGGTGTGCGTGAGCCACCAGCTGCCGATCTGGATCGTGCGGAGCTTCGTCGAACGGCGTCGGCTCTGGCACGACCCGCGGCGACGGCAGTGCACGCTGGCGTCGCTGACGACGTTCACGTACCACGGTGACGCGATCGTGTCGGTCGGCTACAGCGAACCGGCGCGGGACCTCGTGCCGCCGCACCTGCTCGCGGGCGCGAAGCCGGTCAAGGGGAAGTCGAAGGCGTTCGGCGCGTAGCGCGCAGGCCCTGCGGGGGCGGCGGCTCCGCCCCCGCACCCCCGCGGCGGGGTGCCCGTCGTGTGGCGGGCCGCACCCGGGGCCGTGCTCCCGCGGCCGGGGTGCGCTCTTCCCCGTGGCCCGGTGCGGCCCGCCCCGACGCGCCGCGGCGGTTGCCCCGGTGCCGCAGCCCCGGGCGGGCGGGTCGGCCCGTGGCCGGGTGTGCCTGGCGGCAGGAGCCTGCGGCCACGGGATGCACGGGGCCTGTGGGCTGTTTTCGGCCAGAGTGATTCCGTACCAAGATCCCTGCATTTGCCTTCCCTTCGCTGCCCAGCAGCGGGAACCAGCGGTTCTTTTTCGCCATCTTTCCTGGTGCCGGTTCGGACGTACGTCCGGAGCACGCGAGCACGGAGGGGGAAGGCATGCGCGAGATCACCCGAAGGGCACTGCTGGGCGCCGGAGCCGGGACCGCCGTGACCGCCGCGGCGGCCGGTTGTGGGCTCGTCGACGGCGGCGGGGGCGGTACGGCTTCCCCGAGCCGCGGCGCCGACGGCAAGGGCGGCGGTCAGGGAGGGCGCGGCGGCGGTAGGTCCCAGGGCCGGCTCATAGGGGACGGCTCCACGGCCGACACGGGAAAGCAGCCGCACCAGCCCGAGCGGCCCGTGCCGCTGGAGCCGGGCCAGACGCCACCGCAGTTCGTGGTGTTCTCCTGGGACGGCGCGGGCGAGGTCGGGAACGGCCTTTTCCCCCGGTTCCTCGACCTGGCGAAGAACCACGGCGCCGCCATGACGTTCTTCCTTTCCGGAATCTATCTGCTGCCCGAGTCGAAGAAGACGCTCTACCGCCCGCCGAACAACCGCATCGGCGCCTCCGACATCGGATACCTCACCGACGACCACATCAAGGACACCCTCACCAACATTCGCCGCGCCTGGCTCGAAGGCCACGAAATAGGGACCCACTTCAACGGTCACTTCTGCGCGGGATCCGGCTCCGTCGGGAACTGGTCCCCGGAGCAGTGGCGCAGCGAGATCGACCAGGCGGTGGCATTCGTCACCGAATGGAAGACCAACACCGGCTGGAAGGACGAGGAACCGCTGCCCTTCGACTACCGCAAGGAGCTCGTCGGCGGGCGCACCCCCTGCCTGCTGGGGCGGGACGGCCTGCTGCCCACCGCGAGGAAGCTCGGCTGGCGCTACGACGCCTCCTCGCCCGGCGGCCTCCAGGTGTGGCCGGGCAAGCACCGGGGCCTGTGGGACCTGCCGCTCCAGGCGATGCCGTTCCCCGGGCACTCCTTCGAGGTCCTGTCCATGGACTACAACATCCTCGCCAACCAGTCCGGGAACACCACGAAGGGCGTGCCGTCCCGCTATCCCGGTTGGCGGAAGCAGGCGACCGAGGCGTATCTGAGCGGATTCCGCCGCGCCTACGAGACGAACCGCGCGCCGTTCTTCGTGGGAAACCACTTCGAACAGTGGAACGGCGGCATCTACATGGACGCCGTGGAGGAATCCCTCAAGGGAATGGCGGGCAAGAAGGACGTGCGGCTGGTGTCGTTCCGGCAGTTCGTCGACTGGCTCGACGCGCAGGACCCGGAGATCCTCCGGAAGCTGCGCGGGCTCGGTGTCGGGGAATCCCCTGACGGCGGCTGGACGTCGTACCTCCGGGTGTGACCGCTCCGCGGACATGATCACGAGGATCCGCTCGGCTTTCCTTATGGCGCCTTCACTTAGCCGGCGCTGACAAGGGGCTTCATGGGTCTTTCGGGCATCGCAGGGGGGTGGGCAAGATCCCGAAATGGGCCATGCGAAACTTTTCACATGAGCCTCAGCCGTGCCCCCCGAGGGCTTCTGCTCACCGCCGGTGCCGTGGCGGCCGTGCTCCTGCTCACCGCGTGCAGCGGTGACACGGGCAAGTCCGGCGGCGGCGGAAACACCAACTTCGTCACCAACGCCGGCGGCATCTCCACGGTCGCCAAGGGCGAGCGCCAGGCCCCCCACAGCCTTGCCGGTGAGACGCTGGGCGGCGAGAAGCTCGACGTGGCCGACTTCAAGGGCAAGGTCGTCGTCCTGAACGTCTGGGGCTCCTGGTGCGCGCCCTGCCGTGCCGAGGCGCCGCACTTCGCCAAGGTCGCGAAGGAGCTGAAGCCCGAGGGCGTCGAGTTCGTCGGCATCAACACCCGCGACCCGCAGAAGGACAAGGCCCTCCTCTTCGAGGAGGAGTTCGGCATCACCTACCCGAGCCTCCATGACCCCATCGGCAAGATCGTCGTCAACGGCTTCCCCCGGGGCACGCTGAGCCCGCAGTCCATCCCCTCCACCGTCGTCCTCGACCGCGACGGCAAGATCGCGGCACGGTCGCTGAAGGAGCTCGGCGAGGACGACCTGCGGTCCCTCCTCAAGCCGCTCATCGCCGAGAAGGCGTCGGGGAAGTAGCCGATGAACGACACCGTCCTCAGCGGGGCCCTCCTGCTGGCGCTGCCCCTCGCCCTGCTCGCCGGCCTGGTGTCCTTCTTCTCCCCGTGCGTCCTGCCGCTGGTGCCCGGCTACCTCTCGTACGTCACCGGGGTCACCGGTACGGACCTCGCGGAGGCGCGGCGGGGCCGCATGGCCGCGGGGGCTGCGCTGTTCGTCCGGGGGTTCACCGCCGTGTTCGTCTCCGGCGGCGCCCTCTTCGGGTACTCCGGGCAGACCCTCCTCTCCCACCAGGAGCTGCTCAACCGGATACTCGGCGTGGTCATGATCTTCATGGGGTTCTTCTTCATGGGGTTCATGTCCTGGGTGACCCGCCGTGAGTTCCGCTTCCACCGGCGTCCGGTCTCCGGACTCGTCGGGGCGCCGCTGCTCGGTGTGCTGTTCGGCGTCGGCTGGACCCCGTGTGTCGGGCCGACGCTCGCCTCCGTGAACGTCCTGGCCCTGAACGAGGCGAGCGCCGGGCGCGGCGCCCTGCTGACGTTGGCGTACTGCCTCGGCCTCGGCGTGCCGTTCATCGTGACCGCCGTCGCCTTCCGCAGGGCGCTCGGCGCCTTCGGCTGGGTGAAGCGGCACTACGTGTGGGTGATGCGGATCGGCGGCGGCATGATGATCCTGACCGGTGTGCTGCTGCTGACGGGGGCGTGGGGCGTCCTCGTACAGCAGATGCAGAGCTGGTCGCAGGGGTTCACGGTGGGAATCTGAGGCACGATGAGCAACACGGAACGCACCGGGGCGACGGAGTCGGCCGGGCACACGCAGCAAGCCCACCCGGAGCCCGCCGGGGCCCTGGGCGGCACCGGCGACCCCGAGAGCCCCGCCGGTGCGGAAGGCAGCAGCCGGCCACAGCCCGCCGGGCCCGCGGGCGGCACCCGGGGGCCGGAGCCCGCCGGGCAGCCGGACGAGCGCGGCGAGCCGGGCTCCGTCGAGTCGCAGGACGCGACCGGGCAGGGGTTGAGCACCGCGCCCGCCCAGGAGCCGGACGACTCCGTCACGCTCCCCGCTCTCGGTGCCGTCGGCTGGGTCCGCTGGTTCTGGCGGCAGCTGACGTCCATGCGGGTCGCGCTGCTGCTGCTGTTCCTGCTGTCCCTCGGCGCGGTCCCCGGCTCCCTCATCCCGCAGAACAACGTCGACGACACCAAGGTCCGCGCCTTCATGGAGGCGCACGAGACCCTCGGGCCGGTCTACGACAAGCTCCAGCTGTTCGACGTGTACAGCTCGGTGTGGTTCTCCGCGATCTACATCCTGCTGTTCGTCTCCCTCATCGGCTGCATCGTGCCCCGCACCTGGCAGTTCGCCGGCCAGCTCCGCAGCCGTCCGCCCGGCGCGCCCCGGCGGCTGACCCGGCTGCCCGCGTACGCGACCTGGCGCACCACGGCCACGCCCGACGAGGCCCGCGCGGCCGCGCTGCGGATGCTCCGCAAGCGCCGCTTCCGCAGCCATGTGGCGGGGGACGCGGTCGCCGCGGAGAAGGGCTACCTCCGGGAGGCCGGCAACCTCCTCTTCCACGTGGCGCTGATCGTGATGCTGGTGGCGTTCGCCTGCGGTCAGCTCTTCCGCTCCGAGGGCGGCAAGCTGATCGTGGAGGGGGAGGGCTACGGCTTCGCGAACACCCTCACCCAGTACGACGACTTCCGCTCCGGCAGCCTCTTCGGCCTCGACGCCCTGGAGCCGTTCAGCTTCGAGCTCAAGCAGTTCACGGGCACGTACGAGACGAGCGGTCCGCAGCGCGGCACGCCCCGCACCTTCGAGGCGGACATCCGCTACTCGGAGGGCGGCGGCCCCGAGAAGAAGGCCGTCGTCCGCGTCAACGAGCCGCTGAGGATCGGCGACGCCAAGGTGTACCTGATCTCCCACGGGTACGCGCCCGTGGTCACCGTCCGCGATGCCCGCGGCAAGGTGGTGTCCAGCGAGCCCGTGCCGCTGCTGCCGATCGACGCGAACGTCACCTCCACCGGCGTGCTCAAGGTGATGGACGGCTACCGCGACGCGAAGGGCGAGAAGAAGCAGCTCGGGTTCCCGCTCTTCTTCGTGCCGACGTTCGCGGGCAAGGGGCAGGGACAGATGTTCTCCCAGTTCCCCGGCCTGGCCTTCCCCGCGCTGAACCTGTCCGCCTACCACGGCGACCTGCGGGTCGACTCCGGCATCCCGCAGAACGTGTACCAGCTGGACACCAGCAAGATGACCCCGTTCAAGGACGGGAACGGAGAGATCTTCAAGAAGACGCTGCTGCCCGGCGAGACCATCACCCTTCCCGACGGGGCCGGTACGGTCACCTTCGAGAAGGAGATCCGCGAGTGGGCCGGCTTCCAGGTCTCCCAGCAGCCCGGCAACGGCTGGGCCCTCGCCGGTTCCGTCGCCGCGCTCGCCGGCCTGATCGGCTCGCTGTTCGTGCAGCGCCGCCGCGTCTGGGTCCGGGCCGTCGCGGGTGAGGACGGCGTGACCGTCGTCGAGATGGCGGGGCTCGGCCGCAGCGAGACCGCCAAGCTTCCGGAGGAGCTGGCCGAGCTCGCGGCCGAACTCCACGCCGTGGCGCCCACCGCACCGGAGCCCGAGGCTCCGGCGGCCGGCGCCGACACCGACCAGGCTGTTCCCGCCGAAGGGGCCAAGCAGTGACCGACATCGCCGCCGCGACCAACGAGAATCTCGCGCAGATCAGCAACGTCCTCGTCTACTCGGCCATGGCCGTCTACACGCTGGCGTTCCTGGCGCACATCGCCGAGTGGGTGCTCGGCAGCCGCAGCAAGGTCGGCCGCACGGCCGCCGCGCTCGCCCCCGCGCGCCGGGCCGCCGCGGCGCCCGCCGTCCAGGTCCGCACCGCGGGCGGCGGCACCCGGGTCCTGGACAAGCCGAAGGTCGTCACCCGCGCCGCCGCCGGCGCCCGCGACGTCCCGGACGGTCCGGGAGCCGCGGGCGGGGACGTCAAGGGCGATCTGTACGGGCGGATCGCGGTCTCCCTCACCGCCCTCGCGTTCCTGCTCCAGGCTGGCGCCGTCGTGGCACGGGCCCTGTCGGTGCAGCGGGCGCCCTGGGGCAACATGTACGAGTTCTCGCTGACGTTCTCCACGGTGGCGACCGGCACGTACCTCGCGTTCCTCCTCGCGGGGAAGAACGTCCGCTGGCTGGGCCTGCCCCTCGTGACGACGGTCCTCCTCGACCTGGGCGTGGCCACGACCTGGCTGTACACCGAGAGCGACCAGCTCGTCCCGGCCCTCGACTCGTACTGGCTGTGGATCCACGTCTCCACCGCGATCTTCTGCGGCGCGGTGTTCTACATCGGCGCCGTCGCCACGGTCCTGTACCTCCTGAAGGACAAGTACGAGGTGAAGGCGGCCGGCGGCGGGAAGCCGGGGGCGTTCGCGCGGTCCGTGATGGAGCGGCTGCCGTCGGCCGCGTCCTTCGACAAGCTGGCGTACCGGGTGAACGCGGCGGTCTTCCCGCTGTGGACGTTCACGATCATCGCGGGCGCGATCTGGGCGGGTGACGCCTGGGGCCGCTACTGGAACTGGGACCCGAAGGAGGTCTGGTCCTTCATCACCTGGGTCGCGTACGCCTGCTACCTGCACGCGCGGGCGACGGTCGGCTGGAAGGGCCGCAAGGCGGCGGTGCTGGCGCTGGTGGCGTTCGGCTGCTGGCTGTTCAACTACTACGGCGTGAACATCTTCGTGGACGGCCTGCACTCGTACGCGGGCGTGGAGTGACCCGGAGGCCACCCGCAGGCGGGCGTGGAGCGGTCCGGGGCCGGCCCCGGACCGCGCTGCGGTAGCGGCGCCGCGACGGCCGCGCGACGCTGGAGACATGGACGTCGCGCACGCCCCGCACGGCACGCGGACCGTCCGGCACGTGGTGCACCTGCCGCGCCCGGAGGAGGACGTCTGGCCCGCCCTCGCCGCACGGCACGGACTGCGGTCGTGGCTGGCCGCGGTCGAGGTGCTGGAGCCGCGGCTCGGCGGCGCGGTGGTGCTGCGGTGGCTGGACGACCCCGCCGGTGCGGCCCTCAGCGGCACGGTCACCGCGTGGGACGTGGAACGCGTCGTCGAGTACACGTTCCCGGGCGGAGCCGGCCGCGTCCGCTTCCACCTGGAGCCGGGGGAGCACGGTGACCGCGCGGCCACGGTGCTCCGCCTGACCCACACGTTCGACGGCCCGGAGGCGCTGGGCGAGCAGCAGGAAGCGGCCTGGCGGGTGCGCTTCGACCGGTTGGCGGCGGTGCTCTGACGGCGGCGCCGCTGCGGCTGCGGCCCCCGGCCGAGCAGGGGGCCGGCCCGGGCGCCGGGCTCGCTGCGGGGCGGCCTCCGTACCGTGGGCCGCCCCGCCGCCGCAGGTCACTGCCGCGGCGGCAGGCAGTCCTCCGACGGGGGCTTCCCCTCCGGCCAGGCCATCGCGACGAACACGGGCGTGCCGCGGGTCACCTGCACCACCGGCACCGCCTTGTTGTACGGGTTGCCGTAGTTGTCCAGGCAGATCCAGCCGCTCGCCCCCTGCACCTTCAGCGAGCCCTTCACCTGCGGCCACTGCCGTGCCACGTCCGCCACCGGCGGCAGGTGCCGCCCTGCCGGGGTCGCCTCGCGGACGGCCCGCACGGCCGCGCCCAGCGCGTCGTAGGCGATGATGGCCTGCCCGTCGGCCAGGGCGGTCGGCCCGATGGGCCCCGCAGGCGCCTTCGCGACCTCGGCGAGGGTCCGCACGAACGTGTCGTAGGCGGCCGTCGACCCGCCGGTCGCGGGCGCCTCGTACCCGTCGCGGGCGCGCCACGCGTCGGGGTGGGCGAGCGCCGCGTACCGGACCGTGAGGCCCTTCTCCAGCGCCGAGCGGTCGAGCTGCGGGTCAGCGCCGAGGTAGGAGCCCTCGTCGCCGGTGAGCACCGTGAACGCGCGGTCCTTGCAGCCGCGCGCGCCCAGGGCGTTGACGAACTGCCGCAGCTGGACGTGGCGCCCCGCGAAGAAGATCGTCTCCGCGCGGGTGTCGCACACCAGGTGGGTGATCTGGCGGAACGTGTTGGCCGTGGTGCCCTCGGCGTTCGGGTCCTCGTCCGAGGTGAAGAGCTGCGGCTCGTAGGGGGAGCGCGCGAGCAGCGCGGAGAAGGCGTCCTTCAGGGTGTCGGTGTAGTGGTCGCCGGTGCGGGTGTCGTGGACGAGGAGCGCCTTCGCGGCGTCGACCCGGCCGAAGTGGGCCAGCGCCCGCGCCTCGTCGCCGTTGGTGGGGGAGACCCGGGCGAGGCCCGGGTAGGGGGAGCCGCCGGGGCCGTTGGCGATGTCGTCGGCGGTGATGGTGGTCCCGACGGGGGCGATGCCCGCGCCGGTGAGCTCGCCGACGGCCGAGCGGACGGCGGTGGAGCTGGTGGCGATGCCGGACACGGCCCGCAGGTGGTGCGGTGCGCCCGTCATCGTCTTCAGCTGCTCGACGGGCACCTTCCAGTGTGTGTTGTCCTTGCCGGTGTTGGCGAGCAGCAGCCGGATCTTCGGAGCTTCGTTGTTCTGCCGGTTGGCGCGGTACTGCTGGGCGAAGGCGCCCTGGAGCTCGTGCCGCATCTTCGTGCGGAGGCCCGCGTCGGCCGATGTCAGCGGCAGCAGCAGCGCGATCGTGGCGTACTCGCCGTCCTCCAGGGACGCGTTCTCGCGGCCGATGGCGGCGGCGACCTGCGTCAGCCCGTCCGCGCCGAAGGCGTAGCCGTCCCCGGCGGTGGCGACGCCCACGCACTCGTCGCTGCCCACCGGGCGGACCACGCCGGGTGCGCAGGAGCGGTCCTCGGGCGTCGTGACGCGCCGGACGACCGTGACGGTGCCCCACGCCAGCAGGGCGAGCACCAGGGTGCTGGTCACGATCCGCTGACGGGTGGTGTAGAAGACGCGGTAGCGCAGGGGGTTGCGCATGCTCGTCACGCTCCGTCCTCGCTCCCCGGCGGCAACGACGGGCTCCGCCAGGCTCGGATGTCCCTCGGCCAGTGGGTGGCCGCGTCCCACAGCGCGCTGCTGCCCGTCAGGTGCCGGCCCGACAGCTGGCGCAGCTCGTACGCCATGCGTTCGACGACCTCGGCGTCGGGCAGCGCCAGCGGGTCGGTGAGCAGCCACAGCGCGTGCAGCAGCCGGCGCACCGCCATGTGCAGGGCCGCCGCGTCGCCGGTGAGCCCCGCCGGCGGCTCCCCGCCCGGGTCCTGCCCGAGGGCGAGCGCGCGCCGCGGATCGGGCCCCGGGCGGTGGACCTCGCGCGGGTACGGCGCCGAGGCGACGAAGCGCAGCCGGGCCAGCCAGCCCTGCACGTCCGGCTCCGGGAAGGAGGTGCGCAGCTCGGTCACCGCGCTCTCCGTGCTGCCCAGCGCCAGCTCCTGGCGCAGCCGGTACGGGGCGGGGCCCTGCCCGTAGTGGCTGCGGAGGGTCTCGTGGGCGGCCCGCCACGCGGCGTACGCGGGCGCGTCGCCGTCGTGGAAGCGCAGCCGGTGCAGCAGCAGGGCCCGCAGGAGAGGGTCGGCCACGAAGTGCGCGGGCTGCGCCGGGTGGGTGGGCCCGGTCTGCCAGCCGTCGGCGCGGAGCGCGTCGCGGGCCCGCAGCGCCACGTCGCCCTCCGCGGAGGCGGCGCGCAGCCGGGTGCGCGCCAGCACCCGGGCGGAGCCCTCGTCGTGGGCGGCGGCCAGCACCGCGAGCACCGCCGGTTCGTCGCGGTGCAGGCCGGGCAGCAGCTGGGCCAGCAGCGTCTCGGCGACCGGGACGCCGGGGGAGTCCTCGCGCAGGTCCACCGTCAGGTCCAGCAGTGCGCCCGGGGTGAGCGCGCCGCGCAGTGCCGCCGGCGCCTGGCCGGCCGCCCGGCCCAGCAGGTCCACGCCCAGCGGGCGGCCCCCGGTCAGCCGGTGCACGGCACCCGGCAGGTCGGCGGGGGTGTGCCCCGCCCGGTCGTACCCGTCGAACAGACTGCGGGTGTGGGCGGTGCTCAGCGGGGTGAGCGCCACGGCGAGGACGCCGGAGGTGATGTCGTCGCCGCGCGGGCAGGGCGCCAGGTGGGCGACCTCCGGCAGGCGGCGCCGGGTGGCGTGCCGCAGGCCCTCGTGGTCCGGGTGCAGGGAGGCGGCGATGACGACGAGCTGGTCGCGGCGGCCGTCGGCCCGGTCCCGCAGGAGGGGCTCGACGAGGCGGCGGCCGAGCGGGGCGTGTGCGTTGTCGAGGAGGACGACGGGCCGGCCCCGGCGGGTGCCCAGCCGCATGAGGCTGGTGTAGGCGCGGCGCAGGTCCTCCACGAGCGCGGCGACCAGGCGCCGCTCGGCCGTGGCGCGGCGCGGCCCGCCCTGCCGGAAGTCCACGGCCAGCCGGTGCAGGCCCAGCTTCCCGTTCCCGCCCGCGTCGCGGTAGGTGCCGTACCAGCTCTCCGTGCGGCGCTGGGAGCGGCCGAACACCTCCTCCAGCACGGTCTCCACGGTGGCCTCGGCGAGGACGCCGGCCATCGGGGCGGCGCCGTCGGCGACGGTCGCGGCGAGCTTGGCGAGGACCTTGCCGACCCAGGTGGTGCCCATGCCCTTGGCCTCGTCGACGGTCGCCATGACGGGAGCGAGCCGCTGGAGGTCGCGGCGGGCGCGCTCGTCGTCCTCCTGCGACCAGCCGATGCTGGCGACGGCCGCGAGGCCCAGGCACAGGCGGGGGAACGACACGGGGCTGGCCGCGAGCACGCGCGGCGAGAGCTGCACGGCGAGTTCGGCGAGGGCGCCGGTCACCGGGTTCCAGCCGGCGCCGTGCTCGGCGGGCTCCTCGACGTGCGCGCAGTCGAGGAAGGCGAGCGGGGTGCCGTCGCGGTAGGCGTTGCGGATCTGCTTGAGGAGGGCGGTCTTGCCCATGCCGCGGCCGCCGGTGAAGACGGTGACCGGGGGGTCGTCGCCGTGCTCGTAGGCGACGCCGGTGAAGCCGTAGGGCGCGAGGCCCGTCAGGCGGGCGACCAGACCGGTCGGATCGAGCACCGCCTCGCGGCCGTACAGCTCTCTGTCCACCCGCCGCCACCCCCCGTAGCGTCAGCGTCACAAGACATGTCCTGTCACACTTTCAGGTGCATGATAGCCAAGGGTGGTTGCCGTGTCGCGGAGAGTTTCGCACTGGTGCCGGGGTCGTCACCCGACCGTGACGCGCGCCGTGCGGAGCACCACCGCAACCGGAGGCGGCCCCGTGCGGGCCGGGGCGCGGGGCGCCGGCGGAGAGGGGCCCGGCTGCCGGGCCGCGCGGGGCGGCGGGGCCCGTACGGGCCGGGGGCCGAAGCCGGGATGCGGACGGGGCTCGCCCGGCGCGGGGCACGTCGGGGCCGAGGTTCAGGGCTGGTGCGCCGGCCGGTGCGTCCCTTCGGCGTGAGGCCCGGGGGCAGCGGCGTGCAGCCCGGGGTTCAGGACCGGGGCGTGTCGCCGCCGTCGCCGTGCTGCTCGCCCTTCTGACCGCCCCGCCGGCCGTCCTGGCCGCCGTCCTCCTCGCGCTGCCTGAGCTCCTCCTCGCGGCGCCGCAGGTCGGCCTCCCAGTCCTCGAAGAGCGCCTCGTCCTTCTTCTTGTTCTGCTCGCGCAGGGACTCCAGGAACTCGGGGTTGTCGTCCGGGGCGACCCACTGCGCCCGGGAACCGCGGCGCCCCTCCCCGGCGGCGCCGCCGGCCGCCACGCGCCGGTTCCTTCCCGCCACGAGCCACACGATCGGGCCGACGACCCAGAACAGCAGGATGATGAAGACCCAGGCCACCTTCGGCAGGTGCTTCACCTCGTCCTCGGGGGTGTTCAGGCAGTCGATGAACGCGAAGATCGTCAGGACGATCGGCAGGATGAACATCAGTGCCCTGAGCATGTGGGACAGCCCCCTGGATGCGTTGGCGGGCCGCGTGCGGCAGCCCCGGTGACCCGTCCAGCGTAGCCGGTGGCCCCCGGCCGTCCGGGGGGCCGGCGTGCGCCCCGCCAGGGGCCCGCCAGGGGCGCGGCCGGGGCCATCCCGGATACTGGGCGCATGGCTTACGACGATCTCCGCTCGCTGCTCAGGGCGCTGGAGCGCGAAGGCGACCTCAAGCGCATCAAGGCCGAAGTCGACCCGCACCTGGAGGTCGGCGAGATCGTCGACCGGGTGCAGAAGGCGGGCGGCCCCGCGCTGCTCTTCGAGAACGTCAAGGGCTCCGCGATGCCCCTGGCGATGAACGTGTACGGCACCGACCGCCGGCTGCTCAAGGCGCTCGGGCTGGAGTCGTACGACGCGATCAGCGAGAAGATCGGCGGCCTGCTGAAGCCGGAGCTGCCGAGCGGCTTCGTCGGGGTGCGGGAGGCGTTCGGGAAGCTCGGCGCGATGACGCACGTGCCGCCGAGGAAGGTGAAGGACGCCCCCGTCCAGGAAGTCGTCCTCCAGGGCGACGACGTGGACCTCGACGCGCTGCCCGCGCTGTTCACCTGGCCCAAGGACGGCGGCTCCTTCTTCAACCTCGGTCTGACGCACACCAAGCACCCCGAGACGGGCGTGCGCAACCTCGGCCTCTACCGCCTCCAGCGCCACGACCGCCGCACCATCGGCATGCACTGGCAGATCCACAAGGACAGCCGCAACCACTACCAGGTGGCGGCGCGCAGGGGCGAGCGCCTGCCGGTCGCCATCGCCTTCGGCGCGCCCCCGGCCGTGACGTACGCGTCCACGGCCCCGCTGCCCGAGGACATCGACGAGTACCTGTTCGCCGGCTTCGTGCAGGGCAGGCGGATCGAGATGGTGGACTGCAAGACGGTCCCCCTCCAGGTCCCGGCGCACGCCGAGGTCGTCCTGGAGGGCTGGCTGGAGCCGGGCAAGATGCTCCCGGAGGGCCCCTTCGGCGACCACACCGGGTTCTACACGCCGCAGGAGGACTTCCCCGCGCTGACCATCGACTGCGTGACGATGCGCCGCCGCCCGCTCCTCCAGTCGATCGTCGTCGGCCGCCCGCCGACGGAGGACGGACCGCTGGGGAGGGCGACCGAGCGCTTCTTCCTGCCCCTGCTGAAGGTCATCGTGCCAGACATCGTGGACTACCACCTGCCGGAGTCCGGCGGCTTCCACAACTGCGTGATCGTCTCGATCGAGAAGAAGTACCCGAAGCACGCGCAGAAGGTCATGCACGCCATCTGGGGTGCGCACATGCTGTCGCTGGAGAAGCTGATCGTGGTGGTCGACGCCGACTGCGACGTGCACAACTACCACGAGGTGGCGTGGCGCGCCCTGGGGAACGTCGACTACTCCCGGGACCTGACGGTCGTGGAGGGCCCGGTCGACCACCTGGACCACGCGTCGTACCAGAAGTTCTGGGGCGGCAAGGCCGGCATCGACGCGACGCGCAAGCTCCCCGAGGAGGGCTATGTGCGGGACGGCGGCTGGCCGGACATGATCGAGTCCGACCCGGAGACGGCGGCCAGGGTGACCCGCCGCTGGAAGGAGTACGGGCTGTGACCGCGGCGGAGGGCGCCGTCTCCGCGGCCGCCCCGCAGCCCGGCAGGGTCAGGGCGTTCCTGCGCCTGGTGATGATCGAGCACTCGGTGTTCGCCCTGCCCTTCGCCTACATCGCGTCGCTCACGGCGATGCTCCTCGACGGCGGAGGCAGCGTCGACTGGTGGACGCTGCTGCTGGTCACCGTGGCGATGGTGGGCCTGCGCACCTTCGCGATGGCCGCGAACCGGATCATCGACCGGGAGGTCGACGCCCGCAACCCGCGCACGGCGGGCCGCGAGCTGGTCACGGGCGCGGTGTCGGTACGCTCCGCCTGGACCGGCGCACTGATCGCCCTGGTGGTGTTCCTGGGCGCGGCCGCGCTGCTGAACCCGCTGTGCCTGGCGCTCGCACCGGTCGCCGTCGTCCCGATGGTGGTCTACCCGTACGGCAAGCGGTTCACGGACTACCCGCAGGCCATCCTCGGCCTCGCCCAGGGCATGGGCCCGGTCGGCGGCTGGCTCGCCGTCACCGGGGAGTGGTCCTGGGACGCGGTGGTCCTCGGCCTCGCGGTCGGCGTGTGGATCGGCGGCTTCGACCTGATCTACGCCTGCCAGGACGTCGACTCGGACCGCGAGACGGGCGTGAAGTCCGTGCCCGCCCGCTTCGGGGTCCCGGCCGCGATCCGCAGCGCCCGCGTCTGCCACGCCGTCACGATGGCGCTGTTCGTCTGGTTCGCCGTCCTCACCGGCGCCGGCCCGCTGCTGTGGCTGGGCCTGCTGATCGTCGCCGGGGCGTTCGTGTACGAGCACACGATCGTCCGGCCGCACGACCTGTCCCGCCTGAACAGGGCGTTCTTCACCGTCAACGGTTTCATCGGCATGGCCCTGTTCGTGTGTGCGGTCCTCGATCTGGCGGTGCGCGGGCTGACGGTCTGAGTAGCGTGCGCCCTACCATCGAGTGCAAGGAAGGGAGGCTGACGTGACCGTCTCGGAGATCGACCGCCTGCACTCGCAGCTCAGCCGACTCGAGGACATGTTCCCGGGCTACCGGTCGGAGATTGTCGAGGGCGCCCTCATGATGAGTCCGGTCAAGCCACACCACAACGAGACCATCTGGGAGGTCAGGGACGCTCTGAAGCCCCAGTTGCCAGACGGGTGGGGGTTCATCAGCGACGTGGCCATCCCGTTTGACGAGAGCAATGAGTTCTGCCCGGACCTCGCGGTGATCCCGAAGGGTGAGGTGAGGAAGAACCTCAGTGCGTACTCTCCTGAACTGCTGGAACTTGCTGTCGAGGTGGTCTCCCCGAGCAGCGTGCGCAACGACTACGAGGTCAAGGTCCGGGCGTATGCGGCTCGTGGTATTCCCCACTACCTGATCTTCGATCCGTACAAGGCGCACTGCATGACGTTCTGGAACCCCGGTCCGGAGGGGTACCTCGGGCGGGATGTCATCGCATACGGGGGGAAGGCGGTTGTGGACACGGGTCTCGGCCGTTTCACGATCGACACGAGCGGCTTTCCGGTCGATCCCAGCGTCACACCTTGATGTTCTCAGGCGACCGGGCCCGGCGCTGCCGCCCGGCCCGGTCGCCGCCGGAAGCCGAACGCCGCCGCCACGCCCGCGACCAGTCCGAACAGGTGGCCCTGCCAGCTCACGTCCGACTGGGTGGGCGATATGCCGAGCAGGATGGTCGAGCCCCACACCAGGCCGATCACCAGGCCCACGCCGATGTCCAGCGCCTTGCGGTCCACGAAGCCCCGCACCACCAGGTAGCCGAAGAGGCCGAAGACCAGGCCCGACGCGCCCGCCGTGTTGCTGTACGCGGGCGACACGAGCCAGACGCCCAGACCGTCCACCGCGATGATCATCGCGGCCACCGCGAGGAAGCGGCGGATGCCGCCGAGCGCCGCGAGGAAGCCGAAGACCAGCAGCGGGACCGTGTTCGCCGCCACGTGGCCGAAGCCGAAGTGGAGGAACGCCGCCGGGACGACGTCCCGCAGCTCCTCGGCCTCCCGCGGGGAGATCCCGTACGGGTCCAGCGCGTGGCCGGTCAGCACGTCGGCGACCTCCAGCAGCCACAGCAGGGCGATCCAGCCCGCCATCAGCCACGCGGCGGCCCTCACCCGGTCCGCCCCGGTCCACTCTCTCGCCGTCGCCGTGCTGCTCCGCATCGCGCCCCCCGTGGCTGTCGTGCGTCCCACGGTGGGGAAACGCGCGGCGGACCGGGCCGGTTCCCCGGCGGACCGTGCGGACCCCCGCGCTCCGGCGGGCGGATAGGCTCGTCGGCGTGGAGCCCGTACCGGTGGTGGAAGAGCAGCAGGCAGTGCGGCAGCGGCTGCCGTGGGTCGTCGGGGTGTCCGGGGCGTCCGGCACACCGTACGCGGCGGCCGTGCTGCGGGGGCTGCTGGCCGCCGGGGAGAGCGTGGACCTCGTCGTGTCGCGGGCCTCGCGGCTGACGCTGCTGGACGAGACGGGCATCGCGTTCCGGGACGCCCACTGGCGGGAGGACCTCGCGCAGTGGCTGGCGCGGGGGGCGGACGGCGCGCCGCGCGCCTTCGACGTGGACGTGGCGGGCGCGGACATACGGCACTGGGCGGCGGGCGACCTGGCCGCCGGACCGTCCTCCGGCTCGTACCCGGCCAAGGGGATGCTGATCGTGCCCGCCTCCACGGCGTGTGTGGCCGGGGTGGCGCTGGGGCTGTCGAAGGACCTGTTGCAGCGGACGGCGGGTGTGACGCTCAAGGAGCGGCGCCCGCTGGTCGTCGCCGTCCGGGAGACGCCGCTGAACGGGCCTGTGCTCCGGCAGCTGGTGGCGCTGGACGAGGCGGGCGCCGTGGTGCTGCCCGCCTCTCCGGCGTTCTACGCGGGGGCGACGCACATCCAGGACCTGGTGGACTTCGTCGCCGGCCGGGTGCTGGACGCGGCGGGCGTGCCGCACGGGCTGTACCGCCGCTGGAAGGGGGAGCTCGGTGGCTCCCGCAAGGACTGACCGGCCGGGCCGCCCGGGGCCGGGTCGTCCGGCGGGCGGGCCCGCGGCCGGTGGGGCGGGTTCCGGTACGGGGCCGGATCCGGTGCGTGGTGCGGTGGGCTCAGTGCTTGCGGCCGCGGGCCCGGCGTGCGCGGCCGCCGGTCGCGCCGGCTTCCTCCCACACCGGGGTCTCCCGTCGCACGACGCGCTCGGACGGGGCGAAGCTGCTGACACGCGAGCGGCTGGCCTGCTCCTGCAGGTAACGCATCTGGGCGTAGGCCATCTCGATCGTGTACACGGTGGGTGTCATCTCCTCAGGGATCGTCGTTGATCGACTGAACGCACCACAGGGTCACAGATTCTCAGGTCGTTGACCCTGCTTCGCCTTAGATTCTACAGTAGAACTTGCGGTATCGCTGAACAATGGAAGGCTTCAGGTATATGGACGCCGTGGACAGGCAGCTCATCCAGGCTCTGCGCGAGAACGGCAGGGCCTCGTACGCCGAGCTCGGCCGGCTCGTCGGGCTCTCCGGGCCCTCCGTCACCGACCGCATCAACCGCCTCGAAGCGGCCGGGGTCATCACCGGTTACCGCGCCACGGTCGACGCGGCCTCGCTCGGGCTGGGCGTCACCGCCCTCGTCGGCATCCAGCTCTCCGACGCCGCCGACCACGAGGACGTGGCCCGCCGCCTCAAGGACCTGTCGGAGATCGAGGACTGCTGGTTCATCGCGGGCGACGACTCGTACATGCTCAAGGTCCGGGCCAACGACGTGGACGGGCTGGAGAAGATCATCCGCCGTCTCTCCGGCACCAAGGGCGTCTCCCGCACCCGCACCACGATCGTGCTGTCCACGAAGTGGGAGAACCGCGTCGGCGAACTGCCGGACGAGGTCTGACGCCCCGCACACCACGGGGTCGCGGGGCCCGCGAGGCGGGGGAGTACGGTGGTGGAGCCCGAAGGGGCACCGAATGGCGGAAGACGTAATGGGAGGCGGCCTGATGGACGCGGGGCTCAAGCGCGAGCTGGAGGAGAAGGTCCGGTCCGGTGAACGGCTGACCCGCGAGGACGGCATCGCGCTGTACGCGTCGGACGACCTCGCCTGGCTCGGCGGCCTCGCCCACGAGGTGCGCACCCGCAAGAACGGCGACGTCGTCCACTTCAACGTCAACCGCCACCTCAACATGACGAACGTGTGCACCGCGTCGTGCGCCTACTGCTCCTTCCAGCGCAAGCCGGGGGAGAAGGACGCGTACACCATGCGCATCGAGGAGGCCGTGCGCCTCGCGAAGGCGATGGAGTCGGAGAACCTCACCGAGCTGCACATCGTCAACGGGCTCCACCCGAACCTGCCGTGGCGCTACTACCCGCGCTCGCTGCGGGAGCTGAAGAAGGCCCTCCCGAACGTCTCCCTGAAGGCGTTCACGGCGACGGAGATCCACCACTTCGAGACGATCTCCGGCATGACCGCCTCGGAGATCCTCGACGAGCTCATCGACGCCGGCCTGGAGTCGCTCACCGGCGGCGGCGCGGAGATCTTCGACTGGGAGGTGCGCCAGCACATCGTCGACCACCGCACCCACTGGGAGGACTGGTCGCGCATCCACCGCCTGGCGCACGAGAAGGGCCTCAAGACGCCGTGCACCATGCTGTACGGCCACATCGAGGAGCCCCGCCACCGCGTCGACCACGTCCTGCGCCTGCGTGAGCTGCAGGACGAGACGAACGGTTTCCAGGTCTTCATCCCGCTGCGGTACCAGCACGACTTCGTGGACATGCAGGACGGCAAGGTCCGCAACCGCCTCCAGGCCCGCACCACCATGGCCACCGGCGCCGAGGCGCTGAAGACGTTCGCGGTCTCCCGGCTGCTCTTCGACAACGTCCCGCACGTCAAGGTCTTCTGGGTGATGCACGGCGTCCAGACGGCGCAGCTCGCCCTCCAGCACGGCGCGGACGACATGGACGGCTCGGTCGTCGAGTACAAGATCACGCACGACGCGGACAACTACGGCACGCCGAACAAGCTGACCCGCGACGACCTGCTGGAGCTGATCCGCGACGCCGGCTTCCGGCCGGTGGAGCGCAACACCCGCTACGAGGTCATCCGTGAGTACCCGGGCCCGGACCCGGACCGCCGCGAGTCGCCGCAGCCGATGCGGCTCTGAGCCGGACGCCCGCGCGGGCGGCGGCACGGCCGGTACGGTCCGGCCCACCACGAGGCGGCCGGGCCACCCGGCCGCCTCGCCGCGCAACGGGACGGGACGGGCCGCGTTCCCCGCGCCCGTACGGCCGGGTACGGTCCGCCCACCGGCCCACCGGCCCACCGGCCCACCCGCCCACCGGCCTCGGGCGTAGGGCCGCCCGTGTCGCGCTTCGCGTCCGTCCCCGCCCGGCGGGCCGCGCCCGCACCCGTACCGGCCGGTCGCCCGGACCTCCGGCCTTCGGACCGCCGCCCGCGGACCGCCGCCCCGGTCTTCCGCCCCACCTCCCCACCCGGCGGGCCGCACCCGCCCGCGCCCGCACTGCGGACCGGGCCGCCCCCGCGGCGCCGGGGGTGACGGGCGGGCCGCAGGGGGTACCCGCCGCGCATGGCGAGCACCGCGAGCAGGCAGCGCCCCGAGGACGCGTACACGGCGGCGCCCTTCGTGCCGGAGGGCGCCGGCCTGGCCGAACTGCGGGAGGCCGCGGGCGGCTGCCGCGGCTGCCCCCTGCACGAGGCCGCCACGCAGACCGTCTTCGGCACCGGCGGCGCACACGCCCGCGTGCTCCTCATCGGAGAGCAGCCCGGCGACCAGGAGGACCGCCAGGGCAGGCCGTTCGTCGGGCCCGCGGGCCGCGTCCTCGACCGGGCCCTCGCCGAAGCCGGCATCGACCCGGACGACGCCTACGTCACCAACGCCGTCAAGCACTTCACGTACGCCCACGTGCCCGAGCGCGGCAAGCGCCGCATCCACAAGGCGCCCACCCTCCGCGAGACGACCGCCTGCAAGCCGTGGCTCGACGCCGAGGTCCGGCTCGTCGACCCGGACGTCCTCGTCGCCCTCGGCGCCACCGCCGGCAAGGCGCTGCTCGGCTCGTCCTTCCGGGTCACCCGGCAGCGCGGCCTCCTCCTGCCGTACGAGGAGCGCGGCGACTGCCTGGTCGCCACCATCCACCCCTCCGCCGTGCTCCGCGCCGGCGACCGCGACCGCGAGGCGGCGTACGCGGGCCTGGTGTCCGACCTGGCGGTCGCCGCGGAGGCACTCCGCTGAGCGGCCTATCGTCGAGGCATGCCGCTGAACTTCGTCCTGGACCCGCCCGTCGACCAGCACCTCCGTGACGGTGTCCTCACCCTCTGGACGGACGTCACCAACGCCGGCGGGGCCGTCGGCTTCGTGCCGCCCGTCACCCCGGAGGACGTCCGTCCGCAGTGGGTGCAGCACCTCACCGCCCTCGCGGACGGCCGTATGCGGCTGATCGCGGGCTACGACGAGGAGCAGCGCGTCGCGGCCACCGCCTTCGTCGCCTTCAACAACCACCGCCTGATGCAGCACTGGGTGTGGCTCTACACGGTCATGGTCCACCCCCGGCACCACGGCACGGGATGCGGCCGCGCGCTGCTCGCCGCCGCCGAGGCCGCCGTGTGGGACATGCCGGGCATCGAGGCGATCCGCCTCAGCTGCCGCGGCGGCATGGGCTTGGAGCGGTTCTACGCCTCCTGCGGCTACAAGGAGGTCGGCCGCGTCCCCGACGCGATCCGTCTCGGGGACGGCGAGTACCGCGACGACATCCACATGCTGCTCCCCGTGAAGTGATCGGACCGCTCCCCCTGAAGTGATCGATACGGCACGTGCTTCACTAGTCGGACAGGACCAGTCAGCACGTCGGGTCGCCACGCGCGGTCCCGGGGCCGTACGGAGAAGGAAGGACCCGCCGTGTCCGCCACCCCCACCAGGTCGAGCGCCACCGTCAAGTACACCCTCATGCGCTTCGGCGTCTTCGCCGCCTGCTTCGTCGTCCTGTACGCCCTCGTCGCCTTCGGCCTGGTCCCGCGCGGCCTCGGCAACTCGAACGGGCTGTGGGTGCTGCTGCTGTCGATCGTCGTGTCCGCGCCGCTCAGCTACGTCCTGCTGCGGCGCCAGCGGGACGCGATGTCGGCGCAGATCGTCGAGCGGGTCGACAAGGCGAAGGAGCGGCTGAACGCCAACCGCGCGCAGGAGGACCACGCGTAGCGCTATCGCGTTCGTCACACGCGGCACCAGCGTTCCGGGCACCCCGGGACGGGAACACGGCTCCCGTCCTGGGGTGTTGCACATTCCAAGGTCGAAGCCGGACCCCATCCCCTGAAAGTACGCCTTTGAGGCTCTCAAAGTTCAGGTGTTAACGTTCAGAGCATGAAGACCGCAGCGCGCCTCCCGTACCGGGCCATGAGCACCCCGCTCGTGGCGCGCCTGCACGTCGACCTCTGCCGCTGTTTCTCCGCGGCGTGTCGCGGCCTGAGGCCCTGAGGCCCTGCCTGCCCCGGCCCGGCTCTCCCCGGCGGCGCCGCCCCGAGCGCGCGGGCGCCCCGCAGCACCCTTCCCCCGTACGTCCCCCTCGCGCACTACTGGAGTGTGTCCGTGTCCGCGCGCCCCCTCGCCAAGGTGCCCTTCTGGGCCCAGATAGTCGCCGGTCTCGTCCTCGGTGTGGTCCTCGGCTGGATCGCCCGCAGCTACGACGTGACCTGGCTCTACACCACCCTCGACAAGGTCGGCCACATCTTCGTCCAGCTGCTGAAGCTGGCCGTCGCCCCGCTGGTCTTCTTCGCGATCCTGGTGTCCGTCACCAACCTGCGGAAGGTCGACAACGCCGCCCGGCTGGCCTCCCGCACCCTCCTCTGGTTCATGATCACCTCGCTGATCGCGGTCGCGATCGGCCTGGCCATCGGCCTGCTGACGAACCCGGGCGCCGGCACGGGCCTGACGCCGATGGACGGCAAGAAGCCGGAGAACGCCGGCTCGTGGCTGGACTTCCTGACCGGCATCATCCCGACGGACGTCATCACGCCGTTCACCGAGCTGAACGTCCTGCAGATCGTCTTCATGGCGGCCGTCGCCGGCATCGCCGCCCTCAAGCTCGGCGACAAGGCGCAGCCCGTCCTCTCCCTCAGCGAGTCCGTGCTGCAGCTCCTCCAGAAGGCCCTGTGGTGGGTCATCCGCCTCGCCCCGATCGGCACCACCGGCCTCATCGGCTACGCCATCGCCGAGTACGGCTGGGACCTGATCGGCAAGTACGCCACGTTCACCGCGGACGTCTACATCGGCTGCGCCCTCGTGATCTTCGGCGTGTACCCGCTGCTCCTCGCCACCGTCGCCAAGGTCAACCCGCTCCAGTTCTTCAAGGGTGCCTGGCCGGCCATCCAGCTGGCCTTCGTCTCCCGTTCGTCGGTCGGCACCATGCCGGTGACGGTCCGCGTGACCGAGCGCCTGGGCGTGCCGAAGGAGTACACGAGCTTCGCGGTGCCGTTCGGCGCGACCACCAAGATGGACGGCTGCGCCGCGATCTACCCGGCGCTGGCGGCGATCTTCATCGCGCAGATCTTCAACGTCGAGCTCGGCATCCAGGACTACGTCCTGATCGCCTTCGTCTCCGTCATCGGCTCGGCGGCGACGGCGGGTCTCACCGGCGCGACGGTCATGCTGACCCTGACCCTCTCCACCCTCGGCCTGCCCCTGGAGGGCGTCGGCCTGCTCATGGCGATCGACCCGGTCCTCGACATGGTCCGCACCGCCACGAACGTCGCCGGCCAGGCGCTGGTGCCGGTCGTGGTCGCCGCCCGGGAGAAGATCCTCGACCTGGACGCGTACAACTCGGCGTCGGCGTCCCCCGTGGACGACCCGGAGCCGGCCGCCGACCGCGAGGCCGTGGCCGCGGCCGCGTAGGGCCCGACGCCGCGGAGCGTCGGCGCCGCGCAGGGCGGCGGCGGAAGACACCGCCGCCCGAGACGGCCTGACGCCCCCTCATCTGCGGTCCGTGCCCCTCGGCGCCTCGGCGCCGAGGGGCACACCCATGCGAAACCGCCCAGTAGTCTGTCGCCATGGACACCAGGGCCAAGCGCCTGCCGCGTGAGGTGCGGGAGCAGCAGATGCTGGACGCGGCGGTCCGCGTCTTCGGCCGCAGGGGCTACCAGGCGGCGTCGATGGACGAGATAGCCGAGGCGGCGGGGGTGTCCAAGCCGCTCGTGTACCTCTACCTCACCTCCAAGGACGCGCTGTTCAGCGCGTGCCTCCGCCGGGAGGCGTCAGCGCTCCGGTCGGCGATCGAGCAGGCGGCCGCCGACGCCCGCCGGTCCCCGGAGCGCACCCTGTGGTCGGCCCTGCTGGCGTTCTTCAGCCACACCGCGCAGCACCCGGACGGCTGGGCGATCCTGCACCGCCAGGCCCGCACGCACGGCGAACCCTTCGCCGCGGAGGCCGCGTCGCTGCGCGCGGAGATCGTCGCGTACGTGGCGACGCTGGTCACCTCCCACGCGAAGGTCCCGCAGCGGGTGGCGGCCCCCCTGGCCCACGCCCTGGCGGGCGCGGCCGAGTCCCTCGCGGACTGGGCGAACGAGACGCCCGGCACGTCCGCCCACGACGCCGCGACCACCCTGATGACCCTGACGTGGCCGGGTCTCTCCCGCCTCACCGCGGAAGCGCCCTGACCCGTGCGGCACGTACGGATCACCCCGCTCCCCGACGGGTACGGGTACAACCTGGACCCGCAGCCCTACCGGGACGCCCTGCCGGGCCTGCTCGACGCGCTGCCCCGGGGGCGCGGCGCTTCGCGGCGGACCCGGGGCACTACGACTTCACGGGCCCCCGCTGCGTCAAGGACCTGACCCTCGCCCGGTCGACGCTCACCGACAGCGAGGGCACGCTCACGCTGGACCTGGCCTTCGCGCCCAACGAGTGGAAGCACCCGGACGCCCTGCATCTGCGGTACGCGGACGTGCGCGCCTTCCGCCCGGACGCCGACGAGCCCGACGGCCTCCTCCCCCGGCTGGGCGCCCTGCAACTCGACGAACTCCTCCCGCACCGGACGGGCGTCTCCCATGAACTGGCCTTCGTCTGCGGCACCCTGACCGTCCACGCCGCCGACCTGACGGCAGCCTGGCACTGAACGCCGACTCCCCCGGCCGGTGGTTCCGGTCGGGGGAGTCGCGCCCTGGGACGTGCGGGGTCAGCCGATGGCCTGGTAGCCGGCCCAGCTGGTGCCGACGGATTCCTTGATGAGGTAGAAGGCGGTCGTCGAGGTGAGTCCGATCGCCCGGCCAGGGTAGACGCGTGCCGGGCCGGCGGCGAACAGCGCGATGACGTCGGGCACGCCGTCCCCGCTGATGTCCGGGGTCCCCGTCACGATGGGCAGCGCCGAGCGGGACCAGCCGGACGGGCCGTACGTGTCGAGCTGCCCCGCGGAGGCCGCCTTCGTGCCGATCGACGCCAGGTCGAGGCCGCCGCCCGCCGCCTTCTTGCCGTACCGCAGGTGGAGCTGCCCGGTCGGGTTGTTCCGGTACACGAGGTCGGGTGCCCCGTCCGCCGTGACGTCCCCGACCTGCACGAGGTCGCGCTCGCTCCACGATTCGCCGGTGAGGTGCGTGGCCTTGGCGAAGCTGACGCCGGTGTAGCCGGTGAAGGCCCACAGGTCCGCGCCCGCCAGGGCCAGCAGGTCGGACCGCCCGTCCCCGGTCACGTCGCCGACGGCGAGGATCTGCCGCAGGGACGCCGGCGAGGGTGCGCCGGAGGGCAGCAGCACGTCCACCCGCCGGGTGACGTCGAAGCCGCCGTACCCGTCGCCGGGGTACACGTACAGCTTGCCGTCGGGCATCCGTGCCACCAGGTCCTGGATCCCGTCGCCGGGGAGCCAGTCGCCGTTGTGGGTGATGAGCGCCCCCGTCCAGTAGCCGTCGGCCACGAGCTGGGCGGAGCCGTCGGCCGTGTCGGTCGTGTACGCGGCGGGCATGGACGTGTGGAGCCGGTCGCTGCCCCTGGCCCTGGCGTGCAGGGCCAGGTTGCCGTCCGCGTCGACGGTGTACAGGTCGGGCACCTGGTCGCCGGTGACGTCCATGGGGGTGTCGGACACCGGCGCGGGCCGCACCTGGAAGGTGTACACGGTCGCCCGGGAGATGTTGCCGGTGCCGTCCACGGAGCGCACGTACAGCGCGGTGGGCCCGGCGTGCGGCGGGGTGAGCGTGACGGTCACGGGTCCCCCGGTCGCGGCGGTCCTGGACGCGAAGGCCGTGGTGAAGCCGTACTGGTACTCCTTCACGTCCGTCGACCCGGCCGGGGAGAACGTGAACGTGCCGGAGCCGCCGAACGTCACCGTCGACCAGACCGAACCGTCGTCACCGGACGGAGGGAAGGTGTCGGACACGACCTCGGGGCTGTTGGGTGCGGCATGGTCGACGGTGAACTGGCACGCGGAGCCCGTTTCGGCGGGCCCCCACCGGGCCGTCTCCCCGAGCGTGTCGACGGGCATCGCCTCCCATGAGTAGGCCTTGCCGCTGGTGAACTTCGACCACGGGTACGTCGCCGTGACCGTGCCGCTGCTGTTCGGCGTGAGCGTCTGGTGGACGACGGCGGAGGTGGTGGAGTCGCTGCCGCTCGGCCAGACCTTCAGGACGATGGACTTCAGGTTGCCGTCCGGGTCGCTGGCCGTGACGGTGAAGGTGATGTCCGACTTGCCGATGCCGGGATACGGGGCCGTGTAGTCGCACGTGCCGCCCGGGTAGGTCTTCATCGCCGACGCCTTGGGGGAGTTCGGCGGGCGGTTGTGGGTGACCTCGATGTACGGGGCGTTCTCGCCGTTCGCCGTGAACTTCTTCCAGGCGTAGGTGTCGCTCTCGTTGGCGGCGCGGAGCCCGAGGGTGAGGGTGCTCCAACTCCGGTCGGCACCCTTCTGGGCCGCCGAGGTGATGTTCAACGCCGTCCATTGGTCGGGGCAGTCTGCGCTGTATCCGTAGCCGTTGTTCTTGCTGTCGAGCACCTCCCCCCACGTCGGCTGGTTCTTCCAGGTGCTGGAGGAGGAGATGGACCCGGTCAGGTGCAGGTTGAACTGCCGGGCGCCGCATCCCCAGGAGTAGACCTGGCGGGCGCGGAAGTACGCCTTCTGGATCTTCGTGCCGTGCAGCGCCTGACCGAACTCGAAGGTGAAGACGGACCGGGAGAGGCCGCCCGTCGTCCGCTCGTACCCGACCCGCGCCTCGTTGGCGCCGTCGTTGAAGTTCTGCCCGTTCCAGAAACTGGAGGAGGGGTATTTCGCGTACAGCGTGGTCCAGTTGAGTTTCCGCCCCTTGAAAGAGGGGTCGATGAAGACGGGGTACACGGTGCCGGGGTCCGCAAGCATCCTGTCGGCGCCCAGGAGGTCCAGTTCGCCGTTCGCCCCGAGGGCCGCGTCGAGTACGGCGTCACGGGTCCCCGGCTGCGGGCCCGCCAGCCCGGGCAGGGCCAGGGAGGTGCCGCCCGCCGCGGGGTCCGGCGTCGGCGCCGGCTCGCCGAGGGTGGTGCGGACCGGGGCCGAGGAGTCCCACATGTACGGCGTGGGCGAGGCGGCGAACTCCTGGCCCTCGCCGTCCCGGGCGCTGACCGCCTTGGACTCGGGGTCCATGACGAACTTCAGCGTGGGGGAGGCCAGGCGGTAGGAGAGCCGGTCGAGCAGCGGGTCCTGCGCGGCCTCGCGGTTCTTCACGACGAGGACGTGGGAGAAGCCGCTGTCGCGCGCGGTGAGCAGCAGGTCGATGCCGGGCCGCACGTCCTCGTACAGCGCCCGCGGACCGCTGACCACGGGTTCCGGCAGCTTGCCGGGCCACTTGACGACCATCCGGTGCGGCCCCGTGGTGAGCTGCACGAGGTCGCTCCAGGGGCCGGGGTCCTCCTCGGCCGTGCGGTCCGCCGCGCCGCGGACCAGGGCGGTGCGCGGCACGGAGCGGGCGGCACGCTCGTCCTTCCTCCCGCTGCCCGCGCTGAAGAGCAGCGGGTCGTTGACGGCCTTGGGCGCGTACCCGCCGTCGACGCGCCGGAGGTCGGTGTCGACGGGCTTCCACTCCCCGTCGACCTCGGCGCGGATCGAGGAGCTGTGGATGCGGGTCCGCAGCAGGCCGTCGGGCTGGGCCCAGGTGGTGGAGCCGGCGCTGTGGTATGCGGTGACCTCGACGTCCTTGCCGGTGCTCCGGGCCTTCCGCATGGCCGCGTCGGCGGTGACCGGCTGCTCGGGGTCGGCCTTCGCCGTCTCGGGGCGGTCGGAAGGAGCGCCGGCGTCGGGGTCCTGTCCGGTCCGTACGCCGAGGGGTACGGCCACGGCGACCGCCAGGAGGGCCGCGAGAGTGGCGTAGCGACGGTGCTTGCGGCTGCGCTTCCCCGGCGCGGCGAGCGGATCCGGTGGGGATGCTGCCGCTCCGGGTCTCGCCTCCGATGGCGTGTTCTCGTCGCTCTCCACAGTATTTGAGGCGGCGTCCATGACTTCCTTTCCCCCCGGCGGGCGCCTGATTGTCGTGCGGCCCTTCTGGAACTCCTGCCGACACGCAGATGTGTGCCAGCAGAGCATGAACCATGTTCACGGTTTCGTCACGCCCCTTTCGAACAGGGGTGGCTGAGAACCGGAGCATCGGGTGGCGGCGTCCCTGAGGGTGGGGGCAGGGAGGCCAATTCGCTGTACGGCGGGAGGTGGATGCCTCCGGTAGGGCGTTTCACACTCAAACCGGGCAGCCGGTGAGCCCCTTTGTGCTGATAGAACGGCAAGATCCTTAGAAAAGTCGATCACGGTGACATGTGCAGCGATGTGCCGCGACGCCCCATCAACTCGCCTTCACCCTTTGCCTGTACATCCATCACGTGATTGAGGTCACAGCTGTTCGAGGCTTGTGGATTTCACGTTCACCGCGCCTGCACAATCAGCTGGCTATTTGTCGTTTTCCCCGCGGGCCCATCCTCTGGCGGCACGCGGTGGAAGTGGGGGGTCACATGTCCTCGTCCGTTTCAGGACGCACCTTCCGCGTGCCCGAAAGCCTGAACCGGCTTTCCCCGCACGTGGTTTCGCGAGCGGCGTCGCGCTGGTCGAGCGCAGCGCTACGCCGCCGCAGACGCGCCGCGCGCGCCCGCCGCCTCGGCGTGGCGCTCTCGGCCGTGCTCGCGGCGACACTGCTGCCCGCGGAAGCCTGGGCCATCGCACCCCCGGCCCCCCGCACCGGCCCGGCGCTGGGCGCCCTCCAGCAGGAGGAGCCGGTGGATCCCGACCAGGCCGAGATGGAGGAACTCAGCGCCTGGTCCGGCTCAGCCGTCGAGCCGCCCACCGTGTTCGACCCCACGGCCGCCACGCCCCCCGCGGGCGGCACCGCACCCGTCAGCCTGGACGGTGCGGGTGAGGACCTCGTGCCCGTCGGCACCCTGCCCGTCAGCATCGGCAAGGCGTCGCCGACCGAGGCCGAGCCGACCCCGCCGGCTCCCAGCGGCACCTGGGACGTCGCCGTCGAGCCCCGCACCAGCACCGAAGCGGCGGACGTCGACGGCGCCCTCATCACGGTCACCCCGCCCGAGACCGGATCCACACCGGTCGACATCGAGCTGGACTACGGCCAGTTCGAGGACCTGTTCGGCACCGAGTGGTCCTCCCGCCTCAAGCTGACCCAGCTCCCCCAGTGCTTCCTCACCACGCCCGAGCTGGAGGAGTGCACCACCCCCGTCGACGTGCCCAGCAGCAACGACCCGTCGGCCGACACGGTCCGCGCCACCGTCGACCCGGCCGCGAGCCAGGCGCAGGGCCTGTCCACCCAGTCCGGCGGCGGTCCCGTCGTCCTGGCCGCCACCGACTCGGCGGCCGGCGCGGGCGGCACGTACAAGGCGACCCCGCTCTCCGCGACCGGCACCTGGTCGGCGGGCGGCAGCAGCGGCGGCTTCTCCTGGACGTACCCGCTGACCCTCCCCGAGCCACCGGCCGGCCCCGCACCGAAGATCGCCTTCTCCTACTCCTCCCAGTCGGTCGACGGCCGCACCTCCGTCGCCAACGGCCAGGCATCGTGGATCGGCGACGGCTGGGACTACCACCCGGGCTTCATCGAGCGCCGCTACCGCTCCTGCGACGACGACCGCTCCGGCACCCCGAACAACGACAACAGCACGCACAAGAAGAAGTCCGACCTGTGCTGGGCCGGCGACAACGTCGTGATGTCGCTCGGCGGCGCCGCCACCTCCCTCGTCCGCGACGACGCCACCGGGAAGTGGGTCGCCCAGAACGACACCGGCGCCCGGATCGAGTACAAGGCCAAGGACGGCAGCGCCAAGGCCTCCCAGACCGGCAAGTACGACGGCGAGCACTGGGTCGTCACCACCCCCGACGGCACCCGCTACTGGTTCGGCCGGGGCACCCTGCCCGGCCGCGCCACCGCCACCAACTCGACGGCCACGGTCCCCGTCTTCGGCAACCACAGCGGCGAACCCTGCCACGCCACCGCCTACGCCGACTCCTCCTGCACCCAGGCATGGCGCTGGAATCTCGACTACGTCGAGGACGTCCACGGCAACGCCATGATCGTCGACTGGAAGAAGGAGCAGAACCGCTACGCCAAGAACGAGAAGTTCGCCCAGGCCGTCTCCTACGACCGCGACAGCTACCCGACCCAGATCCTGTACGGCCTGCGCGCCGACGACCTGGACGGCGCCCCCGCGGGCAAGGTCGTCTTCAAGACCGCCCAGCGCTGCGACGAATCCGCCACCTGCTCCGACGCGAAGTTCGAGTCCAAGAACTACCAGGACAAGCAGCCCTGGTGGGACACGCCCTCCACGCTCCACTGCAAGGTCGGCGCCAAGAACTGCTACATCACCTCCCCGACCTTCTGGAGCCGCGTCAAGCTCGTCGAGGTCGAGACCCACGGCCAGCGCACCCCCGGCTCCACCGCCCTGTCCCCGGTCGACACCTGGACGCTGAAGCAGTCCTTCCCGAAGCAGCGCACGGACACCCACCCCCCGCTGTGGCTGGAGTCCATCACCCGCACCGGCCACAACCGGCCCGGCTCCCCGGAGGAGGTTGCCGACAAGGCCCTGCCACCGGTCGTGTTCCTCCCGAACGTCGAGGAGATGCCGAACCGGGTCGCGAAGAGCGCCACGGACGAGACGCCGGACTTCGACCGCCTGCGCGTCGAGACGATCCGCACCGAGACCGGCGGCGAGATCCACGTCGACTACTCCGACCACTGCCCCGTCGGCACCGAACACCCCTCGCCCGCCTCGAACACCACCCGCTGCTTCCCCGTCCACTGGTCGGCGGACGCCGAGGCGTTCACCGACGAGCGCATGTCCAAGGACGGCTACAAGCCGCCGGTGGAGTGGTTCAACAAGTACGTCGTCGAGGCGGTGACGGAGAAGGACCGCGTGGCCCGCCAGCCCGACGTCACCACCACGTACACCTACGAGGGCGGCGGCGCCTGGGCCAAGAACACCGACGAGTTCACCAAGCCCGCCCTGCGCACCTACGACCAGTGGCGCGGCTACGCCGGCGTCGTCACGAAGAAGGGCGTCACCAGCGCCGACCAGACGGCCCACGACGCCACCCAGCAGTCCCAGACGCGCACCCGCTACTTCCGCGGCATGTCCGGCGACGCCGGCCGCGACACCGTCACCGTCAAGGACTCCACCGGCACCGAGACCCTCGGCGAGGACCTCCTGCCGTACCAGGGCATGCCGGCGGAGACCCTCACCTACACGAAGGCGGGCGGCACCCTCGTGTCGCGCACGCTGTCGTGGCCGTACGGCAAGGAGACCGCCTCCCGGGCGCGCACCGGCCTCCCGGCCCTGAAGGCGTACCGCGTCGCCACGTCCCGCACGGACACCGTCGAGACCATCAGCGAAGGCCGCACCCGCACGCAGCGCACCCAGCTGACGTTCGACCCGACGTACGGCGTGACCCTCACCGCCCAGACGCTCACGCTCACCCCGAACGGCACGGGCGGCATGACGACCGGCGACGAGAAGTGCACCACCACCTCGTACGTCCACAACACCGCCAAGCACCTCATCGGCCTCCCGCACCACTCCCGCACCACGGTGGGGACCTGCGCCGAGGCGGCGACGGCGACCGGCACGCAGATCATCTCCGCGAAGCGCGTCTCGTACGACGCCCTCGCCGCCTTCGGCACCGCCCCGGTCAAGGGCCTGCCGTTCCAGATCGACACCGTCGACGCCGACGGCACGGGCTGGGTCACCTCGGCCCGTACCGTGTACGACGCGCTCGGCCGCAGCACCAAGGTCACGGACGCGGCCGGCCACGCGACGACGGTCGCCTACACGCCCGCCACCGGCCCGGCGTTCCAGACCGCCTCCACCAACACCGCCGGACACACCACCACGACGGCCCTCGACCCGGCCCGCGGCACCGCCCTGTCCGTCACCGACGCCAACGGCCGCAAGACCACCGGCACGTTCGACGCGCTCGGCCGCGCCACGGAGGTCTGGTCGCCGTCCCGCACTCAGGGCACCGACGCGGCGTCCGCGAAGTTCGAGTACCAGATCGAGGACAACAAGGTCCCGTCGGTACGCACGCTGGTCCTGCGGGACAACGGCACGTACAGCGACACCGTCGAGATCTACGACGGCCTGATGCGCCCCCGCCAGACCCAGACGGAGGCGCTCGGCGGCGGCCGGATCATCACGGAGACGCTGTACAACGCGAACGGCACCGCCAAGGAGACCCGCCACGGCTACCTGGCGGAAGGCGAGCCGGAGACCCAGCTCTTCGCACCGCTGTCGCTCACGCAGATCCCGAACGCGACCCAGACCTCGTACGACGGCCTCGGCCGCCCGCTGCGCGCGACCACCCTGTACGAGGGCGACCCCCAGCACTCCTCCACGGTCGCCTACGCAGGCGACTGGACCCTCACCCGCTCCGGCATGTCGGCCGTCGAGGCGACGACCCCGCTGTCCGGCAGCCGCGCCGCGCGCACGTGGACGGACGCGCTCGGCCGCACCACGAGGATCCAGCACTTCACGACCACGGACCTCACGGCGATCACCGGCACGCAGCCCGCCGCCGGCACCGAGCCCGAGGACCCGCCGGCGAGCATCGACACGTCGTACGCCTACGACCCCCGCGGGCTCCTCTCGCAGGTCACCGACGCCGACGGCAACAAGTGGACGTACACGTACGACGTGCGCGGCCGCATGACGTCCTCCACGGACCCGGACGTCGGCGCCGGCTACTTCGGCTACGACACACTGGACCGGCAGACCTGGACGAAGGACTCGCGCGACCGTGCCCAGTACACGTCGTACGACGTCCTCGGCCGCCAGACGGAGCTGCGTGACGACTCGCCGACGGGCCCGCTCGTCGCGAAGTGGACGTACGACACCCTGCCGGGCGCCAAGGGCCTGCCGGTGGCGTCCACCCGCTACAACGAGGGTGCGGCGTTCACGTCCGAAGTCACGGGCTACGACCAGGAGTACCGCCCCACGGGCACCCGGATCACCATCCCGTCCACGCCCATGACGACGGGCCTGGCGGGCACCTACACGTACGGCAGCACCTACACGGCCACGGGCCTCCTCCAGTCGGTGGACCTCCCCGCGACCCCCGGCGGGCTCGCCGCGGAGAAGGTCATCACCCGCTACGACGGCGAGGGATCGCCGCGCACGACGTCCGGTCTCGCCTGGTACACGGCGGAAACGGTCCTGAACCCGTTCGGCCAGGTGCTCCGCACCGCGTCGGGCGAGGCCCCGAACAGGGTGTGGTCGACGTCCTTCTACGACCAGGACACCGGCCGGCTCGTGAAGTCGACCACCGACCGGGAGACCCTCAACCCGAGCCGCCTCTCGACCCTGACGTACGCGTACGACACGGTCGGCAACATCACGTCGGTCTCGGACACCCAGTCGGCGACGAGGGTGGACCGCCAGTGCTTCGCGTACGACCCGATGGGCCGCCTGGCCCACGCGTGGACGGCGAAGACACCCGGCTGCCCGCGCACCTCGCCGGAGCAGGGCGCCGGCCCCGACCGCGCGGACGTCTCGCCCAGCGTCGACGGGGCGGGCTACTGGCACTCGTACGCGTTCGACGCGATCGGCAACCGGACGGCCATGAAGGTCCACGACCTCACCGACGAGGCTCTGGACGACGACTACACGTACACGTACGGCACGAAACTCGCGGCCCCGCTGCCCACGGAGACCCGGCAGCCGCACACCCTCACACGGGTGAACGCGACGGTCCGCACCCCGGGCCAGACGGTGACCTCCCAGTCGACGTACGCGTACGACGCCTCGGGCAACACGACCGAGCGGGTCATCGGCGGCGACACGCAGGCCCTGGCCTGGGACCGCCGCAACAAGCTCACGTCCGCCGACACGGACAACGACGGCACACCGGACGTGAAGTACCTGTACGACGCGTCCGGCAACCGCCTGGTCGAGGACGACGGCACGACCCGCACGCTGTACCTGGGCGAGGCGGAGATCGTGGTCACGACCGCCGGCACCCCGGTGGACGCCCGCCGCTACTACGCCCACCCGGGCGCGCCCACGACGGTCCGCTCCACGGGCGGCAAGGCGACGGGCCACAAGCTGACGCTCGTCCTGACGGACCACCACAACACCGGTGAGACGGCGGTCGACCTGGCGGCCGGCCAGGCGGTGACCCGCCGCAAGTTCGACCCCTACGGCAACCCGCGCGGCACCGAACCGACCACATGGCCGGACCGCCGCACGTTCCTCGGCGTCGGCATCGACGACCCGAAGACGGGCCTGACCCACATCGGCGCCCGCGAGTACGACGCTTCGACGGGCCGGTTCATCTCGGCGGACCCGATCATGGATCTGACGAACCCGCTGCAGATGAACGGGTACACCTATGCGAGCGCCAACCCGCTGAGCAACTGGGACCCGTCGGGCCTCTTCGAAATCACGGGCTGCGAGCGCGGCTGCAGCGACGGCAAGGGCGGCGGCTACCACGACTCCGTCACCAAGAACGGACAGGGCCACACGGTCTACAAGACCACTTCGGTAACCGTGAAGTCGACCAACACGAGCCACACCACCGTGAAGGTCACGACGTCGTACAACGCGGCCACGGGGAAGAAGCGGATCGGCCTCAACACTGACCAGAAGCATAGGACGTGTCCCCGGTCCTACGGCGACTGCCTAGAGTGGAAGCCTGTATCAGCCAGGGCAATCGACATGGAGCAAGTCCATGCGGCACTTGAGCTAGGCGGCTTCATCCCCTTCGCGGGAGGCTTCGCCGACGGCCTCAACACTGCTCTCTATGCACTGGAAGGGAACTGGGCCGAAGCGGGCTGGGCTCTGGTCGCCGTAGTGCCCGTCATCGGTGACGGCATTGCGACGGCACGTAAGATCAAAAGGCGAACTGACGGCGCCGGTGATGCCTCCAACAGGGGGCCCACGATATGCCCTACCGCTGTCGGCGGTGACAGTTTCGTCGCAGGCACCGAAGTCCTGATGGCTGATGGGTCGACCAAACTCATCGAGGATCTCCAGACCGGGGACGAGGTCGTCGCGACCAACCCCGAGACCGGCGAGACCGCGGTCAAGACCGTCACCGCCACAATCCTGACGGAGACCGACAAGTCCTACGTGGATGTCACGGTGTCCACGGAAGACGGCGCGCGGACCATCGTCACGACGGACCACCACCCCTTCTGGGCCGAGTCGGAGAATGCCTGGCTCGACGCCGGCGAGCTCAAGCCCGGCATGAAGCTCCGTACGGAGACCGGCACCACGGTTTCCGTCACCGCCACCCGTTCCTACGAGGCCCGCCAGAACACGTACAACCTGACTGTCGCGGACCTGCACACGTACTATGTGCTGGCGGGGACCACTCCGGTCCTCGTTCACAATTCCAATGGATGCATTCACGCGTCCGTTGCATACCAGGATTGGGCCACCAAGGGGGCCCATATCCACATCGGGAAGAATGAGGTAAGGATCTTCCCGAATGGTCAAGGCGGGATTGGGGCTGAAGGTATTCGCCTTCGGTCCGGGACGGCTAGTCCGAAAGAGGTTCAGAAGGTTCTGGATGAGATTCATTCGAATCCGAGCCTCAGGGCCGACATCATCGAGAAGGCCAAGTCGGCTCGCGCCAGTATGAATGCTGGAGAGTTTGGCATGCAGTCCAATCGGGCAGCCGAGATACACTTCCTCATCAAGGCATTGGAGAAGATGGGGTGACTGGTCTGAGTTTCTTCAGCGATGTGTCCGTGACTGGTCAAGTTCGAGGGTTGGGGTTGGGGTCCAGTCCCGCTCAATGGGAGCAGGCTCTCGGCGACGGCTACGTCGATGACGTGCGCAAAGGCCGCATGCGTCGAGACTATGGTCTCGTGGAGCTGTCATTCCTGCGATCCGAAGGATCATGGGATTGTGTCGGGATTAGTATCCAGGTGCACCGATTGCCGCTGCCTCACGGAGATGTGATTCCTGAGTCGCTATTCCGTGCGTATGGAGCCTTCCCGGATCGAATCTCATTCTCCGGCTTGATGCAATCTGTCCTTGAAGTCGGTATCAGAGTGGAAGTGATCGAGGATGCTACTCGATCGCGCTATAGGAGATTCTGGATCCCTGAATCCCGCGCACTCATTCACGTGATAGATGAGCGTTTGAGTGAGCCTGGAATTCCGGCGCCAGGGGATGTGTGGTCCATTGCCCTGTCGCGTGACGCGGAGATTTGGAAGGCCCCGCTTAAATAGATCACTGTTGTTCTTCCGCTACACGGACAGGCGCCCCACCAGTTCTTTGGTGGGGGGCCTGCGGCGTCCTGACGGCAACGATGACGGCAACGTCAGCGGACGACGGCTGCGGCAGGCGGGTCGTCAAGGTCGTCGTCCTGGCCGCCAAGGGCGTGGCCCAGGGCATCGATGGCGTCACGCTGGAGTCTGAAAGAGCGTTTTGTCCCGTCGGGGGTGTTTGGTAAGTCGCGCGGTGTCAGCGGGTTGGGGCCACGCACGGAAGCGTGTGAGTATCCGCCCGTGGAGTGCGATGTGTGTGGAAGGGCGATGTGGCGATGGCCGGTGCAGCCGGCTGTGTTGGAAGAGGAGATCTGGTCCTGTTCCTGGTGCCATGCCGTCACGCATGTGGGTGGCGAGTGGTTCGAGGTCTCGCGGCCGCCGTACTTGCCCGTGGGGATGCGCTGGGAGAGGGCCGTCGCGGACGGCCTTTGCGACGACGTCGCCCACGCCTTTGGCGTCTTTGACAGGACGCTGTGCGGAATCCAGGTAGCAGGCATGTCGCCTTCGGACCACTGGTGGCTGCCGGATCGGGAGAACGCCTGTGGCGCCTGCCGGGAGGTGGCGGGTGTCATCGATGACCGCTGGCCGCAGGCCATGAGGGGCGAGGACGCGCGGGTCAGCGTGGCCCGGCGGCTATGAGTCCTTCCAGTTTGGAGTCGACTCTCTGGTGAGCCTGCGGCTCATCAGATCGATCATCGCGATGCGAATCATTGCTTCGGAGCGGTGCGGGTGGGTTTCGTAGTCGCGGGCGAGGCGGCGGTGGTTCATGAGCCAGCCGAAGGTTCGCTCGACGACCCAGCGCCGCGGGATGACCTTGAAGCCCTTCTGGCCCGGGTCGCGGCGGGTGACCTCGACGTCGATGCCGAGGATGGCGCCGTGTTCGATGGCCTTGGTTCGATAGCCGGTGTCGGCCCATGCCTTGGTGATCGTGGGGTGGGCCTTGGAGATGTGGGAGAGCAGGTGGATGCCGCCGGCGTTGTCGGAGACGCTGGCCGCCGTGACCCAGACCGCGAGGAGGAGGCCGAGGGTGTCGACGCCGATGTGGCGCTTGCGTCCGGCGATCTTCTTGCCCGCGTCGATGCCTTGCCCGGCGGTCGGGACGTTGGCGGAGGTCTTGACGCTCTGGGCGTCCAGCACGCACGCGGTCGGTTCGGCGTCCCGGCCTGCGGCCTCTCGAACTAGCCGGCGGAGCAGGCCGTTGAGCTGGTCGAACACGCCGTCCTTCTGCCAGGCGGCGAAGTAGCCGTAGACGGTTTCCCACGGCGCGAAGTCGTGGGGAAGGTAGCGCCAGGGGATCCCGGTCCGGTCCACATACAAGACCGCGTCCATGATCCGGCGCAGGTCGTGTTCGGGTGGCCGCCCGATGTCCAGGCCCTTCCCTCTCCGCTCGGCCCGCCAGGTCGACAGAATGGGCTCAAGCAGTTCCCATCGGGCATCGGACAGGTCACTCGGATACGGCCGCTGTCGGGACACGTTTCGATAGTCCCGTCGGCAGACACGCAGCCACAGGGCGCAAACAGAGGTGACTGGGGGCGCCTTGGGATCAGACAGGAGCGAACGGGCGGAAACGGCTCCGTCGATCGAGTCAGCCGTCTCTCACATCACGGATAGCGACCCTAGCCTCAGCAGTCCCAGCCCACTCAGCCACCCATACGGCCGTCAAACACCCCCGACGGGACAAAACGCTCTTTGAGACCGCGTTTGAGATCTCACTCATTGACGTGTGAGAGTCGTCGGGGGCCGGGTCGGGTTGCCGGTCGGCCGCGGGTGAGTCGGCGGACCATGATGCCGATCATCGCCCAGCGGATCATGGTCTCGGAGTGGGCGGGCTGCTGTTCGTAGTCCCGGGCGAGGCGGCGGTGTGCGGTGATCCATGACAGCGTCCGCTCGACCGCCCAGCGCTTGGGCTGGACCTGGAAGCCCTTCTGGCCGGGGTCCTTGCGGATGATCTCCAGCTCGCGGCAGAGGACTGAGGCTGTCCAGTCGACCAGGCGCCCGGCGAAG
>NZ_MKXB01000169.1:0-4075 GCF_001865245.1 Streptomyces sp. CC53 | reverse complement strand
CCACTCAGCCACCCATACGGCCGTCAAACACCCCCGACGGGACAAAACGCTCTTTGAGTGCGTGTTTCTGATCCCTGGTGCTCGTGAGCCCGTACGGCTATCGAGATGAAAGGGGACACGTCAGCAGCCCCCGGGGGTAAATGGTTCCGACCCGGGGGCTGATGCGGGCGTTGTCAGGGGACGAGGAGCCAGAATCCCTGGTCGGCGTACTGGCCGTTGATGCCGACGGTGACGGTGAGGGTGTCGTCTCGGTCCCCACATTGCGGGGTCCTCGTGTAAGCGGGGTAGGCGTCGGTGCCGAAGGGAACGCCGGCGACCGGCACGGTCTGCGGTGTGATGCTATGGGCCGTCAGTTTCTTGTCGACGAACCGGATGCAGTAGATGCCGGTGCCGCCCTTGGTCACCTCGGCGATGCCGGTGCCACGGTCGACGTCACCGTTGTACTTGATCAGGCCGGATGCCTGGGCGTGCGGTGCCCGGACGGGGCTGCCGATGCCGGTCGCGAGTGCGACGCCGCCGGTCACGGCCGCTGCGGTGACGACGGACGCGGCGACGACGGCGACGCGCGCCTTCTTGGTCTGGAACACGGTTGCTGCCTCTCATGGGCCCGAGCGGGTCGTGCGGATCGGGCAGGTGGGGGGAAGAGACCTGACGCGGGACAGGCCTGCGGTCAGTGGACGGTGACGGTGAAGCCGGCGTCGATGGCGGCCCCGTTGAGGTTGCGCACGTAGACGAGGATGGTGTCGGCAGCGTTCCCGCAGGCGGCGGTGGGTGTCTCGTAGGCGTGAGTGCTGCCGCCGGCCGGGCCGCCGCTGACCTGGACGATGCTGTCGGCGAGGTCGACGGCGTCCGGGCCGACCTTCACGCAGTAGCCGCCGGTCTGGAACTTGCTGCTGGAGACCACGTTCTTCTGCTTCAGCAGCGTGCCGTCGGCCGCGACCTTGGCGGCGGCCTGGGTGTGGGGAGCGAAGGACGGCTCGGGTGCCGCATGGGCGGGGGCCGCGAGGGCGACGGCTGCTGCGGCGGCTCCGACGCAGGGCATGGCGAAACGGCGCATGGAACTCTCTCGTTCACTCGGGGGACGCAATGCGACAGGAAGGCGCAAAACGTGATCATCGGCTCATTGGCAATGAGATCGGTGAGACCGATGCACCGCAACCGTCACCGAGGTCTTCTAGGCCAGCTGGGGGTGGCGCCCTTCCGGGCGAGGCGCCTGGTCATGAGCGTGATCGCCGCCCAGGTGATGAGGGTCTCGGAGTGCTGGACGAGGCGTTCGTAGTCCCTCGCGTGGCGGCGTGCGTGCATCATCCATGCGAGCGACCTCTCGACGACCCAGCGGCGGGGAAGGACGACGAAGCCAGAGGTGTCCTTGGGCCGGCTGACCGGCTTGATCGTGAGGTTGAGATGTTGTTTGGCCCAGGTCACGAGCTTGCCGGCGTAGGCGGAGTCGGCCCACACGATCGTGATCTCGGGGTGCATCAGACGGAGGCGGAAGAGGACTTCCTTCGCGGCTGCGGCGTCGTGCAGGTCTGCGGGGGTGACCATGACCATGAGGGGAAGGCCGCGGGTGTCCACGACCAGGTGGCGCTTGCGGCCGTTGATCTTCTTGCCGGCGTCATAGCCGCGGGTCGCCTTCGAGACGGTTTCGGCGGCCTTAACGCTCTGGGAGTCGATCACGGTGGCCACCGCCCAGGGGCCTTTGCCCATCTCACGGCGGATCCGGCCGGACAGGTGGTCGCGGATCTGTCCGATCACCCCGGCTGCTGCCCAGCGGGCCATGAACCCCCAAACCGTGCGCCATGGCGGGAAATCCGCAGGCAACGCCCTCCATTTGCATCCGGTGTCGACCACGTAGCGGATCGCGTCGACAATCTCCCGCCGGGGATGCCTTTCCGGCCGGCCGCCGCGGCTGGTCTCGCAGGCGGGCTCCGGCAGCAGAGGTTCGAGCAGGGCCCATTCCGCGTTGGTGGTGTCGGAAGGGTAGCGGCGCGGACGCATAACGGCGGGCCCCCAAGCCGGATCGGGAGGGGCACCCGGCCGGAGGCCGGGCGCCCCTCTGTGGTGGTCAGGCTGAAACGACGAGGTCGAGGGTGGATTCGATGGAGTTGAGCTGCGCGACGATGTGGCGCACCCACTTGTCGCCCGGGTGGGCGGCGGCGTGCGGGGCGACCGTGCCGGTGATGAACCGGCGGAACTCGGTGAGTTTCTCGGTGAGCACGGCCCGTTCGTATGCCTCCAGCGCGGCGCGTTCCGCGCCGAGCTGGTAGCCGTCGGCCCTGGTCCAGATCAGCGGCGGCCAGCCGTTCTCGGCGACGATGTCTCGCAGGGCGGCGAGCCCTGATCTGACCTGGCTGGGTGACAGTCCGCTCGCGCGGGTCAGCTGGGGAAACAACAGACCCGCGGGTCTGGCCTCGAACAGCACGAACCGCAGGGTGTCCGCGTGCCTGTGGGCGGCCTCGCCCCGGCGCCGTGAAGCGCGGGTCACGGCTACTCGCCCCGCAGCATGCGTGCCAGCTCGTCGTCCATGTCGACCTTGCCGGTGTCGACCGCGGTCTCGATCCAGTCCAGCGTCGCCCGTACCTTCGCGACGTTCTCGTGCACGATCGTGCGCTCGTCATCGCCGAGATTGCGGTCTCGCAGGCCCGGGACGGTCCGGCCGGCCGCGGCGACGAACGAGTGGCAGGCGGTGACCAGGTCCAGGAACTCCACCGTCCGGTCGATCTTCCTCACCGCCGGTGCGACCGGGCTGGTGTCCTCGAAGTGGTCGCGGGCTTGCCGACCCCGCTCGGCCTGGGCATGGTTGACCTGGAAACGGGCGGTGTCGTCGCTCATCGCCTTGAACGCGACGTCCGGCCTGCGCAGCAGGTTCGTGGCCGCCGTGGTGGCCACGTGCTCGTCGCGAGTGAACTCCTCCACCACCCGGGCCTTGTCCACCCTGGTCACCATGGCCGTCACCTCCGGCCGCTTCAGGAAATCGCTGGTCACCGCCGCGGCGACCTGGTCGTCCTGAGCAAGCGTGTGGATCGCGGTGATCTTCTCCTTCGGGGTCACCGGTGTCTCGACCCGGTTGCCGACCCGTCGGCTGGCGTCGTCCGGCGTCCACCGGGCCTTGCCCTCCGGTGGCGTGAGGATCGCGTCGAACCGCTCCTGGTCGTCCTCGATGTAGGCCAGGATCCGGTGAACGGTGTAGGAGGCGCCCTTCCGCCGGCGGCTGGCCGGCCAGCGCGAGGACGTCCACCTTGCCGACTTCACCGTGCTGAACTTCAGGCCGATGTCCTCGGCCAGCCGCGTTAGCGTCGTGGTCACCGACCACTCCGGTTCCACCGCGTGGTGGCCGCCCGGCTCCCTCATCGGCTCGATCTCCAGGGCGCGGTCCCCGATCGTGAACTGCCCGCGCGTCTGCTGTTCCACCACGTCCCGCAGCTCGGACACGATCTGCTCGTAACGGGACTGGCTGACGCTTCCGACCTTGTCGATCTCCTCCGGCATGGGGTTCACCACCCATGCGGGCCGCAGCACGGAGCTGACGTCCGTGACGTGGACACGGCCCGCTCATCACCGAGAGTCGAACCGAAAATCCGCTGATCACAACGAACGACCACAACTGACCAAATCCTGACCGGATTCGCACTCAGGATGCGTTCGCGATGCGGTTACTGTGCCCGTTCGCCGAACGTTTCCTTCCGGCGCCTCCAAGCCCTCACCACACAGCGGCGCGAGCAGAAGACGGCGTTCGACCTCCGCTCGACGCCGGCCACCCACCGAGCCCCGCACTCGGGACACCCAATCTCACCGGCACCGCTCAATGCGGCGGCCGTGAGCTTGCGCAACCGACGTTCTGTTCGCCACTGCCTGGCACGACACGACGCGGAACAGAACAACGCGTCAGGCCGCGAACCCGGCCTCAGCCGGTCACCACAAGCCCGACAGACCCTCTCCCCGGCCCGCCCGGTGCCCCTGGACACCAGACCAGCGTAGAACCCAACGCGACCCAGATCCGAGGATCAGAAACACGCACTCACCGAACTGGAGACACCGTGGCTGTCATAGGCGTGCTCACCGAGCCGACCCCGCC
>NZ_MKXB01000168.1 GCF_001865245.1 Streptomyces sp. CC53 | reverse complement strand
CATGCCGAGCCCGGAGGCCAGCAGCCCCATTGCAGGACCGCAGAAAACATAACGGGGCTTGCTCCCCGTGCCTTCTGATGGGCCTCCGGCCTCCGGGACGTGCACAGCGCGGACGCGGTGCACGCGCCGCCCGGCCGGTCGAGTCGCTGGTGCAGTCGGCGCCGGGGCGCCCGGTGCTGCCGTCGGGCCGGGAGCGCGGGGCGCTGCGCGGGGTGCGCACCCGGTGTGGCGGAGCCGCGGCCCCGGAGGGACGCGACGGGACCGGTACAGCGGCGGTCAGGGTGACCCGTACGGCGCGGATCGCCCCGCACCCCCCCGCCGGTGCCCGCACGCCCGCCCTGACCGCGGGCGAGATCCGGTGCCGCCCTCCGGCACCGGGGCCGCGCGTACCGGGGGACCGCCCCTCCCCCGCGCCCGGAGGCACGGGCGGCGGCCGCTTCGCGGGTTCAGCCCGCGGGGGGCCGGGCGCTCGCGGCGGCGTTGATGTCGTGGCTCGGCAGGACGCGGGTGCGCCAGCCGTCGCGGGCCACTGCGATCATGGCCCGGCCGAGGTTCTCCGTCGTGGTCACGAGGCCCGGAGCGAGGCGCCTCAGCAGCGGGTGGAGGGGCGCCGCCACCGCGTAGGCGAGGCGGTACCAGCGGGTCCTGGAGGTGACCCCGTGCTGCGGCTGGACGTAGGCGGGGCGGAAGGCGTACGCGTCGAGGGGCAGCCGGAAGAGGGCGTTCTCGGTCGCCCCCTTCACCCGGGCCCACCTCATGCGCCCCCGCTCGCTGCTGTCGGTGCCCGCGCCCGACACGTAGACGAACGCCATGCCCGGCCGGTGCGCGGCGAGCGCTTCCGCGACGCGGAGGGTGAGGTCGTAGGTGATCCGGCGGTAGTCCTGCTCGTCCATGCCGGCGGCGGAGACGCCGAGGCAGAAGAAGCAGGCGTCGTACGCGGACAGCTCCTCGCCCAGGTCCGCGAGGTCACCGACGTCCGCGCGGACGACCTCGCGGAGCTTGGGGTGGGAGCGGCCCGTCGCGGTGCGGCCGACGGCGAGGACGCCCTCGACCTCGGGGTCGCGCAGGCACTCCCGCAGGACGCCCTGGCCGACCATGCCGGTCGCACCGAAAAGAACGATCTTCATCTGTGTCAGGTCACCTCGGCTGTCGCCTGGGCGGGCGTCCGGCCCGTCCAGGCGTGGAAGGCCCGGTAGAAGGAGTTGGGGTCCTCGTATCCGAGCAGGAAGGAGATCTCCCGGACCGTCAGGCCCGAGTGCGTCAGGTAGTGCCGGGCCAGGGCTTCGCGGGTGTCGTTGAGGACGGCCTGGAAGGTGGTGCCCTCGCTCCTGAGCCGGCGTTGCAGGGTGCGGGTGCTGACGGCCAGCGTCCGGGCCACGGTCTCCATCGCGGCGCTCCCGGCGGGCAGTTGCTCCAGCAGGGCGGCGCGCACCCGGTCCGCCGCGGAGGCGCCCGCCTCCAGCTCCGAGAGCCGCCTGCGCAGTTCGGGCTGGAAGAAGTCCCACATGCGCTGGTCCGCGGTGAGGAACGGCCGCTGCGCGTCGGAGACGGAGAAGGTGACCGCCGGCAGCGGGCCGCGCTCGACCGCCGCCCCGAGGAAGTCGCGGTAGGGCCCGGTGTCCTGCGGCGGCTCCGGAGTGGTGACCCTGAGCGGCCGTACGGACGCGCGCGTGGCGGTCCTGGCCAGCACCACCCAGAAGACCAGCTCCGTCACCACCAGCAGCGGCGGGGGCTCCAGGGCCGCGGGCCAGCGGTAGACCAGCCGGACCCGGCCGGCGGTCTCGTCGACGCGCAGCGAGATCGGGCCGATCAGCTTCTTGTACGCGGCGACCCGGTGGGCGGCCGTGCGCAGGTCGGGGCTGCACAGGGCGGCGAACAGGGGCGGGTCGAAGACCTCGGGGGAGAGCGCGCGCCCGATGGCGAGGGGCAGCTCCGGGTCGCCCGTCTCCTCCTCCAGCGCCCGCCACAGGGCGAAGTAGCGGTCGGCGCTCAGCCGCACCGGGGCACGGGAGAACAGGTCCTGGGGCAGCCCGGCCCGGCGCAGCACGTGGGCGGGCGTGACGCCGAGGTCGACGAGCAGGGCCTGCACGGCGGGCTCGACGGCGAACGTGTCGACGGCCACGGCGCCGCTCCTACGCGCCCGCCGCGCGCATGACGACGCGGTCGAAGGCCCGGTCGCTGAGCCACTTGCGCAGGGTGAGGAGCGGCCTGCCGTACTTGCCCGCCACGTAGCGCGTCCGGGGGCGGCGCGCCGTGGCGGAGGCGACGATCACGTCGGCGAGCCGGGCGGCGGGGGTGCCCTTGCCCGGTGCGTAGGCGGCGCGGCTGGAGACAGCCAGCCTGCGCGCCAGCGGGGCGTAGGCGGAGGTTCCCGAGCGCTGCAGCATCGGCTCCACCATCACGTCGCCGAACTCGGTGTCGATGACGCCCGGTTCGACGATCACGACGTCGATGCCGAACGGCGCCAGCTCCAGGCGCAGCGCGTCGGACCAGCCCTCCAGCGCGTGCTTGGTGGCGTGGTACCAGGCGCCCAGGGGGGTGTAGATCCTGCCGCCGATGGAGGAGACGTTCACGATCCTGCCGAAGCCCTGCTCCCGCATGTGCGGGAGGACGAGCTGGGTGAGTCGGGCCAGGCCGAAGAGGTTCACCTCGAACTGGTAGCGGGCCTCGTCGACGGAGGTGTCCTCGACCGCACCGTACATGCCGAACCCGGCGTTGTTGACGAGCACGTCGACGCCGCCGCGCTCGGCCGTGATGCGTTCGACGGCGGCGCGGATGTCGGCGTCGTCGGTGATGTCCATCCTCAGCGTGACCGCGCCCAGCTCCCGCAGGTCGGCCATCCGGTCGACGCGGCGGGCCGCGGCGTAGACGGCGTACCCCTCCGCGAGGAGCTTGCGGGCCGTCTCCTTACCCATCCCCGACGAGGCACCGGTCACCAGTGCAGTGCGCATGTGTCGCTGCTTTCCGTGCGGCGGTCCCGTCGACCGCCTCCCGCCCCCACGGTACGGAGCCGGCGGCGGCCGGGCACCGGCAGAAGCCGCCACCCTGCTTGCCCATGACGCCATCTGCGGCGGCCGCCGGCCGTCATCGCCGTCATGGCCGGCATGGAGGACCGTCCCGGCCGTGGCGACGTGGCACCGCGTCCGTTCGGGCCCAAGAGCGCGGCCGGACGGAGGCCCCCGCGTGTCGGCCCGGCGGACCCGGGCCGGTGGCGCGCAGAGTGCCACCATGACGCGTACCCGCAGAGCCGGACTGCTCGCCGCGGCCCTCCTGGCGCTGGTGTCGGCCGGCGCCCCCGCACTCTCCGCAACACCCTCCGGCCCCTCGGCCGCGCACCCGCAGCGCGCCTGCGCACCGACCCCTGAAGCCCCGGGCGGGCGGGCCGCCGAGGTGGCCCGCATCGTACGGAAGGCCCGGGCGGACCTGGGGCTGAACGCCGTCCTGGCCAAGGCGACCGTCCACGGGCGCGACGTCGCCACGACCGCCGTCGGCGAGTCCATGACGGGCGTCCCCGCCACGACGGACATGCACGTCCGCTCCGGCGGGGTGGCGATCCCCTACCTCACCGGCGTCCTGCTGCAACTCGTCGACGAGGGCCGCGTCGACCTCGACGCGCCGGTGGCCCGGTGGCTGCCCCGGCTGCCGCACGGCGACCGCATCACCCTGCGGATGCTCGGCAGTTCGACGTCCGGCCTGTACGACTACGTGACCGACCCCGGCTTCCTCGCGGCGCTGCACGACGACCCGTTCCGGCAGTGGACGCCGCGCGAACTCGTCGCCGTCTCGACCGGGGAGCCGCTCTGGTACGAGCCGGGCACCAACTGGAACTACTCCCACGCAAACTTCGTCATCCTGGGCGCCGCGCTGGAGAAGATCACGGGCACCCGGCTCGACCGGCTGCTCCAGCAGCGCGTCTTCCACCCGCTGGGCCTGCGGGAGACCCGCAACAGCTTCACCCCCGAGATGCCGCAGCCGGTGCTGCACGCCTTCACCACCGAGCGCGGCGCGTACGAGGAGTCCACCTACTGGAACCCCTCCTGGACCATCGCTCCGGGCGCCGTGCTCACGTCGGACATCTGCGACGTGGCCCGGTCCGCGCAAGCCATCGGTACGGGCGAGCTCCTGTCACCTGAGTCGTACCGCACGCTGCTCGATCCCGGCACGGTCGGCAAGGGCGGCCCCACCGCCACCTGTCCGGCGACGGTGTGCCGCGCGCAGACCGAGGACGCGCACTACGGGCTCGGGGTCGTCGTCAAGGACGGGTGGATCTTCCAGAACCCGCTGTTCTCCGGCTACGGCGAGGTCATGGCCTACCTGCCCGCCAAGGGCCTGGCGATCGCCGTGGCCACCGCCGTCGGGCCGGAGTCCCCGGCGGGCAACACCGCGCAGGCGGTGGCGTCCCGCATCGCGGCCGCCCTGGCTCCGGGCCATCCCCTGTTCGCCTGACGGTCCGCCCCGCCGGCGTGCACCGGCGGGGCGCGGCAGGCTGCGGCCACGGGCGGCGGCGCACAGCGCGCTCCGGCGCCTGCGGCGGGGCGGGGGCCGGTGCCCTCGCGAACGGTGACCGCCACGGTGCAGGGCTGCGCCTGCGGCCCCCGCAGGCTGCCGAGACGCCATCACCGAGGGCGGACGGGCGGACGCCCCGGCCCCGCCCCCTCGGGCGGCAACGGGTCGAGCGCCGTCCGCTGACCGTCCGTCCGACCTTGCCGTGCCGCGAACCGTGCACGCCTCAGGACGTGCTTCCGGCACCCGGTCTCAAGCGGCCCGCCCGTGGCCTGCCGTGGGGCGACCGGCGGGGCGGGCCGGCCGCATGCCCGCGGCGGCGCTGCGCGGCCGGCGGGCATGCGGGCGGTCGGGGGCGTCAGCCGCGGACGTACTCCGCGAGGTGCTCGCCGGTGAGGGTGCAACGGGCGGCGACGAGTGCGGCGGGGGTGCCTTCGAAGACGACGCGGCCGCCGTCGTGTCCGGCGCCGGGACCCAGGTCGATGATCCAGTCGGCGTGCGCCATGACCGCCTGGTGGTGCTCGATGACGATGACCGACTTGCCGGAGTCCACCAGCCGGTCCAGCAGTCCGAGGAGCTGCTCCACGTCGGCGAGGTGCAGTCCGGTCGTCGGCTCGTCGAGGACGTACACGCCTCCCTTGTCCGCCATGTGGTTGGCGAGCTTCAGCCGCTGGCGCTCTCCGCCCGACAGTGTCGTGAGCGGCTGCCCGAGGGTGAGGTAGCCGAGCCCGACGTCGGAGAGGCGCCGGAGGATCTTGTGGGCGGCCGGGGTGCGGGCCTCACCGGCGCCGAAGAACTCCTCCGCCTCGGCCACCGGCATCGCGAGCACCTCGCTGATGTCCCGCCCGCCGAGGCGGTATTCCAGCACGGAGGGCTGGAACCGCCTGCCCTCGCAGTCCTCGCAGGTGGTGGCGACGCCGGCCATCATCGCCAGGTCCGTGTAGAGGACGCCGGCGCCGTTGCAGGTGGGGCAGGCGCCCTCCGAGTTGGCGCTGAACAGCGCCGGCTTGACCCCGTTGGCCTTGGCGAACGCCTTGCGGACCGGGTCGAGCAGTCCGGTGTACGTGGCCGGGTTGCTGCGCCGGGAGCCGCGGATCGGGCTCTGGTCGACCGACACGACGCCTTCGCCCGCCGGGACCGAGCCGTGCACCAGGGAGCTCTTCCCGGAGCCCGCGACACCGGTGACGGCGACCAGCACACCCAGCGGGATGTCCACGTCGACGTGCCGGAGGTTGTGCGTGTCCGCCCCGCGGATGCCGAGCTTCCCCGTGGGGGTGCGCACCGTCTCCTTCAGCGCGGCCCGGTCGCCGAGGTGGCGGCCGGTGACGGTGTCTGCGGTCCGCAGGCCCTCGACGGTGCCCTCGAAGCACACGGTGCCGCCCGCGGAGCCGGCGCCGGGGCCGAGGTCGACGACGTGGTCGGCGATCGCGATCACCTCGGGCTTGTGCTCGACGACGAGCACCGTGTTGCCCTTGTCGCGCAGCCTCAGCAGCAGGTCGTTCATCCGCCGGATGTCGTGCGGGTGCAGGCCCGCCGTGGGCTCGTCGAAGACGTAGGTCACGTCGGTGAGCGAGGACCCGAGGTGGCGGATCATCTTCACGCGCTGGGCCTCGCCGCCCGACAGCGTGCCCGCGGCCCGGTCGAGCGAGAGGTAGCCGAGGCCGATCTCCACGAAGGAGTCGAGGGTGTGCCGCAGCGCGGCCAGCAGCGGCGCCACCGACGGCTCGTCCAGGTCGCGGACCCAGGCGGCCAGGTCGCTGATCTGCATGGCGCAGGCGTCGCCGATACCGATGTCGCCGATCTTCGACGAGCGGGCCGCGGCGCCGAGCCGGGTGCCGTCGCACTCGGGGCAGGTCTGGAAGGTGACCGCCCGGTCCACGAAGGCCCGGATGTGCGGCTGCATCGACTCGCGGTCCTTGGAGAGGAACGACTTCTGGATCTTCGGGATCAGCCCCTCGTAGGTGAGGTTCACGCCGTTGATCTTCACCTTGACCGGCTCGCGGTGGAGGAAGTCGTGCCGCTCCTTCTTCGTGTAGGCGCGGATCGGCTTGTCCGGGTCGAAGAAACCGGACTCCCGGATGACCCGCACCACCCAGCCGTCCCCGGTGTAGGTGGGGATCGTGAACGGGTCCTCGGACAGCGACTTGGAGTCGTCGTACAGCTGGGTGAGGTCGATGTCGGTGACCGTGCCGCGGCCTTCACAGCGGGTGCACATGCCGCCGGTGCGCTGGAAGGTCACCTTCTCGGTCCTGGTCCTGTCCTCGCCGCGGTCGACGGTGAGGCCGCCGCTCGCGCTGACGGAGGCGACGTTGAAGGAGTACGCGCTGGGCGGGCCGATGTGCGGCTGCGCGAGCCGGCTGAAGAGGATGCGCAGCATGGCGTTGGCGTCGGTGGCCGTGCCCACCGTGGAACGGGGGTCGGAGCCCATCCGCTGCTGGTCGACGATGATCGCCGTCGTGAGCCCTTCCAGCACGTCGACCTCGGGGCGCGCCAGCGTGGGCATGAAGCCCTGGACGAACGCGCTGTACGTCTCGTTGATCAGCCGCTGGGACTCGGCGGCGATGGTGTCGAAGACCAGCGAGCTCTTGCCCGAGCCGGACACACCGGTGAACACGGTCAGCCGGCGCTTGGGTATCTCGATGCTGACGTCCTTGAGGTTGTTCTCCCTCGCGCCGTGCACGCGGATCAGGTCGTGACTGTCGGCGGCGTGCGGTGCGGACGCCCGCGGGTCCGTGCTGGTGCCCATGCTGCTCGGTCTCTCCCTCTGCTGGCCGGCCACCACTGGCGGCGGCGCCGCGGGCGGTGGGCCCGGTGGTCGTTCCGGTCGGTGCGGTCGGTGCGGTCGGTGCGGTCGGTGCGGTCGGTGCGGTCGGTGCGGTCGGTGCGGCGGGCGGCTCCTGCGCCCGCCGCACCGCTGTCAGCCGTCCTTGCGCTGGATGAAGCGCACCATGTTGCCCGCGGGATCGCGGAACGCGCAGTCGCGGACCCCGTACGGCTGGTCGACGGGCTCCTGGAGGACCTCGCCGCCCGCGGCGCGGATCCGTTCGAACGCGGCGTCCAGGTCGTCGGTGGAGAAGTTCACCCCCCGCAGCAGCCCCTTGGCCAGCAGTTCCGCCATGGCCCGGCGGTCGGCGGGCGAGGCGTGCGGGTCGGCGAGCGGCGGTTCGAGGACGATCTCCGCGTCGGGCTGGGACGGCGCCCCGACCGTGACCCAGCGCATCCCCTCGAAACCGACGTCGTTGCGGACCTCCAGGCCGAGGGCGTCGCGGTAGAAGCCGAGCGCCTTGTCGTGGTCGTCGACGGCGATGAAGCACTGCTGCAAGGTGATGTCCATGTGGATCACGCTACGGCGGAGCGGCCTGCCGCGCTTCTCCGTTTCTGACGGGACGCGTGCGGATCTTCGCGACGCAGGGCGGGACGGCCGCCCCGTCGTCGTGGCGGCGGGCCCGGTAGGCGCTGGGGCTCTCCCCGACCAGCTCGGTGAACCGTGAGCTGAACGAACCGAGCGAGGTGCACCCGACCGCGAAGCAGACCTCCGTCACCGAGAGGTCGCCACGCCGCAGCAGCGCCTTGGCGCGTTCGATCCGCCGGGTCATGAGGTAGCTGTACGGGGTCTCCCCGTAGGCGGCGCGGAAGCTGCGCGAGAAGTGGCCCGCCGACATGTGCGCCGCCCGGGCCAGGGCGGGCACGTCGAGCGGCTCGGCGTACTCGCGGTCCATCATGTCGCGGGCCCGGCGCAGCCGAACCAGGTCCGAAAGCTCCATCCGACCAGCATGGCACGTCCCACCGACACTCCCCCGGTCGCGGGCGGCGTCCCCGGGGGCCCGACGCCGCGGGGGCGGCCCGGGGCTGCCTCAGAGCTCGCGGCCCGGCCAGTCCAGCAGGCGGGCGCCGATGACCGCGGTCTGCAGGGTGTAGCGGTGCATGGGGTCGGAGGGGTTGGACCCGGTCAGCCGGTGGATGCGTTCCAGACGGTAGGTCAGGGCGCGCACGCTGAGGCTGAGGCGGCGGGCGGCCTCGGCGGCGTTGCAGCCGGAGTCGAAGTACGCGGCGAGCGTGTCGAGGAGGGGGCGGGCGCCGCCCCTGGCCTGCTCCAGCGGGCCGAGCGCGCTGCGCACCAGATCGGCCATGGCCTGGCGGTCCCGGGTCAGCACCGGGAAGACGAGCAGGTCGGCGGCGTGCAGCACCGGGTCGTCCAGGTTCATCCGCTCGGCCAGGTCGAGGGCGTTGAGGGCTTCCTCGTACGAGTGGACGACGCCGCCCGGGCCCGGGTGGGGGCGGCCGATCGCGACGCGGCCGCCGTCCGTGGCGGCGTGGGCCTGCTTGGCGAAGAAGACCAGGACGTCGTCCTGGTCGCCGGGCGCCACGCACACGAGGCGGCCGCCCTTCGTGGTGAAGAGGATACGCCGGTCCCCGAAGCGACCCAGCAGGGCCTGCTCGACCCGTCGGGAGACGGAGCCCGCCTCGTGGTGTTCGGTGCGGGCGTCGGCGACGGCGACGGCGTGGGCGCGGGACAGGCGCAGTCCGAAGCGCTCGGCCCGCTCGGCGAGCCGTCCGAGGTCGCTGCGTCCGTACAGCAGGTCGTCGATGAACTCGCGGCGCGCCGCCTCCTCCTGGCGGACGGCGAGGCGCTGGGCCTGCTCGTAGCCCTCCGCGAACGCGTCGATGGCCTGCTGGACGGCGGCGAGCACGCTGTCGGCGGCGGCGTTCGCGGGCCATGCCTCCCGGGTGGCCGCGAGGTGCATGCCTACGAGGGCGCGCAGGCCGTGGCCGTCCTCGGCGGCCCGCTCCCCCAGGGCGCGGCGGACCTGCAGCTCGCCGCGGTTGAGGCGGCGCCCCGTGGCGGACACCTCCGCCAGGAGGGCCGCGTAGCCCTCCAGGTACTCGCCGGCCGTGTCCCTGTCCCGCGCCGCCACTCTGCTCCCCCGTGTGCTGTCCTGACCCTCGCCGCCCTGTCGGCGTGGTCGCCGTGGGTAAGGGTACGGCCCGGCCGACACGGGGCGATCCCCTGGCGTCCGCCTGGTGCGGGCTCGACAATGAGGGTGATGACGGACAACCGTGAGCACGACGGACAGTCCGGGCCGCACGGCGGGGAGATCGGTCCGACCGAGCGGCTCGCCATGAACAGGACCGGCAGTTTCGACTGGGACCTCGACGCGGGCAGCATCGACGTGGACACGGCCGGGCTGCTCGTGTTCGGGCAGGAGCCGGGCGGCTTCGACGGGCGGCCCACGACGCTCGTGCACCGGCTTGACCAGCAGGAACGGGCGCGGCTGGAGAGCGTGGTCCGGGAGGCCCTGAAGAGCGGCCGCTCCTCGTACGCCGCGCACTTCCGGCTGGAACGGGAGGACGCCTCGGAGCAGTGGACGCACGTCCAGGCGCGCATCCTTCGGGGCGGGGACGGCAGGGCGCACCGGATCGTGGGCATCGTGCGGGACGCGACCTCCGAGGTGACGCACTCGGAGTTCGTGATGGAGCTGGAGCGGCGGCGGCGGCGCCAGACGGACATGGTGGAGCGGTCCACCCACGCCATGTCACGGGCGGTGACCGTCGACGACGTGACGGCGGCGCTGACGGGCCCCGGGGGCCTGGCGCGGCTGGGGGCGGACGGGTTGGCGCTCGGCCTCGTGGAGAACGGCTCGCTGAACATCATCGCGTTGAGCGGTGACTCGCTGGACGTGCTGGACGACCTGCGGCTGCGGCGGCTGGAGGGCGGGCTGCCGCTGCACGAGGCGGTGCTGAGCGGGCGACCGCTGTTCACCAGCGCCTTCCAGGAGCTGATCAAGGAGTATCCGCAGCTCGCGCCGTACGCGGGGCGGCTGCCGTTCCGGGCCGCCGCCTACCTGCCGCTGGTGGCGCAGGCGCGCACGCTGGGCGGGATGGTGCTGTTCTACCGGCGGCCCACCGCCTTCAGCGCCGACGAACGGAACCTGGCACTCGGGCTGGCGGCGATCGTGGCGCAGTCGCTGCAGCGGGCGATCCTGTTCGACGAGGAGCGGGAGCTGGCCACGGACCTGCAGGCGACGATGCTGCCGCGGCGGATCCCGGTCATCGAGGGCGGGGAGATCGCGGTGCGCTACCACTCGGCGTGGAGCGGCCGTCAGGTGGGCGGCGACTGGTACGACGTGGTGCCGCTGCCCAAGGGGCGGGTCGGGATCGTGATCGGCGACGTGGAGGGGCACGACACGCACGCGGCGGCGATCATGGGGCAGCTGCGGATCGCGCTGCGGGCCTACGCCGGGGAGGGGCACGCCCCGTCGACGGTGCTGGCGCGGGCCTCGCGGTTCCTGGCGGAGCTGGACACGGAGCGGTTCGCGACGTGCACGTACGCGGAGGTCGACCTGGGGACGGGTACGGCGCGCGCGGTGCGGGCGGGGCACCTGGGGCCGCTGATCCGGCACACGGACGGCCGGGTGGGGGTGCCGAAGGTGCGGGGCGGGCTGCCGCTGGGGGTGGCGTCGGTGTTCGGGGACGAGGAGTACCCGGAGACCCGGCTCGACCTGGTGCCCGGCGAGACGCTGGTGCTGTGCACGGATGGTCTGGTGGAGGAGCCGGGCACCGACATCGGGCAGGGCATGGACGCGCTGGCGGAGGCGGTGGGGGCGGGGCCGCCGGGGGCGGAGGCGCTCGCCGACCACCTGTCGCGGCGGTTCTGGGAGCGGTGGGGCGCGGGGGACGACGTGGCCCTGCTGGTGCTGCGGCGCAGCCCCGACCCGGGCACGTCGCGGGCGCCGCGCATCCACCAGTACATCCACCAGGCCGACCCGCAGGGGCTGTCGGAGGCGCGGGCGGTGGTGCGGCGGGCGCTGCGCGACTGGGGCATGCGGGAGTGGGCGGACGACGCGGAGCTGCTGACCGGTGAGCTGCTGGGGAACGTGCTGCTGCACACGGAGGGCGGTGCGGTGCTGACCCTGGAGGTGCTGCCCGAGCCGGTGCGGCGGGTCCGGCTGGCGGTGCAGGACCGGTCCAGCGCGTGGCCCCGGAGGCGTACACCCGGGGAGGCGGCGACGTCCGGGCGGGGGTTGCTGCTGCTGGACGCCCTGGCGGTGCGGTGGGGGGTGGAGCCGCGGGGCGAGGGCAAGGCCGTGTGGTGCGAGATCGGCCCGGACGTGCGGGGCTGAGAGCGGCCCGGGGCGCGGGGCCGGTGCGCCGGCCGCGTGGCAGCGGGCGGGAGGCGAGGTGGCGTGATGGATCCCGTGGTGGCGCTGGAGCGGATCGCGTTCCTGCTGGAGCGGTCGCTGGCCCCGTCGTACCGGGTGCGGGCGTTTCGCACCGCGGCCGCCGCCGTGGTCGGCGCGGGCGCGCAGGAGACGGCGGCGCGGGCCGCCGCGGGGACGCTGGAGGAGCTGCGGGGCGTCGGGCCGAAGACCGCGCAGGTGGTGAGGGAGGCCCTCGCCGGTGAGGTCCCGGCGTATCTGCGGCGGCTGGAGGAGGAGGTGGCGCGGGAGGAGCCGCCGGGTGCGGGCGCTGCGCTGCGGGAGCGGCTCCGCGGTGACTGCCACACGCACTCGGACTGGTCGGACGGGGGCAGTCCGATCGAGGAGATGGGGCGCACGGCGGCGGCGCTGGGCCATGCGTGGGTGGCGCTGACCGACCACTCGCCGCGGCTGACGGTGGCCCGCGGGCTGTCCGCCGAGCGGCTGCGGGAGCAGCTGGACGTGGTGGCGGAGTTGAACGAGCGGTGGGCGCCGTTCCGGATGCTGACCGGGATCGAGGTCGACATCCTGCCCGACGGGTCGCTGGACCAGGACCCGGAGCTGCTGGAGCAGTTGGACGTAGTGGTGGCCTCGGTCCACTCCAAGCTGCGGATGGACGCCGCGGCCATGACGCGGCGCATGGTGCGCGCGGTGCGCAGTCCGCTGGTGGACGTGTTGGGGCACTGTACGGGGCGGCTGGTCACCGGGGGCCGGGGGCGCCGCCCGGAGTCGGAGTTCGACGCGGACCGGGTGTTCGCGGCGTGCGCGGAGTCCGGCACGGCGGTGGAGGTCAACAGCCGCCCGGAGCGGCTGGACCCGCCGCGCCGGCTGCTGCGGCGCGCGGTGGCGGCGGGGACGCTGTTCGCGATCGACACGGACGCGCACGCACCGGGTCAGCTGGACTGGCAGGTGCTGGGTTGCGCGCGGGCCGAGGAGTGCGGGGTGCCCGCGGACCGGGTCGTCACGGCGTGGCCGGCCGAGCGGCTGCTGGCGTGGACGCGGACGGGGACGCTGCCCGACGGGTCGTGACGCCCGGGTGCCGGGCCTGGGCGGCGCCCGCGGGTCCGCCGCCACGCCGCCGCCCGGCCTCGCCGAGGGCGGACGAGGCTGCTCGGCAGAGGCTCCCTGGTGGAGCCGTATCACGGGGGACGTACCGAGGGGATCGGTTTTGCGTTCCACGGGCCCTGGCAGTGACCACGTGGTATCCGCGCGATGCCCGGCAGGGCACGCTGCCCGTGCCCTGCACTGCCGGTTCTGGCATGAGGCGCGGATAACGACCCCCGTAATACCGGCGTCACGGACGCTCGGCGGCCGCGACGGGCCTGGTCCCGCAGTCGCGTGACCTCCGGCCTCTCCCTCCAGCATGCCGCAGCCGCGGGCCGGTTTTCCTCTGACGGTTCTTCAGGGGAAAAGACACGCCGGTCAGTTTTCGGCCGGTGGGCCGTCCGGGACGTGGTGGCGCTCCGGGGAGAGCGCCCACTGGTACGCGAGGGCGGCGAGGGTGCCGGCGCCCCAGCGGGCCCGCAGCCGGCCGAGCTCGGTGGTGAGGGTGCGCAGGCCGATGTTGAGGCGGCGGGCGGTGATGCGCTGGTCGATGCCGGCGGCCGTGTCGATGAGGATCTCGCGCTGACGGGCGGTCAGCCGGTCGCCGTCGGCGGGCAGGGCCTTGCGCGGGTCGCCGTACCAGACGTCGGCACGCCGCCAGGCGTCCTCGAAGGACTCCGCGATGTAGGCGACCAGCGCCCGGTCCCTGACGTGCCAGGCGGTCTGCGACGGGGTGGCGTCGACGACGTGGTCCGCGATGAACGCCTGGCGGCGGTCGACGACGACGCACCGCTGGAAGGGCGAGGCGAGGGTGCGCAGCCGGGCGCCGGCGGCGGTCAGGGCGGCGGCCCGGTCGCGGGCGGCAGCGTCGTCGCGGGCGCTGTCGCCGTACAGGGCCCGCAGGGCCACACCGCGGGCGAGTGCGGCGCGGTCCCGGGCGTCGGTATCGGTGCGGCCGCCCGCGTCGTGCGGGTCGGCGGTCAGCACCTCGGTCTCCGCCCGGTCGACGGCCTCGCAGACGCGTGCGGCCACCTGTTCGCCGTCGGCCAGGAACTCGCTGCTGGAGCCGGAGCGCCACCGGGCGCGGGCGAAGTGCAGGCCGAGCTCGTCGCTGAGGGCGGGGATGGCGGCGATGTGCGCGGCCCGGCCTGCCATGTCGCGCAGTTCCTCGTCGATACGGCGGCGGCCCGCCTCCTGCGGGTCCAGGGCGATGGGCCGCTCGGGATGGTCGGGGTCGACGACGACAAGTCGCCAGGCGACCAGTTCGCGCAGGTCGGGGGCGTCTTCGGGGCGGACGGGCTCGTCACGGGTGATGCGGGCGTAGAGCCGCCTGGCGGCGGTGGACAGCTCTGCCGCCGCGCGCGCCGGGTGGTCCGTTTCCCTCATGTATGCCCCTGTTGACGACTGCGTGTGTACGCCGTGCGCACGCACGCACCCCCCGGGCGCTTGATCGCCGACGCACGACGCGCCAGCGTACCCGTGCGGCCGTGTGCGGCTGCCGCCCCGCGGGGCGGCGCCGGGGGCCGGCGGCGAGGCACGTCACGCCACAGGTGAGAGAGATCGTCATGGACAAGGTCGCTCTGCGCTTCCTGCTCAGGGAGCGACGGGCGCTGATCGCGCCGGAGGACCACGGGCTGTCCCGGCCCACCCGGCAGGGCCGCAGGGCCCCGGGGCTGTCGCAGGCGCAGGTGGACCAGCTCCTGCACCGCGCGCCCGACACGTACGGGCGGCTTGAGTCGGGCCGGTACCCGAACCCGCCGCTGGACCTGCTGGAGGACGTGGCGCGGCTCCTCGGCATGAACGAGCACGACTGGGTGGCCCTGTGGCGGTACGCGCTGGGGCAGGACCCGCCGTACCCGCTGCACCCGCGGTCCGGCGAGGTGGTGTCCGGGGCGTGGCAGGAGGTGCTGGACGGCGTCTCCCACATGGCGTACGTCAGCGACCGCTCCTGGAACCTGCTCGCCCACAACGAGCCGTTCGCCGCGCTGTTCCCGGGGCGGTGCGTCCCGGAGAACACCATGCGGTGGATGACGGTGGACCCCGAGGCACGCGTGATGCTTCCGCGGTGGGAGACGGCGTGGGCGCCGCTGGTGCTGCCGCAGCTGCGCGCGGCGCGGGCCGCCGACCCGGGCGACCCCGTGCTGGCGGGCATCGAGCGGGAGGTGCTGGCCGACCCGGTGGCCGCGCGGATCTACGGGTCGGCCGGCGCCTACCTGCGGCCGGTCGAGGGGGAGCGGCCGGTGCGCCACGCGGAGCGCGGCCCCGGCTGGGTGTCGGTGTGCGCCGCGCAGCCGATGGCGGCGCCGCGGGCACGGCTGATCATCCTGCCGTTCCGGGCGGGTGAGGAGCCCGCGGTCCGGCGGACCAGGCCCCTGCGGGCCCGTCCCTGGGGTGGCGCGCGCCCGGGCCCCGACCAGCGGCCCGACCAGGAGCGGCGGCCCGGGCCGGACCGCCGCCGGCCCGTTCACCGTCCGCGGCGGCCATAGCGGCGGTCCTGGCAGGTACCCGGCCGGCATGGACGACGACGGGCGTTTCCTGCGCGCACCCAGCCGCTTCACCGACCGCATCACCGCCGACGGCCGCGACGGCTGGCCCGTGGAGGCCGGGCGCTACCGGCTCGTGGTCAGCCGCGCCTGCCCGTGGGCCGGCCGCTCCCTGGTGGTGCGGCGGCTGCTCGGCCTGGAGGAGGCGCTGCCGCTCGCGGTGGCGGACCCGGTGCAGGACGAGCGCAGCTGGCGGTTCACCCTGGACCCCGGCGGGCGCGACCCGGTGCTGGGCATCCGGTTCCTGTCCGAGGCGTACGAGGCGCGGGAGCCGGGCCAGCCGGACGGGGTGAGCGTGCCGGCGGTGGTGGACGTGCCGAGCGGGCGGCTGGTCACCAACGACTACCAGCGCATCACCCTCGACCTGGAGACCGAGTGGACCGCGCTGCACCGGCCCGGGGCGCCCGAACTGTACCCGCAGCGGCTGCGCGACGAGATGGACGTGCTGATGGACGAGGTCTTCCGGGACGTCAACAACGGGGTGTACCAGGCGGGTTTCGCCCGTACGCAGCAAGCGTACGACGAGGCGTACGGGCGGCTGTTCGCCCGGCTCGACCAGCTGTCGGAGCGGCTGGCGCGGCGGCGCTACCTGATGGGCGACACCCTGACGGAAGCGGACGTGCGGCTGTTCACCACCCTGGTGCGCTTCGACGCCGTCTACCACGGCCACTTCAAGTGCAACCGGAACAAGCTGACCGAGGACCCGGTGCTGTGGGCGTACGTGCGCGACCTGTTCCAGACCCCGGGGTTGGGGGACACCGTCGACTTCGACCACATCAAGCGGCACTACTACCTGGTGCACCGGCACCTGAACCCGCGGCGGATCGTGCCCCGCGGCCCCGACCTGCGCGGGTGGCGTACGCCGCACCACCGCGAGGAGCTGGGCGGACGGCCGTTCGGGGACGGCACACCGCCGCCCCCTCCCCGGGAGGACGAGCTGGTCGCCCCGCTGTGACGGCGCCGGCCGGCTGCCACAGCGGCGCGGCACGGAAGCCGGGGGCGCTGCGGGGGCGGCGTGCGAGGGGCGGCGGGGCGACGGCGCCCTCCGGGTCAGTCCGCGCGCCAGACCGTCGTCGCGTTGCAGAACTCGCGGATGCCGTGGCCGGACAGCTCGCGCCCGTACCCGGACCGCTTGACCCCGCCGAACGGGAGCGCCGGGTGGGAGGCCGTCATGCCGTTGACGTACACCCCGCCCGCCTCCAGGTCGCGCACACAGCGCTCGACGTCCGCGTCGTCCCGGGTCCACACGGTGGAACTGAGTCCGAACGGGGAGTCGTTGGCGACGGCGACCGCCTCGTCGAGGCTGCCGACCCGGTACACGACCGCGACCGGCCCGAACGCCTCCTCGCGGTGGATGCGCGCGGCGGGGTCGACGCCGGTGAGGACGGTCGGCTCGAAGAACCAGCCGCCGGCGAGCGGCCCCGGCAGGCCGCGCGGCCTGCCGCCGCCGCAGCGCACCTCGGCGCCCCGGCGGACGGCGTCGTCGACGAGTTCCTCCACGTCCGCCCGGCCCGCCTCGGTGGCGAGCGGGCCGACGTCGGTGGTGCCGTCCGCGGGCTCGCCCACGGCGAGGGCCGCCATGCCCTGCGTGAAGCGGTCGGTGAAGTCGTCGTAGACGTCGGTGTGGACGAGGAACCGCTTGGCGGCGATGCAGGACTGGCCGTTGTTCTGGACGCGGGCGATGACGGCGGTCGCGGCCGCCGCGGCGACGTCGGCGGACGGCATGACGAGGAACGGGTCGCTGCCGCCGAGTTCCAGGACCGTCTTCTTGACCTCGTCGCCGGCGATCGCGGCGACCGCGCGGCCCGCGCCCTCGCTGCCGGTGAGGGTGGCGGCGGCGACCCGCGGGTCGCGCAACACGCCCTCGACGTCGCCCGAGCCGATCAGGAGGGTCTGGAAGACGCCCTCCGGGTAGCCGGCGCGGAGCAGCAGGTCCTCCAGCCACAGGGCGGTCTGGGGCACGTTCGACGCGTGCTTGAGCAGTCCGGTGTTCCCGGCCATGAGAGCGGGCGCCGCGAACCGCACGACCTGCCACAGCGGGAAGTTCCACGGCATGACCGCGAGGACCGGGCCGAGGGGCCGGTAGTGGACGCGCGCGGAGGCGGCGCCGGCGTCGTGCACGTCCGCCGCGGCCGGCCGCTCGTCGGCGAGGAGGGCCTCGGCCCGGTCGGCGTACCAGCGCATCGCCTTGACGCACTTCGCGGCTTCGGCGCGGGCGGCGGTGAGGGTCTTTCCCATCTCCGTGGTGACGGTCGCGGCGATGTCCGGCAGCTCCTGCTCCAGCAGGTCCGCGGCGCGCCGGAGCAGTGCGGAGCGCTCGGTGAAGGAGGTCGTGCGGTAGCTGCGGAAGGCGGTGTGGGCGGCCTCCAGTCGCCGCTCGACCTCCGCGCGGTCGTGGGGCTCGAACGTCCTGAGGGTCTCGCCGGTCGCGGGGTTCACCGTCGCGATGGGCATGGGCGGCCTCCTCGGGCCTGTCGGGTGCGGTGTCCTTCGTGTCCCGTTCCCCGCCACCACGAGGACGAACACTGCTTAAACAGCGCATATCGGCACGCGAAGATAGGATTTCCTCATGGGAGAGCGGCCGGTTGCACCCACCGCACCCGAGCTGGTGCTCGATGTCGCCGGGGAGCCCACCGCGATCCGCCCGAGCCGGGCCTACCGCGTCGGGCGCGACCCCGCCGGCGACATCGTGCTGGCCGACGCCCGGGTCTCGTGGCACCACGCGGTGCTGCGGCCCGAGCGGGGCCGGTGGACGGTTCGGGACGAGGGCAGCACCAACGGGACGTACGTGAACGGACGGCGCGTCACGGCGGACGTGGTCGGCGCCGGTACGGTGCTGCGCTTCGGGCACCCGGAGGACGGCCCCGGCGGGCTGCTGTCGTCACCGCGCCCCGCCCGGGGTGACGGTCACGGGAGCGGCGCGGCCCCGGCCGGGGAGCCGGGTTCCACGCCCCGGTCGCCGGCGGCGCCCCCGGGCGCCGGACCGCCTGAGGCGCGGGCCGGGGCGGCGGACGAGGCGGAGGCGGCCCGGGCGGACGGGGAGGCCGTGGACACCGCCCGGCCGACCGGGACCCCGGTGCCCCCGGACGGAGGGCGCCCGACCGGGGGGCCGCCGCCCCCGGACACGGCCCGGACGCCCGCGGCGCACGCAGCCGCCGCAGGGGCACAGGATCAGGCGCACGAGCAGGCGCGGCCCCGGTCGCTGCCGGGCGCCACCGGCGCGTTCCGGCAGCCGACGTCCGTGCGGCAGCTGCCCGGCGGGACCGTGCGCATCGGCCGCGACCCGGCGAACGACGTGGTCGTCGACGACCTCGTGGTGTCGCGGCGCCACGCGGAACTGCAGCTCAGGCCTGACGGCACCCACTGGATCCACGACCTGGGGAGCCACAACGGCACCTTCCTCAACGGCCGCCGCGTGGACACCGCCCGGGTCACGGCCGACGACGTCGTCGGCATCGGCCACTGCGCGTACGTCCTCGTCGGCGGGCGGCTCGTCGAGTACACCGACACCGGCGAGGTGTCCCTCGACGTGCAGGGCCTGTCGGTCACCGTGGACGGAGGCCGCGACGGAGGCCGCAGGACCCTGCTCGACGGGGTCTCCTTCCCCGTCGGCGAGAAGCACCTGCTGGCCGTGGTCGGGCCGAGCGGCGCGGGCAAGTCGACGCTGCTGAACGCCCTGACCGGGCTGCGGCCCGCGGACCGCGGCACGGTGCTCTACGACGGACGCGACCTCTACCGCGAGTACGCGGAGCTGCGCCAGCGCATCGGGCTGGTCCCGCAGGACGACATCCTGCACCTCCAGCTGACCGTGCGGCGCGCCCTCGGCTACGCGGCCGAACTGCGCTTCCCGCAGGACACGGCGCGTGCCGAGCGGGAGGCGCGGGTGGCCGAGGTGCTGCGCGAGCTCGGCCTGGAGCAGCGCGCCGACCAGCCGGTGCACAGCCTGTCGGGCGGCCAGCGCAAGAGGGTCAGTGTGGCGCTGGAGCTGCTGACGAAGCCGTCGCTGCTGTTCCTCGACGAGCCGACGTCCGGGCTCGACCCGGGCATGGACCGGTCCGTGATGCACATGCTGCGCGGCCTCGCCGACGACGGGCGCACCGTCATCGTCGTCACGCACAGCGTGCTCAGCCTGGACGTGTGCGACCGGCTGCTGGTGCTGGCGCCCGGCGGGCGGATCGCCTACTTCGGGCCGCCGGGCGAGGCACTGGGATTCTTCGGGTTCGCCCAGTGGCCCGAGGCGTTCGAGGCGTTCGAGACCGACCGGGCCCGGGACTGGGCCGGCCGCTTCCACGACTCCGCGTTCCGGCAGCGGTACGTCGAACCGGCTCAGCCGCACCGCGAGCTGTCGCCCGCAGCGGGCGCAGCCGCACCGCCCGCGCCGCCCCCCAAGGCGCAGAGCTGGGGCTCCCAGCTGCGGACGCTGGTACGCCGGTACGCGGCGGCTCTGAGCGCGGACCGCACCTTCCTGGCGATCATGGTGGCGCTGCCGTTCGTGATGGGCGCGATGGCGCGGGCGCTCTCCGAGGGCCGGCTCGGCCCGGAGTCCTCGCTGAACGTGCTGCTCATCCTGTGCGTCGGCGGGGTGCTGACCGGTGCGGCGAACGCCGTGCGGGAGCTGGTGAAGGAGCGGACGATCTACCGCAGGGAACGGGCGGTGGGCCTGTCCCGGTCCGCCTACCTGATGTCGAAGGTGGTGGTCCTGGGCCTGGTCACGGTCGTGCAGGCGGTCGTGCTGACGCTCGTCGCCCTGGTCGGCGTGCCGCTGGGGGCTCCGGACGGGCAGGGCGTGCTGCTGCCCCCGCTGGTGGAGCTCACCGTGGCGGTGGCCGCTCTCTCCTTCACCGCCATGACCCTGGGGCTGCTCGTGTCGGCCCTGGTGCGCAAGGAGGAGGTCACCATGCCGCTGCTGGTCCTCCTCGCGATCGTGCAGGTGGTGTTCTGCGGGGCGCTGCTGGAGGTGCGCGGGACGCCGGTGCTGGAGCAGCTGGCGTGGCTGGTGCCGTCCCGGTGGGCGTTCGCCGCGATGGCGTCGACCGTGGACCTGGGGGCCACGGTCCCCGGACCGAAGGCGGACGACCCGCTGTTCGCGCACACGGTGGGGACGTGGCTGCTCGTCATGGGTGTGCTGCTGGGGCTCGCCGTCGTGTTCCTGTTCGTCGTGGCGCGTCTGCTGCGCCGCCACGAACCGGTGATCATGCGCAGGTAGCGACCCGGAGAGGAGCCGCACGTGGCCTCCCCCAGCGACCCGGTGAACCCGGCCGCGCCCGAGGCGGTCGCATGGCCCGGGCAGTCATGGGCCCTCGACGGGACGGACCCGGCGGTGCCGGACTTCCGGCCCACGCACGTGGTGCCGCGCGCCGGCCTCCCCGCGTGGGAGACGCCGGGGACGGAGCTGCCGACGGTACCGCTCGACCCGTTCCTGCCGGTCCGGCTCGACGAGCGGCGGGGCGACTGGGGCAGGGTGGTGTGCTCCAACGGCTGGGCGGCCTGGGTGGACGCGCGGCTGCTCGTGTCCGTGCCGGCCGACCCGCCCGCCGCCGCGCAGCCGGCGGCGCGCACGGCGGACCCGCGTCGGCTGCTGGCCCGGGTGGAGGAGGCGGTGGCCCGCTACCGGGAGGCGGTGGAGGCGCTGGCGGGGGGAGCCGCGGACCGCGAGGGGTTCCGCGACCGCACGGGCGGGCTGCGGGTGGGCGTGGTCGTCGAGGGCGAGTCGCTGTGGCTGTACGACGCGGAACACGAGCGCTGGCTGTACGGCGACGGCGCCCAGCTGGCCGCGTACGCGGCGACGGCCCGGCCGTCCACCGCGCCGCCCGTACAGGCCGGGGAATCGCCGGGCGCGGGGGGCCGCGAGGTGCAGGAGGAGCCCGGGGCACCGGGCGTGCCGTCCGTGCCGGGGCCGCCGGAGGCAGGCGGCACGGCGGGGGCGTCCGGGTCCTTCGACAAGGCCGGTGAGGCGGGAAGCGCCACGGGGGCCGGGCAGGGACGCGACGGCGGGCCGGCCCATGCGGCGGGCCGGCCCGGCGGTCCGCCGGCCGGTCCGGGCGGAAGCGGCGGGGAGGCAGGAGCCGTCGGGGACGGGGGGCGGACCGGCCATGCCCGGGAGCCGGATCGGGCCGGGGCGGTCGGGGACGCCGCCCGAGCCCGAGGTGCCCGGCTCGGCCCTCCAGGGAGCGCCGAGGAGGCCCACGGGGCCCATGAGTCCGACGGGGTCGACGCCTCCGCGGCGGCCGGGCGTGTGACGCACAGCGGCGCCGCGGAGCGCGGCGGAGGCGGCGAGCCGGGCCGGGAGAGCGGCGGCCCCGCCCCCGGGCAGCCACCCGGCCACGAACCGACCCGCATCGTGCAGACCACCGAACCCACCGGCACCCCCCAGGAACCTACCCGCATCATGGAGCCCCCCGACGAGGAACCCGAAGCGAAAGCCCCGAGCACCACGACCGTCCCCCAGGAACCCACCCGCGTCATGGAGCCACCGGACGAGAAGCGCGAGGCCGAGACCCCGGGCACCGCGGACGCCCCCCACCAGCCCACCCGCATGGTGGAACCGCCCAGCGAGGGCCGGGGGGAGGGTGCGCGGTGAGCGGGGAGCCCGCGGACCGCGCGGACGTGCTGCCTGCCGGGCGGCCGTCCGGGCTCGTCGGGCAGCGCATCGCCTCGTACCGCGTGGAGGGCGAGATCGGGCGCGGCGGCATGGCGGTCGTCTACCGGGCCCGCGACCTCCGGCTGGACCGGACCGTGGCGCTGAAGCTGCTCGCGCCCGAGCTGGCCCGCAACGACACCTTCCGCAAGCGCTTCGTCCACGAGTCGCGGGTGGCCGCGGCGATCGACCACCCCAACATCGTTCCGGTGTTCGAAGCCGACGAGACGGAGGGCGTGCTGTACATCGCGATGCGGTACGTACCGGGCCAGGACCTGCGGGCGCTGCTGGACCGCGAGGGACCCCTGCCGCCGGAGACGACGGTGCGGCTCGCCGCGCAGGTCGCTTCGGCACTCGACGCGGCGCACCACCACGACCTGGTGCACCGGGACGTCAAGCCGGGCAACATCCTCGTCGCCGAGGGCACCGACAGCGACCATCCGGAGCACGTGTACCTGACGGACTTCGGGCTGACGAAGAAGTCGCAGTCGCTGACCGGCCTCACCCGCGTGGGGCAGTTCGTCGGGACGCTGGACTACGTGGCGCCGGAGCAGATCTCCGGGCGCGCGGTGGACGGCCGGTGCGACGTGTACAGCCTGGGCTGTGTGGTGTACGAGATGCTGACGGGCGCGCCGCCCTTCCTGCGCGACGACGACCTGGCACTGCTGTGGGCCCACCAGTACGACCCTCCGCCGCCGCTCGGAGCGTCCCGCCCGGGGCTGCCTCCGGGACTGGACGGGGTGCTGGCGAAGGCACTGGCGAAGGCCCCGGAGGACCGGTACGGGTCGTGCCGGGACTTCGTGGCGGCGCTGCGGGCGGCGGCGTCCGCCGGGGCGGGGGGCGCTGCGCCCGGGCCGGTTGCCGCGGGGAGCCCCTACGTGCCGTCGGGGCCGCCGCCCTCGCCGCCGCGCTGGGCGCTGCCGGTGTTCCGGTATGCCTCCCCGGGCTCGGACTGAGGCGTCGCCACCTCGCCCCGTCTGCGTACCGGGGAGGCGAGGAGCCCGCCGAGGAACCCGGCGGCGAGCCCCCACAGGAGGGCCAGGCCGACCGCCGTCCACAGGTGCGGGCGCAGGACGGCCTCCCCGCCGAGCGCGTCGATCTCGAAGATCCCCAGCAGGGAGAGGCCGAAGCTGGCGCGCAGCCGGGTCAGGGGGGCGATGACGAGCATCGTGAGGGCGAAGGCCACGCCGAAGTGCAGGGCCTGCTGCCACAGCCGGGTGCGGGCGGGCGAGCGGACCGCCATGACGAAGGCGGCGGCGAGGAGCAGCACGGCCGCCGCGGGGACCAGCCACCAGGCCCGGCCGTCGTACTCGGCCAGCGCCTGCACGTCGAGGGTGGTGATCTCCTCGCCGCGCAGCACCTGGTCGAGGACGTGCGGCATGGGCAGGCCGAACGGCCCCTCCACCTTGCCCTCCCAGGAGGCGAACACCCCGAGTCCGAGGGCCATCCAGACGAGGTTCGGCAGGCCCAGCAGCAGCACGGCGAAGGTGTCGGCGGTGTGGCCCTTCGTCGCGGCGACGACCAGGCCGGTCACCAGGCCGATGGCGACGTACGCGAGGAGCAGGACCAGCATGGCGAAGGCGGCGGGCCTGACGGGTTCCTGGTAGCGCACCAGGCGGCTGGGCAGGGGTGCCTTGCGGGACACGAGGAGCGCCATGACGAGGACGCCGAGGACCCACAGCAGGCCGTAGAGGAGGGTGCTGCCGAGCCTGGCCTGGAAGCCGAGTTCGGGTGAGGCGTCCAGCACGTCGCCGAGCAGGTCGCTGATGACGCCGGCGGGGCTGTCCTGCGGCACGATGTCGGTGAACGTGTGGCGGGCGAGGGACACGGCGAGGGCGAGCCCGGCCAGCCACAGGAGGACCGTGCGCCCCACCCTCGCGAGGAGTTCGCGCCCGGAGGCGACGGCCCGGTGCCGCAGCGGCCGCAGGAAGCCGGCGCCGAGGACCAGCGCGCCGGTGAGGCTGACCGACAGCGGCATGGCGACGAGTTCCGCTTCCGCGCCGGCGAGCGCGCCCGCGCCGCCGGACAGGTCGACGTCGCCGCCGGCCGCCATGACGACGACCGCGGCGACGACGCGGGGGAACGCCCCGCCGGGCAGGTCGGTGGCGCCCGCCGCCCAGAGTCCGAGGGTGGCGACCAGCGTCATGGCGACCAGGGCGGCCAGCACCGCGGCCAGCGCATCGCGCCAGTCGTGGAGGGCGTGCCGCAGGGTGTCCTGGGACGGGCCGCGCTCAGCGGCTTGGCGACTGCTCACGTCGCCCACGCTAGGCACGGTCCGCGGCTCTCGGCTTGCGGACGGCGCCCGGACGGGGCACACAATGGCGCGAAACGGAAGAAAGGGATGAACGTGACGTCCGATCCCGGCTCCGGCCGCCCCACTGGCCCCCCGTCGGGTCCCCTGTCGGGCCGCCCGTCCTCCGGCCGCCCAGAATCCCCCTCTCAGCAGCCCACAGCGCCCGCGCAGCCGTCCCCGCCACCTCCCCCGGGTGGCGGAGGCGGCGGGGACGGAGGCGGCGGTGAGGGGGGAGGCGCGGGCGCGGGGGGCGGGGGCGGCCGGCCCCCCTGGTGGCGGTCGACAGCGGTGATCGCGGCGGCGGCCGGTGTGGTCGTGGTCGCCGTCGCCGTGGCGGTCGTCCTCGCGCTGTCCGGCGGCGACGGCGACGGGGAGGGGAGCGCGGCCAGCAGCCCCGGTGACCGGCTCGGGTCCGTCAGTCCGGCGGGCGGCGCCAACGACCTCTTCCTGCAGCCGCCGGACCCACCGGGGCAGAACCCCTTCACCGACAGCACGTCGACGAAGGCGTCGGCTCCACCGACCCCGAGCCTGCCCACGGGCGCGACGCGGCTGGCCACGGTCACCGGTTCGGACCCGGGCCTCTACGGCGGCACGCGCAACGTCGCCAGCTGCGACGTGGAGCGCCAGATCGACTTCCTCACCGCCGACGAGGCCAAGGGCGCCGCCTTCGCCTCCGTGCTGGGCATCACCGCCGAGGAGGTACCCGCCTACCTGCGGGGGCTGACGCCCGTGCAGCTGCGGCTCGACACCCGGGTCACCAACCACGGCTACCGGGACGGCAAGCCCTACCCGTACCAGGCGGTGCTCCAGGCCGGGACCGCGGTGCTGGTCGACGCGCGCGGCGAGCCGCGGGTGCGCTGCGCCTGCGGCAACCCCCTGACCGCTCCGGCGGAGCTGAAGCCGGGGTACGAGACACAGGGCGAGGCGTGGCGGGGCTACGACCAGTCCCAGGTCGTCGTGGTCAAGCCCGCCGCGAAGCCGGTGGAGAGCTTCGTGCTCGTGACCCCTGACGGCGGGCGCATCGAGCGCCACCGCGGGGACACGGACGCGAACGACGACGAGCAGACCACGAAGCCGCCCGGGACGCTGAGCCCTTCGCCCGGCGGCTCCGTCACCACGGAGTCCCCCCGGGAGACCGGCTGCGTCACGGTGCCGCCCGGCGAGCCCACGCCCGAGGGCAGGACGCCGTGCCCGCCGGTGTCACCGCGGGAGCCGCCCACGACCACCACCGCCCCGCCGCCCGGCGAGGAGACGCCCGGGGGTGGCACGACCACCCCGCAGCCCCCGCCGGGCACCGGAAACGGCAGCGCGCCCGGGGACGGGGCGGTGACACCGGGCGACGCCCCCGCCGGCACCTCCTGACGGCCGCCGCTCCCCGCCCGGGGGCCGGCCTACGGGCGGGGTTCGCCGTGCCCGCGGCGCCGCCACGACGGCCCGGCTGCCTCACCGGAACGGACGGTGCCGCGGGGGCAGCCGGGCCGGGGCGCCGGCGCTCGGTGGCGGTGGTGGCGGCCCGGCCCGGGCGGCGGTTCAGTCCTTCGCGGCGGCGTAGTACAGGTTCAGGGGGTCGCCTTCGACGCTGTGCGTCTCGACGCGGGTGAAGCCGGCCTCGGCGAGCATGCGGCGGGCGGTCTGTTCGCCCCACACCGTGCCGAGCCCGGCGCCCCCGGTGCTCAGCGACGTCGTCATGCAGTAGAAGACCGAGAAGCCGTAGAGGGCCGGGCCGAACGGATGCCCGATGTTGTCCTCAAGGTTGCTGGACGCCGCGATGTCACCCATCAGGAAGACGCCGCCCGGCCGCAGGGCGGCCGCGATCGCCGTGAGGGTCTCCGCCGGACGGGCCAGGTCGTGGATCACGTCGAAGGCGGTGACGATGTCGTACGTGCCGGGGATCTCCGTCGAGTCGCCCACCGTGAAGCCGACGTTGTCCAGGCCCAGCCGCTCCGCCTCCGCGCGGCCCGCGGCGATGCCCTCCTCCGACTGGTCGAGGCCGCGGAAGCGGCTGCGGGGGAAGGCACGCGCCATCACGACGGGGGCGTGGCCCTGTCCGGTGCCGACGTCGAGGACGTCGGCGCCTTCGCGCATGCGGTCGGTGACGCCCGGCGCGAGCGGGAGGATCGTGTCGACGAGTGCCGCGTCGAAGACCCGCGCGTTCTCCTCGCCCTGGAGCTCCTGGAAGCGCGGGTACGCCGAGTAGGGCACTCCCCCGCCGTGCCGGAACGCCTCCACGACACGGTCCTCCACCCCGCCCATGAGCCCCACGTACTGCATGAGCGTGGCGAGGTTGTCCGGGCCGGCCGCCCGGGTGAGGCAGGCCGCGTGCGCGGCGGGCAGCGAGTACCGGGCGCCGTCCGGTGCGTACGTGACGAAGCCGCTGACGGCCATGCCGCCGAGCCACTCCCGTACGTAGCGCTCGTCCAGGCCCGCCGCCTCGGCGATCTCGCCGCTGGTCGACGGCGGCAGCCCCGCCAGGGTGTCGAACAGGCCGGTCCGGTGGCCGATGCTGGTGAACAGCGCGACCGACGCCGCGTTCAGGACGTCGACGACCTTCCCTGAGAACTCCTCCCGCGCTGTCTGCCCCGCCGTGCCGGATGCCGCGTGCTGCGGGTCGGCGGTCGCCATGGCGCCTCCTCGTGCCGTGGGTCCCCGTACCACCACGGTAGGCAGGCGCCCGCCGGGCGGCGACCGGGCGTGCGGGCCACGGCGGCGGACCGCCTCAGATCGCGTACGGCCAGGTCGTGAGCATGTGGGCGCCGTACCAGCAGCCGAAGAGGACCAGCCCGGACAGGACGGCCGCGGCGGTACGGGGGCGGGCGCGGGCCAGGGCGCGGGCGGGCGGGACGAGGAAGAGCAGCGCGGGGACGAGGAGGCGCAGCTTGCAGTGGTAGTAGTTGGACTGGCCGACGGCGAGGACCGCGACCACCGTGCCGTACACGAGCAGGGGAGGCCACGCCCCGCGGCGCCACGCCGCGGCCGTCGCGGCGAGCAGCAGCAGCACGAGGAACGCGGTGCTGACCGGCACCCAACCGTCGAGCCGGAGGAGCGCGTCGCCCAGGAAGTCCGCGAATCCCGCCCCGTGGTCCCAGTGGGTGCCCCAGCCGGCCTCCTGGATCAGGAACCAGGCGTCCGCGCGGCCCAGCCGGTGCCCCACCCACAGGAGGTAGGCAGGGGTGCCCGCGCAGCCCAGCACGACACCGGCGAGGGCGCGCGGCTCCAGGCGGCGGGCGCGCAGCATGTGCAGGGCCGCCGCGGTCGCCAGGGCCAGGGTCGCGGCCACCGCGACGGGCCGGGTCAGCCCCGCCAGGGAGGCCAGCGCACCGGCCGTCAGCCAGGCCCGCCGGTGGGCGGCGAGCAGGCTCGCTGCGGCCAGGGCGGTGAACAGGGCCTCGCTGTAGCCCATGACGAGGACCACGGCCAGGGGCTGGGCGCCCGCGAACAGCACGATGCCGATCAGCGCGGTGCGCTCCCCGTGGAGCCGGGCCAGCAGGGCGTACAGGGCCGCCGTCGCCGCCGCGAGGGCGAGGTGCCCGGTGAGGAGGGCGGCCGTGCCGGCGTCGGTGCCGGTCGCGGCGCGGACGGCGGCGGTGGCGAGCGGGTACAGCGGGAAGAACGCGAGTTCGTTGCCGGTGAGTGCGCCGTCGGCCGTGTACGTGAACCCGGTGGGGTAGCCGTCGGTGGCTATGGCGGCGAAGTGGCGGGCGTCCCAGGACAGCAGCCGCTCCCGGAGCCCGGGGCCGCCGGGAGGGTCGAGGACGGCGAGCACGACGAGATGGGCGAGCACGGACCCGGTGTGGACGGCGCCGATCCGCAGCGCGGCACGGGCTGCGGGGGGCGCGGACCACCGGCGCGACCTCCCTTGACGGTCAGTCAACTTCTCTGTCCGGGGGGTGCGGTGGCGCGGAGAGGGCTGAGGGTGGTCCGGGTCCGGGTGGGGCAGGCGGGCAGTGGTCAGGGAGGTCGGCACCGGCATCGGCTCCTTCGGCGGGTCCTGCGGGACCCGGTGGGAGTGGGTTGACGCCGGCTATACGCCCGGGGGCGGTGGACGGTTGACCGGTGAGACGCAGGTCACCCCGCAGCAGGTGGGAGGGGGCTCGCGGCGGGCGGCACGGTGACCGCGCCGGGCGGGCCCGGAACGGAGACGGAGGGGTCCGGCGGGGCGGCGGTGCGGCTCGGGCCGGTGGCGTCCGCGCTGGTGCCGGTCGGCTGCGGCGCGGACCGCGAGGGCTCGGGGGCGGTGCCGGACGGGAGCGGCTCCGTGGTGGCGGCCTCGGACGCGGCGGGCAGCGGCCCCGGTGCGGCGGGCGGGGCCGGCTCGGGCCCGCCCAGGACCGCGGCGAGCACGACGGCCAGAGCCCCGCAGGCCACGCCTGCCCCGGCGGCCGCGGCGCG
>NZ_MKXB01000167.1 GCF_001865245.1 Streptomyces sp. CC53 | reverse complement strand
GCAGCGCGCGCGCCGCCTGCGCGTCCGCCGCCGCCAGGTCGCCGGGCGCGGCCGGGCCGCTCGCCCCGAGGCTCCAGCCCGGGTACGGCGCGGGTTCGCGCCCCGCGGGCAGCAGCGCCCGCACGGTGCCGTCCGCCGCCGCGTCCACGAGCGGACTGCCCAGTGCGGGCGGCGGGGCGCCCGGGCCGCCGCCCCGCGCGTGCACCACCGTCCAGGGCGCCTCGCCGAGCAGGGGTGCCACGTCCTCCGGTGCGGCGCCCAGCAGGAGCCGTACGAGCGCGGCCGACCGGGTCGCCTCGTCGGCACCCTGGTGCGGGGCGGTCAGCAGCGACAGCAGCACCATCGCGGTCTCCGCGATCCGCTGGACTGCCTCGTCCCTGCGGGCCGTCGCCAGGCCCAGCGTCAGCCCCCGGCCCGTGCCCAGGCCGTACGCCACCAGCCGCGTCCCGCCCGTGCTGTCCGCCGCCGACGACGGGCGGCGCGCCGCCCCGGCCACCCGCCGGACCAGCCGCGTCAGCGCCGCGTCCTCGTCGGGCGTGAGCTCCCGCCCGTCGGCGGCGTACTCACCGCCCTCCGGCGTGTAGAGCACCGCGCGCCCCTCCAGCCGCACCGCCACGGCGTGCAGCACCGCCGGCACGGGGTCGGGCCGGGCCGCCGCTGCGGCCAGGGCCCGCTGGCCGTCCGCGACCCGGCGCAGCTCGTGGTGGCGGGCCTCCGTCATGAGCCGCCACACCGCCCGCGCCACGGCCGCGAACGGCGTGCCCGGCTCCACCTCCACCAGCGGCAGCCCGTGCCGCTCGCAGGCCGCGACCAGCGCGTCCGGCACCGTGTCGTACACCGGGGTCACCCCGAAGCCCAGGGCCGCGGCGCCCGCCTCCGCGACCCGCGCCACGAACCGCTCGGGACCTGTCTGCCCCAGCTGGAACGGCACCCCTGCCGTGAGCAGCAGCTCACCGCCCAGCAGGTACGGGAAGGGGTCGGCCATCTCGGAGGTGTGCACCCCGTGCAGGTCCGCCCCGGGCCCGCCCGCCACCAGCCGCAGCCCGAGGCCCTCGCTCGCCAGCAGGTCGGCCAGCCGCACCGGCGGCGCGAACGGCACGGGCGGCTGCGCCGCGCGCCCCCCTGCCCGGCGACCCGCGCCCACTGGGCCCCCGCCTTCGCGACCCTCGGCTGCGCGGCCTCCGGCCCCGGACGCCTTCATGGACGATTCCTCCACTCCACCTCGTGCAGATGGAGAAAACGTACACTTCTGTCCGGGCTTCCGCCCGTCTACCGTCGACTCCATGAGCAGCAACCACGGCACCGACTCGACGCCCCGCGGCCCCATCGACTCCTCCCGGGTCCCGCGCTACGCAGGCCCCGCGACGTTCGCCCGGCTGCCGCGCCTGGACGAGGTCGGCACGGCGGACGTCGCCGTCATCGGCGTGCCCTTCGACTCCGGTGTGTCCTACCGGCCCGGCGCCCGCTTCGGCGGCAACGCCATCCGCGAGGCGTCCCGCCTCCTGCGCCCCTACAACCCGGCGCAGGACGCCTCCCCGTTCGCCCTGGCGCAGGTCGCGGACGGCGGCGACATCGCCGTCAACCCGTTCAACATCAACGAGGCCGTGGAGACGGTCGAGGCCGCCGCCGACGACCTGCTCGGCAGCGGCGCCAGGCTGATGACCCTGGGCGGCGACCACACCATCGCGCTGCCACTGCTCCGCTCCGTCGCGAAGAAGCACGGCCCCGTGGCGCTGCTCCACTTCGACGCGCACCTCGACACGTGGGACACGTACTTCGGCGCCGAGTACACGCACGGCACCCCGTTCCGCCGGGCCGTCGAGGAAGGCATCCTCGACACCTCCGCGCTGTCCCACGTCGGCACCCGCGGCCCGCTCTACGGCAAGCAGGACCTGACGGACGACGAGAAGATGGGCTTCGGCATCGTCACGTCGGCCGATGTCTACCGCCGCGGCGCCGACGAGGTGGCCGACCAGCTCCGCCAGCGCATCGGCGACCGCCCCCTCTACATCTCCATCGACATCGACTGCCTGGACCCGGCGCACGCGCCCGGCACCGGCACCCCGGAGGCGGGCGGCATGACCTCCCGCGAGCTGCTGGAGATCCTGCGCGGCCTGGCGTCCTGCAACCTGGTCTCCGCCGATGTCGTCGAGGTCGCCCCGGCCTACGACCACGCCGAGATCACCTCGGTGGCCGCCTCCCACACCGCCTACGAACTGACGACGATCATGTCCCGCCAGATCGCGGCGGCCCGGAACGCGGAGGGAGCGGCGCAGTAACCTCCGCGAGGACGGCGCCGGGCCGCAGCCCCCCGCGAACGCGGCCCGGCGCCACCGCAGAGGACCGCCGCACCGCCCCGGACGGGGCGCGGCCGGTCGCCGTACCGACACGAAGGCCCGCCGACCATGACCCACGACCACGACCTCGTCCTGCGCCCCACCGCCGCGCAGACGGCCGCCGCGCTGAACCCGCCCCCCGGCCGCATCGGCGGCGACCTCGTCGTGGAGACCCTCCGCGGCCTCGGCGCGACGACCGTCTTCGGGCTGCCCGGCCAGCACGCCCTGGGCATGTTCGACGCGCTGCGCCGCTCCGACCTTGCGTACGTCGGGCTGCGGGTGGAGAACAACGCGGGCTTCGCCGCCGACGCGTACGGCAGGGTCACCGGTGAGGCGGCGCCCCTCCTGCTGTCCACCGGCCCCGGTGCGCTGACGGCGCTGCCCGCCCTTCAGGAGGCGGCTGCGGCCAGCGCGCCGGTGCTGGCCGTCAGCGCGCAGGTGCCGGTGCGCGGCCTCGGCGGGGGACGCCACGGCCACCTGCACGAACTGCGCGACCAGCAGGCGTCGTTCCGTGACGTCGTGAAGTCCGTCCACGGCGCCCGCACGGCCTCCCAGATCCCGTCCGCGATCGCGGCGGCCTGGCAGTCGGCGCTGACCCCGCCGCACGGACCCGTGTACGTGGAGATCCCGCAGGACGTCCTGTCGGCCCCGACGGACCTGCCGGTCGTGACGGCGCCGGACGCGACCCCGCCGGACCTGCCGCCCCGCCCGGAGCTGACGGCGCTGGCGGCGCACCTGCTGACGACGGCCGAGCGTCCGGTGGTCGTCGCGGGCGGCGGCGTCGTGCGGTCCGACGCGTCCGGCAAGCTCCGTGCGCTGGCGGAGCGGCTCGACGCCCCCGTGGTCACCACCTTCGGCGGCAAGGGCGCGTTCCCGTGGGAGCACCCGCTGTCCCTCCAGTCCTGGCTGGAGGACCGCCACATGACGGACTTCCTGGAGGACGCGGACGTCCTGCTGGTGGTGGGCTCGGGCCTGGGCGAGCTGTCGTCGAACTACCACACGTTCCGCCCGCGCGGCCGGGTCGTCCAGATCGAGGCGGACCTCGGCAAGCTGGAGTCCAACCATCCGGCGCTCGGCATCCACGCGGACGCCCGACTGGCGCTGTCGGCGCTGCTGGAGACCGTCGGCGAGCGCTCGGACGCGGCGGCGCGGGACCGGGTGCGGGAAGTCCTGGCCGCGGTCCGCTCCCGCCTGGAATCCCAGCGGCTCACCCTGGAGCAGGGGCTGCTGGCCTCCATCCGGCAGGCCCTGCCGAGCACGTCGCCCAGCTTCTGGGACATGACGGTCCTCGGCTACTGGGCCTGGTCGGCGTTCGACGCCCGCCGGCCGGGCACCATGCACTCCGCGCAGGGCGCGGGCGGCCTCGGCTACGCCTACCCGGCGGCGCTCGGCGCGGCCGTGGCGGACCCCACCCGGCCGGTGCTGGCCGTGTCCGGCGACGGCGGCGCCCTGTACTCGGTCGCGGAGCTGGCCACGGCCCGGCAGCACGACCTGCCGGTGACCTGGCTCATCGTGGACGACGGCGGCTACGGCATCCTGCGCGCCTACATGACGGAGGAGTACGGCGAGCCGATGGGCACGGAGCTGGCGGGCCCCGACTTCGCGGCGCTGGCGGAGTCGTTCGGCGTGCCCGCGACGCGCACCACGCCCGAGGCCCTCCGCGAGGACCTCGGGCGTGCCCTGTCGTCGGACGGCCCGTCGGTGGTGGTGCTGGGGGCGGCACCGCGCATGTTCGCCCCCACGCACCTGGCGGACCGCTGAGGGGCTACCAGATCGCCTCGACCCACTCCGGGTGGTCGATGAACGGGTTCCGGTTGCCCTGGTAGCTCTGGTGGATGACGTCGTTGCGCCGCTTCTCGAACGCGTCGGGCGGGTCCATCTCGTTCCACTGCTTCAGCACGGAGAGCCGGCCGTGGTACGGGGCGCTGCCGTTGTTGACGGAGTTGTTGGGCTCCAGGTCGGGCCAGTAGTCTTCGCCCTCGTACCGCACGGCCATGTAGAGGATCATCCGGGCGACGTCGCCCTTGACGGCGTCGCGCGGTTCGAAGGAGTCGGCGTCGGTGTAGTTGCCGGCGGCGCCGCTGACGGTGCTGCCGCCCCAGTCGAAGTCCTTGTTGCCGCGGATGCTGTTGACCCGGACGTCCGTGGGGCGCAGGTGGTGCAGGTCGGTGCCGGGGCCGGTGCTGGTGCCGAAGCCGCCGTGGGACTTGGCCCAGACGTGCTCCCGGTTCCAGTCGCCGAGGTCGCCGCCGTTGAGGGACTTGCTGCGGGATATGCCGCTGTACAGCAGGATCACGTTGTTCCGGTCGGCCGGGTCCTCGTCGGTCACCTTGAGGGCGTTCCAGACGGCCGAGTACGAGATCTTCGTGTGGTCGCTGATGATGCCGTGCAGCGCGCTCTTGAGGGCCGTGCCCGACTTGCCTGCGGTGCCGTCGTAGTAGGTGTCGTCGTACGAGGACGCGGCCGCGGACGTGGCGGCGGCCGTCGCGGTGCCGGCGGTGGCGGCGGGCAGTGCGGCGGCGAGGAGCGCGCCGGCCAGCAGGACCGGGACGCGCCGGAGGCGTGCGGAGCGGGGGAGCCGGGAGGGCATGGCGGAGTCCTTTCCCGATGCGGGGGAGGGTGGGGAACGCCGGTGCGGTCTACGCGGGTTGACGGTGCGGCAAGAGGGAGCGTGACACGTTTTCGGTCACTGGAGTGTGAACGGGATGTGGCGACCTCCTGGCATTGTCATGGACGTGACGGATTGGCCGGAAGGCTTCGTGCGGGACCGGCGGAGGCGCCGTCCCTCCGGCACCGTGCGGGGCCGTCGCCGCGCCGGCTCCCGGGGTCGGCGGCGCGAAAGGCACCCTTCCTTCCGCTTCCTCGCCCGGCCGGGTACTGGTGATGTCCGGCCGCGCCTCCTATGGTTGCGTCGCTCCTCCACGTGTTGTGCACATCCGCCCCGGACGTGCCCGCCTGCCCCGCACAGGGCATGGGGCCCGGGGCGCCGTACCGCCTTCGCACGCAGACACGGCGGCACCTGACGCCGTGACACACGAGACCGGAGGCCTCCATGAGGACACCCCTGCGCTCCAGACGCCCGTTATCCGCGGTGACCACCGGCGTGGTCGCCGCACTCGCCCTCGCACTGGGCGCCACGACCGGCGCCGGTGCCGCGACCCCGGCCGCCGACGCACCGCCCGCCGTCGGCACCGTCCGCACCGTGCCCGGCGCCACGCCCGTACCCGGCAGCTACCTCGTCGTCCTCAAGGGCGGCGCGGTCACGGCCCAGGCCGCGTCGCGGACGGCCGAGGCGCTGGCCGGGCGGCACGGCGGACGCGTCGACAAGGTCTGGAAGGACGCGCTCCACGGCTTCTCCGCCCGGATGAGCGCGGACCAGGCCGCCCGCATGGCCGCCGACCCCGGCGTCGCCTACGTCGAACAGGACGTGGAGATCCGCCTCCAGGCGACGCAGACGAACCCGCCGTCCTGGGGCATCGACCGCATCGACCAGCGCGCGCTGCCGCTCAACCGCAGCTACACGTACGACACCACGGCGAACAACGTGACCGTGTACGTCGTCGACACCGGTGTCCGCACCTCGCACACCGAGTTCGGCGGACGGGCCAGCTGGGGCCACAACTCCATCGACTCCCAGAACACCGACTGCAACGGCCACGGCACCCATGTCGCCGGCACGGTGGGCGGCCGACTGCACGGCGTGGCCAAGGGCGTCAAGATCGTCGCGGTCAAGGTGCTGAACTGCGCCGGCTCCGGTACCACCACGAGCCTGGTCGACGGGGTGAACTGGGTCGCCGCCAACGCCCGCAGGCCCGCCGTCGCCAACCTCAGCCTCGGCTTCAACGGGGTGAGCACCGCCGCCGACAACGCGGTGCGGGCCGCCATCTCCAGGGGGGTGACCTTCGTCGTCGCCTCCAACAACTTCAACACCGACGCCTGCAACCACTCCCCGGCGCGCGTGGCCGAGGCCATCACGGTGAACGCCACGGACAGCGCCGACCGGCGGGCGAGCTTCTCCAACTTCGGTCGCTGCACCGACCTGTTCGCACCGGGCGTCGGCATCACCTCGTCCTGGCACAGCGGCGACACGGCCACCCGGTCCCTCAACGGCACGTCGATGGCCGCCCCGCACGTGGCGGGCGCCGCCGCCCTCTACCTGACCCTGCGCACCTCGGCCAGCCCCGCCACGGTGCCGGCCGCGCTCATCACGGCGTCCACCAAGAACAGGGTCACCAACGCCGGCACCGGCTCGCCCAACCGGCTGCTGTTCACCCGGTCCCAGACCACCGGGTTCACCGTGGCCAACCCCGGCAGCCAGCGCAGCTTCCAGTCCGACCCCGTCCGCCTGCAGATGACGGCGTCCGGGGGAACGACGCCGTACCGGTGGACCGCGCGGGCCCTCCCGCTGGGGCTGACCATCAACGCCACGTCGGGCGTGATCTCAGGGGTCGCCCGGAGCGCGGGCACGTCCACCGTCCACGTCACCGCGACCGACGCGGGCGGCCGGTCGGCCTCGGTCACGTTCACCTGGCAGGTCGTGCGGGAGCCCTGCCCCACCTGCTGACGCCCGCCCGCCTGCCCCGGCTGCTGACCGTCCGCTCCCCTGCCGAGCGGCTGTCCCGCCCGAGAGGCCCCGAGCGTGCACCGGTCCCGGTAGCGCAGCGGCCAGAGCCGGCCCCGTCCGGATGACCGGCCCGCCCCGGCCGGG
>NZ_MKXB01000166.1:9076-9504 GCF_001865245.1 Streptomyces sp. CC53 | reverse complement strand
GTGAGGGTGCGATGGCGGCGGTGCACGGGGACGTGGAGGCGGTCCTGGGTGTGCTTGATCGTTTCCCCGGTGTGGAGGTGGCGGCGTTCAACTCGCCGAGGGTGGTGACGGTGTCGGGTCCGGCGGACGCGGTGGCGCGGTTCCGTGCGGAGTCCGGTCTGCGAACGCAGCCGCTGGTGGTCAGTCATGCCTTCCACTCGGCGCTGATGGACGGTGCGGTGAAGCCGTTCGCGGAGGCGGTGTCGGGGGTCGTGCTGTCCGCTCCGAGCGTGGCGTTCGCCTCGTCGGTGACGGGTGGGTGGCACACGGCGGATTCGGCGGTGGACCCGGGCCACTGGGCGCGGGGAATCCGTGAGCCGGTGCGGTTCTCGGAGGCCGTTGCGCTGGTGGGTTCGATGGGTGCGGGTGTGGTGTGGGAGATCGGTTCC
>NZ_MKXB01000166.1:0-9066 GCF_001865245.1 Streptomyces sp. CC53 | reverse complement strand
GGCTCCATGCCGGCAAGGGGCACCGCACGACGACCCTGCCCACCTACCCCTTCCACCGACAGGACCTGGTGGCACCTCCGGCCCGCCCCGCACCCGCGGCGGCCTCCGTGAGCCACCCGCTGTTCGACCGTCACTACGAGCACCGGAGCGAGGGACAGTGACGAACCCGACCGAGACGTACGAGAAGACGTTCACGGGTCAGGAGCCCTTCATCGCCCAGCACCGCTCCGCGGGAACCGGGCTGCTGCCCGCCGCCGTGCAGCTGGAGATGGCACTCGTGGGCGTCGCCCGGCGCCGCCCCTTCGCCCCCCTGGAACTGACCGGCGTGTCGTTCCTCCGTCCCCTGACCGTCGCCGACGACGCCGCCGCGCCGGTCCGGCTCGACGTGACCGCCGACGCCGACCGGACCCGCTTCGCACTGACCACCGTCCTGTCCGGCAGCCGCAAGCAGCTGTCGACCGGCACCGGACGGTTCCTCCCGGCGGACAGCCGGCCGCCGCACGCCGGCAAGGGCCCCGAGCCCGCCGGCGCCCGGGACATCGCCCCGGAGCGGCTCTACACCGGCTGGGAGCGCGAGGGGCTCCAGTACGGCCCCGACTTCCGCACCGTCCGCGCACTGTCCGTCGGCGACGGCGGAACCGCCCGCGCCACCCTGCGGGCCGACGCCGAACCGATGCCGTGGTACGCCCATCCGCTGCTGGTGGACGGGGTCTTCCAGGTCGTCAGCTGCGCCCTGCAGGACCTGACGGGCACCGACGGCCCCTCTCCCATGCTGCCGATCGGCCTGGAGCGCCTCGCCGTCCACGCCGACCTGTCCGCACGCACGGACGGGGTCACCGTTCTCGTCCGACGCACGGGCGACGACGGCGCCTACGCCACCGCCGACGCGCTGCTCCTGGGCCCCTCCGACGAGGTCGTCGCCGAGTTCCAGGGAGTGCGGATGCGGCGGACGACCACCGTGACGCGCAGGTCCCCCGGGACGACCACCACGGCGCGTACGCCCGCCCCGGCCCCGGTACGGCGGGAGCCGCTGCCCGTCTCCCGCATCGACTGGCGCCCCGCGGAAGGCACAGCCGACCGCCGTGAAGCGGCGTCCGGCACCTGGGTGGTGCTGCACCACGGCCCGACCGACCGGCTCGGCACGGGCGTCGCCGACCGGCTGCGCCGCGACGGCGCCCGCGTGGTGGAGGTCGCCCCCGGCCCGGCCGTACCGGCGGGTGGCGCCCCCACCCCCGACCGGCGGGCGCTGGAACGGCCCGACGAGGACGCGTTCCGGCGGCTCTGGGCCGAGATCGGCGACACCGTCGCCGGCGTGGTGCACCTGTGGAACGCCGACGACCCGTCCGGTGGCGGCCGGGGCGAGGACGACGAGCTGCGCCTCGGTCTCTACGCCTGCCTGGCGGCGCTGCGGACCCTCGGCGAGAGGCAGCGCAAGTCCCGCTTCCTCGTGGTGACCCGTGACGGCCAGCCCGTCGCGGACGGCGACCGGCCGGTCCCCGCCCGCGCCGCCCTGTGGGGCCTCGTGCGGACCGCGGCCATCGAGTACCCGGGACTGCGTCCGCGCCTGATCGACCTCGGCGGCGCCCCCGACGCGTCGCTCCCCGCCGTCGTGGCGGAACTCGGCTCCGCCCGCGGGCCCGTCGAGGTCGGCTACCGCGACGCCGTCCGGCACGTGCCCGTCCGGGTGCGCGACCGCTCGGCGTACGCCCCGCCCCGCCCCACCGGGCAGGGCCCCATCCGGCCCGGCGGACGCTACCTCGTCCTCGGCGGCCACGGCGGACTGGGACTGGAGGTGGCCGAGCGGTTCGCCCGGGAGGGCGCCGGCGTCGTCGCGCTGGTCAGCCGCTCCGGCGGGACCCCCGGCTCCGAGGAACGGGCGGCGGCGCTCGCCGCCCACGGCTGCGCGACCGTCTCGTACAGCGCGGACATCACCGCCCCCGGCGCCCTGACGGCCCTGGTGGAGCGGATGCGCGAGGACCACGGCGAGGTGCACGGCGTGGTCCACGCGGCCGGCACCCTGAAGGACGGGCTGATCCGCAGCGCCACCGCCGAGGACGTCGCGGCGGTGATGCGCCCCAAGGCCGACGGGGTCCGTGAACTGGCCGCCGCCGTGGCCGGGTCGGAACTCGACTTCGCGGTGCTGTTCGCCTCCGTCTCCGGCACGTTCGGCAACCTCGGGCAGGGCGGTTACGCCGCCGCCAACGCCTACCTGGACGGCTACGCCCACGCGCACGGCGCGCCGTGGCTCAGCGTCGACTGGGGCCTGTGGGGCGAGGTCGGCATGGGCACCGCCGTCGCGGACCAGCTGCGGGCGCGCGGGGTCCGGCCGCTGACGACGGCGGAGGGCCTGGACGCCCTCATCGCCGTCCTCGGGGCGGAGGAGCCCGCCCGGCAGCTCGTCATCGCGCACCCGGACGCCGGCACCGAGATCGTCGAGCCCGAGGAGCTCGCCTCCCACGCGGAGCGCGTCGCCCCCGTCGCCGCCCGGGCCGCCTCCGCAGCCGACCGCGTCGACCCCGCCCCCGCCGAGGACGGCGTGACCGCCGCCGGTGCCGGGGAAGGAGCCGGGGACGGCGCGGAGCACGTCGCCCACGCGCTGTCGCGGTTCCTCGCGGAACGGCTGGGCCTCGCCTCCTTCGACCGGGAGACGCCCCTGTCGGAGTACGGCATGAGCTCCATCATGAGCGTCGAGCTGTCCGAGGAGCTGTCCCGCCGGTGGCGCGTCAGCCTCCCGGCCACGCTCTTCCTGGAGTACGGCGCCTTCGACGAACTGGTGGAGGCACTGACCGAGCGCTACGGCGCCGCAGCCGCACTGCCCGAGCCCGCCGGAAGCTCCGCCCCCGGTACCGATGCCACCTCCGGAACCGCCACCGGTACGGAAACCCGCTCCGGAACCGCGGCCGCCACGGCCGAGGCCGACGCCACGGAGGACGCCGCCGGGCCCGTCACCGCCGAGGGCCCCTCCCGCACGGAACCCGCACCCGCAGCCGCCCCCGCCGCCCCGGAGCGTGCCCGGCGCCGGGCACCCGGCGGACGCGACCTGGACGTCGCGATCGTCGCCGTGTCGGGCGACCTCCCCGGCGCGCCCGGCGGAGTGCTGGAGCTCTGGCCGCTGCTGCGCGCCGGAGACCACGCCTTCACCGACGTACCCGCCGAACGCTGGGACGTGGACGCCCACTTCGAGCCGCGCGGACCCCGCATGACGGGCACCTACTGCCGCAAGGGCGCCTTCCTGTCCGGCACCGACCGGTTCGACCCGGCCTTCTTCGGCATCTCCGTGCGCGAGGCGGAGGACATGGACGTCCAGCAGAAGCTGCTGCTGGAACACGCCTGGGCGGTGCGCGACGACGCCGGCCTCGCCGGCCGCCGCGACATCGGCGTCTTCGTCGGGGCCACGTACACCCACCACCGCGACGCGCACGGGCTGGACACCGTCGGCCCGCACACCGCGCTCGGCTCCATGAACGCGGTGCTCGCCAACCGGATCTCGTACGCCCTCGACCTCACCGGCCCCTCACAGACCGTCGACACCCTCTGCTCCTCCTCGCTCGTCGCGCTCCAGCAGGCCGTCGCGGCGCTCCGCGCCGGCCACTGCGGCGCCGCGATCGTGGCGGCCTGCCAGGTCGGCCTGACACCGTGGTACTACCGCAGCCTCAGCCAGCTCGGCGCCCTGTCGGACACCGTGCCAAAACCCTTCGACGAGCACGCGGACGGCTTCCTGCCCGGTGAGGGGGCCCTCGCCGTCCTGCTGAAGCCGCTCGCGGACGCGGAGCGCGACGGCGACCGGATCTGGGGTGTCGTCCGGGGCACCGCCGTCAACCACGGCGGCCGCGGCAGCGCCCTGCCCGTGCCCCGCAGCGAGGCCCAGGCCGCGGTCATCCGCGCGGCCCTCGACGACGCGGGGCTCGCCCCCGCCGACATCACCCTCATCGAGACCCACGGCACCGCGACCCGGCTCGGCGACCCCATCGAGATCGCCGCGCTGACCGAGGTGTTCGGCGGCGACCCGGACCGGCGCGGGCCGTGTCACCTCGGCGCCGTCAAGGGCAACATCGGGCACCTGGAACCGGCCGCCGGGCTCGCCGGACTCGTCAAGGCCCTGCTGTGCCTGCACCACGGGGAGATCCCCCCGGTCGCCGGGTTCGAGAAGCAGAGCAGCCACCTGGACCTCTCCTCCGGCCCGTTCGAGATCCCGACCGAGCCCCGCCCGTGGACGTCGCCGGGACCGCGGCGCTTCGGCGTCAGCTCCTTCGGGATGGGAGGGACCAACGCGCACGTCGTCGTGGAGGAGTACGTCACGGGACACCGCACCGAGGGCGACGCGCACGGACCGGCCACCGAAGGCGCCACCGCGGACGGGGTGCCCGACGAGCACCTGCTCGTCCTCTCCGGCCACACCCCGCAGGCCCTGCTGCGGCGGATCGCGGACACCCGGGCGCTGCTACGCGGGGAGACCGCCTCCGGCCTGGAGGAACTCTGCCGTTCCAGCGCCGTCGGACGCGACCACCGGGCGCACCGGACCGCCGTCCTCGGCGGCACCGCCGACGCACTCCGTGCCGGACTGGACCATGCGCTGCGGCTCGCGGAACGGGCGCCCGGCACCGTCGTGCGCGGCAACGCCGTGGTCGGGACCGCGTCGACCGGGCTCGCCGTCCCGGCCCTCCGCTACACCGCGGGCAAGGCCGTCGACTGGGCCGCCGTCTACCCGGGCCCGGCGGTGCGCCGCCGGGCCCTGCCGCCCTACCCGTTCGCGCCGGCACCCGCAGAGGCGGCGGCCGGGACTCCGGAGCCCCCGGCCGAGGACGTCGCCGCGGCCGTCCGGAGCCTCGCGCAGGCGCACCGCGTCCTGGGCGAGGAGACCGTGCCCGGTGCCGTGCCCGTCGCCCTCGGGCTGCGGGCGGCCGGCGAACTGCGCGCGGTCGCCTTCACCGGCCGGGGGAGCGGCCCCCATCCGCTCACCGGCGACCTGGACGAGCCGGGCCGTACCGGTCCGGCCACCTTCCGGCACGGCGAGCGGACCATCGCACGGCTCACCACCGGAACCGACGCGGGCCCCGAGCCCGCCCCGCTGGACGTGCCCGCCGTGCGCGCCGGCCTCGGCCGGAACCTGGCGCCCGCGGGTCTCTACGCCTGGTTCGCCGCCAAGGGCATGGAGCTCTCCGCGCCGCTGCGGTCGATCACCGAGGTGCACTACGGTCCCCGTCGCGTCCTGGCCCGCGTCGACCCCCAGGCCGGCGGCCCCCTGGAGGCCGAGACGGCGGCGCTCGACGCCGCCCTCCAGTCCATGGCGGTGCTGACCCTCGCCGACCCCGAGGCACCGACCGGCACCTACCTGCCGGTCTCCATCGGCCGGGTCGCGCGCTGGGGCGACCCCGCACGGACCGCGTACGTGCTGCTGGACGGCGCCGAGCCCGGTGCCGACGGCGAGCGACGCGGCGACGCGGCCCTGCTGGCAGCGGACGGCCGGGTCCTCGTCCGCCTCGACGGCATCGCGTACCGGACGGCCGGCGACACCGCAGGGACCGGCGCCCCGGCGAAGCCGACCGCCGCGAGCACCGAAGGCAGCGCCGGTACGGCCGGGACAGCCGTGGGCGCAGGGGGCAGCGCGGACGCCGCGGACCCGGCCGCCCCGGCCGGTGCCGCGGGGCGGGGCGCGGGCCCCGGGCCCCGCCCGGCGCGGCTCGCCGCGGCCGAGGCGGCCGTCGTGGAGGTGGTGCGCGCCACCCTGCACGACCCGCGGATCACCGCGACCACCTCGCTCTCCGCCGTCGGCATCGACTCCATGCTCGCGACGGCCGTCGCCGCCGAACTGGACGAGAGGTACGGCGTGCCGCTCGGCCCGACGGACATCCTGGACGCCGCCGACTGCCGCACCCTCGCCGCGCACGTCGCCGGACTGGCTCCGGCGGACGCCTTCGCGCCGCCCGAGGAGGGTGCGGCACCCGCCACCGCAGCGGCGCAGCAGGCCCACGGCCCCGTCGAGCCCGCGGGAGCCCGTGCCTCCGAACCGGCCGAGCCGGTCGAGGGGCCCGCGCGGACCGACCGGCCCGAACCGGCGGCCGGGACGGCCAGCACCGCGCGGGCGGCCGCCGCCCCGGGCGCCGGCTTCGGCACGGACCCCGCCGAGACCGCCTCCGCCGACGACGTGGCCGTGATCGGACTGGCCCTGGCCCTGCCGGGCGCCACCGACCCGGAGGGCTTCTGGGACCTGCTCGCCGCGTCCGGCGATCAGATCCGCGCCGCGCCGACGCACCGCTGGGGCCGGTACGCCGAAGGGCGGGAGCCGGACACCGGCGGGTTCCTCGACGGCGTCGACGAGTTCGACGCCCGGTTCTTCGACTTCTTCCCCCGGCAGGCCGAAGCGCTCGACCCGCAGGCCCGCTGGCTGCTCCGCACCACCTGGGAAGCCCTGGAATCCGCCGGCCTCCCGCCGCTCGGGCTGTCGTCCTCCACGGGCGTGTTCGTCGGGGCCAGCTACCAGCACTACAAGGACTTCAACCTGTCACCGGAGTTGGACGCCCCCAGCGGCCTGGGCAACCACAACGCCTTCCTGGCGAACCGGGTGAGCTTCTTCCTGGACCTGCACGGGCCGAGCATGACGATCGACACGCTGTGTTCGTCGTCGCTGGTGGCGCTGCACACGGCGGTGCGGAGCCTGCGCGCGGGCGAGTGCGAACAGGCCGTCGTCGCCGGCGTACGGGTCGCCATGTCCCCGCTGCACTACATCGCCATGCGCAACCTGCGCGCCCTGTCGCCTGCCGGCCGGTCGAGGCCGTTCGACGCGGCTGCGGACGGGTTCGTGCCGGGTGAGGGCGTGGTGACGGTCGTGGTGAAGCCGCTGCGGGCGGCTCTGCGCGACGGCGACCGGATCCGGGGCGTCATCAAGGGCACGGCGGTGAACCACGGCGGCCGTACGAGTGGGCTGACCGTGCCGAGCAGTTCCGCCCAGGAGTCGGTGATCTCGGCCGCGCTGGCGGATGCGGGGGTGCCCGTGGAGTCGATCGGCCTGGTGGAGGCGCACGGGACGGGGACGAGTCTGGGTGATCCGATCGAGGTGGAGGGTCTGACACGTGCCTGGCGCGCGGTGACAGGGCAGTCCCAGTTCTGTGCGATCGGTTCGCTGAAGGGCAACGTCGGGCACCTGGAGCCGGCTGCGGGTCTCGCGGGGCTGGTGAAGGTGCTGCTGTCGATGGAGCGGGGGATGGTCCCGCCGTCGCTGCACGTGGCCCGGCCGAACGACCGCATCCGTTTCGAGGACACGCCGTTCTTCCTGGCGGATCGGGTGGCGGAGTGGCCGCGGCCCGAGGGCGGCCCGCGGCGGGGGGCGGTGAGCGCGTTCGGGATGGGCGGGGTCAACGCCCACGTCATCGTCGAGGAGGCGCCCCCCGCCCCCGCCCGGGACGTACCGGCCCCCGAGTCCTTCGCGGTACGGGTGAGCGGCGCCGACGAGGCCGCCGTGCGCGCACTGGCCGACGCGTACGCCGGCCGGTTCGACGCGGCCCGCGACGCCACGGAGACCGCCGACCTGTGCCACACGGCCAACACCGGCCGCTCGACCATGGACTTCCAGACCGCCGTGCACGGCCACTCCGCAGCCGACCTCGCGACGGCGCTCCGCTCCGTCGCCGACGGGACGGTCCCCGTCGCCCGCGTCGACGTCGACCTCACCGCCCACGCCGCGGCGGCCCGCTGCGGGACCCCCGCCGCCCCGCACCACCCCAAGGGCGCGGCGGAACTGGCCGGCGTCGGGTACGCGCACGTCGACTGGGCGTCGCTGTCCGCGGCGGGAGCCCGCCTCACGGACCTGCCCACCTACCCGTTCGCCGCGACCTCCTTCTGGCGCGGCCCCGGTGCAGTGGACGGTCCCGAGCGGGTCGAGACCCCGGTACGGGACGTACTGCCGGACACGGACACGCAGGCGGTCCGCGTCGCGTGGCACGCCCGCGCGCTGCCCCCGGCGGCCCCGGCCGGACCGGCGGCGGTGAGCCTGTCCGTGGCCGACCCCGCGATCGGGGACGCCCTGGCGGGAATCCTCCGGGACCGCGGCGTGACCGTCGTGGACGCCGGCTCCCGGGCCGACGCCGCCCTCGTCGTCACCGCCCGGGACACCCGGCCCGACGACCCCGCACGACTCGCGGCCTTCTGGGACGAGTTGAGCGGTCTCATGAAGACGCTGCCACCGCGCGCCGGCGTGCTCTGGGCCTGCTTCGACGCGGCGGACGGCGGACCGGACCCCGTCCGGGCGGCCACCGCCACGGCCGTACGCGCGGCGGGCGCCGAAGGCCGCCGGCCCACCGCCGTCGTCCAACTGGACCCGGCCGACCCCGCGAGCACCCAGGCGGCGCACCTCGCCGCCGAGTTGGCCGCGCTGGCGGCCGGCGTCCCGGACACCGGCACCGACGCGGGCACCACCGTCGCCGCCTACCGGCGGGGCGTCCGGTACGTGCCGGAGACCGCACCCGCCCTGCCCGGCCCGTCGTACTCCGTGCCGGACGAGGGCTACTGCCTGGTCACCGGCGGACTCGGCGCCGTCGGTCTGCGGCTGACCGAACGCCTCATCGCCCGGGGCGCCCGGCGCGTCGGCATCGTCGGCCGGTCGGCCCTCGACGCCGACCGCGCGGCGGCGCTGCGGGGAGTGGCGGGCGCCGCCGAGGTCGAGTACCTCCCCTGCGACGTCTCCGACCCCGCGGCCCTCGCCGCGGTGGCGGACCGGTGGGGACGGCGCTGGGGCCGGCTGGTGGGCATCGTGCACGCCTCCGGCGGGGTCAACCCCTTCGGGGCGATGCACCGGCGCCCGTGGAGCGACGCGCAGAAGGTGCTCGCGCCCAAGGTGGCCGGCTCGCTCCACGTCGTCCGCCTGGCGAAGGAGCAGCGCGCCGACTTCGCCGTGCTCGTCTCCTCCATCGCCGGCACCCAGGCCCTCGCGGGCCGCGGCCTGGTCGACTACAGCCTCGCCAACGCCTTCCAACTGGCCCTCGCGGAGCGGGAGCACGACCCGGTCACCGCGGTCACCGCGCACGCCTGGCCGAACTGGACGGGCATCGGGATGAAGGCCGACGACACGTT
>NZ_MKXB01000165.1 GCF_001865245.1 Streptomyces sp. CC53 | reverse complement strand
CGGCGGCCCGCACGTCCGCTACGTCTTGAACGAGAACCCCATGAGTTTCTGATCAATAAGTCGTAGTCATGTCTTTCTTTCTCCGGTCATGTCGTGGGGCGCTGGGCTGTTACAGGGGATGGCCGGGGTCGTCGGCGAAGCCGCGAGCCGCGCCACGGTTTCGTGGACGGCCTTCAGTCCGGGCCGACGATTCATAAGGAAGGGCGTTTTCAGAACGCTGTGCGTACATCGCTACGGGGGTCTCCCACGGGGATCCGTTCGCCGTAGAGTCCGGCTCGGGCGGAGCGCCTCCAGGGGCGGGCGTGGCGGACGGCCATGTTGATGTCTTCGTCCTGCGAGTCGAGGGCGATGTCCGCGATCGCCAGGGCGGGATGTCCGTTCGCGGAGCAGCGCGCCAGCCACCGGCCGCCGGGTGCCACGATCCCAGACGGCGCCGTTGCGCTGAACTGGGCCGGGATGGCGTAGCCAAGCCAGTAGTTGTAGAGCGTTCCGTATGCCTGAGCGACGCGGGCCCGGGGTGCGTCGTCGACCATCACCGACAGCAGGACGCAGTCGACGTCCAGGCGTTCGTACTCGGCGAAGATCTCCGGGAAGTTGGCCTCGATGCACAGCGCGAAGCCGAACCGGATGCCGTCCACCTCGATGACCAGCGGCTGATATCCGGGGGAGTACAGGTAGGAGACCTCGGTATGCGACAGGAATCGTTTGTCGTACCTGGCGGCCAACTCGCCGCGGTCGGAGACGACGAAGAGGCTGTTGTGGGGCCGGTTCGGCGGTGTGAGCGGGTGCAGCGACCCGAACGCCGTCCACAGCCGCAGTTTCCCCGCCAGCGCGGCGATTGACTCGGCCTCCTCGCGCAGGACGTCCCAGGCGGCACGGCTCCAGTCAGCAGGGACCAGCTTCCCGTCCAGACCGGCTGCCATCACGTGCTTGCTCGGGTAGGTGAGCGCTCCCTCGCAGAACTGCACCAACCGCGCACCAGCCTCGGATGCCTCGGCCATCAGGGCCCGGATCTCCTGCCCTGCGGCCCGCAGCGCGCCTCGATCAGTGGGGTCTTCCGGCACCGTGCTCTGCGCGACCGCCAGCCTCAAGTTCCTGGCCGCACGGGGACGTTCATCGGGTACAGAAGTCGTAGGCATCTCTCTCCGATCGGTGAGCGCTTGCTCGTGGGCGGTGAAGGGGTGGTTGGCACGGGGCCGGGGTGTCAGATGGTCAGCTGGGCCGGGTCGCCCTTCGTGGGGCCGGGGGTGAGGCGGGTGAAGTGCTCGGTCTGGATGATCTGGGTGCGGTCGGCTTCGGGTAGGCGGGCGAGGATGCCGGGCAGGGCCCGCTCGCGTGCGACCTCGCCGCGGTGCGCGAGGATGGCGCGCCACTTCACGTCGGCCCAGGGGGTGACGTCGACGCTGGTGGTCACGTACGAGTCCGGCACCGCGAGAACGGCCTTGCCCACCCCTTCGAGCAGCGGGCGGAGCAGGCCGACGCCGGACTCGGGGTGCGTGGCGGCGTACAGCGCGGCCGGCTGCCATGGCGGTCCCGCTTCGGGGTGCAGGTGGGCGAGGCCGGCCGCTTCGACGGCGAGCAGGGTGATCTGGTGCGTGCGTACGTGGTCGGGGTGGCCGGTCAGCTGACCGACCGCATCGTGGCCGATGACCAAAGAGGGCTTGAAGTCGCGGATGTGGGCGACGAGGCGGCCGACCACTTCGTCCAGAGGAGCGTCGACGAGCCTGGGCCGGCCGGGGGCCGCCTCGGGGTTGCGGGCGTCGTTGTAGCCGAGCAGGCGAGGGGCTCCGGCGCCCAGAACGGCCAGGGCGGCTGCGAGTTCGGGCGCCCTTCGGCTGTCGGGTGCCCATGTGGCGGTGACGACCGCCGTGCGGGCCCCGGCCGCGGCATGTTGGGCGAGGACGCCCCCGGCGAGGAGGGATTCATCGTCCGGGTGTGCGAAGACGGCAAGCAAGCTGGGCAGCACGGGGACCTCCGGGGCGGTCATGGTGCGGGGACTGGGGTGCCGGTGAGGTGCTCGGCGTGGCGGGTCAGGTGGGGAGCGAGGTCCGGGTGGCCGCCGCGACCGGCGACCTGGAGGAGCTGGGCGAGCGCGACGAGTTCGCCGGTCCGCCCGGCGGGAGTGTCCAGGACGTGGGCGAACTCGGCGCGGATCCGGGCGGCCGTGGCCGGCCGGGTGAGGCTGTACGCGTGGAGGAGCCCGACGTCGAACCCGACGGGCACCAGGCCCCATCCCTCCCAGTCGAGGATGACCAGCGGTGGGCCGGTGAGGTTGGCCCAGTGCAGGTCGCCATGGCCGGTGGTCCAGGAGATGGCTGCGGGCGTGGGGATGCCGAGGAAGCGGGCGAAGTTGCGGTCGATCCACTGCCGGCGTACGGCTTGGCGGTCGGTTGGCACCGTCGCGGTGGTGGCGAGGGCGGTGCGTAGATCACCCCACCATGAGTTCGGCAGGTTGGCCTCGCAGGTGAGGACGGGGCCGCCGGTCTGGAGGGCCGGTTGAGCGATGTACTCGGAGAGCTCGGCGCGGTAGGCGTGGCCGCCACGGGTCCATTCGCTGACCTGATGGAGGCGAGGCTGCGGCACCGTGCGGGGAAGGGACGCGTCGGCGGAGGCGTTTCCCTCCCACAGCCGACTCCCGCGTTTGTCCTCGGGCGCGCAGAGGAGGCGTAGCCACCAGCGGCCGGCCCGGCGGCTGAGAGTGCGGCCCTGCCAGCCCCATGCCTCCGGCCCGCCCGCCCTCACCGCGAACGCCCGGGCCGCAGCTCGGTGTGCAGCACGCATCCGTACCCGGTCGGCCTCCTCGCTGGGCGGCGTGAACACCGCCCGGTCGGTCGGGAGTGCGCTGCGGTTCATGGCCGGGCTCCCAGGAGCTGGGAGGCTCCCGCGTCGAGCAGGCGCTGGGCGGCCCGTTGGCCGACGGCGGCGGGGTGGTCAGCGGGGCCGGCGGTGGTCGTGCGGATCGGGGTGCCTCCTTCCGGGTCGAGGACGCGGCGTGCACGGTGACGAGGTCGGCAGTCGGGTCGAGGGTGGCGTGGGCGGAGGCGGCGGTCAGGCAGTTGCCGTGGAGGGCGGCGAGGGTGGCGCGTTCGGCGTCGAGGAGGATCCGGGTGGGGGCGTGAGTGAGCGGGGCGAGGACGTTGCCGGTGGCGTGGTCGTCGGTGCGGTGCTCGATGACGACGATCCCGGCGCCGGAGGCGGGTAGCCACACGGTGGGGTCGAGGATCTCGGCGGCGCGGTCGGCGAGGTTGAGGCGGCGCAGACCGGCGAGGGCGGCGATCATCACGTCGGCGCCCAGTACGCCGGAATCCATGTCGCGGAGGCGGCTGTCGGCGTTGCCCCGGATCGGCACCGCAATCAGCTTGGGGTGGAGGGCTTTGAGGAGGGCGGCGCGGCGGGGAGCGCTGGTGCCGACCCGGGTGCCGGGCGGCAATGAGGCGAGCGTGGCCGGTGGGTGCCCGGCGGGCAGTACCAGGGCGTCGCGGACGTCTTCCCGGGGCAGGACCGCGCCGGTCGAGATTCCCGGCTTGCGGTCGTGGGGGCCTGGCAGGTCCTTTGCGCAGGCGATGGTGGCCTCGACGCCGCCGTTGAGGAGGTGTTCGTCGGCGCGCCGGGTGAAGGCGCCCTTGCCGCCGATCTGGGCGAGCGGGCCGCGGTGCTGGTCCCCTTCGAATGTGATGGTGACGATGTCGAGGGGGAGATGCGGGTAGCGGGTGCGGAAGGCGTGGGCGAACCGGTGGGTCTGCTCCATGGCCATCAGGCTCGGGCGGGTGCCGAGCCGGAGGGAGCGGGTGGAGGGGTTGGCGGTCATGACGGTGCTGGTCTCCGTGAGCTTGTAGTGCGTGCGCGTTGCGGTGTGGCGGTGAGCTGCGGTCGGGAAGCGCTGTCGATCAGGTGGTGTCGCGCGGCTTGGTCACCTGTCTTCCAGCACCTGTGCAGGTGCGGGGGCGCGGTGGTGCTGTGACCGCCTGCGATAGATGTCACGGCTGACCACCCGCTGACCTGGTCTTATGCCAGTTGGATTCGGCACGACGGCGTCCAGGTTGCAGAGTCTTGTTGTCACCTGTGTACAAGTGCGGTGCTCCGGCGGGGGCATGGTGGATGCGGTCGATTCTCCGGAAACGTAGATCCTGGAGTGGATCTTGGACGTATGTTCGTCCTACGTGATCATTTCGCGACGGAGGGCGAGGAGACGTGGTCTCGACTCTATCTGGCGGGTCCGGTTCGGCGGGGCGAGTTGAGCGGACCGGTTCGTGGTCCGACACCTGCGGCCTGGGCGACCTCGCGCGCCTGTACCAGGGACACGGGAACTGTAAGGAGTCCCTGGGTCTCGGCTCGGGTTGGAGTGACCGCTGGACTGTCACGTGGAGCTTGGGCCGGACGCCGGTCAGCTGCTCGGTGCGGAACCTTGCCGAAGTCGAGGTGTTCCGGAGCCGGCCGGTACGCCGTTTCACGTGGCGACCGGGCCAGTGGCACCGGCCGGGTCTGGAGTATCTGGTCAGCACGGACCGACATCACGGCTTCGAGAGCTTCGAGGAGGAGCTGCTGCTTCTGGTGGCCGATTTCGCGGCCGATCTCGTGGAGGCGCTGGCGCAGCCGTTTCGCCTGGAGTTCTTGACGACGGACGGGGTGATCAGGCACACCCCGGACTACCTGTTGCTGACCGCGTCGGGGCCGTGGCTGGTCGATGTCCGGCCGGAGGAGCGCATCGAGCCGGAGGACGAGGTGAAGTTCGCCGCGTCGGCCGAGGCGGCGCTGGCGGCCGGCTGGAACTACGGCGTGGTGACCGGCTGGCGCAAGCGCGTCGTGGGGATCGTCGACGGTCTCTCGGCAGGGCGGCGGGACCTGGCCGACCAACTTGGGCTTCAGGAGCAGCTGTTGCGGGTCGCGGCCTCGGGTCCGCTTCCGTTCGGCGAGTTGGTTGAGCGCTGCGGCTATCCGGCGATCGCCCGGGCTCATGCTCTGCATCTGCTGTGGCACCGCCGGCTGGGCGTCGACATGTCCGTGCCGCTGGGCGATTCGAGCCCGGTCCGTCTGTCGGCGGACGCCCGTCGCTTCGGAGACGAGCGGTGACGGCGCCGACCGCGGTCGCCTGGGACCTGTCTCCCGGGAACGAGCTGATCATCGACGGTGACGAGTGGATGGTGGAGAGGTTCGAGCCGCAGGTGGGCAAGGTGGTTCTCGTGCGGTCCGAGGGGCCTGCGTGGCACACGTCGGTGCGGCAGCTGATGCACCACCCCGGTTGCCGGCCGTCTACCCGGACGCGCAGGGACCTGCCGGCCGCGAGCCGGGGGCGGCAGCCGAAGGCGATGGCCGATCTGACGCCCGAGAAGCGGCGGTTGGCCCTGTTGCGGTTGACTCACCTGAGCGAGGTGGAAACCGGCTACCGCAGCGGTGATCCGTTGCTGGCCGCGCCGGGTGAGCCGCGCCCGCAGTACGATCCGGACGCCACGACGTTGACGCAGCGCAGGCAGGCCAAGGCGGAGGAACTGCGCCGGGCCGCGGTGGAGAATCCCGGGGAGGCCGCGGCTCTGGGGCTGAAGCGGGTCGGCTACCGGACGTTGATCCGCTGGGACATAGGCCGGCGCCGGTTCGGCCCGGTGGGTGTGGCGGACGACCGGTGGCTTCGCGAGGCGACCGGGCGCCGGATCTCACCGCAGGTGCGGGAGGCGCTGTTCGCGGTGCGTGCCGAGACGCTGCACCGTTCCAAGCTCAGCGCGAAGGACCGTGAGCGCCTGATCCACCAGTACGTCCGGGAGACGTACGGGCCGGACGAGCCCGTGCCCAGCTACCAGACACTGCGGGTGGTGTGGCAGGAGTGGTTCGGCTCCACGGGTGCGCGGCAGCGGTATGCGCGTTCGGCCGCCCGAGCTCAGGAAGTGGCGACCGGCAGGCACGTCGTGGTGCACCGTCCGGGCCAGGTGGTGGCTCTCGACACCACGATTCTGCCGGTCAAGGTGCGCGAGGACGTCTTCGGGGATCCCGTGTCCGTTCATCTGACGCTGGCCTTGGACGTGTACACGCATTCGGTCGTGGCGTTCCGGCTCACGCTGGTGTCGGACACCTCGGTCGACGTGGCCATGGTGCTGAGGGACGTGATGATGCCGCTGCCGATGCGGCCGGAGTGGGGCGAGGAGATGGAGTGGGCCTACCCGGGCGTTCCCGCGACGCTGGTGGCCGAGTTCGCCGGGCACAAGGCCGCGGGCCTGCCGTTCTTCGCCCCCGAGACCGTTACCACCGACCACGGATCGGTCTACAAGAACCATCATCTGATCGAGGTCCAGCGGGTGATCGGGGCGAACATACGCCCGGCCCGGGTCCTTCGCCCGACCGACAAGCAGGCCGTGGAGCGGGCTTTCGGGGCGATCCAGTCCCTGCTGTTCCGGATCCTTCCCGGCTACCAGGGGGTGGACGCGGCAGACCGCGGCGTGGACCCGGAGGGCGACGCGGTGCTGACGGTCGCCGAGATGGAGCACGTGATCGCCACCTGGGTCGTCGGGGTGTGGCAGAACCGGCGGTTCGGGTCGTATGCGCCGAGCTGGGACCCAGGTGGTGACCACAGCCCGAACAGCCTGTTCGCGGCGTCGATGACCCAGGGCGGCTTCGCGTTGCAGATTCCCCGTCCCGAGCTGTACTACCAGCTGCTGCCGGCCCACCGGATGTTGATCCACGGCAAGCGCGGCGTGAAGATCAAGAACCTCTGGTACGACGGCGACGCGCTGGACGAGTACCGGTTCGTGCCCTCGCGCCGCGGCGGAGTGGCCAGGAACAAGTACGTTTTCCACCGGGACCCGCGCGACCCGCGCTTCGTGTTCTTCCAGGACCCGCGCACCCACGACTGGCACACCCTGCGCTGGACGGGCCTGCCCAGCGAGGGCGAGGTGCCCGCGTTCAGCGACGCCCGGGTACGCGAGGTGATGCGCGAGGTCCGCTCCCGGGGCCTGGCCCCGAAGTCGGACGCGGAACTGCTGCCGCTGCTGCTGGAGTTGATCGGCGGCCACATCCCCGTCGAGCAGTGGCCGACCCGGCTGAACAAGAGCCAGCGCATCGAGCACGCCCGCGAGATGGCCCAGACAGCGGCCGCGGCGGCCGACCGGCCAACCGGTGCCTCCGAGGGTGGCGCCGGCAAGCGGGCGGCGCCCGATGAAGGGGACAACGTCGTGCCGCTGCGATGGCGGGAGCGCGCCCGGCAGGGACAGGACGCGGTGGACGACGAGCGTCGCCGCCGGCGCGAGCAGGCCGTGCCCGAGCGGCCCTCCCCGCCTCCGGCACTCGGACAGCGGCTGCGGGAGCGCAGCCTGCTGGCTCTGCCGGACGAAGACGAGCCCGAGGACACCGAGGGGGAACTGTGAACACGACCCGAAGCACACCACCGTGGGCGGGGGCGGCCTCGTTTCTGCCCGGACCGCCGCTGGACCGCACCCGCTACGACAGCTGGCAGCGATGGAGAACGACCCGCGCAGGCTTCATCCCGGCGCCGGTGATGTCGGCCGCCCAGTACGCGCGGCTGAGCCCGCGTCAGCGCCGGATCTACGACCTGCACCGCCTGGCGACCCACAGCAGTCTGCCGGTCCAGGCCACCCCGATGAGCGAGGACGTGGCGTGGCTGGTGCGCACCCGGATCGAGGACGGAGCCTTCAGCCACAAGGCGGGCACACGCACTGGAGTGATGGTCAACGGCGGCGGCGCCCAGGGAAAGACTGAGACGGTCTGCGAGGCGGTGGCCGCCTTCGAGGACGAGTGGCTGGCGCTGCACCAGCAGATCAACCCGGACGCGATGCCCGGCACACGCGACCTGCACGCCCCGGTGGCGTACGTGCGCTGCCCGGTCAAGGCAACCCCGATCTCCACCTGCCAGCGCATCCTGGACTTCTACGGCGAGGACTACAAGGGGATGCGTCTGGAGGATCTGGTCCGCACGGTGAACGCCGCGATCATCGACCATGGCACCAAGGCGCTGGTCATCGACGACATCACGCGGCTCAAGCTCCACCGCGAGGCGGACCAGGACGTGCTGGACCTGATCCGCGAGATGATGAGCATGCCGGTGACCTTGATCCTGGTCGGGGTCGGCATCCCCACCTCCGGACTGCTGAGGGACGGCCGGCGCGACCCGGTCACCAGGCAGTGGGTCTTCCCGCCGATCAGGGACCGGGGCCGCAGCCCCAACGCCCATGCCGCCACCCAACACGAGCGGCGCTTCGAGCTGATCGACCTCGACCCCTTCGCCTACGACACGCCGCAGCAGATCGCCGCTTGGACCACCCACCTCACAGGGCTGGAGGGCTGCCTTCGGCTGTTGAACGACACCGACGGCATGCTCACCGCGGGCGACATGCCGGAGTACCTGTTCCGCCGCACGAACGGTGTGGTCGGCCTGCTGGAGAAGCTCGTCCAGACCGGCTGCCGCCACGCCATCGACACCGGGACGGAGAAGCTGACGATCGACCTGCTCCAGCGGTGCACGGTCAGCCCCACCGACCTGCCCGACCTCGACGCCGAGTCGGGCGAACAGCCCCGGATCCCGCAGGTGCCCGCCCCGAAGAAGAGGAAGCGGCCGGGCCGCAACAGCGTCTTCGACGATTCCGGCCCGGCGGCCGGAATCGCGGGAGGGGCGTGATGACACCGCCGCCCCTCCCGCGCAGTCTCGCGCCGCTGCCGCAGGAGTCGCTGCCCGGCTTCTTCCTGCGGCTCGCTCACCGCCTGGGCCGATCTCCCGGCAGGATCGCCAGCCTGTGCGGGCTGGCCGCGTACGAGCGCAGGCCACCGGCCTATCACCTGATCGGCCTGCCCGACGACATCGCCGCCGCCTTCGCCGCCGCGACGCGGCTGTCCCGGGACGAAGCCCATGACCTCACCCTCCGCCGCTATGCGGCCACCTACCCCGCGCTGGCGAAGGCCCAGACCCACCTCAAGATCAACATGGTCGTTCGGCAGGACTACTGGGCCCTCAACAGCAGCAGCCGGTACTGCCCCGAATGCCTGCGCGGTGACCGCAGCCCCGTCCAGTCGGCCCACGGCGGGCCCTGGAAGCTGAGCTGGCACCTGCCGGTCACCTTCGCCTGCCCCCTCCATCACCGCCTTCTGGAGGTGGTCTGCCCCGAGTGCGGAAACATGCTCGGCGGAGCCAACCAGAGGCGAGGCAGCCTGATCCGCCAGCCACAGCGCGACGACCTCCACCCTCTGCAGTGTCGCAACCGGATACCTCAGGAAGCCTCTGCCCAACGACGCGCCGCCCGCCAGGAAGCCTGCGGGGCCCGGCTGGATACGGCTCCGCGGATCAGCGGAAGCCACCTGCCCGCGGAGGAACGAGCCCGCATGATCGCCTTGCAGGAACGCCTGGACCGGCGGCTCGCACCGGACCTGGCCGAACCCGCCGCCGCGGAGCCGGGCGATCCCTTCCCCGATCTCATCCTCGCAGCCCAGCTGATCAAACTCAGCTGGCCCGCCGGCGCCGATCTCGCGCCCACACCCGCGATAGCCGCCCTCATCGACGCCCACGCAGCACCGATCAACGCGACCCTGGACAGCCCCTCGGCGACCGGCAATGCATACCTGCGCATAGCCGAGCTGTGGCCTGCCCCGGCCGACCCGGCAACCTGCGGAGCCCTTCTCCTTGCCGCCGACACCCTCCTCGGCACCCGCGAGCCGTCGTCACTGCGAGAACGCGTCCAGCCACTCATACAGGCGGCCTACCAGCGGGCCCCGAAACGCGCCTACCAGATGCTGCGAAACGCGGAGGTCTCCGCGCCCATGGCCCGCTCCCTGGTCCGCAGACGCCAGATCTTCCACGCCGGCGGCAGCAGCCGCGGCCCCGGCCACCTACGAGTCCCCTCACGGGACTACCGCTTCAGCCCCGAGGAAGTCCCGCAACTGCTGCCGCAAGCCTGGTTCGACGACCACCTCGCCCACCTCACCGACCACATGCCGCAGACCAACAGCTGGACCGTGCGCCATCTGCGGCGAGCGGCGTCCCTGAAACTGATGGAGATGACCGCCGGCGGCACCTGGGCCGAATGCGCCCAGACACTGGGAACGCCGCGCGGTAGCGCCGCAGGGACGCTCAACGTACTCGGCCGGGCGATGTCCGGCGATCTGTGGGAGGAGTTCGAAGCCGGCGTCGAACGGATCGCCGCCGAGCTCAGCAGCAACCCCCACCGGGCCAACTACGCGCGACGGCGTCGGGCCATGGCCACCTGGCGGATGCCGGCACCTCACTGGCCCGAACTGTGTCACGGCATCCCCAAGCTCGACCGCCTGGCCCGGCACGAGCCCCACCTCGCCACCGTTCTCGTCTGGACCGAGGTCACCCAGTCCGAGCACCGTCACTGCCCGCTCCTCGCCCCCGCGGCTCTCGCAGGCCAGGACAGGAAGCTGCTGGTCGACCAGGTCGCCCAGTTCCTCACCCCGGCCCACCAGAAAGCCGGACGCCTCGAACTCCGCCGCCGGCTCGACCTGTACGCCGCCCGCCTCGCCGCACAATGCGACTCCGCGCCTTTCGGTACCTTCGGGCAAGGCACCCCGACGGATGGCCTTGGGGGCTGAACCCGGCACATTCCAGCTTTTTCTATGCTTCTGCTTAGGGCAGGCGCGGCGCTCACCCCGGTGCATGGGCACGACGTCCTCGGCCACTCGACCACCGTCGGCCAGTGCAACTCCTCGATTCGCTCACATAGTTCGCTCACCTTGGCGTGCCGGACCAGACCTGGTCGCCCAGGCGTAGTCCGTCCGCCGTTGGGCCGGTGAGCGGGGGTCTGGACCTCACCCGCGCCCTCGCGGGGCAGCATCCGCAGTTCCGGCGGCCATACCGGCACCGGCAGCCGGTCGAGCTCCGTCGACCTCGACCTCGACAGCCTCGTACCCTGGCCGTGCCGCCCGGACGCCGGGCCACGGTTTCGCGAGCTGGAAGCGTGAGCCGCCTCACGATCCCGCGTGGGAGAAGGTGAACAGCTCTCGGGCTCGTACCGGCCGGCGACATCGCCGACCGGGCCGTCGGCAGTCAGGTCGAGCACCTGCGCCAAGCGCCCGCATGGCGCAACTCCGTCAGCCAAGGACTCGTGGTCTCGGACGCCGACCGCAGGAAGGCGGTCGGCGACACCACAGCTCTGTGGCGGACGCTCGTGGACATCAGACCCCGGTAGACCTCGCCTTCTCTCGCGGGGTGGCTCTCGTCACCAGGAGGGCTGCCGAGAGGGAACTTCCGCTCAGGGCGAGGAAGAGGCCGCCGTAACCGCCGAGCACGCCGGCGAGAGCGGCTCCGGCCCAGGGGGCGAGGGCGGCGGCGATGGTGGCGGGGGCTGTGAGGAGGGCGGAGAGACGGCCGTAGTGGGCCGTCCCCCAGCGGTCGGTCACGGCGGTGGCCTGGAGGAGGGTGAGGTTGCCTCGTACGACTCCGGCGAGGACGGAGAGCAGGACGAGGAGCGGGATCGGGCCGGGGACGAGGGCGAGGGCTGCGGTGGTGGTGGCGCCGAGGGCGATCAGTGCGGCGGTGCGGGTGGTGACCGTGGTGCGGGTGGCGAGGGTGGCGTAGAGGGTTCGGCCGAGGGTCTGGCCGGCGCCGCCGAGGCCGAGGGCCCACGCGGCGGTGGTCGGGCTCGCGCCACGCTCTTCGAGGAGTGGTACGAGGCCGATGACGACCGCGTACATGGCGAAGCCGGAGAGGGTGAAGGCGGTGGCGAGCAGGACGAAGGGCCTGCTGCGTGCGGTGCGGTCGCCTGCGGTGTCCGACTGTTCGGAGTTCCCCGGCTGTGGGGCGGGTGGCCAGGGGGCTCGGAGGGCGAGGGCGTGGGCGGGGAGGGTGATCGCGGCGAGAACGCAGGCGAGCACGAGGTACGTCGTACGCCAGTCGAGGTGTTCGGCCAGGGTGGCGGTGAGCGGGGCGAAGACGGTGGAGGCGAGGCCGCCGGCGAGGGCGACGATCGTGAGGGCGCGGACGCGGTCCGGTCCCCACCAGCGGGTGAGGGCGGCGAAGGCGGGGTGGTAGAAGGTGGCGGCCATCGCGATGCCGGTCAGGGCCCAGGCGGCGTAGAAGGTGGGGAGGCTGGGGGCGGTTGCCACGGCCAGGACGCCGATGGCGGCGAGGGCGGAGCCTGCTGTCATGACCAGGTGCGGGCCGCGCCGGTCCAGGATGCGGCCGATCGGTACGCCTGCCGCTGCGGAGACGAGAAGGGCCAGGGAGAACGCACCCGTCGTGGCGCCTGACGACCAGCCAGTACCTGCCGTGATGCGGGAGAGCAGGACGGGGAAGGCGTAGTAGACGATCCCCCAGCCGGTGATCTGGGTCAGGCAGAGCGCCGGCAGCACGGCGCGGGGCCGCGACCGGACCCCCGTCCCGGTCGCGGCCCTGTCCGTCCCGGTGGTGAGGTCGGTCACGATCCGCAGGACGGTGCCTGGGTGGCGGTGCCGAGCTGGATCAGGGCCGGGGCGGGGGCGCAGCAACCTCCGCCGTCGGTCTGCTGGTCGGTGTCGGGCTGGTCGAAGAGGCCGGCGCCGCCGCAGACTCCGGTCTCGGGGAGGACGAGTTCGACGCGTTCGGCGGACTCGTGGTCGCCGGCGAGGGCCGCGACGACGGAGCGAACCTGCTCGTAGCCGGTGAGGGCGAGGAAGGTCGGGGCGCGGCCGTAGGACTTCATGCCGACCAGGTGGACGCCCTGCTCCGGGTGGGAGAGCTCGTTCACGCCGTGCGGGTAGACGGTGCCGCAGGAGTGCTGGTTGGGGTCGATGAGCGGGGCGAGTTCGACGGGGGCCTGGAGGCGCTCGTCGAGGCCGAGGCGGAGTTCGGAGAGGAAGGACAGGTCGGGGCGGAAGCCGGTCAGGACGATGACCTCGTCGACCGGGTCCAGGCGGCGGCCATCCTCCGCGACCAGCACCAGCTGCTCACGTTCACGCTCGATCGCCTCCGTGCGGAAGCCGGTGACCGCGTCGGCGTGTCCCTCGTCCACCGCCGTCTTCGCTGCCAGGCCCAGCGCCCCACGTGCCGGGAGCTGGTCCGCCGTACCGCCGCCGAACGTCGACCCGGAGATGCCGCGGCGCAGGATCCACATCGCCTTCGTACCCACGCCATCCTCGGCCTTGGCCAGGTCCGCGAGGGCCGCGAGCGCGGTGAAGGCGGAGGCACCGGAGCCGATGACGGCGGTGCGCTTGCCCGCGTAACGGGCCCGGACGGCCGGGTCCTTGAGGTCGGGCACGCGGTACGAGACGCGATCGGCCGCTGCCTTCTCGCCGAGGGCCGGCAGACCGGACGCTCCGGCCGGGCTCGGGGTGGACCAGGTGCCGGAGGCGTCGAGGACCGCGCGGGCGAGGATCCGCTCCTCACGGCCGTCGGCGTGGGTGACATGGACGACGAACGGCTGGGCCTCGCGGTCGGCGTCGACGATCCGGTCGCGGCCGGCGCGGGAGACGCCGGTGACCCTGGCGCCGAGGCGGACCTTGTCGCCGAGGACGTCGGCGAGCGGCTGGAGGTAGAAGTCCGCCCAGTCGCCGCCGGTCGGATACGTCTTCGCGTCGGGCTTCACCCAGCCGGTCGGCGCGAGGAGCTTCTCGGCGGCCTGGTCGGTGACCTCGCCCCAGGTCGAGAACAGCCGCACGTGCGACCACTCGCGCACCGCGGCGCCCGCGGCCGGCCCGGCCTCCAGGACCAGCGGTTCGAGACCGCGCTCGACGAGGTGTGCGGCGGCGGCCAGACCGGCGGGCCCGGCCCCGATCACGAGAACGGGCAGCTGGTCGGTGGCGGTGGCGTTCACGGCGGTTCCCCTCTTTGCTTCGACGTCTGTCGATGGCTTGCGCAGTCAGCATGACATCTGATTCGATGCACGTCAACATAGACATTCATCGAATCTGGGGGTGCTCATGGAGCGGGTCGATGTCGCCGTGATCGGTGGCGGCCAGTCCGGGCTCGCCGCGGCCCACGCGCTGCGAGAGCGAGGGCTCACGCCCGTCGTCCTGGAGGCGTCCGCGCAGGCCGCCGGCGCGTGGCCGCACTACTACGACAGCCTCACGCTGTTCTCGCCGGCCCGGTACAGCTCGCTGCCGGGCCTGCCGTTCGGGGGGAACCCTGACCGCTACCCCCGCCGGGACGAGGTGGTCGACTACCTGCTGCGGTACGCCGAGCGCCTGGACGCCGAGGTACGCACGGGCCGGAGGGTCGAGCAGGTGCGGGCCGACGGTGACGGGTTCCGGCTCACGTTCGCCGACGGCGCGGAACTCGGGGCGCGCGCCGTGGTCGCCGCGACGGGCGGGTTCGGCCGGCCGCACCGGCCCACGTTGCCGGGACTGGACTCCTTCTCCGGCACCGTTCTGCACGTGTCGGAGTACCGCTCCCCCGAGGCGTTCGCCGGTCGGCGCGTCGTGGTCGTCGGGGCGGGGAACTCCGCCGTGCAGGTCGCCACCGAGCTGTCCGGGCCGGCGAGCGTCAGCCTCGCCAGCCGTCACCCGGTCCGCTGGTTCCCGCAGCGACCGCTGGGCGGGCGGGACCTGCACTTCTGGCTGAAGGTCACCGGGTGGGACATCGCGCCGCTCGGCCGGTTCCAGCGCGCGCCGGCGACCATGGCCGTCATCGACGACGGTCGCTACCGGGCCGCCCTCGCGGCCGGACGGCCCGACCGGCGCCCCATGTTCACGCGCCTCGACGGCCCGAAGGCGATCTGGCCGGACGGGACGGCCGAGCACGTGGACGCGATCGTCCTCGCCACCGGATACCGGCCCGACCTGGCGTACCTCGCACCGCTCGGAGCACTGGGCGACGGAGGAAGGCCCCTGCACCGGGACGGCGCGTCCACCGTCCGTCCCGGTCTCGCCTACGTGGGTCTTGAGTGGCAGCGGAGCCTGTCGTCGGCCTCCCTCCGCGGAGTGGGGCGAGATGCCCGGCGTGTCGCGCGGCGCCTGGCCCGGCATCTGGAGCGGACGTGAGCTCCTGGAGCCCTTGTTCGACATGTGTCAACATAGACACATGTCGAACAATAAGGCGCTGTCCCTGCTCAAGGCCGAGGTCGAACCCTGCTGCCCGCCGCTGGCCGAGCGCCCGCTGACGGCCGAGGAGGCCGAGCGCACCGCCGTCATGTTCAAGGCGCTGGGCGATCCGGTCCGGCTGCGACTGTTCTCGGCCGTCGCCTCCCACGAGGGCGGCGAGGCGTGCGTGTGCGACATCTCCGACGTCGGCGTCTCCCAGCCGACCGTCTCCCACCACCTGAAGAAGCTGAAGGAGGCCGGGCTGCTCTCCTCCGAGCGGCGCGGCACCTGGGTCTACTACCGCGTCGAGCCCGCAGTCCTCGCCGCCATGGGCCGCCTGCTCACCCAGGCCGCGGCGATCTGACGACCGGCGGCGATCAGCCCCCGAAGGTCATGACGGCGTCGGCTCCGGCGTCGTGAAGTGTCCGGCGGACGCCGGGGCTCGCGCCGCGCACACGAATCCCGGCGGGCGGCGAGAGCTCGGTGGCCGCGCGCCTGAGGGCATAGGCACAGGCGAGGTCCATGCTCTGGAGATCATGGAGGTCCAGCAGCCAGGCGCGGACCTCCCGTAGGGCCGGGTCGCCGAGCCGCTCCTCCAAGGCGAGGTTCATACGGGCGTCCAGGCCGCCGGAGAACGCGAGGCACGCCTGCCGGCCGTCATCCACGGTGATCGTCAGCGAAGGCGCCTCCCGGCCGGGGCCGGAACCGATATCGGGCGTCACGGGGACCTCCTCCACCAGGCGGGTGCACCATGACCATCCTCCCAGAAAGCCACCGGAGCGGGCTTGATCACCCGGAGGTCGCCGTGGTGACGCCATCTGTTCGTCTGGGTTCCATCCACCCCTCAGCCATATCGGTGAGCATCTATTTATCGGAGCGGTGGAGCGCACCGTGGCCGTTCATCCGCGTGTCCGAAGGGGAGTCATGGGCCAGCGTCTGCGTACGGAACGGGCGTACCGAGGGACGTATCGATGGAGGGGACGGGCCGCCGCCCTGGTCGTGGGCACGCTGTTCCTCACGGCCTGCGGCTCGGAAGGCTCGCGCGACGAGTCGGCACCGTCTCCCACAGGGACGGTGCCGAACGTCGAGTGCGTCGACGCCGGCCAGGTGCGCGGCTCGGGGTCGACGGCTCAGCAGAATGCGATGAAGCGCTGGATGGAGCAGTACCAGCAAGCCTGTCCGGGAGTACAGCTCGTCTACGACCCGCTCGGGTCCGGCGCCGGGGTCGCGCAGTTCCAGCGCGGGGCCACCGCCTTCGGCGGTACGGACGAGGCGTTGTCGGACGAGGACCGGGTGCTGACCGAGGACGTCTGTCCTGGCGGACAGGCGCTCGATCTTCCCATGCTCGGCGGGCCCGTCGCGGTCGGCTACAACGTGCCCGGGCTGACGGGGCTGGTCCTGGACGCGCCCACGCTCGCCCGCATCTTCGACACGCGCATCACCCGGTGGAACGATCCGGCGATCCAGCGCCTCAACCCGAAGGCGAAGCTGCCCGACCTCGCCATCTCCCCGGTGCACCGCGCCGACGACTCCGGAACCACCCAGAACCTGAACGCCTACCTGAAGGCAGCCGCCAAGGACTCCTGGCCGTATCCCGCGGACAAGAAGTGGCATGGCCGGGGCGGCCATTCCGCGCCCGGCTCGGACGCGGTCTCCACCACGGTGACGCGGACGGACGGGGCGATCGGCTACTTCGAGCTGTCCTTCGCCGCCGAGCGAAAGATCGACACGGTGCTCGTCGACACGGGTGCCTCCCGCCCGGTGGCGCCCAGTACGGAAAGCGCCTCGGCGGGCATCGCGGAGGCGAAGGTGGTCGGCGAGGGCAGGGACCTGACGCTGCGGCTCGACTACAAGACCTCCGCCGAAGGCGCCTACCCGATCGTCCTCGTCACGTACGAGATCGTCTGCGACACGGGCAACCAGCCGGAGAGCCTTCCGGCGCTCAGGTCCTTCCTCACCTACGCGGCGAGCGAGGAGGGGCAGGCGCAGCTGCACTCGATCCACTACGCGCCTCTGCCCGCCGAGGTGGCCGCCCAGGTCCGCGAGGTCGTCGCCACGCTCTCCTGACCGTGAGGAGTTCCACCGGCCTGCGGGTGTGAGCCGACCGTGACGAAGGGGCCGGCCTCACAGCGCACCGACGAGCAGCCCCCGGCCTGCCGCTGCGGCGCGGCGACGGCAAAGGCCGGGTAGCGGTGCCGTCCACAAGGCGTCAGCCCAGGTCGAGGAGTTCGGCGATCGCGCGGGCGGCCTCACGGGCCGGGCGGCCGACGCCGATGAGGGTGGCGGAGGCGGGGCCGGTCCAGTCGCCGTAGCCGAGGAGGTGGAGTCGGGGTTCCCGGAGGGCCTGGGTGCCCGCGGTGGGGATGTGGCCGCGCGGGCCTCGCAGGCCGAGCGGGGCGAGGTGGGAGAGCGCGGGGCGGAAGCCGGTGCACCAGATGATCGCGTCGGCGCTGGCGCGTGTGCCGTCGGCCCACTCGACGCCGGTCGCGGTCAGGCGGGTGAACATCGGCTGGGCCTTGAGCAGCCCCGCGTCACGGGCTTCGCGGACGGGCGGGACGGCGACGATGTCGCCGAGGGAGGCGACGCCGCCGGTGTCGGTGCGGCCCTCGTCGAGGGCACGACGGCGGGCGGTCGCCGCGTCGAAAAGGGCGCGGCCGTCGATGTCGTCGGGGAGGAAGCGGGCCGGACGCTGGGTGACCCAGGTCAGCTCGGTGTCGTACGCGAGGTCGGCGGCGATCTGGGCGCCGGAGTTCCCGCCGCCGACCACGATCACCTTCTGGCCCGCGAAGTCGCCGGGGCGGCGGTACTCCACCGTGTGGAGCTGGGTGCCCCGGAACTCCGCACGGCCGGGAACCGCGGGCAGGAAGGGGCGCCACCAGGTGCCGGTGGCACTGATCACCGTACGGGCTCGCCAGGCGCCGGCGGCGCTCTCCACCCGCAGGTACTCGCCGTCGCGGTGGACCGCTTCGACGCGGACGGGCCGGACGACCGGGAGGTCGTAGCGCTGTTCGTAGTCGGTCAGGTAGCCGACGACGTGGGCGGCGTCGGGGTACGTCTCCCTCGGCTGCGGCGGCATGATCCGGCCCGGCAGCGAGGAGAAGGCGGCGGGGGAAAAGAGGTGCAGGGAGTCCCAGGTGTGCTGCCAGGCGCCCCCCGGCGTGGACTGGGCGTCGAGGATGACGAAGTCCAGGCCGAGGCGGCGCAGGTGGTAGCCCGCCGCGAGTCCGGCCTGGCCGCCGCCGATGACGACCACGTCCAGCCGCCTGTCCATGTCCCGGCGTTCCCTTCCTGCCTGCACGGTTGCCCCGCCCGCGTGCGACGGGGCCAACCGGATGACGACGTGCGATGGCTTACTTCGCCTGGGCGGTCGCGAACTTCTTGCGCCAGGCCAGCGACACGTACACGAGGGCCACGAGGACGGGCACCTCGATGAGCGGGCCGACGACACCGGAGAGGGCCTGGCCGGAGGTGACGCCGAAGGTCGCGATGGCGACGGCGATGGCGAGCTCGAAGTTGTTGCCCGCGGCGGTGAACGCGAGGGTGGCGGTGCGGTCGTAGTGCAGGCCGATCGCCTTGCCGAGCGCGAAGGTGCCGAACCACATGATCGCGAAGTACACGAGCAGCGGGAGCGCGATCCGGGCCACGTCGAGGGGCTGGGAGGTGATGGTCTTGCCCTGGAGGGCGAAGAGGATGACGATCGTGAAGAGCAGGCCGTAGAGCGCCCACGGGCCGATCTTCGCAGGAACTTCTGCTCGTAGGACTCGCGGCCGAGCTTCTTCTCGCCGATGCGGCGGGTGAGGAAGCCCGCGAGCAGCGGGACGCCGAGGAAGATGACGACGTTGAGCGCGATCTTCCACATGGAGATGTCCAGCGTCTCGCCCTCGCCCAGGCCCAGCCAGCCAGGGAGGATGTCGAGGTAGAACCAGCCGAGCAGGCCGAAGGCGATGACCTGGAAGACCGAGTTCAGGGCCACGAGGACGGCCGCCGCCTCGCGGTCACCGCAGGCCAGGTCGTTCCAGATGATCACCATGGCGATGCAGCGGGCGAGACCGACGATGATCAGGCCGGTGCGGTACTCGGGCAGGTCCGGCAGGAAGATCCACGCGAGCGCGAACATCACCGCAGGGCCCAGGACCCAGTTGATGACCAGGGACGACACCATGAGCTTCTTGTCGCCGGTGACGGCGTCGAGGCGGTCGTAACGGACCTTCGCGAGCACCGGGTACATCATGATCAGCAGGCCGACGGCGATCGGCAGCGAGATGCCGCCGATCTCGACCTTGGCGAGCGCGTCGTTCAGGCCGGGGATGAGCCGGCCGAGACCCAGTCCGAGGCCCATGGCCAGGAGGATCCAGACGGCGAGAAAACGGTCAAGCGTCGAAAGCTTCGCGACGACCGAGGTCTCCTCGGTCGGGGCGGGCGCTTGGGTGGGGGTCACGGACAGGCCCTCTTGTTCTCGGCAGCGGTACGAGCGGACTCGGCGAGTTCGGCGAACTGGCCGGCGATGGAGGCGATGACGTCCGGGCGGAGCTTGTAGTACGTGAAGCGGCCGCACGGCTCCGTCTCGACGACCCCGGCCTCGCGCAGCACTCTCAGGTGGTTGGAGAGGTTGGTCTGCCTGGCACCGGTCTCCTCGACCAGGTGGGTGGTGCACAGCATCTCGCGGGCGAGCAGGGTCACGATCTGGAGGCGCAGAGGGTCGCCCAGCGCTCGGATCAGCTCAGTGTCGACTGACGTCATCATGTACTGATACTCTCACATCAGTGGTGGATGACACCATCGGGTGCTGATTTCAGTTGCGCCTGATTTCGTCGCGAGACAAGAGAGACCTGCTGTGTCCGAGAAGCCCTCCGTCCTGTTCGTCTGCGTCCACAACGCCGGCCGTTCCCAGATGGCCGCCGCGTGGCTGTCGCACCTGGCCGGGGACCGCGTCGAGGTCCGCTCCGCCGGCTCCGCCCCCGCCGACCAGGTCAACCCCGCCGCTGTCGAGGCGATGCGGGAGGTCGGCATCGACATCACCGCCGAGACGCCGAAGATCCTCACGATCGACGCGGTCAAGGCGTCCGACGTCTGCATCACGATGGGCTGCGGCGACACCTGCCCCGTCTTCCCCGGCAAGCGCTACCTGGACTGGACGCTGGAGGACCCGGCCGGCCAGGGCGTCGAGGCCGTCCGCCCGATCCGCGACGAGATCAAGAAGCTCGTCGAGGGCCTGATCGAGGAGATCGCCCCGGAGAAGACCGCATGAGCGAGATCCGCGAGGTCGTCATCATCGGTTCCGGCCCCGCCGGATACACGGCCGCCCTCTACACCGCCCGCGCCCAGCTCAAGCCGCTGCTGTTCGGCAGCTCGATCTTCGTCGGCGGCTCGCTGACCACGACGACCGAGGTCGAGAACTTCCCCGGCTTCCCGACCGGCATCGACGGCCCCGACCTCATGGACAACATGCGGGCCCAGGCCGAGCGGTTCGGCGCCGAGATGATCGACGACGACATCGTCTCCGTCGACCTCACCGGTGACATCAAGCTCCTCACCGACTCCGCTGGCACCGTCCACCGCGCGAAGACCGTGATCATCGCCACCGGCTCCGGCTACCGCAAGCTCGGCCTCCCCAAGGAGGACGAGCTGTCCGGGCGCGGCGTCTCCTGGTGCGCCACCTGCGACGGCTTCTTCTTCCGCGACCGCGACATCGTCGTGGTCGGCGGCGGCGACACCGCCATGGAGGAGGCCACCTTCCTCACCCGCTTCGCCCGCTCGGTCACCGTCGTCCACCGCCGCTCCACCCTGCGCGCCTCCAAGGCCATGCAGAACCGGGCGTTCGCCGACGACAAGATCTCCTTCGCCTTCGACAGCGAGATCGCCGAGATCAAGGAGGAGAACGGGATGCTGGCCGGCGTCGTCCTGCGCGACACCTTCACCGGCGAGACCCGCGACCTGGACGCGACCGGTCTGTTCATCGCCATCGGCCACGACCCGCGCACCGAGCTCTTCACCGAGCAGCTGGCGCTGGACGCCGAGGGCTACATCAAGGTCGAGGCGCCCTCCACCCGTACGAACCTGCCCGGCGTCTTCGCCGCCGGCGACGTCGTCGACCACACCTACCGCCAGGCCATCACGGCCGCCGGGTCCGGCTGCCAGGCCGCCATCGACGCCGAGCGCCACCTCGCCGCTCTCGCCGACAAGACCCCGGCCATGGCAACGGCAACGGCAACGGCCTGACCGCGGCAGATCCCGACAGGAGGCACCTCGTGGCCCTCAAGACCGTGACCGACGCTTCCTTCGAAGCGGACGTCCTCAAGAGCAGCAAGCCCGTCCTGGTCGACTTCTGGGCCGAGTGGTGCGGCCCGTGCCGCCAGCTCGCGCCCTCCCTGGAGGCCATCGCGGCCGAGCACGGCGACAAGATCGAGATCGTCAAGCTCAACATCGACCAGAACCCCGACACCGCCATGAAGTACGGCGTCATGTCGATCCCGACCATGAACGTCTACGTCGGCGGCGAGGTCACCCAGACCATCATCGGCGCGAAGCCCAAGGCGGCCCTGATCCAGGAGCTGGAAGGCTTCCTCGCGGGCTGAGCCCCTGGGGCACGCCGCCAGGAGACGAGAACATGCCCCGGTCCCGCCGTCATTGCGACATGGCGGGACCGGGGCCGTTCTCGTAGGTACGCGGGTCAGGCGGTGTCGGGATCGAGAATGTCCCGGACCCGGCGCAGCCCGTCACGGTCAACCGAGTACCAGACCCAGGTGCCGCGGCGGTCCCGCCTCAGCAGCCCGGCCTCGGTCATGATCTTCAGGTGGTGGCTGACCGTGGGCTGCCGAAGGCCCAGGCACTCGGTCAGGTCGCAGACGCACGCCTCCTCCGTCGGGGAGCGCTCGATCAGCCGCAGTATCTGCAACCGGGTCGGGTCGGCGATGGCCTTGAGCATGGCTGCCATCCGCTCCGCCTCCTCCCGGTCGATCAGAAGGCAGGCGAGCTGCGGGCTGCACGCCTCCGTCTCCGGAGCGCGCACGGCCCGCGCCGTGTCTATTGCAGTGATGGCCATCTATTCACCATACGAGCGGCGGTGAGCGGAACGAGGCTCCGGAAGGTGGTCGTGCCATGAGTTCATCGAGCGTTCACTTTCGCTCGCGCCTGGGCAGAAAATAGATATCCATCTATGATCCTGGTAGACGGGCCGATCGGGTCCGCAGGCCGGAACGAGGCCGGAACGAGGAGGTGCGCGGTGGACGAGTCGGCTCACCTCGGGCGGTCGACGCCGCCGCTCCGGAGCACGAGCGCGCTGCTCGACCGCATCACCCGGCGGCTGGCCGCACGGCACCGCCGGTCGTTCTCCCGCGAGACCGTCGAGCGGTACGTGGCGGAGTGCGCCGGTCTGCTCGAAGGCCGGGCCCGGGTACGCACCTATCTGCCCGCGCTCGTCGAGCGTTTCGCGGACCAGCGGCTCAGCGCCCTCGCGCGCGGGGCCGGGCTCAGCCCCAAGCCGGTCCCCGAGGTGCTGTTCGTGTGCACGGAGAACGCCGGGCGCTCGCAGCTGGCCGCCGCGCTCATGCGTCAGCGGGCCGCGGGGGCGGTCACCGTGGCCACGGCCGGCTCGGCGCCCGCCGCGGACATCTCCCCCGTCGTGCGGCGGCTCCTGGCCGAGCAGGGCCTGGACGTGGGCGAGGAGTTTCCCAAGCCGCTGACCTCGGAGATCCTGGAGGCCGCCGACGTGGTGGTCACCCTCGGCTGCGGAGACGCCTGCCCCGTGCGGCCCGGCCGGCGCTATCTCGACTGGGATCTTCCCGATCTCGGCGGACTCGACATCGAGAGCGCGCGGGCCGTGCGGGACGGTCTGGCGACGAGGGTCGAGGGACTGGTCCGCGAACTGCTGCCCGAGCAGGCCCCCAGCACGTGATCCCCACCGCGGAGTGCGGCGGGGATCAGCGGTCGTCGCTCAGGCACCAGGAGACCAGCGTCCGGGCCTCGCCGAGCGTGCCCGCCGTGATCAGCTCCACGATCGTGGTCCAGTCCGCCGATCCGGACTGCCACCGTGTCGCCCCGACCGCGCGGAACCGCACCCGAGGCCCTCTTCGCGTACCAGCGCTTGCGGTAGACGAGGGTTCCGAGGGTGGGGACGTGGTGGCGTCCGCTGATCGCGGCCCAGCGGGGCCGACGCGACGCCCGCCCCGGGAGGTCGATGTACGAACTGTCGTCGTCCGACCGGTCCTCCATGGGCGGTGCGCCTCCCTCCGGTGGCTCGTCGCGTCAGGCGCCCGAGGGGGCCGGGGTCCGGTCGGTGGTGCATTCGAGCCGGTAGCCAAGCCCGCGGATCGCGTCGATGGTGCAGCAGCTCCCCGCCTCGTCTCGCAGCTTCATCCGGACGCGGCGGATGTGGACGGTGAGCGTGTTGCTGTCCAGGGCGTCGGTGCCCCACAGCGCGCGGGTGAGCTCGGCGCGACTGATGACCCGGTTGGGGTGCTGCATCAGATAGCGGAGCAGCTGGAATTCACGGACCGGCAAGTTCAGCGAGCGCCCTCGTACATGGACGTGGAACCCGGCCGGATCAAGCTCGATGTCGCCGACGGTCAGGGGGTCGGCCGAGCCGTCCCCGGTGGCCTTGCCGGAGGTGAGCAGCGGGAGGATCTCCTCGATGCGGTACGGCCGGGCGACGATGGCGACGGCGCCGGCGGCGAGCGCGGCGGTGGCCTCCCCCACTCCGTCCGGTCCGGCCCCGACGATGACGGGGACCGGGTGGAGGCGGGCGATCAGCTCGGTGACCTGCGCGGCGCCGACCACGGGCAGCGGGGCGGCGAGCAGGACAGCGGCCGGGTAGCGGACGCCGACCTGGAGCAGGGCCTCCGCGCCGTCGTGGCAGACGGTCACGGAGACGCCGGCGCCCTCGAAGCGGGCCACCGCCCGGCCCGCGAGCGTGACGTCCGGCTCGGCCAGGAGCAGGCCCGGACCGTTGGTGTCGGCCTTGCCGCCCCCGCCGCGCTCGGCGGCGGGCCGCGGGGGCCATGGTGCTGCGGGTGTCACGCGTGGTTCTCCTTCACGGTGGCGGCGCGCAAAGGGCGGCTCGGGGAGGGCGGCTCAGCCGAAGCGGCCGGAGATGTAGTCCTCGGTCCGCTTGTCGGCGGGGGTGCTGAAGATCCGGGCGGTCTCGTCGTACTCGACGAGCCGGCCGTGGCGGACGCCGTGGTCGTCGACGTCGGCGGTGAAGAAGGCCCTACGGTGCGAGACGCGGGCGGCCTGCTGCATGTTGTGGGTGACGATCACGATCGTGTACTCCTGGGCGAGGTGCTCCATGAGGTCCTCGATCTTGGCGGTGGCGATCGGGTCGAGGGCCGAGCAGGGCTCGTCCATGAGGATCACCTCGGGCTTGACCGCGATCGTGCGGGCGATGCACAGCCTCTGCTGCTGGCCGCCGGACAGCGCGAGCGCGGAGCCCTTCAGCTTGTCCTTCACCTCGTCCCACAGCGCGGCGCGGGTGAGGGTCTCCTCGACCAGGTCGTCCAGGTTCCCCTTCACGCCGGCGACCCGGGGGCCGTACGCGATGTTGTCGTAGATGGACTTGGGGAACGGGTTGGGCTTCTGGAAGACCATGCCGATGCGGCGGCGGACCTCGATCGGGTCGACGTCCTTCCCGTACAGGTCCTCGTCGTGGTAGCGGACCTTGCCGGCCACGCGGGCCCCGGGCACGAGGTCGTTCAGGCGGTTGAAGCAGCGCAGGACGGTGGACTTGCCGCAGCCGGACGGGCCGATCATCGCGGTGATCTGCCGCTCGCCGATGGTCATGTTGACGTCCCGGACGGCCTCGTGGTCGCCGTAGAAGACGGACAGGCCGCCGACCTCGAAGACGGGGCTGGTGAGTTCGGGCGCCTCGCGGAAGGTGACGTCCGGGGACTTCGCGCCGGTCCGGGTGGTGCCGCCGGCGGTGGCGTCGGAGGGTGCGGTCATGGCGGTCTCCAGTGGTGATGGAGTGGTGGTCGGGGAGGTCATGGGAGTCACCAGCGGCGGGAGTAGCGGTTGCGGAGCCAGATGGCGGCGGCGTTCATCAGCAGGAGGATCGCCAGGAGCAGGATGATCGCGGCGGCGGCGAGGTGGTGGAACTCCTCGCGGGACTGGCTGATCCAGTTGTAGATCTGGACCGGCAGCACGGTGTAAGAGCTCTGCAGGCCCTCGGGGTTGAACATCACGAAGGTGACCGCGCCCAGCATGATGACGGGCGCCGCCTCGCCGATCGCCCGCGAGAGGGCGAGGATCGAGCCGGTCGCGATGCCGGGCACGGCGGCGGGCAGGACCTGGCGGCTGATGGTCTGCCACTGGGTCGCGCCGAGCGCCAGGGAGGCTTGGCGGATGGACCGCGGTACGGCCCGGATCGCCTCGCGCGAGGCGATGACGACGACCGGCAGGACGAGCAGCGACAGCGTGAGGGCGGCGGTCAGGACCGTCGTACCGAGGGCGAACTGGCGGGCCAGCAGGCCGAGTCCGAGGATGCCGTAGATGATCGACGGGACGGCGGCCAGGTTCTGGATGTTCAGCTCGATCAGCCGGTTGTACCAGCGGTCGGGGTCGGCGTACTCCTCCAGGTAGATCGCCGCCATGATGCCGGTGGGCAGGCAGAACAGCGCGGTGAAGGAGATCACCCAGAGCGTGCCGAAGATGGCGGACTGGGCGCCGGCCCGCTCGGGGCGGCGGACGGAGGGGAAGTTCTCCCACAGCCTCGGGTCCAGGCGTGGCCACGCCTCGGCGAGGACGTACGTCAGCAGGGACACCAGGAAGACCACGCCGACGGCCAGGCAGGCCAGGAGCAGCCAGCGGAACAGGGTCTCGCCGGGCCGGAACCGGGGTCCGGCGAGCAGGCCGCGCTCGGGCTTCCGGGCCGCGGGTGTCGGTGCCTGGGTGGGGGTGGTGGTCACTCGTACACCTCCCGGTACTTGCGCACCAGACGGATGCTGAACAGGTTCATGAGGAAGGTGGCGACGAACAGCAGCGCGCCGACCGCGAAGATCGTGTCGTACGCGATCGAGCCCACCGGCACGTCGCCCGAGGCGGCGCGGGCGATGAACGCCGTCATGGTCTCCATCTCCACCAGGGGGTTGATGGTGAAGTCGGGCTTCGAGCCGGCCGCGATGAGCACGATCATGGTCTCGCCGACCGCGCGGGACACGCCGAGGACGCAGGCGGCGACGATGCCGGACAGCGCGGCGGGGACCACGACGCGGATGGACACCGTGCGCTTGCCGGAGCCCAGAGCGAAGGCGCCGTCGCGCAGCGAGTGCGGCACGGCGGACAGGGCGTCCTCGGTGAGCGAGGCGATCGTCGGCACGATCATCACGCCCATGACAAGGCCGGCGGAGAGGCCGTTGCGGACCTCCGGCTGCCAGCCCTCGGGCAGCAGGTCCTGGAGGAGCGGGGTGATGAACGCCATGGCGAAGAAGCCGTAGACGACGGTGGGGATGCCGGCGAGCACTTCCAGGCTGGGCTTGAGGACCTTGCGGACGCGGGGGTTCGCGTACTCGCTCAGGTAGATCGCGGCGCCCAGGCCGACGGGGACGGCCACCAGCAGCGCGATGCCGGTGATGACGAGCGTGGCGGCGACCAGCGGCAGCACGCCGAACTTCTTGTCGGCGAAGAGCGGGGTCCACTCGGTGCCGGTGAAGAACTCCACCGGGCTGACCTGCTGGAAGAAGCCCACCGCGGGCGGGATCAGCGAGACGACGATCCCGACGGTGGTGGCGACCGAGACCAGCGCGGACGCCAGCAGCAGGGCCTTGACCACGGCCTCGCCGTAGCGCGGGCGGGTCCGCCGCAGGGACCGGGCACCGGTCCCTGCGGCGGACGAGGTGGTGGAGCTCGTCACTTCGCGGCTGCCTTGAGCTTGTCGAGGGCGGCCTGGAGGTCCTTCTCCTGCTGGGCGTTGAGCGGGATGAACTGCGCGTCCTCGGCGATCTTCTTGTGGTTCGAGACGTAGAACTCGACGAAGTCCAGGACCTGCGGCTTCTTCAGGCCGGCGTCCGAGGGGTAGATGAACAGCTGTCGGCCGAGCGGGCTGTACGTGCCGTCCTGGGTGGCCTGGGCGCTGGGCTCCACGCAGCCCTTGCCGCCGTCGACGGCGACGGCCTTCAGCTTGTCCTTGTTCTCCTCGAAGTAGGAGAAGCCGAAGTAGCCGAGACCGCCCTTGGTGCCGGAGACGCCGGTGACGATGACGTTGTCGTCCTCGCTGCCGCTGTAGTCGGTGCGGGAGGCGCCCTCCTCACCGTTGATCTCGTCGGTGAAGTAGTCGAAGGTGCCGGAGTCGGTGCCCGGGCCGAACAGCTTCAGCGGCTCGTCGGGGAAGGAGGGGTCGATCTGGTTCCAGTTGTTCACCTTGGAACCGGGCTCCCACATCTTCTTCAGCTGCGCGACGGTCAGGCACTTCGCCCAGGTGTTGTCCTTGTGGACGACGACGCTCAGCGCGTCGTTGGCGACGGCGAACTGCTCGTACTTGATGCCGTTCTGCTCACAGGTCTTGATCTCCTCGTCCTTGATCGGACGGGAGGCGTCGGAGATGTCCGTCTCGCCGACGCAGAACTTCTTGAAGCCCCCGCCGGTGCCGGAAGTGGCGACCGTGACCTGGACCTTGGACTGCTTCTCCGCGTACAGCTCCGAGGCCGCGCTGGACAGCGGGGCGACCGTGCTGGAGCCGTCGATCAGCACCTTGCCGGACAGCTCCTTGCCGCCGCCCTCGCCGCCCTCGCCCTTCGAACCCGCGTCGCCGCCGCCGCACGCACTCGCGGCCAGCATCACGGCAGCCGTCAGCGCCAGGGGAGCCTTGGCCCGGCGCAGCGAAGTGGAAATGTTCACGACTCTCGACCCTCGTGTCTGCCGGATGCCCGGCGTTCTGGATCCGGTGCGCGGCGCGCCCCGTTCGGACAACCAGATCGAAGGCCGTCTATGTGAACACCCGGTGTACGGGGGACCCCTCCGCGATGAACGATAGCCGTTCATCTATATAGACAGATCATGATGCTAGGAGGGGTCGTCCGCGACGGTTTCCGTCCAGTGTTCGGGCGGAGTTCACCCTTCAGGCCACGCGCCGCGGGTATCCGCCGCCTAGCGTCCTCCATCGATGGCCGCCTATGTCCTCGGCGGCAGGACCGTCCGTGCCCCCTTGCGTGTGGAGGAACCGTGCCCGACCAGCCCGTACCCGGCGACCGTGACAGCCGGCGCACCGAGCTGCCGCTGCTGCCCAGCCACAACACCGCCCGGTCGGCGCTGACCTGCCGGTACCGGTGCGGCAACGCCTGCTCCCACGAGGCCCCCAACCGCTCGCTGAACACCTATTTCGGCGACGTCGTCGCGCGGGCGATGTCCCGCCGGGGCATGCTCAAGGGCGCGACCGTCCTGGCCATGGCCACCGGCGCCGCAGGACTCACCGCCGCCCCGGCCACCGCCGGCTCCGCCCGGCACGGGGGCCACGGCCGCCCGCCGCGCGGCCTCGACTTCACGCCGGTCGCCCCGAACACCGCCGACGCCGTGACCGTCCCCGAGGGCTACGCCCAGCAGGTCGTCATCCGCTGGGGCGACCCGGTCCTCCCCGGCGCGCCGCGCTTCGACGCCCGCCGACAGTCCGCCCGCGCCCAGGCCATGCAGTTCGGTTACAACTGCGACTACATGGCCCTCCTGGACGCGCCCCGTGGCCGCGGCCACCAGCTGCTCGTGGTCAACCACGAGTACACCGACGAAGAGATCATGTTCTACGGCTACGACCCGGCGAACCCGACCCGCGAGCAGGTCGAGACCGCCTGGGCCGCCCACGGCCTGACCGTCCTCGTCGTCCGCGCCGACCGGCGCTCCGGACGACTGTGGCCGGTGGGCGACGCCTTCAACCGCCGGATCACCGCCACCACCCCCTTCCGCCTCACCGGCCCCGCCGCCGGCGGCGAGCTCCTCAGGACCGTCGCCGACCCGACCGGCACGTTCGTGCTCGGCACCCTCAACAACTGCGGCGGCGGCATCACTCCCTGGGGCACCGTCCTGTCGGGCGAGGAGAACTTCAACCAGTACTTCGCCAACGCCGCCGCCGTCACCGACCCGGTCGCCCAGCAGCGCCTCGCCCGCTACGGCCTCCCGAAGGGCGCGAGCCCCCGCAAGTGGGAGCGGTTCGACGACCGCTTCGACATCGCCAAGGACCCCAACGAGCCCAACCGCCACGGCTGGATCGTCGAGATCGACCCGTCCGACCCGCACTCCGTCCCGCGCAAGCGCACCGCGCTCGGCCGCTTCAAGCACGAGGCCGCCGAGCCCCGCCTGACCCGCGACGGCCGCGTGGCCCTCTACATGGGCGACGACGAGCGCTTCGACTACATGTACAAGTACGTCTCCAAGCACGCCTACCGGAAGGGAAACAGCCCCTCCGCGCGCGCCCACAACATGCGCCTGCTCGACGAGGGCACCCTCTACGTCGCCCGGTTCACCGGCGACAGCCCCGCCGCCGAGATCGACGGCACCGGGAAGCTCCCCGAGGACGGCTCCTTCGACGGCGGCGGCGAGTGGATCCCGCTCGCCAGCGGCACGACGTCGCACGTACCCGGCATGACCGCCGAGGAGGTGTACGTCTTCACCCGCCTCGCCGCCGACAAGGTCGGCGCCACCAAGATGGACCGCCCCGAGGACGTCGAGCCCCACCCGGTCACCGGCCGCGTCTACGTCGCCCTCACCAACAACAAGGACCGCGGCGCCACCGGCAAGGCCGGCCCCGACGAGGCCAACCCGCGCAAGGGCAACAAGCACGGCCACATCCTCGAACTGGAGGAGCGCCGCTCCGACGCCGCCTCCCTCACCTTCGGCTGGCGCCTCGTCCTCGTCTGCGGCGACCCCGCCGACCCCTCCACCTACTTCGCCGGCTACGACAAGAGCCGGGTCAGCCCGATCTCCTGCCCCGACAACATCGCCTTCGACGAGCACGGCAACCTCTGGCTCGCCACCGACGGCAACGCCCTCGGCTCCAACGACGGCCTCTTCGCCGTCCCCCTCAAGGGCTCCGAGCGCGGCCACGTCAAGCAGTTCCTCACCGTCCCGGTCGGCGCTGAGACCTGCGGCCCCATCATCACCGAGGACCGCATCCTCATCGCCGCCCAGCACCCCGGCGAACTCGACGGCGCCACCACCGAGAACCCGGCCTCGCACTGGCCCGACGGCCCGGGCAGCATCCCGCGACCCTCGGTCGTGACCGTGTGGAAGGAGAAGCGCCGGGAACGCTGACCTGGGCATGGCGGCGACGTTCCAGCGCCCCTTCGCCCGCAGGATCCAGGTGGTGCTCTGGGTTCACGTTCTCGGCGCACATCAGAACGACTTCGGCCGGCATGAGTCAGGTCGCAGCAAGGCATACTCCTCCCTTTCTGTCTGGGCCTGTGGACCAGGGGACCTGCTCCACAGGCCCAGACAGAACCAAGTACCCCAACTCGTGTGCGGCGTCGACGCGTCCGCGCTCAGCGCTCTTCTCGGTCTGCAACGGCATGAACGGGAGGCTGCGGTCCCAGGAAGAGAAGGCCGCCACTTCCGGACGGTCATTGGGACGGCGACGCCCCACGTACGCCGTCCGCAGTACCGCCAGACCGGCTGGGCATGGGCCTATATACCATACGGCCGCCGCTGTTCGTCGGCATGCCTGACATGATTCGGACCATGGCGATCACGCAGGACCTCAGACCCGCCGGGTCGAGTGGCTCGACATCGAACCCGCCCGCACCTTTGCCAATCCTCCGCCGTTCGCCGGAGGGAGCAAGCGACCAGCCCGCTCGCCCCTTGGCCACCGGTTGAGGCCGGGAACGGGAACACCCGCCCCCTGTACGATTTCAGCCCCACCGTCGTGATCAACGGCTCCGCACCCCACTCCGGAACATGCCATACGGCGTGGACGACCGCCGCGAGCCCAGCGGGACACCATCGCGCCGCAGCCGGGCGACGGCGAGCGTCCCCGCGTAGCCGACGCCTACCGCCCGTCAACCCCAACGAGCATCAGGGGATCCACTGGGGAGACATCAGTCACCACACCCCTTGTACCTCAAGGACTCCCACACCCCCTGGTGCGCACACCTGCGCACCACAAGTATCCCCTGAAACCACGTTTCCACAGGTCAGGGTGTTCGGCGGTGGGGCCCAGGGGAGTCGAACCCCTGGGATTCCGACGCTGGAGACCTTTGCGGTGACGAGGGCGGAGGCGCGCCTCGGTGATCCCCCGTACAGCTCACAACCCTGCTCCGGGCGGTCATGCTCCCGTCTTCCGGTAGGGCCGCGGCAGATTTCCTACGTGAAGCGAGAGGCGCCGGGGGTCGGGTGGCCGGAAGAGCCCGGGTCGTAGCCGCGCCTCTACCGGTGGCAAGACGACGGATGCTGCCGCTGAGCGGTGGAGCCCAGATTTGCCGCTGAACGGTATCGGCGATCTTGATGACAATTGTCGCTGTTATGTGTCAACTATAGGTGTCAGTCACAGGTGCTGTGACCAAGATTCCTACTTGGCACCAGGCGACGTCCATGACCTGTGCTGATGCCAAGTAGCGTCAGCGGCTCGAGGAGCGGAATCAGAGAGATAGTTGGCACTTTGGTACACCGCTCTCGAAGGAGACGTTGTGCACTGGTGTGCTCACCGTGGGGCGCTCGCGTCCCACGGTTCCCGGGGATCCGTGGATCCCACATACGTCCCACAGGGCCCTGGGACGGGCGCCTGGAAGGGTACGTTCGCGCAGGTCAGCCCCTGTAGCTCAGCGGAAGCACCGCGGCGATCTGCTCCGAGACGGGCCAGGAGATCCGCGGCGCTCTGCTCGGCGGACGCGGGCTCTACAGTGCCCTGGCACCCGGACCTGGCGCCGTTCGAACGGCCAGTAGAAGGTGAGCGCCGCGCGCGGCCGGTCGGCCGACTGGCGCAACGGCGGCATCGGGCTCGGCCATCACCCACTACGGAAGCTGGACGGCGTGTCTGGCCGATCGCCGTCCCTGACGTCTTTCATGCGGAGAGATGGACGTTCACACCCAGCCAGCCAACCGCCTTCAAGTCACGGATTAGCCACTCATAGGCAAGCTCAGTTGCCGGGCGGGACGATCCCGTGGTCAGTTCGCGATCTACGTAGTACGGCCGATGGAAGTTCGTCTTGGATTCGACCGGCCCACCGGGGAACGGGGAGGTGGGGCCGAACCCCGGCTCGGTCCACAGATCCAGGTCCACCTCAGGTGGGTCATTGCGGCGCCCTGCGGTCTTGGGACGGAGGGTATAGATCAAGCCGCTGTGGGAACCGTCCGTGTCGTCCTCCGGCATGACCACCATGCCCTCAGCGCTCACAGGCAGGGCGCTGTACAGGCCCAGTGCAGGGGCGAGGGATGGGAAGTTCAGCTCCACCAGCTGTCGGTAGCAGATCAGGGCGTCTCGCAGAATCTGCCTGGTGATCCTCAGTGTCAGCAACGGGGAATATTGATCCGAAACGATTCGGGTTCTGGGTCGTTGGTGGGGTGTGAGCGATCTGGTG
>NZ_MKXB01000164.1:23705-46946 GCF_001865245.1 Streptomyces sp. CC53 | reverse complement strand
CCTCGTCCTCGGCGTACACCGGGCCGACGGTGTGGATGACCCAGCGGGCCGGGAGGCGTCCCGCGGTGGTGGCGACGGCCTGGCCGGTGGGGAGCCCGCGACCGTAGTGGTATGCGCGCAGGGCGCGGCAGTCCGCGCGGATGTCGGGGCCGCCCGCGCGGTGGATGGCTCCGTCGACGCCGCCACCGCCCAGCAGGGACGAGTTGGCGGCGTTGACGACGGCGTCCACGCGCTGGCGGGTGATGTCGCCCTGGACGAGGCGCACGGCGGGCGGCTGCTCGGTCACGGGGTCTCCTGGGGTCAGGTCGGACGGGTCAGGCGGTGCTGCGGAGGTGGCGCCAGACCGCCTTGGCGGCGTTGTGGCCGGACATGCCGTGGACGCCGGGCCCGGGCGGGGTGGCCGACGAGCAGAGGAAGACCGCCGGGTGGGGGGTGCTGTAGGGGCGCAGCGTGAGGCGGGGCCGCAGCAGCAGTTGCAGGCCGCGGGCGGCGCCGCAGGCGATGTCGCCGCCCACGTAGTTGGCGTTCCGGGCGGCGAGCTCGGGCGGGCCCGCGGTCGCGCGGGCCAGGACGAGGTCGCGGAAGCCGGGGGCGAAGCGTTCGATCTGGCGCTCGATCGCTTCGGTGAGGTCGCCCTGCCAGCCGTGCGGGACGTGCCCGTACGCCCAGAACACGTGCTTGCCCTCGGGGGCGCGGGAGGGGTCCACCAGGCTGGGCTGGGCGGTGATGAGGAACGGCACCCGGGGCGGGGTCCCGTCGGACGCCTCCCGCAGGGCGGTGCCGATCTCGCGGCTGCTCGGCCCGATCTGGACGGTGCCCGCGCGGCGGGGTTCCTCGGCGGTCCACGGGACGGGGCCGGACAGGGCGTAGTCGACCTTGAAGGCGGCGGCTCCGTAGCGGTAGCCGTCGTAGAGGCCGCCGAGGCCGGCGATCCGGGCCAGGGCCGTCGGGGAGGTGTCGAAGACATAGGCGCGGGCGGGCGGCAGGTCGTCGAGGCGCTTCACCTCGTAGCCGGTGTGGAGGGTGCCGCCGAGCGCGCGGACGTACCCGGCGAGGGCGTCCGAGATCGCCTGGGAGCCGCCGCGCGGCAGCGGCCAGCCGCCCGCGTGGGCGGCGAGCGCGAAGACGAGCCCGATCGCGCCGGTGGCGAGTCCGCCGAGCGGCGCGATGACGTGGGCGACGAGGCCCGCGAAGAGGGCACGCGCCCGGTCGTCGCGGAAGCGGCGCATCAGCCATGTGGAGGGCGGCAGACCGGTGAGGCCGAAGCGGGCCAGCAGGACGGGGTCGCGGGGCAGGGCGGTCGCGGGCAGCGACATGAAGTCCCGGGCGAGTGTGTCCCACCTGCCGGCGTACGGGGCGACCAGCCGGCGGTACGCGCCGGCGTCCCGGGGCCCGAACGACGCGGCGGTCTCGGCGACGGAGCGGGCCAGCACGGCCGCCGTGCCGTCGTCGAAGGGGTGCGCCATCGGGAGCGGCGCGTGCAGCCACTCCAGGCCGTACCGGTCCAGGGGCATCCCCGTGAACGCCGGGGAGCCCGCGCCCAGCGGGTGCACGGCCGAGCAGGGGTCGTGGCGGAAGCCCGGGAGGGTGAGCTCCTCGGTGCGGGCTCCGCCGCCGACGGTGTCCTTGGCTTCGAAGACGGCCACCGAGAACCCCCGGCGGGCCAGTTCCGCGGCGGCGGTCAGTCCGTTGGGGCCCGCGCCCACGACGACGGCGTCCAGCATCGACGGCACCTCGCCCCTCCTTCGCCCATCCTCGTCGGCCTTCCGGCCGAGCACGGCAAGAGCGCCAGGATATGCCGCGGCGCCCCGAACGGTGGCGCCCGGACGGCAGTTGCCCGCGGCCGAGCGCGCAACGGCGGGTGCCGACCGCGGGCCGTACGGGGTCGGACAGGCGCGTGTCCGGGGCGGGAGCGCACCGCACGTCCCGTCGCGCGGGTACGGGGGCGGGCCGGTCGGGTGCGCCGTGCGCGGGCGCGCCCCTCCCCCGCCGGTGCGGGCCCCGAACGGGCACCTGAGGGAGGCGCGGGCCGGCCCGCGCCTCCCTGCCCTACTGCGCCGCCATCAGCCCGCGCACCCGCTGCGCCGTCGCGGCGTCCCGGGCCGCCGCGAACGGCAGTACGTTGCCGCCGGTGATGCTGAACGGGCGGCCGCCGACGGTGACGTGGGCGCCGCCCGCCTCCGTGAGCAGCAGCAGTCCCGCGGCGTGGTCCCAGGCGTACTCCCAGGAGAAGGCCAGGGCGTCCAGCTCGCCGCGGGCCACCGCGAGGTAGGCGAGGCCGGCCGAGCCGCAGGGCCGCGGGTCGACGCCCGACGTGGTCAGGCCCAGCAGGGCGCGCTTCTGGTCGGGGGTCGTGTAGTCGGGGTGGGAGGTGGCCACCCGCAGCGGGGCGTCCGGCCGCGGCGCTCCGGCGTGCAGCTCGGCGCCGTTCAGCCGGGCGCCGCGGCCCCGTACCGCGACGGCCATCTCGTCCTTGGCGGGGGCGAAGGTCCAGGAGGCCAGCAGCTCCCCGTGCCGGGCCAGCGCCACGAGGGTGCAGAAGCCCGGGTCGCCGTGGACGAACTGGCGGGTGCCGTCCACGGGGTCGACGATCCACACGTACGTGTCGCCGCGCACCGCCTCGTACACGCGCGGGTCGGCGTGCACGGCCTCCTCCCCCACCACCACGGAGCCCGGGAGCAGGGCCGTGAGGGACGCCGTGAGGTGTTCCTCGGCGGCGCGGTCCGCGACGGTCACCAGGTCGTGGGGGCCGCTCTTCTCGGTGACCTCGTGCGCGGCGAGCTGCCGCCAGCGCGGCATGACCTCCGCGGCGGCCGCGGCACGGACCGCGTCCTCGGCGGCGGTGAGGAAGGCGTCGTCCAGCAGCTGATCGATCATATGTCCATCACATCATGCCGCGTGCCCGCCGGCCCACCTCCCGCCGCGGCCCGCCGGTCGGGCCCCGGTCACGGCGCCCGGCCGGCCCACAGCTGCTCCAGGCCGTGCGGCCGCCGCTCCTGCCAGCGCAGCTCGCCCTCCAGCTGGGCGGCGAGGGAGATCAGGCGCTCTTCGCCGCCGCCCGGTCCGAGGAGCTGGGCGCCGACCGGCAGCCCGGCGCCGGTGAGGCCCGCGGGGACGTTGACCGCGGGCCAGCCGAGGACGTTCCACGGCCAGGTGTAGGGGCAGGCGGCGGCCATGATGGTGTCGGTGCGCCAGGCGCTCATCGTGTCGAAGAGGCCGACGCGGGGCGGCGGGGACGCCGTCGTGGGAGTGAGGACGACGTCGTACGAGGCGAAGAACGCGCCGACCCGGCGGTGCTGGGCGGCCTCGCGGGCGCGGGCCGCGCGCAGCAGCGGGCCGCGGAGGCGGCGGCCGGTGCGTGCGGTGCTCCGGGTGCGTGGGTCCAGGAGCGCCGGTTCGGGGTGCCGGTCGGCGTAGGCGGCGACGCCGGCGGTGGCGCGGGGCAGGAAGCCGAGGCCGATGAGGCCGTAGCGGGGCCCGGCCTCCTCCACGGCGTGGCCGAGCCGGGCCAGGGTGTCGGCGAGGCCGGTGACGGCCCGGCGTATGTCGGGGTGGAGGGGCGCGGGCGTGGCGGTGAAGGGCGGTTTCCAGGCGAGCGCTATCCGGAGCCGGCCGGGGTCGCGGCGCGCGGCGGCCGAGGCGTCGACCGCGGGCAGCCGCAGGCCCTCCCGGGGGTGCGCCCCGCAGACCGCGTCGAGCAGCAGGGCGGCGTCGGCGACGGTGCGGGCCAGCGGGCCGTTCACGGTCAGGCCCTCGAAGCAGTCGTCGTACGGGTGGACGGAGACCCGGCCCCGCTGCGGCTTGATGCCGACCAGGCCGGTCCAGGCGGCGGGGATGCGGATGGAGCCGGCACCGTCGGAGCCGAGGGCGGCCGGGACGAGCCCGGCGGCGACGGCCGCGGCGGAGCCGCCGGAGGAGCCGCCGGGGGTGTGGCGGAGGTTCCACGGGTTGCGGGTGGCGCCGAAGGCGGGGCCTTCGGTGAACGCCCACTGGCCGAGTTCGCAGGAGTTCGTCTTGCCGACGACGACGGCGCCCGCGGCGCGCAGCCTGCGCACGGCTTCGCCGTCGGCGGTCGCGGGCGGGACGGCGCCGGCGGTGCCGAAGCGGGTGGGCAGCCCCGCCACGTCGGTGTCGTCCTTGACGGCGACGGGCACACCGAGGAGCGGGGCCGGGTCGCCGGCCGCGAGCCGCCGGTCGGCCTCCCGCGCCTCGGCGAGGGCCTCCTCCGCCCGCACGCAGCGGAAGGCGTTGAGGGTGGTGCGGGTCGCCTCGACGCGGTCGAGGCAGGCGCGCACGAGTTCCGTCGCGGTCACCCCGCCTTCGCGTAACGCCCGCGCCTGGTCCGCGAGCCCGAGGTCGGCCGCGGCGTCATGAGCCGTTTCATGGGACATGGCGGACGATCATATGTTCGCCCGTGACGGGGTGTCAGCGCCGGTACGCGCCATCGCCGCACCCGCGGAGCGGGAGCGCAGCCACCGCGCGCAGCGCGCGGTGGCCTTCGTTCGGTTCGAGAGCGCAGCGAACGAACCGTCACACCTCCCGCCCCGGCCGGCCACAGGGCGTCGTGCGGGACGTACGTCAGTGGGAGGGGCGGGCCCACCCGCGGCGTCACCACGACGCATCCTCACTGTCAGCCGGGTTCGTGGGCGTGCGGGCTCGCCGGGGGCGGGTCGTCGGGGCGGTCGCGGCCGCCGTCCCTGCCGGACGCGGCCACGACGACCAGGGCCACCACGACCGCCGCCGCGGCCACCCGGCCCGCGGCCCGCGCCGCCCAACCGGGCAGGGCCGCGTCCGCCCGCGGCGGGCCCAGCCGCTCGGCGCGCCGGGCGGGCCGCAGCAGCCGGATCAGCAGCAGCGCCGCGACGGGGAGTTGCAGCAGCCACAGCATCGTGCGGGGCCATTCGCCGTACCAGACGTTCGTGCCGTACAGCAGGGTGTGCCAGACGCTCAGCACGTACACGACGATCACGAAGCGGTGCAGCCGGCGCCACGTGCTGGCCCCGATGCGGTGCCGGACGTAGAACAGCAGGCCGAGTGGAATGGCCAGATAGAGCGCTCCCTGACCGAGGGGGATGGCGATCCGGCCGGTGCCGGAGTCGTACCAGCCGGGCACGAACGTGTCCGCGAAGCCCGCCCACAGCCGGGTGGTCCACGCCGACCGGTCGTCGTAGCGGACGAGTTCGGCCGCGAACATCAGCGCGTGCGCGCACATCAGGGCCATCGTGGTGAGGCTCGTGGTGCGGTGCCAGCGTTCGAGGAGGCGGCGGGACACCGGCAGCCGGGCGGGGCGCGGCCCCGACAGCAGCAGCCCGAGCATCACGGTGCCCCAGGCCCACAGCAGGCCCGACCAGCCGAACGCCTGGCTGAGCAGGTACATCCAGTAGGTGCCGGGGTCGTCCATGAACGGCATGACCGCGACCGTCGCCGACTCCCCGGACGCCATGCGCGCGTACAGGAAGGCGAAGACGGCCGCCGTGACGGCGACCGCCGTGACGGCGTCGGGCAGCGCGGCCCGCAGGTCGGCGCCGAGGGCGGCGCGGCCGTCCGTGCGCCGGCCGGGGGCGGGCCGCGCGGTCGTGCCGCCGTCCTCGGAGGTGGTGTCGGGCAGCATCCCGTGCCTTCCTGTGCGCGGGACACCGGGGGCGGTGTGCGGGTGCCGCGTCGGCCACCCAGTGTGGCCGGGACGCCCGGAGCATCCGAGAGCACATCCGGCCAGAGTGGCCGACGTGTCGGCCGTGGCACGTCGGGGCGCCCGTGCCCGCCCCTCGGACCGATCGCATCCGGACAACCGGCGGTGCGCCCCTGCCGCGCGGGCGCGCGCCGCCCTACGCTGAGGCCAGCAGTCGGTTCGCGCCTCCCGTCCGGCCACGCCTCCGGGCGGCGCGACGCAAGAGGGAACCCGGTGGGAATCCGGGACTGTCCCGCAGCGGTGAGTGGGAACGACAGCCGTCACCAGCACTGGGCCCCGTCTCGCCGGGGCCGGGGAAGCGACGGCCGGTAGGTGCCCGCCGGACAACCCGGTGGGCGTGCCCACGAGTCCGAAGACCTGCCACTGCGCCCGCTCCCGACAGCGGGCTGTACGCGGTGGCCTCGAGGACTGGGTCGGCGGTACGGACGGCTACACGGCACCCGCCGCGCCGCTCCTCCTGCCCGGTCGCCCCCGGGGCCCGGGACCAGGAGGAGGACATGCCCGTGACCACGCGAGTCCCCGTCGTCCGCGCCGGATGCCGGCCGGCCGGCCCCGCGGCGGACGCGACCTGCCGGTGCTGACACCGGCGGGAGCGGCCCTCGGGGCGCGGCGGCCCCCGGGACGCACGGTGTCCGGCGTGTGCCACGGCACCCTCGGCGAGCTGTACCAGGGCCCGCTGCGGGCGGGCCCCGAACCGGACATCGCCGTGGTGTCGTTCCCCGTGGACCGCCACTCCTGGGTGCACTTCACCCCGGGGAGCGAGGAGCCCGACCCGCTGCCCCTCGGGGAGAAGTCGGCGGCGGCGGTCCGGCTCTTCCTGGAGCACTTCGGTCTGGTGCTGCCGCCCGGCCGCTGGAGCACCCACTCCGACCTGCGGGTGGGGGTGGGGATGGCGAGCTCCACCGCCGACATGGTGGCGACTCTGCGCTGCCTGTTCCGGCTCTTCGCCCTGCCGTACGACACGGACGTGGTCCTCGGGGTCCTGGCGGCGGTCGAGCGGGCCGACAGCGTGTTCCTCGACGAGTTCGCCCTGTACCTCAGCGGACGCCACCGCGTGGTCCGGCGGCTCGGCACGGACCTCGGCTTCCACACCGCCTACGTCACCGAGCCCGGGACGGTGGACACGGCCGCCGTGACCGGCCTGCTGCTGGCGCACTACCGGCGGCGCGGCGAGGAGTACGAGCGGTGCCTGACCGACCTGCTGAAGGGCTTCGCCTCCGGCGACCCGGCCACCGTGGCCCGGGCGGCCACCACCAGCGCCGCCCTGTCGCAGGACGTACTGCCCAAGGCGGCGTTCGACGCCCTGCTCGCCCACCGCGAGCGGTTCGGCGCCGACGGCGTGTTCGTCGCCCACACGGGCTGCCTGATCGGCTACCTCTTCCCCCGCCGCCTCGACGCCGCCCTGAAGTCGGAACTGTCCGCGTTCTTCCACTCGCTCGGCCACCAGTGTTCCTTCGCCCAAGGAGGCTACGGGTGATCCACCCCCACATCGCCGACGCACTGAAGGTCCCCGACCTCGTCCGGCTCGCCGACGGGCTCGTCCTGATCCGGTTCGAGTCGATGAAGGTCTACTCGGCGCTCGCCGCCGTCCGCCACCTGCTGGAGCAAGGCACGATCCGGCCGGGGCAGACCCTGGTGGACAGCTCCAGCGGCATCTACGCCTACGCGCTGGCGCTGGCCTGCCACCGCCACGGCCTGCGCTGCCACATCGTCGCGTCGACCACCGTCGACACCACCACACGGGCCCAGTTGGAGATCCTCGGCGCCACCGTGGAGCAGGTCAGGCCCTCGGAGAACCTCAAGCTCGACCAGGAGCTGCGGGTACGGCGGGTGAAGGAGGTCCTCGCCGGCCACCCCGACTGGCACTGGATGCGGCAGTACCACGACGCCGTGCACTACCTCGGCTACCACGAGGTCGCCGACCGGATCAGCGCGGCCTTCCCCGGAGCCGCCCTGACCGTCGTCGGCGGGGTGGGCTCCGGCGCCTCGACCGGCGGCGTCGTGGAACGCCTGCGCGCCGCGGACCCGTCGGTGCGGCTGGTCGGCGTCCAGCCCTTCGGCAGCGTCACCTTCGGCAGCGAGGACCACCACGACCCGGAGGCGATCATCGCCGGGATCGGGTCGTCCATCGCCTTCGACAACGTCCGCCACCACCTCTACGACGCCGTGCACTGGCTGGACTTCACCCACGCGATGGCGGGCACGGTGGCGCTGCTGCGCGACCACGCCGTCTTCGCCGGGCTGTCCACCGGCGCCGGATACCTGGCCGCCGCGCACGAGGCCCGCCGACACCCTGACCGGCTGCACCTTGTGATCGGCGCCGACACCGGGCACCGCTACGTCGAGCGGGTCTTCGCCCGGCACGCGGAGGCCCCGGACCCCACCGCCCTGAAACCGGTCGAGATCACCGCACCCGAGGAGATGTCCATGCCCTGGTCCACGATGGCCTGGCGGCGCGCCGCCCACCCGGCCCCGCGCAAGGAGCGGGCGGCATGACCGTCGTCTCCCTGGAGTCCCTCACCTTCGGCCTCGGGCACCTGGTGCGGGCCGCCGACGCGCTCGGGGAGCGGCTGACGCTGCTCACCTGCGACCGCTCCTTCTACACGTACGAGCTGGAACGGCTCCCGGCCGACGCGCTCGACGTGGTGGAGACCGACACCTTCGACGTGGACGGCGTGGCGGAGCTGCTGGGCCGGATGCCCGGCCTGCGCGGGCTGATCAGCTCCACCGACACCTGGACGACGGTCGGCGCCGCGCTCACCGAACGCCTCGGCCTGCCCGGACTCGATCCGGCCGTCCTGCGGCTCACCCGCGACAAGGCGGCCGTGCGGGGCCGCCTGCACGAGGCGGGGCTGACGCGCGGGCGTGCCGTGGAGGCGCCGGCGGCGGAGCTCGCGCAGGTGCTGCCGAAGGAGGTCGGGCTGCCCGCCGTCCTGAAGGACACGGCGGGCACCGGCAGCCAGAACGTCTGGCTGGTCCGCGACGAGGCGGAGCTGGGGGCGGCGCTGCGCGAGGCGGCCGGGCGGGAGCTGAAGGGGCGGCTGTTCGCGGAGCCGTACTTCAGCGGGCCGGTGTACAGCGCCGAGACCCTCACCTGGGCCGGCCGGACACGGCTGCTGGGCGTCTCCAGCCGGCTGATGTCGCCGGAGCCGCACTTCCGGGAGGAGATCACCGCGTTCCCCGTGGCCTTCCCCGAGGCGCGGCGGGCCGGGCTGGAGCGGTGGCTCGGCGAGGTGCTCGCGGCGATCGGCTACACCGACCGCTTCGCGCACGTGGAGTTCGTCCTGACCGCGGGCGGCCCGGAGGTCGTGGAGGTCAACCCCCGGATCGGGGGCGCCCTGGTCGGCGAGGGCATGTGCCGGGCGCTCGGCGCCAACGTGTACGAGGCGCTGGTCGAGGCGGCGCTCGGCCGCCGCCCCCGCCTGATGGACGCCGACCTGCCCGGCGGTCCGGCGGTCGCCTTCGTGCTGGGCTACCCGGCCGCGCCCGGGGTGTTCACCGGTGTCGCCGGGCTGGAGCGGCTGGCGGACATGCCGGGGTCGCCTGCCTGGTACCCGGTCAGGTCGGTCGGCGACCGGGTGGAGCACCTGGCCGACAGCCGCGGGTACGCGGGCATCGTCTACGCGGAGGCGGAGACCGCGGAGCTCGCCACGCACCGCGCGGTCGCCGCCGCCAACGCGCTGACGGTGCTCACCGAGCCGGTGCCGGTCCGGGACGCCGCCGGCGGGGCGTCGGGTGGCTGACCATGCTCCGGGCGGGGAGGGCCTGCGGGCCGCGCTGTCGTCGCTCGACGGCCCGCTGCGCTTCCTGCTGCTCAGCTCGTTCCTGATCCCGCTCGGCAGCTTCATGGTCCTGCCGTTCATGTCGGTGTTCCTGCACGAGCGGCTCGGGATGGGGCTCGGCACGGTGGGTGCCGTGCTGGCCGCCGCGTCGCTCGTGCAGTTCTCCGGCGGCATCGCGGGCGGAGCCCTGGCGGACCGGATCGGGCTGCGCCGGACGATGCTGTGGGCGCTGCTCGTGCGCACCGCCGGGTTCGCCTGCTTCCTGCTGGCGCTGCGGTGGCCGCCGCTGGCCGTCGGGGCGCTGATCCTGACGTGCTGCGGGGCCGCGCTGTACCTGCCCGCGAACAAGGCGTACCTGGTGCACGGGGTGGCCGACGAGCGCCGTCCGGCGTTCCTGTCGGCGGGCAACGCCGCCCTCAACGCGGGCATGGCGGTGGGGCCGCTGGTCGCCGGGCCGTTCGTGCTGTCCTCGCCCGGCTGGCTGTTCGCGGCGGTGACCGCGCTGTTCGTGCTGGTGACCGCGGGCCACGCGCGGCTTCCCGCGGCGGGCGGGCGGGAGCAGCCCGGCGGCGGGGCGGCGGGGCGGGGCCTGCTGGCCGGGGTGGCGGCCCTGCCGTTCGCCGCGAACGCCCTGGCGTTCTACCTGTACTTCCACTTCCAGCACTACCTGGCGGTGTACGCCGTCGAGCGGGCGTCCGGCACCTTCTACAGCCTGGTGCTGCTGCTCTGCTTCGCGCTGGTCATCGTCGTGCAGCCGCTCGCCTCCGGCCTGATCGAGCGCATGCCGTACGCGGCGGCCCTCGCGGTCGGCTTCGCCGGCCTGGCCGGCGGGCTGGCGGTCCTGGCGGCCGGCACCCGTCCGGCGCTGCTGGCCGGCGGGGCGCTGATCACCCTGGGCGACATCGTGCTGTTCCTGAAGAACGACCTGGAGGCGCTGCGCCGCAGCTCCCGCTCGGACGCGGTGGTCTTCGGGCAGCAGCGGCTGGCCGCGGGGCTCGGCGCCTGCGCGAGCGGGCTGCTGGGCGGCCACCTCTACGGGTTCGGCGAACGGGCCGGGGACACCGGCTGGTTCTGGCTGCTGGCCGCGGCGCAGTGCCTGCTGCTGCCCCCGCTGCTGCTGGCCCTGCGCGACCGCGGGGCGAATCCCCTCCCCGCACACGACGACGAAGGAGCACCGACCCCTCATGACACGGACCGGCGGGTTCCAGGACGATGACTTCTGGACCGAGTTCCACGACTTCCTCTTCTCCGAGCAGCGGTACGCGCAGGCCGCGGAGGTGCTCGACGGCTCTCCGCTGCTGTCCTTCGCCCCCGGCTCCCGGGTGCTGGACCTGTGCTGCGGGCCGGGGGTGTTCACCGTGCCGCTGGCGCTGCGCGGCCACCGCGTGACGGGCGTGGACCTGAGCCCGGCCATGCTGGACCGGGCGCGCAAGCGCACCGCCGACGCGGGCGCCGAGGCCGCGTACGTGCAGGCCGACGCGCGGGCGTACGAGGAGCCGGGCGGCTTCGACGTCGTCCTGAACCTGTTCACGTCCTTCGGCTACTTCGAGGACCCCGCCGACAACGCCCGGGTGCTGCGCACCATGTACACCTGTCTGGCGCCGGGCGGCACGCTCGTCCTGGACCTCGCGGGCAAGGAACTGCTGGCCCGGAAGGTGACCCCGCCGAAGGTGGTGCAGCGCGGCGACGACCTGCTGGTGCAGACCGACACGGTGCTGGACGACTGGGCCCGGCTGCGCAGCGACTGGGTGCTGGTGCGGGGCGAGCGGGTGACGCGGGCCACCCTGGTGTGGTTCGTGTACAGCGCGGTCGAGCTGCGGCGGATGGTGGAGGAGGCGGGCTTCGGCCGGGTGGAGGTCTTCGGCGGCTTCGACGGCCGCCCGTACGACGGGAGCGCCGAGCGGCTGGTGCTGCGGGCGGTCCGCGAGGCGTGACGGAGGACACGGGGGCGCGCGGGCGGCTGCGCACGCCCTTTTGACGCCGGCCGGGCAGACCGTAGGATCAACGGGTCATCACCGCGACGGGAGATCAGGAAGCCGGTGCGAATCCGGCACGGTCCCGCCACTGTGACCGGGGAGTGCACCCCTTCGTACGCCACTGCGCGCCGCGCGGGAAGGCCAGGGGGCGGAGCGTCGATCCGGGAGTCAGGACACTGGCCTGTCGCGGGCCCGATCCGAGGAGCGCGGACTCCCCAGGAGGCTTCACGTGTACGACGGCACGTCCCGTCCCCCGCTGTTCACCCCTGCCCGCCGGCGCCGTGCCCTGCGTGCCGCCGCCGCGACGGTCGCCCTGTCGGCCGCCCTGCTGACCGCCGGATGCGGCTCGGCGAAGGACACCCCAGCGGACCCGAAGGCCGCGGCGCCGTCGGCCGAGGGCTTCCCGGTCACCATCGACAACTGCGGTGTGAAGACCACGTACGACAAGCCGCCCGCCCGCGTGGTCACCATCCACCAGCACCCGGCGGAGCTCATGCTGGCGCTGGGCCTGAAGGACCGCATGGTCGGCACCGCCTTCCCCGATTCCGCGGTCCTCCCCGAACTGGAGCAGGACTTCGCCGCCATCCCCGAACTGGCCGAGCGGGAACCGTCCTTCGAGACCGTCCTGGACGCCGAGCCGGACCTCGTCTACGGCGGCTACGGCAGCGCCTTCGACGAGAAGGAGGGCCGTACCCGCAAGGCGTTCGCGGACGCCGGCATCGACACCCACCTGAACCGCGAGTACTGCGGCAAGAAGCAGGTGACGATGCAGGACACCTACGACGAGGTCCGCACGGTCGGCCGGATCTTCGGCGTGCCCGACCGGGCGGACAAGCTGGTCGCCGAGCTCCAGGCGGAGATCGGCGAGGCAGCCGCCGCCGTCAAGGGCGCACCCGAGGTGCCCGTCTTCGTGTACGACAGCGGCGACAAGTCCGCCTTCACCGCGGGCGGCAAGAGCCTCGGCACCGAACTGATCCGGCTGGCCGGCGGGAAGAACGTCTTCGCCGACCTGGACGAGGTGTTCGGCGACGCCTCCTGGGAACAGGTCGTCGCACGCAAGCCGGAGGTCATCGCGATCTACGACTACGCCGGCTCCGGAAGCGTCGAGCAGAAGAAGGAGTTCCTGCTCGCCCAGCCCGCCCTCAAGGACGTCCCCGCCATCAGGAACAAGCGGTTCGTCGTGCTGCCGCTGACCGCCACGCTGGTCGGCGTGCGGTCCGCGTACGCGGTGGAGGACCTGGCCCGCGGCATCCACCCCGAGAAGTTCGCGTGACGCCCTCGGCCACCCGCGCCGACTCCCCCACCGAGCACACCCCGCCCGCCGCGAGGCGGGCCCGCGGAGGACGGGGCCCCGCGGGCCTCACCGCCACCCTGGTCGTCCTGGCCGCCCTGCTGGTGGTGTCCGTCACGGCCGGACTGGCCTTCGGCTCCGTGCACGTGCCGCCCGGGCAGGTGTGGGGCATCGTGACGCACGCGCTGGGCGCACCCTGGGCGGAGCCCGACTGGTCGGGGGCTCGGGAAACCATCGTGCTGGACGTCCGCGCGCCCCGCGTGCTGCTCGGCGCGGTGGCCGGCGCGGGGCTCGCCGTGGTGGGCACCGCCCTGCAGGCACTGATCCGCAACCCGCTGGCGGAGCCGTACCTGCTCGGCGTCTCGTCCGGTGCGTCCCTGGGCGCCGTCATGGTGATCGTGTTCGGGGTGACCCTGCTCGGACCGGTGTCGCTGCCGGTGGCGGCGTTCGCGGGCGCGCTGGGGGCGCTGCTGCTCGTCTACACCACGGCCCGCACGGGGGGCCGGATCACCTCGGGCCGGCTGGTGCTCTCCGGGGTGGCCATCGCCGCCGTGCTCACGGCCGTACTGGACCTGCTGCTGCTCACCACCGACCGGGGCAACGAGGCCCGCGCGGTCCTCGCCTGGACCCTCGGCGGCCTCGGCGGCGTCAACTGGGGCACACTGTGGCTGCCCGGCGCCGCCCTGCTCCTGGGCACCGGGGTCCTCATGGTGCACGCGCGCCACCTGAACCTGCTGCTGGCGGGCGAGGAGGCCGCGACCACCATGGGGCTGGACGTGGCCCGCTTCCGCGCCCGCATGTTCGTGCTGCTCTCCCTCGTCACCGGTGTCATCGTCGCGGCCTGCGGACCCATCGGGTTCGTCGGCCTGATGCTTCCGCACATCGTGCGGCTCCTCGTCGGCGGCGACCACCGCCGGGTCCTGCCTACGGCCGCGCTGGGCGGCGCGGTCTTCCTCATCTGGGCCGACATCGCCGCACGGGTCGTCGCCGCGCCCCTGGAGATCCCCGTCGGCGTGCTCACGGCCCTGTGCGGCGGCCCGTTCTTCCTGTGGCTGATGCGCCGGGACGCCCGGCGGGCCACCGACCGAGGAGGGGCATGACCGCCACCGAACTCGTCATCGACGGCGTCTCCCTCACCGCGGGCGCGCAGCGCCTGGTCGAGGACGTCTCCCTGACCGCCCGGCCCGGCGAGGTCATCGGCCTGGTCGGACCGAACGGCAGCGGCAAGTCCAGCCTGCTGCGCGCCGTCTACCGCATCCTGCGCCCCGAGACCGGACGGGTCACCGTGGACGGCGCCGACGCGTGGGCCCTGCCCGTGCGCCGGCTGGCCCGCACCGTGGCCGCCGTGGTGCAGGAGTCGGGCGCGGCGTTCGACCTGTCGGTGCGGGAGGTCGTCGCGATGGGCCGGACCCCGCACAAGCGGCTGCTCGACGGGGACACCCCGGAGGACGCCGAGCTGATCGGCTCGGCGCTGGCGGCGGTGGACGCCACCGGACTGGCCGACCGCCCCTTCGACCGGCTGTCCGGGGGCGAGCGGCAGCGGGTGCTCATCGCCCGCGCCCTCGCGCAGCAGCCGTCGCTCCTGGTCCTCGACGAGCCTACCAACCACCTGGACATCCGCCACCAGTTGGACGTGCTCGGCACGCTGCGGCGGCTGCCGGCCACCGTCCTGGTCGCCCTGCACGACCTGAACCTGGCGGCGTACTACTGCGACCGCCTCTACGTCCTGCGCGACGGCAGGGTCACCGCGTCGGGCCCGCCCGCCGAGATCCTGACGCCCCGCCTGCTGGCCGACGTGTACGGCGTGGCGAGCGAGGTCGCGGTCCATCCGCGCACGGGCGCGCCCCAGGTGACGTTCCTGCCCTCCGCCGACGGGAGGGAGGCTCCGCCGTCCCCCGTCAGCGACCGGGCCTCCCTGAAGCCGGAGCGGTCAGCCGGGTGAGCCGGCCGGGGAGGCGCCGTGGTCCGTTCGCCCCGGTCTGCCCGCCCGTCCCCGCTACGGCGCCGGCTCGGCGGACGGGGGGCCGCCTCCCGGGTCTCCCGGCAGTTCGCGGGTGCGTACCCGGGTCACCGGAGTCGTCGCGGCGAGCGCCGCTGCATGGCCTTCGGGAGCCGGCAGGTCGTACAGGTGGACCGGGGTGTCCGGCCATCCGGCGACCGGCCCGGCGCAGACCAGGGGTCCGCGCACGTCGAGGTGGCGGGGGTCGGCGCGCAGCCCGAGGCCGGTGAGCTTCATCGCGGCCTCCTTGCGCGTCCACGCGGTCAGCAGGCGGCGGGGCCGGTCGCGGGCCGGCAGGGCCGCGAACTCCTGCTGCTCCTCCCGCGTCAGTACGGTCCCGGCCAGGGCGTCCACGTCGCGGAGGGAGGCTTCCGTCTCGATGTCGACGCCGACGGCTCCGTGTCCGGTGACGGCGATGAACACGTGCTGCACCGTGTGCGAGACGGAGTAGTCGACCGGGGCCGGGGGTTGGTGGGCGAAGCGCGGCCGGCCGTGGGGCCGGGAGGGCCGGGCCTGGCAGTGCACGCAGTCGCGGCTGATCACGACGCGGTCGGGCGGCAGCCCGAGGTAGTGAGCGCCGACAAGGCGCTGGGCCGCTCGGGAGGTCAGGAACACCTCGCGTGCGGGGCCGTTGAGGAAGCGGGCGGCGGCTGCGCGTTCCTCCTCGTCCAGCAGCGGCAGCCAGTGGGGGCGGGGGCGTACGGGCACGTGCCAGAGGTGGCACTCGCCGGCTGCGGGGGCCTCGTGACCGTCGCCCTCGTGCTCCTGCGCCGCGCCCGGTGCGGCTTCCCGTCGCCCTTCCACGTCCTCCCCCGTCCCCCGGTGCCGAGTCCCCGTCGTCCGACCGGCCGCTGCGACGGACGGCGGACTTCGCCCGCGCCCCCGCCGCCGTGTGCGCCGACGGCTGCGCCGGGGAGGTGCCGCCGTGCTTCCGGTCGGTGCCAAGCCTATGCGCGAGAGGACCGGGGGAAACCCCCGGTCCCGCGACCTCGTCGAGAGGGACGCATTTCGCCAGATGACGCGAAGTGCCATACTCCTGTCGTGGCTGACGGCCACTCAGGTGCGGCCTCCGGCATCGTCCGAGCGGGGTCGCCGTCCGTCCCCGCCGCCACGGTGCGGGGCAGGGCACGGCCGGGTCGGCGGCCGTCGGCGACGGAGCGCCGGCCGTGCGGGCGGCGCGTCGGGGGGAGCGGTCGCGGTGGGACGCGGGTCGTCGGGCCCCGAGGGACACGGAGTACCGTCTGCACGAGGGTGCAGCAGGCCGGAGACGGGGGGCGCGATGAGGAACGGGGTTCGGGCGCAGCAGCGGGAGCAGACGCGCAAGGCCCTGCTGCGCGAGAGCCGGCGCCTCTTCTCGTCGCAGGGGTATGCCGCCGTCCACCTGTCGGAGGTCGTCGAGGCGGCGGGCGTCACCAAGGGGGCGCTGTACCACCACTTCGAGAGCAAGGCCGCGCTGTTCAGGGCCGTGCTGGAAGAGGTCCAGGAGGAGGTCGCCGCCCTCGTCGCGGCGACGGCGGACGCCCAGGAGGACTCCTGGGACCAGCTCACCTCGGGCTGCCACGCGTTCCTCGACGCCACCACGGACCCCTCGGTGCAGCGCATCATGCTCGTGGACGGACCGGCGGTGCTCGGCTGGCGGCCCTGGCGGGCGATGACCGAGGCCACCTCGGGCCGCCACCTGGCCGACGCCCTCGACACCCTGCTGCGCGAGGGAACGATCCCGGCGCAGCCGGTGGCGCCGTTGACGCATCTGCTGTCGGGGGCCATGAACGAGGCGGCGCTGTGGCTGGCCACGTCGGAGGACTCCGCCGACCTGGAGGCCACCCGGCGGGCCCTGACGGGGATCCTGGCGGCGCTGAAGGCCGGGTGACGGGCTGTCCGACCGCCCGCGGCGGGCGCCTGTGGCGGGTCAGGCCGCCACGACGTCGATCCGGACCCCGTTGGGGTCGGTGACGACGGCGCGCCGCAGGTCCCCGCCGTCCACGGCCCCGTGGGCGGCCAGCCTCTCCCACGCCTCCGCGTCGTCGTCCACGGTGAGGGTGAGCCGCACCGCGCGCAGGGGCGTGCGGAACCACTCGGGCAGCGCGGGGTGGGTGTGGTCGAGGAGGGCGAGTTCGTGGTGCCGTTCACCGGGCCGGGTCAGGGCCGTGTACCACGGCGTCGTCCGGGTGGCGGTGAGCCCGAAGAGTCTGCTGTAGAAGAGGCGGGACTCGTCCATGCGCGAGGTGCAGATCACCGGACAGAAGCTGGTCAGCATGGAGAGGGCTCCGCTCACGTACCAACGGTATGCCAGACGACGCTAATCGCATACCTGAGGTATGTCAACGCGGTCCCCCAGGTACAACGAGCCGGCGGGGCGGAGGTCACGCGTCGGCGTGACGGACGGGTGCGGCGCTCGTTGAGACGGACGACCCCCCACTCACCCAGAAAGTGCCGTTATGACGTCCTCCGCCCTGACCGGCTTCTACCCGGTGCTCTGCACCGAGGAGATCGACGCCTCCGTGGCCTTCTACCGCGCGCACTTCGGCTTCGAGACGACCTACACGAGTGACTGGTACGTCAGCCTCCGCCGGCCCGAACCGCCCCACCACGAACTGGCCCTGGTGTCCGCGGTCCACCCGACCGTGCCCGAGGGCTACCGCCGCCCCGCCGGCGGCCTGCTCCTGAACTTCGAGGTGGAGGACGTCGACGCCGAGTACGAACGGCTGGTGCAGCAGGCCGGCCTCCCCGTCGCACTCGACCTGCGCAGCGAGGACTTCGGGCAGCGCCACTTCATCGTCGCGGCGCCGGACGGCGTCCTGGTCGACGTCATCACGCCCATCCCCCCGTCGGACGAGTACGCCGACGCCTACCAGGACGGCTCCGGCACCGGGGCATGACGCGTCCGGCCCGCGTCGCAGCGACGCGGGCCGGACCGGGGCCGCCCTCCCGGGCGGAGCAGCGGAGGAGCCGTCAGGCGTCCGCGCCGACGGCCGGCACGGCGCCGTCGGCCGCGCCCTCGGCGTCACCGCCGCCCGCACCCGTGGGGGGCAGCTTCACGACGACCGCCACCAGCACGGCGGAGGCGACCGCCACGACGGCCCCGATGCCACCGATGACGTTCAGGCCGTCGGTGAAGGCGTCCTTCGCGGAGGCGAGCAGACCGGCGGCCGCCTCGGCGGACAGGCCCTGCGCCGCGTCGACGGCCCCGGCCAGCGACTCCCCGGCGTACTCGGGAGCACCCTCGGGCACCTTCACCCCGGCGTGGTACAGGGCGGCGCCGAGGCTGCCGAGCAGCGCCACGCCCAGCGCCATGCCGAGCTCGGTGCTGGTCTCCGAGAGGGCCGCGGCGGAACCGGCCCGCTCCGGCGGGGCCGACCCGACGACGATGTCCGTGCCCAGCGCGATCAGCGGACCGCCGCCGGCGTACACGAAGGCGAAGCCGGTCACCACCTGCGCGATGCCCGAGGAGCTGTCGGCCATGCTCAGCGTGAGGTGGCCGACCGCCGAGACGACCAGACCGGCGGCCACCACGTACGCGGGCCGGAACCGGCTCGCCGCCATCGGGGACACGACGGCGGTGACGATCAGCGCGAACGCCGCCGGCAGCAGGTACAGGCCCGCCGTCATGGGCGTCAGGCCGCCGACGAGCTGGAGGTACTGCGTCACCGTCAGGTACGTGCCGCCCGCCACCAGCATGCTCAGCAGCAGCGTCACGAGCGCGGTGCGGAACGTGGCCGTGCGGAAGAGGGCCAGGTCCATCAGCGGGCTCTCCAGCGCACGCTGGCGGCGGACGAAGAGGACGCCGACCACCAGGCCCACGACGAGCACGGCGACCGGGACCGCCCCGAACCCGTCGTTGGCGATCTCCTTCAGGCCGTAGATCACCGGGAGGATCGCCGCCAGCGACAGCGCCACGCTCGTCAGGTCGAGGCTGCCCGCCTCCTCGTCGCGGTACTCGGGCAGCAGCAGCGGACCGGCCACGAGCAGCAGTCCCATGATCGGCACGCCGAGCAGGAAGACCGAGCCCCACCAGAAGTACTCCAGCATGGCGCCCCCGACCACCGGGCCGAGCGCGATGCCCACGGAGAACATCGTGACCCAGACGGCGATCGCCACGCCCCGCTGCCGCGCGTCGTGGAACATGTTCATGATCAGAGCGAGGGTGGAGGGCATCAGCGTGGCCCCGGCGAGGCCCATCGCCGCCCGCGCCGCGATCAGCAGGACCGGGTCGTCGGCGTAGACGGCGGCCAGCGACGCGACACCGAACGCGGCCGCGCCGATCAGCAGCAGCTTCCGACGGCCGATGCGGTCGCCCAGGGTGCCCATGGTGACCAGGAAGCCCGCGATCAGGAAGCCGTAGATGTCGATGATCCACAGCATCTGGGAGGCGGAGGGGTCCAGGGCCGCACTGATGTGCGGCACGGCGAGGTGCAGCACGCTCACGTCGATGGAGAGCAGCAGGGTCGGCAGGGCCAGGACAGCCAGGCCCAGCCATTCGCGTGGCCCTGCCTGTGCGGGGGTTTCGGCGTCGGTGCTCAAGGGTGGTTCCTTTCGGGGGTGCTCATCGGTGCCCGGCGTGGAGGCCGGGCGGGGCCTGTGGGGGTGCCGCGGGGAACGGCGCGGCGGCGTCCGAGGGCAGCAGGAGCGCCGCCACGGCCGCCGCGTTGGCGGGGGTGTAGAGGTAGAAGTGGCCGCCGGTGAAAGTCCGGTGGTCGAAGCCGCCCGAGGTCTCCAGCGTCCACAGGTGCATCCGGTCGCCGATCACCACCGGGTCGTCGACGGCCCCGAGAGCGAGGATGGGGACGCGGGTGCCGGAGCGCGGCCGCACGTACGTCTCCATGGCCTCCAGGTCGGCGCGGATCGCCCGGAGCGACGGGCCGACGAGGTCGGCGCGGTGCATCAGCCCCGGCGCCATCCCGCCCATGTCCATCAGGTGCTCCAGCAGTTCCTCGTCCGTCCTGAGGTGGGCGAAGGGCGGCTCGCTGGGGAAGCAGGGCGGCTGCCGCGCCGACACGGCCAAAACGGTCGGCGGCAGGCCCTTCTCCTCCAAGGCGCGGGTGAGTTCGTACCCGAGCACGCTGCCGAAGCTGTGCCCGATGACCGCGTACGGCAGCGGTTCCAGCTCGGCCAGCCCCCGGACGAGGGCGTCGACCATCGGCTCCACCCGGTTCACCAGCGGCTCGTTGATGCGCGCGCCGCGGCCGGGCAGCTGCGCGACGACGCACTCGACGTCCTCGGGCAGCACCTGCCACCAGGAGCGGAAGGCGGACGGCCAGCCCCCGGCGTGCGGGAGCGCCACCAGCCGGAACCGCGGGCGGACCCGGTGCCCGGCCCCCCGGCCGCCGGGCGGCCGCCGGGCACCGCTGCCCACCCTCATCCACCAGCCGCTCATCCGGGCCCCGCGTCCCCGGGCGCGGAGCGCCCGGCCGGCACGGGCCGCCCGGCGGCCGGGCGGCCGGCGAGCAGCGGGTGGTGCTCCTCCAGGTGCCGGATCACCCGCTCCTGGTGGCGTTGCAGGCGCTGGCCCGGAAGGTGCTCCAGCGAGTGCAGGAACGGGTCCTCCGGCGCCGGCAGACCGGCGATCCCGGTGGCGGTGCCGAGCACCAGCATCGGCTGGTACCACGCCGAGTAGCCGCCCTCGTGGGCGAAGACGATCCGGCCGGAGGTCAGTTCGTCGGCGAGCCGGCACATCGCCGAGGCCAGGGTGTGGAAGGTCCGGCTGGTGCACATCATCCGGCCCATCGGGTCGTGGCCCCCCGCGTCCACGCCCGCCGCCACCAGGATCAGGTCGGGGCGGAAGGCGCGGGCCGCGGGCTCCACGATCCGCTCCATGACGGCGAGGTAGGCGCCGTGACCGGAGCCGGCGGGCAGCGGCACGTTGAGCGTGCCGCCCGCCCCGGCGCCGGCGCCGGTCTCCATGACGAGACCGGACGCCGCCGGGAACAGTCCGTCCTGGTGGACGGAGACGTAGAGGACCTCCGGGTCCTCGTAGAAGATGCGCTGGATGCCGTTGCCGTGGTGGACGTCCCAGTCGAGGACCAGCACCCGGCGCGCCCCGTGGCGCTGGGCGGCCCGGGCGGCCACCGCCAGGTTGTTGTAGAGGCACAGCGCCATCGCCCGGTCCGGTTCCGCGTGGTGGCCGGGCGGGCGCACCAGGCAGTAGGCGCGGTCGAAGCTGCCGTCCAGGACGCCGGTGGCGGCCTGGACGCAGGCTCCGGCGGCGAGCCTGGCCGCCCGCGCGCTGTGGTAGTTGACGTGGGCGTACACGCCGGCGTCGCCCGCACCGGCCGCCGACGCGGCCTCCACCCGCTCGATGTGACCCGGTACGTGCACGAGGAGGAGTTCCTCGTCGGTGGCGGGCTCCGGGGTGACGGCGGTGAAGTGGTCCATCACCCCGGTGGCCTTGACCAGCCCCTCGGCGCGCCGCAGGTCGGGGTCGACGGCGAACTGCCGCAGCGGTTCGACGCCCGGCCCGACCGGCACGTACCCCGACCCGGCGCCGGGGTCGTGCCAGAAGCAGATCTCGTGGCTGAACCACGCCAGACGGGCGGCGCTCACCAGCCGGACACTCCCAGCGAGGCGCGGCTGACGCCGGACACCTTCTCGATGTACTGGAGGTAGTACTCGCGCTCCTCGTCGGGGGTGCGCTTGGTGCGCAGCGTCGTCTCCAGCAGGGCGAGTACCTGCTCGGCCTCGGCGGGGCTCAGGCCCCTCTCGCCGATCTCCTTCTCCAGCGCGCGGATGCGCGCCGCGGGCTCGGCCACGCCGGACGCGAACTCCGCCGGGTCGCTGCCGTGGTTGCGGGTGGAGGCGATGGTCTTCAGAACCGCTCCGAAGAACGCCGTGGTGTCGTTCATGGTCGAATCCCCCTTGCTCGCGGTACGTCGGTCGGTGCCTGCACGGGTGCCGCCGGTCCCGGGGACCGGACGGGTGCGGGCCCGGTCGGTCAGTGGATGAGGCCGCAGGCGCGGCCGGCCTTCTCCAGCGTCGCGACAGCCGCGTCCAGGTCGGCTTCGCTGTGGCTGAGGTTGACGATGGTCCGCAGCCGGGGAAGGGTCCGCGGCACGGCCGGGTACACGATCGGCTGGACGAAGAGCCCGTCTTCCTGGCAGAGCCGCGCCATGACCACGGCCTGGTCGGCGGTGGCGCAGATGAGCGGCACGACGGGCGTCTCGCTGGCGAGCGTGTCGAAGCCGAGGGCGTGCAGCCGGTCGCGGTAGCGGGTGGTCCTGGCCCGCAGCTGCCGGGTGAGGGACGGCGCGGCCTCCATCACCTCGACGGCGGCCTTGGCTGCCGCCACCTGGGCGGGCGTCGCCGCCGCCGAGAACATCCAGCCGCGCGCGTTGTTCTTGAGGGCGAAGACGAGGTCGCGGGAGCCCGCGACGTATCCGCCGGCGCTCGGCACGGTCTTGGAGAGGGTGCCCATCTTGACGTCGACGCGGTCCGGGTCGATGCCGAAGTGCTCGGTGATGCCGCGGCCGGTGTCGCCCAGCACGCCCAGGCTGTGCGCCTCGTCGACCATGAGCGGGGTGTCGTACCGCTCGCACAGCTCCAGGATGCCGGGCAGGTCGGCCACGTCGCCGTCCATGCTGAACACGGCGTCGGTGACGACGAGCCGGCCGCCGCCGTCCGCCTTGCGCAGGGCGCGTTCCAGGTCGGCGAGGTCGTTGTGGGCGTAGGTGACGACCTTCGCCCCGGAGAGCCGGTACCCGTCGAGGATGCTGGCGTGGTTGTAGACGTCGCCGATGACGGTGTCGCCGGGGCCGACGAGGGCGCCCACGGTGGCCACGTTGGCCATGTAGCCGCTGGAGAAGACGATGGCGTCCTCGGCGCCGAGGAAGCGGGCGAGGGCCAGCTCCAGTTCGCGGTGCAGGTGCAGGGTGCCCGCCAGCAGCCGCACGCCGTGGGCGCCGGTGCCGTGCTGCTCGACGGCCCGCAGGGCCTGGTCGTCGACGTAGGGGTGGCCGATGAGCCCGAGGTAGCTGTACGAGGCGAAGTTGAGGTACCAGCGGCCGTCGAACTTGATGCGGGAGCCCGACGCCTCCTCGATCACCGGCTCGTAGAAGTACTCGCCCCTGGCGACGATCGTCCGGTCCTCGCCCGACAGCGCGTCGATGCGGCGGTCGAGGAAGGTGCCGTGCGGGGCGTCGGCCAGGCGGCCGGGCAGGGTGCGGCGGGGCACGCGGGTGCCGGCGGCGTGCTCCGGGGCGGCAGGGCCCGGGTGGCCCGTCGGGACGGGCGCGGGGGGTGCCACGCGTACCGCCGGGACGGAGGGGGCCGCGGGGAGCACAGGAGCAATCGGCGTGGCCGGGGTGGTGCGGGCCGCGGGGGCCGCGGGAATCCGCGGGGCGGCCGGGGCGGGCTCCGGGTCGCGGAAGCGGTCCCAGTCGGGGACGAACCCGTCGGTGGCGGGCCGGACGGGGGCGGGCTCCGCCACGGGCGGCCGGGCCGTGACGGGCGCGGCGGCCGCCCGCGCTGGGGGCGCTTCGCGGGGCGCGGGCACGGTCAGCGGCTCCGGGGCG
>NZ_MKXB01000164.1:18544-23369 GCF_001865245.1 Streptomyces sp. CC53 | reverse complement strand
CTGGTGTGCTCGAAGAAGACCATCGGGTCCACGTCGAGTCCGTCGGCGGCCAGCGAGGCGGCCAGTTCGACGGCCATCATCGAGTCGAGGCCCAGCTCCAGCAGGTCGTCCTCGGCGGACACCGTGTCGACGTGCAGGACCTTCCTGAGCGCGAGAGTGAGCGACGGCCGGAGGCCGGCGTCGGGCGTGACAGCAGTCATGGGTGCGTCCTTCGCTTTCGCGGCGGAGAGTACGTAGTGGGCGGGCGGGCGGCCCAGGGCCGTGCGGAGCAGGGCGATGCCGTCGTCCTCGCCGAGGGCGGCGATACCGTGCGCGGCGGCCTTGGGGGCGACGGCCTCGCCCATGCCGACCGTCCACAGCCCCCAGCCGAGGCTGTACCAGGGCAGGCCCTCGGCCCGCCGTCGGGCGGCGAAGCCGTCGAGGTAGCCGTTGGCGGCGGCGTAGGCGCTCTGGCCGAGGTTGGCCCGGACGGCGGCGATGGAGGAGAACAGGGCGACGAATCCGGGGTGTTCGCCGCCCGACACGAGGTCGGCGAGGACGTGCACGCCGCCGACCTTGGGGCCGAGGACGGCGTCGACCTTGTCCGGTGCCAGGGTGCGGGCGAGCCCGTCGCGGAGCACGCCCGCGGCGTGGAACACCCCGTCGAAGGGGCCGGACAGCACCTCGCCGAGGGAGCGCACGTCCGCGGCGACGACGTCGACGGCGCAGCGCTCGGCGAGCCGGTCGAGGCGCTCTTTGACCTCGCCCCGGTCCGGGACGGTCCGCCCGACCAGGGTCAGCCGGGCGCAGCCCTCGTCCGCGAGGAACTCCGCCACGCGCAGGCCGATGCCGCCCATGCCCCCGGTGATGAGGAAGCGGCCGCCCCGGTAGCGCACCCCGCGGTCCTGGGCGGGGGGCGACGGGAGAAGGCAGGGCTCGTACCAGGCGCCTTCCCGGAAGGCGAGTTCCGGACCGTCCAGGCGCAGGGCCTCGCGGAGGACGGCCCCGTCGCCCTGCGGTCCGGCGGCCCGGTCCGGGCCGGAGCCGAGGTCGACCAGCCGGACCCGGGTGCGGGGGTGCTCGACGCGCAGGGTGCGGCCGAGACCCCACAGCGCCGTCATGAAGGGGTCGGCGGACTCGCCCGCGGTGACCTCGTGGGCGGTGCCGGTGACGATCAGCAGGTCGGGCATGGGCGGGCGGGCGGCGAGCCGCCGGACCAGCGCGAAGACGTCCTGGAGCGCCCGGGTGGCGTCCGCGGCGCCGCCCGGTCCGTCCGCCGCCAGGTAGACGACCTCTCGCACCACGGTGCCGTCCGGGAGGGCGTCGAGGCCCCCGTCGGCCAGCTGCCCGGGTGTCAGGTGGAGGACCGGGAGGCCCTCGGTGGCGGGGGGCGCGTGCGCCGCCACGAGGAGGACGGCGCCTTCGGGGGCGTCGGACGCGGCGGCCGGGGCCACCGTGCGCCAGACGAGGCTCTCGATCGTGGGGACCGCCGCCGGGGACTGCGCGGCGACGGCCCGCCGGCCCTCCCCGTCCCCTGCCCCCGCGGACCGGGAGGCCGGGGCGTGTGCGGTGGCGGGTGCGGGGCCGGGCGCCGGCGCGGCGGAAGACACCAGCGCGGGGCCGGTCACGGGCCGGGGGGCGGCAGGTGCGGCGGCGGGGCCTGTCGCCTTGAGGGTGGTGCGGTCCAGTTCCAGGAGCACCTCCCCTTGCTGGTTGCAGACCACGGCCCGGCCGCGTACGACCCCGCCCGGGGTGGCGCCGGTGCCGGCGGGCTCGTCCCGCTCCACGAGGGCGAGCACCGTGCCGGATATCCGCCGGCGGGCCACCAGCCGGCCGACGAACCAGGGCAGGCACGCCCCCGCCGAGCCGTCGTCGAGCATCCCGAGCGCCTGGAAGACGCTGTCCAGCAGTGGCGGCGGGACGAACGGGGGCACCGACCCGCCGTCCGTGCCGTCCTCGGCGCGGAGCAGCAGCAGCATGCGGCCGGGGCCCCGGTGCGCCGCCCGGATCGCCCGGTAGGCGGGGCCGTACGCGATGCCGCTCGCGTCCCGCCACGCGGCCACGTCGGCCAGCGGCACCTGCTGCGTGCAGCCCGACCTGAGCTCGGCCACGTCGACGTAGCGGGGCGGCGGCAGCGGGGCGCCGGAGACCCGGGCCGTGCTGTGTTCGGTCGGCGCGGCGCCGGGGTGGGGCGGCACGGAGCGGACCGCGTGGCGGCCGTCGCCGGCCGGCCCCACCTCGATGTCGAGCCCGGCGCCGGGGACCGTCAGCGGCGCCTTGAACGCGACCTGCTCCAGCGTCCACACCGCATCGGGCCGGGCCGCGTCGCAGGCGGCGAGCAGGGCGTCGACCTGGAGGGCTGCGGGGACGACCGGGACGCCGCCGATCCGGTGGTCGGAGACCAGGGGATCGGCGGACCGGAGGCTGACTCTGCGGCCGCTCATGTGCGGAGGCCGAAGCGCTCGGTGGCCCGCACGAGGCCGTTCACCTGGATGTCGACGGCGTGCTCGCCGGGGTAGTACTTGCGGGTCTGGACCTCCCGGATGGGGTGGGACTTCTCCAGCGTCCGCTTCTCGCCCGGGCCGAGTTCGAGCGTCGTCAGCTTGAAGACCTTCGGGATGCTGCGCCCGTTCTTCCGTACGTGGTGCACCACGTAGTCGACCGCGATGCTGTGCGGCCGGTCGTCGGTGTTCTCGATGTCGAAGGTGATGACGACGGTGTCGCCGACGGTCACCTGGTCCGGGGCGATCCGCAGCCGGGGCACGAGCACGTGCTCCCCGCCGGTGGCCCCGAGGAGGGCCAGGGCCTGCTGGTCGCCCTTCTTCACGAGCGTGCGCAGACCGTGCTTGACGACCCACCGGGTCTCGGGGGTGGGGCTCTCCTCCAGCCACCGCAGCGCGGTGTCGAGGGCGACCTGGGGGTGGTCCTTGGAGATGTCGTTGAGGTTGTTGGCGACGGACTTCCGCACGTACTCGGAGGGGTCGCTGCGCAGCGGTTCGAGGATCTCCAGGACGGGCTGCGGGTCCTTGACGAAGACGGTGAGCGTGCGATGCCACGGAAGCCGGGAGCGGATGCCCTCGGTGGCGAGCCGCCGCACGTTGTGGCTGGGGCTCACCGCCCACCGGGCGACCCGGTCCATCGTCAGCGCGTAGTGCTGTTCGAGGTAGGGGCGGATGGCGTACTCGCCGGTGTGCCGCTTGGTGATCTCCTCGATCGCGTCCAGGGACAGCTCGGGGTGGTCGAGGCCGTACTCCTCGACGAAGCGGGCGACCGGCATGAGGAACCAGCTGCTGTTGAACATGCCCTCGCCCTCGGCGAGTTCGTCCTCAAGGATGGCCAGGAGAACCGGCACGGCGGCCGTGTAGTCCTCGGGCAGGCGCGTCCGCAGCCCTTCCGCGAGCACCAGGACGCGGTCCTTCAACTCCAGTCCGGGGATGCGCTTCTCGACTTCGTCCGCATACCCGTCCACGTCGAAGTCGGGGTGGACGGCGGCGATCTTGCCACCGATCAGGCGGGCCGCCTCACCGTTGAAGTGACGCTTCAGTCCGTACTCGCTAGCCATGATGCTGGTGCCTCTCGTTCCTGTCGTACGTGTGTTGCCTGTCCTGCTGGTCCCGCCCGCTGCCGGGGGTGGGCGGGGGCGGGGAGACCCAGTACCGCTGCCGGTGGAAGGGGTAGGTGGGCAGGGTCGTCGTGCGGTGCCCCTTGCCGGCATGGAGCCCGGCCCAGTCCACCGTCCCCGACGCCGTGTTCGCGTAGGCGGCGAGAGCGGCGTACACCTCGGCCTGATCGACACGATCACGCCGCAAGGTCGTCAGCCACACCGGCTCACCCCCCTGCCACGACGCCCGCGCCAACGACGTCAGCTGCGGCTGCGCACCGATCTCCCACACCACACCCGCACCCACCCCGCCCAGCAACCCCACCGCCTCCGAGAACCGCACCGGTTCCCGGATCCCCCGCGCCCAGAGCCCCGCATCCCCCACCGACTCCGCTGAATGCCATCCACCCGTCACCGACGACACGAACCCGATTCGCGGCGCCGACCACTCCACTGCCGCCGCCACCTCGGCGAACGGCCCCACCGCACCTTCCATCAACCTCGAATGAAACGCATGACTCACCACCAGCGGCTGCGTCCGCAGACCGGACTCCGCACGGAACCGCGCCACCGCGTCCGCCGGACCCGACACCGTCACCACCCTCGGCGAGTTGAACGCCGCCACCTCCACACCGGGGAAACGGTCAAGCACACCCAGGACCGCCTCCACGTCCCCGTGCACCGCCGCCATCGCACCCTCACCCGGCTGCGACTCCATCAACCCACCACGCACCACCGCCAACCGCAGCAGATCCTCAAGACCCACCACACCCGCAGCCCACCCAGCCGTCAACTCCCCCAGACTGTGACCCACCACCGCATCCGCACGCACCCCCACCGACTCCAGCCACCGCACCAACCCCACCTGCACCGCCACGATCCCCACCTGAGCGAACCGGGTCGAGTCGAGCAGCTGCGCCGACGCGCCGAACAGCAAATCCAGCAGCGGCACATCGAGATGACCGGAAACCGACTCCGCACACTCGTCCAACGCCGCCCGGAACACGGGCTCGGTCCGGTACAGCCCTCGCCCCATGCCCGCGTACTGCGAACCCTGACCCGTGAACATGAAGACCACCGGTGCCGGGCCCCGGCCACCCCTGCGCACGACCGGGGAAGCCCCCGACGCCACGTCCCGCAACGCGACCGCGAGCTCACCCGCGTCACCACCGGAGACGACCGCACCGAAGCGGTGCCCGGCCCGGCCGGTGTTGGCCGTGTACGCGAAGTCGCCCACTTGGTCGC
>NZ_MKXB01000164.1:6470-18534 GCF_001865245.1 Streptomyces sp. CC53 | reverse complement strand
CACCTGAGCGAACCGGGTCGAGTCGAGCAGCTGCGCCGACGCGCCGAACAGCAAATCCGTCAGGGGTACGTCGAGGTGTGCGGCGAGCAGGTCGGCGCACTCGTCGAGCGCGTCCCGGAACACGGGCTCGGTCCGGTACAGCCCTCGCCCCATGCCCGCGTACTGCGAACCCTGACCCGTGAACATGAAGACCACGGGCCCCGCACCCCCGCCGCCCCTGCGCACGACCGGGGCGGCACCGGATGCCACATCCCGTAGTGCCACGGCGAGTTCACCGGTGTCACGGCCCGAGACGACGGTACCGAACCTGCCCTCGGCCCGTCCGGTGTTCGCTGTGAACGCGACATCGCCGACGCGGTTCTCGTCCACCTCGGCCAGCCGGTCGGCGTAGGCGCCGGCCAGCGCGCGCACGGAGGTCTCGTCGGACGCGTCCACGCGCACCAGGTACGACTCCTGCGCCACCGTCTCGCGGGCCGGAGCGGCGGGCGGCTCCTCCAGGATGACGTGGGCGTTGACGCCGCCCATCCCGAACGCGCTCACCGCACCCCGCCGCGGACCACCCACGGGCCGCGGCCACTCCATGACACGGTCCGCAAGATAGAACGGCGTGTCCTCGAAACGAATGTGATCGTTCGGACGCACCACATGCAGCGACGGCGGAACCACCCCCCGCTCCATCGACAACAGCACCTTCACCAACCCCGCAAGACCCGCAGCCGGCTCCAGATGCCCGACATTGCCCTTCAACGAACCGATCGCACAGAACTGCGAACGATCCGTCACCGCCCGCCACGCACGCGTCAACCCCTCCACCTCGATCGGATCACCCAGACTCGTCCCCGTCCCATGCGCCTCCACCAGACCGATCGACTCCACCGACACCCCCGCATCCGCCAACGCGGCCGAGATCACGGACTGCTGGGCCGCGCTGCTCGGCACCGTCAGACCGCTGGTACGGCCGCCGTGGTTCACCGCCGTGCCCTTGATGACGCCCCGGATCCGGTCGCCGTCGCGCAGAGCCGCCCGCAGCGGCTTCAGCACCACGGTCACGACGCCCTCACCCGGTACGAACCCGTCCGCAGCCGAGTCGAACGGCCGCAGGGCGTTGGTCGGGGAGAACGAACGCAGGCGGGAGCCGAGTTGGAAGTACTGGGGGGACATGCCCAGGTGGACGCCGGCGACGACGGCCTGCTCGCACTCGCCCGCGCGGATGCTCCGCACCGCCGTGTGCAGCGCCACCAGCGACGACGAACACAGCGTGTCGATCGTCATGCTCGGCCCGTGCAGGTCCAGGAAGAAGCTCACCCGGTTCGCCAGGATCGCGTTGTGGTTGCCCAGGCCCGCGGGCGTCTGGACGACGTCCCCGACGACGGTGTCGCGGTAGTGCTGGTAGCTGGCGCCCACGAAGACGCCGGTGGCCGGCTGGGACCTGCCCGCCAGGCCCGCGTCCTCCAGGGCCCGCCAGGCGGACTGGACGAGGTGCCGCTGCTGCGGGTCGATCCATTCCGCTTCTGCGGGTGACAGCCGGAAGAACCCGGGGTCGAAGTCGGTGAGGCCGTCGACGAAGCCCGCGCGCCGGAGGTAGACGGTGCCGGGGGCGCCGTCGGTCCCGTAGTAGGCGTCGATGTCCCAGCGGGAGGACGGGACCTCGGTCAGGCAGTCCTCGCCCTCCGTCAGCACCCGCCAGAGCTCGTCGGTGTTCCCGGCGTGGGGGAACACCCCGTCGAAGCCGATGACGGCGATGTCATGGAGCGCGTCGTCGCCCGCGGCGCGGGTGGCGGGCGCCACCGGGGCGGAGACCGCGACCGGCTCGGTGCCCGCGACCGGAGCGGCGGCGCCGACCTGCACGGGGGGTGTCAGGTCCGGTGCCGGAGCCGGCGGTGGCGCCGGCTCCTCGTCGCCCGGCCCGCCCGGCTCGTCCGCGTCGGCTCGGATGCCGGGGGCGTCGACGGGCGGCGCGGTGACGCCGTACTCGTCCCGCAGCTCCGCTGCGAGGCGGTCGACCGTGCCGACCTCCAGGACCAGCGTGACCGGGATGTCCACGCCGAGCCGGGCCCGGATGTCCTGGGCCAGTGAGACCGCGAGCATGGAGTCGAGGCCCTGCTCCTGGAGCGGGCGGTCGGTCTCCAGTTCCGCCGCGTCCAGCTCCAGGGCGGCGGCCACCCACTCGGCGAGTACCGCCTCCAGCGAGCGGCCCGGGCGGTGGCCGGGCACGTGGCCGTTGGAGACGGCCACCGGGGCCGGCGGTGCGGCCGGGGCCCGCAGCGGCGCCGGGGCGGGAGCGGGAGCGGGGGCCGGGTTCGGGCGGTGGCCCTGGCCCGTGCCGCCGGCCGCGCCGTCCCCGGACGGTGCCGGGGACAGCCGCTTCCAGGTGACCCCGCGCGCCTCCAGCACGGGCTCGTCGCCGTCGAGGACGACCAGGCTGGCGGTCAGCAGGCCGGAGCCCGGACCGGCGTCGCGGTCCCGCCGCGCGTACACGCGGGCGGTGGCGGGAAGCCGGCCGAGGACGCTGAGCCGTTCGACGGTGAAGGGGACGTACAGCCCCTGCGCGCCGCACGCGGCGAGCGCGACCTGGAAGGCGCCGTCGAGGAGCCGGGCGTCCACGGCCCCGCTGACGGGGCCGTCGCTGCGGAGCACGCCCACGGCCTCCCCCGGAGCGACCGACAGCGCGGCCACCGTCCGGAAGCCGGTGCCGTACTCCAGCCCGACGCGGGAGAACGCCTCGTACATCGCGTCGAGCCCGACCTCGGTGAAACCGCGGGAGGTCGGCGGGGCGGCGAGCGCGGGCTGCTCGGGCGCGGTCAGGGTCGTGGTGCACACCAGGGCGCCGGAGCCGTCGTGGAAGGCGAGGGCGTCCCCGTCGCGCGCGGCGGTGACGGTCGCGGGCGCCTCGACCGCGGCCCGGAAGGTCAGGTCGCGCAGGCCGAAGCGGTGCCGGCCCAGCAGGTCGGCGACCTTGGCGGGGTACCCGGCGCCCGGCAGGGTGGGCCGGCCGAGGACGAGGTGCTCCGCGGCCTCCGGGTGGTCCGTCCAGGTGCTGCGGGGAGCGGCGGGAGCGCTGTCGGGCCCTTGCGGCCGCTGCGCGGGTTCCAGCCACAGGTACTTCTCGGCGTGCGGCGCGGTCGGGAACCGTACCCCGGCGCGGCGGCGCGCCGCCGTGGCGAGGTCCGCGCCGGCCGTGAACGCGCGGGCGGCGTCGGCGAGCACGTCCCGCGTGGCCTGCGGGCCCGTGGGCAGGTCGTACGGGTGCGCCGCGAGGGACGCGACGCCCACGTGGAGGGAGCGGACGTCCTCGACGCCTGCCAGGAACAACTGGATCTTGTCCTGGAGTTGTTCGACGCTGTCCGCCACGCACGCCAGCCGGTGCACTCCGGCCGGCCGCGCGCGGCTCGCCTCGGCGAGGGCGTCGAGCGGGGGGCAGTAGGCGGAGCGCAGCAGCAGCACGAGCCGGCGTGCGAGGGTGCGCAGCGCTTCGTCCGACCCGGCGGAGAGGACCAGCAGCTGCGGGCCGGGGTCCGTGTCCGCCTGGTCGGTGCCCGGTGCGGCCTCCACCACGACGTGGGCGTTCACACCGCCGAACCCGAAGCTGCTGACGCCCGCGACGCGCGGTCCGGGGCCCCACGGGACGGGTCGGTCGGCCACGAACAGCGGCGAGCCGTCGAAGTCGAACGACCGGTTCGGGGTGGTGTAGTTGAGGGACGGCGGGATGTGGGCCGCCTGGAGTGCGAGGACCGTCTTGATGAGGCCGGCGATGCCCGCGGCGGGCTCCAGGTGGCCGATGTTGGTCTTCACGGAGCCGACGGCGACCGGCCGGCGGTCCGCCGGGTCGGCGAGGACCGCGTGCAGGGCCTCCAGTTCGATGAGATCTCCGAGCTGGGTGCCGGTGCCGTGCGCCTCGACGTAGCCGATGTCGGCGGCGGTGCGCCCGGAGCGTGCCAGCGCCTTGCGCAGCACGGCCTCCTGGGCCGGCCTGCTGGGTGCGGTGAGGAAGCCGGCGCTGCCGCCGGTGTGGTTGACGGCCGTTCCGCGGACGACGGCGAGGACGGGGTCCCCGTCGCGCACGGCGTCGGACAGCCGCTTGAGGATGAGGGCGCCCGCGCCCTCGCCGCGCACGTATCCGTCCGCCGCGTCGTCGAAGGCCCGGCACGCTCCGCGCGGGGAGAGCATCCCGTTGCGGGTGAACGAGCGGGTCTTGGCGGGGGTCAGGACCAGGTTGGCGGCTCCGACCACGGCGGCGTCGACCTCGCCGGCCCGCAGGTGCAGGGCGGCCTGGTGCAGGGCGACGAGGGAGGACGAGCAGGCCGTGTCGACGGCGACGCTCGGCCCGGACCAGTCGAAGACGTGGGACAGGCGGTTGGCGGCCATGGAGGGTGCCGTGCCGGTCGCCACGTGCGGGTCGGCGTGGCCGACGCTGCCCGCCACGATCTCGGGGAAGTCGCTCGCGATGACGCCGACGAAGACGCCGGTGGAGGCGCCGAGGGAGGTGTGGTCGTGGCCGCAGCTCTCCAGGGCCTCCGCGGTGACGCTCAGCAGGATCCGCTGGAGCGGGTCCATGCGGCGGGCCTCGCGGTCGGTGATCCCGAAGCGGGCGGCGTCGAAGTACTCCACCCCGTCGACCCAGCCCATCCGCACGTCGTCGGCGCCCTCCTCGGACCACAGGTGGGCCCAGCCCCGTTTGCCCTCGGGGGCGTCCCCGATGCTGGACACACCGGCCATGAGGTTCTGCCACAGTTCGTCCGGGGTGCTCGCCCCGGGGAACCGGCAGGCCATGCCGATCACGGCGAGGGCGCCGTCGTCGGTCGGCCGGGCGGGCTGCGCGGGCCCTGCCGGGGCCGTCGCGGACGCGGAGGACACGGCCCTGACCGGCTCGGCGGGACCGGGGGCGGGTCCCCCGTGCACAGGCTCGCTCCCGGCGGGCTCGGCCGCGGTGTCCGTCGCCGCAGGTGCCGGTACGGGCACCTGGGGTGCCCGCGGCCTCCCCTCGGTGGCGCGGTCGTCGCGGTCGCGGAGCCGTACGACGCCCTCGGCGCCGAGCAGACGGGCCAGCTTCACCGGAGTCCCGGAGGCGAAGACGGACGGAGCGGTGACGGTGACGCCCAGCTCGCGGCCGAGTCGTGCGGCGGCGACGGTGACGTTCACCGAATCGCCGCCCAGGTCGAAGAAGTTGGCGTGGACGTCGAAGCGGGGGTGGTCCAGCGTGGCGGCGAAGACCCGCGCGATGGACTCGGCCAGCGCCTCTTCCGTCAGGCCCGGCTCCTCGGTCTGCGCGGCCTCCGGCCCGGCGGCCGGCTGCGCGGGCCCGGGCTCGGCGTCGGGCTCCGGGGTCCGCGGGTGGGCCCCGGTCTCCGGTGCCGTCGCCGGCCCGGAGGGCGTGGCGGCGGGCCGTACGGCCTCCGGCAGCGTCACGGCCTCGGGCGCGGCCGGCGTCCCGGGCGCGGTGGCGGCCTCCGGCTCGCCGTCCGAGGGCAGGATGGTGTCGCGGGTCGGCAGCGGGAGCCGGGCGCGGGCCACCTTGCCGTTGTCGGTGAGCGGCAGCTCGTCCAGGTCGACGTAGGCGTCCGGCACCATGTAGGCGGGCAGGGCGGCGCCGACGAGCGTGTCGAGCCGCGCCCTGCCCGGGAGTGCGTCGCCGACCAGGTAGGCCGTGAGCCTGGGCTCGCCGCGTCCCTCGAACCGGGCCGCGACGACCACGGCGGCGGTGACGCCGTCGATCCTCTCCAGGACCCGCTCGATCTCGGCGGGTTCGATGCGGTGGCCGCGCACCTTCACCTGCGCGTCGGTGCGGCCGAGCCACTCGATGGCACCGTCCGGGTGCAGCCGCACCTCGTCACCGGTGCGGTAGAGCCGGACCCCGGTGGCGGGGTGGTCGAAGAAGACCTCCTGCGTCAGGTCGGGCCGTCCCGCGTAGCCGCGGGCCAGTGCGGTGCCGGAGAGGTACAGCTCGCCGGTGCTGCCGGCCGGGCACGGCTCCAGGTCCGCGTCCAGGACGTGGAGCCGCATGTGCGGGAGGGGCTCTCCCAGCGGCAGGAAGGCGCCGACGGTGGTGACGGGGTGGGCGGCTGCCCAGATCGTCGCCTCGGTGGGGCCGTAGAGGTTCCACAGGGCACGGGCGGGTTCGTGGAGCCGCTCGGCGACGGCGGGCGGCAGTGCCTCGCCCCCGGAGAGGACGGTGAGTCCGGCGTGCGGGGTCCAGCCGGTGCCGAGCAGCAGGCGCCACAGGCTGGGAGTGGCCTGGGCCACGGAGACGGTGCTCGCGAGCTCGGCCAGGCGGTAGGGGTCGGCCGCGGTCTCGCGGGAGGCGAGGACCACCGTCGCGCCGACGGTGAGCGGCAGGAGCAGTTCCAGGAGGGAGATGTCGAAGGCGACGGTGGTGTGGGCGAGGACGGTGTCGTCCGCGCCGACGCCGAGGCGTCCGCCGATCCCGGTGAGGAAGTCGGCGAGTGCCCCGTGGCCGACCTCGACGCCCTTCGGGTTGCCGGTCGAGCCGCTGGTGAAGAGCGTGTACGCCAGGTCGTCCGCGGTGACGCGCGGGGGCACGGCCTGGCTGGACCCGTCCGCCTCCGGCACCCGCCGCGCGGGGCCGAGGGACGCGCCCAGGTCGTGGGTGCGGGCGTCGGTCAGGATGAGGTCGCAGCGCGAGACGTCCACGTACCGCCGCAGCCGGTCCACGGGGTATCCGGGGTCCAGGGGCAGGAAGGACGCGCCGGCCCGCAGGATGCCGAGCACGGCGGGGAGCAGGGCGGTGTCACGCTCCATCAGGACGCCGACGACGGAACCGTTCTCGATGCCCTCGTCGTGCAGGCGTGCCGCGACGGCGTCCGCCCAGGCGTCGAGGCCGGCGTAGTCGAGCGTGCGGGTCCCGGCGCGGACGGCGGTGGCGCGGGGGTGTTCGGCCGCGGCGGCGGCGAAGAGGTCGAGGACGGTCCCGGAGCCGGAGGCGTCCCCGGCCTGCTCCGGTTCGGGCCGGTCGCCGGTGGTGTCGGATGCGGATGCGGAGCCGCCGGGTGTGCCCGCGGAGGGCTCGGCGGGCGGCTCGTCGCCCTGGAGGAGCGCCGTCATGGCGAGGTCCTCGACGCGTTCGACGAACTCCAGGGCCTCGTCCTCGTCCATGGCGGTCTCCCGCACGAAGACCGTGGGCGGGCCGTCGGCCAGGGAGAGCAACGCGATCTCGGTGTGGGGTTCGGCGGACGCCTCCTCGCCCCCGGCGCGTTCCAGCACCATGACGCGGGTGAAGCTGGGCTCGTCCGTGCCGAGCGGCCGTCCGGCGAGGCCGAGCCGCAGTTCGAGGTCGGCTGCGTAGCCCTGGTGGGCGGCGGCCTCGTCGAGCCTCTCCCGCAGGGCGCGGGTGGTGCCGCCGTCGAACCGGACGGGGAAGCGGGCGGCGGTCAGGCCGTGGGTGCGTTCCGCGAGGACGCGGGCGTCGGACGGCGACCAGGCGAAGTCGAAGACGTCCTCGCCGGTGCGCTCGGCGACGGCGGCGAGGAAGGCTCGGAGGACCGTGGTGCTCTCCTCCCGCGAGGCCGGGATGTAGGCCAGTTCGTAGTGGCCGTAGTGGGCGGTGGCCGCGGAGAAGTCGTCGGCGGGCAGCGGGGCGGGCCGCACGTCCTTGAGGCGGGCGCGCCACCAGGGCTCGTGGGGGCGCAGCTTCTTCTGGGCGTCGGCGAGGTCGGCGAGCCGTTCGGCGGAGACGGCCGGCAGGGGGGAGCCGGGGGCGATGCCGAGGCGCTGCGCGGCGGCCTGGCCGCTGAGCGTGCTGCCGTCGACGGCCCGCCAGTCGCTGAGGACGAGGTCGGCGTCCGGGGCGGCCAGGGTGATGGCGGAGGTGGTGACGGACAGGACGGTGGTGTCGTCCCGGGGTTCGTCGCGCGGGATCAGCCGGGCCTGCAGGGTGTAGACGGCGCCCAGTTCGGTGGCGAGTGCGGGCACGCCGAGCGGGTTCGGGAAGGAACCGTAGTCGAGCGCCCTGACCAGCCGGACGGCTTCGGCGGCGGAGGTGCCCGCGTGGATGACGCCGCCGTCCGCCATGCGTGCGGACCGGCGGTAGAAGCGGCGCTCGCGGTCGCTCGTGTCGATGACCTCGGGGAGGGCGCGCCGGGTGACGTACGGGACGAGGTCGGCGAACAGCTCGATGCCCACCTCGGCCGTCTCGTAGGTGAGGGAGAGGGCGGTGGCGTGGTCGCGGACCGGGAACCAGCGTTCCAGCAGCACGCCCCCGGCGTCGACGGCCTCGGTCATCAGGTGCCAGGTGGCCGCGTGCCGGGGGGCGCCCTCGTACAGGGCCCAGGCGGGGACGTGGCTGCCGGAGTAGCGGGGCAGCGGTCCGTCGTGGAAGTTGACGGCGGCGACCCTCGGCAGGGCGAGGACGGATCCGGGGAGGATCCGGAAGTTGACCATGCTGAACAGGTAGTCGAACGGCCGGTCCGACAGGGTGGCGACGAGGTCGCCGCGGGGATCGAGGAGGGGGATGCCGTGGGTGTCCGCGAAGGCCGCGACGGCGGGGTCGTCGCTGAGGATGCCCTCGATGGTGACGCCGGCGTCGAGGAGCCGGGCGGCGCACTGGGTGAGGACGCGGGTGCCGCCGATGAGGTAGCAGGTGGCGCTCATGGTCACTCCGCCGCCTTTCCTGCGGCGGGCTCGGCGGCGGGAGTGTCGGTGGTCTCGCGGGCGACCCAGGCGTCGATCTGGGCGACGACCTCCTCGTCGTAGGAGAGCTGCCCGGGGGTCCACAGCGGGTTGGAGAGGCCGCGGTGGGTCCGCTCGCACATCTCCCAGTCCTCGTAGTTGGCCTTGTCCCACAGGGCGAAGACGGCCTCGTGCGAGAAGTCGCTCTTCGCCGTCTCGGTGGGGTGGAAGAGCCAGAAGTGGCGGACGAAGCAGGTGCCGGGGCTCTCCGGCCAGACCCACTGCATCATCACGTAGTCGGCCGTGAACCCGAAGAGGAGGTTCGGCAGGATGGTGATCCAGTTGATCTTCTGGAGGTCGCCTTCGGGCACGTTCGGCATCGGGGTGCGGCTGCTGCGTCCCGTCATGGAGACGGAGTTGTAGCCGGTGCGGATCGACTGCCAGGCGCCGACGATGTCGCCCTTGAGACCGTAGGTGCCGGCGTCGTCGAAGTCGGTGATGCGGTGCAGGTCCTTGTGGGCGGTCGGGAAGTGGAGGCTCTCGTTGACGTTGTGCGCCACGAGCTTCCAGTTCGAGGCGACGGGGTAGTCCTTGGCCTCGACGCACTCCAGGTCGGCGAGGTCGTACGCCTTGGCGAACACACCGAACTCGCCGAGGGACTCGTCGAGGTCCGGGGCGTCGTCGGAGAGCGCCACGAAGACCACACCGAAGCGGACCTCGGTCCGCACGGGCAGAAGGCCGTTCTTCTCCTTGTCGAAGAAGTGGTCCATGTACGTGCCGTTGAGGCTCTTCAGCTTGCCGTTCCGGTCGTACACCCAGCAGTGGTAGAGGCAGACGAGGCTCTGACGCTTGCCGGTGGCCTCCTCGACGAGCTTGTAGCCCCGGTGCCGGCAGTAGTTGTGGTAGGCCTGGATCCCGTCGTCACCGCGGATGATCAGGATGGATCCCGAGCCGATGTTGAGGGTGCTGTAGGCGCCCTTCTCCTTCAGGCGGGAGACGTGGTCGACCGGGATCCAGCGCCGGCCGTAGATGCGGGACATCTCCCGGCGGAACTGCTCCTCGCCCGTGTAGAACTCGTGCGACCTGCCGATACCGCCGGTCTCGAAGTAGGGCCTGTCCTCATCCTGGTCACTGATGAGGTCGAACATGCTGGACGCACGCGTCATCTGCGGGACTCCCTCGGAGGTGAAGCGCATGGAATACCCCGGGTTCGCCGCGGCGGGGCCCCGCGGGCAAGCCGCGAGGGCCCCTGCGCGTCGGGACGGCGGGGTGAAGGAACGTGATGCGGGGGGAGTGTGTGCGGATCCGGGCGGACCAGGCGCGGCGGCGTGGGCGAGCGGACCGGCCGACGCGTTCCCCGAGGTCACGCCGACGGGCGTCGGCGGGCGGGACGATCGTCCCGCCGGGAAGGCTCGGGGAGGGCGGTGTGGGAGGCGGCCGGTGCGCGGGAAGCGCGAGGCTCGGGCGCGAGCGCCGACGCGGGCACGCCCGGCGCTCGGTTCGGGGCTCGGCGCCCGGTGAGAGGGTGCGGGGCCCGGGGGGGTGGGTCGGAGGGTGAGGAGGGCGGCGGACAGGCGCGGGCGTCAGCCGGCCGGGTCGTAGATCCGCTCGTCTTGGGGCACACCCGCGGCGTCGTAGAGCCGCTCCAGGGCGTCCGGCGCGTAGATCTCGTAGTCGGGGACGACGCCGCCGATCAGGCCGAGCATCTTGTCGGTCCACTCCTGGGTCGCGCTCATGGCGCTCATCGTCGCCTTGAAGAACGGCGGCAGTTCGGTGAGTTCGCCGAGGGTGGTCGTGAAGTCGTAGACCCCGGCGCTCTCCTCGTCGCGGAGCTTGTTGTACTCGGCCAGTGCCTCCTCCATCGGGCGCTCGCCCGACAGGCCCTGGTGGATGCGCTCCGCGAGCAGCTCGCCGTGGAGGAAGGAGTCGGTGATGCCCCAGCCGGTGTAGGGGTCCTTGTGGTAGCCGGCGTCACCGACGAGCGCCCAGCCGGGCCCGTGGGCGCGGCGGTAGTAGTTGTCGGGGTAGCGCATGGGGCGGAAGTCCTCCACCCGCGTGCCCTGGTCGCGGAGCTGCTCGCCCATCTCCGGGGAGACGTCGTCGATGACGGCCTGGAAGTTCGTCTCGACGTCCTGGCGGAACTCCTTGAGGTGGCGCTTGGTGCAGATGACGGCCACCATGTTCACGTCGCCGTTCGTCGGCCAGGTGCCGAACCACTTCTCGTTGAAGCCGGTCTTGTGGTGCAGGCCCCACGACTCGAGGCCGCTGTAGTACGAGTAGTAGATGAAGCCGGCGGCGGGGCGCACGTTGTACAGTTCCGCGCCGACCTTCTTGGCGACGGTGGAGTGGAAGCCGTCGGCACCGACGACGATGCCGGCGCGGAACTCCCGCTCGGGACCGTCCCCTTCGCGTCCGCGGATGCCCGTGACACGGCCGTCGGAGACCACCACGTCGGTGACGGTGAAGCCTTCGAGGACCTCGGCGCCGGCCCGGCGGGCGGCGTTGACGAGTATCTCGTCCAGCACGGTGCGGCGCGGGCAGTAGACGGCGTCGACACCGTCCACGGGCTCGGCGAAGCCATTGAGGTGGATGCCCCGGTACGAGTAGTGCATCTTGCGGAGCGCGGGGGTCTTGGCCGCGACGATCTCGTCGAGCAGGCCCCACTCCTTGAGCCGCAGCAGGCCGGCCTGGTGGATGTAGTGGGTCGACACCGTGTCGCTGGGGAAGGAGGCCCGGTCCACGACGAGCACCCGGTGCCCCTGTCGGGCCAGGAGCATCGCCAGCGGAGATCCCGCGCAGCGGCCGCCCACAACAATGGCATCGTACATAGAGGTCCCCCGCTGGGTAGTTTAAGGATCTGACGGGTGGTCAGTCCCGCGGATCGAACGTGGTACGGAGGCTAAGGAGAGTGACAGATCCAGGTCAAGCGTTGGTCATGGAGCCCGTTCGGCCACTGCGCGAATCCCGCCACCTGAAGGACTTATTCCGCCCCCGCGGACGTCCGATACCACCCGATCCATACACTTTTTCAGGGCGGGAATGTGAGGCACGTCACTCGATCGAGCAGGGTAAAGAACAAGCCATCACGAAGGCGCCAGGAACAGAGGGGTTTCCTTCTGTACTACCGGCATTGCATTTCCCGAATAGTGGGTTCCACTGATCGGTAACTCCTCACTGCAATCCCCTTGCCCACACGTCGGCCGGCCCCGGAAAATCGGCCTTCGGCCATGAGGGGCGCATATACGTCGGCGGTGCCCTCGCGCCGACTGCGGAACCGGTCGGGCACGCCCCCCGCACCGTGGTTCCGGCCCGATCCGCACCGGGGAGGCCGTCGACCGCACCATGCGTGGAGGCTGCTTCCCCCGGGCTCGCCGAGACCCGCACACCGCCGCCGTTCCCGCCTTCGAGGAACCGAAGTGCCGACAGCGTCATGGCCCTGCTC
>NZ_MKXB01000164.1:0-6141 GCF_001865245.1 Streptomyces sp. CC53 | reverse complement strand
GCCGGTGAGAATCCGGCACGGTACCGCCACTGTGTAGGGGGAGCGACTCCACCCACGGCCACCGGCCCCGCCAGGGTCCGGGAAGGCCGGAGAAGCCGTGATCCCGAGTCAGGAGACTCACGCCGTCGCACCTCGACGCACGGGGCGGATTTCCCCAGGAGAGGCGGTGGCACTCGTGTGCCTGCGTATGCGCGGCGGCGGTTCGGCGCCCCCTGCGGCCTTGCTGCCGCAGCCATCCCTGCGTGATGCAGGGGGCTGCTCCCCCACGCCTTGAGGGTCCCTCCCGTTCGCAGGGCCCCTGCTTCCTCCCCGTGCTCCGCATCCGCGCCCGGCCGTGCCGGTGCGCCCTGCCCACGCATGCCCACCAGGAGTCGACTTGTCCGTACGATCCGTCATGCCCGGCCGCCGTCACGCCGCCGCGGCGGCGCTCCTCGCCGCCGCGCTCACCCTCACCGCGTGCGGCGGCGGGTCCGGCGCACCAGCCGACGCGAAGGCCCCGGCCACCGGGGAGGGCTGCATCAAGGACTTCGACCCGGACAAGGACTACTTCCCGGTCAAGTCGACGGTGGAGCACGCCCGGAACTTCACGCTGCGGTACGAGAAGAGCTATCAGGTCCTCACCGTCAAGGAACCCTTCCCCAAGGGCAAGCCCGAGTCGTACGTCCTGGTCAAGTGCGGTGCGCCCAAGCCGAAGCTGACGGGTGACCTCGCGTCGGCGCAGCAGGTCACCGTCCCCGTCAAGAGCCTCTACTCCGCCTCCACCACCCACCTGCCGCTGCTGACGGAGACCGGCACCCTGGACGTCCTCACAGGAGTCGCGAGCGTCGCGCCGATCTCCTCCGCCGAGGTCCTGGACCGGGTGAAGGCCGGAAAGGTCACCGAGTACGCCAAGGACCGCACCCTCAACGCCGAGACGGTCATCGGGGCCAAGCCCGACGTGCTGATGACCCAGGGCACCGACGACCCGCAGTACCCCAAGCTGCGCCAGGCCGGCATCGCCGTCGTCGCCAACGCCGAGTGGCTGGAGCCGAGTCCGCTCGGCCGCGCCGAGTGGGTCAAGGCGATGGCCGCCCTCACCGGGGCGGAGAAGCAGGCGGGCGAGGTCTTCGACACCATCGAGGGCGACTACCGCGAGGTCGCCGAGAAGGGCGCCCGGGCGGCCAAAGCGGGCAAGCCCGTCGAGGTGCTGCCCGGCACGATGTACCAGGGCACGTGGTACATGCCCGCCGGCGGCAGCTACGCCGCCCAGCTGATCAAGGACGCGGGCGGCACGTACCCGTGGGCCGACGAGAAGGGCACCGGCAACGTCCAGCTGAACTTCGAGGCGGTGTACGCCAAGGGCGGCGAGGCTCCGATCTGGATCGCCGACCAGCAGTGGAGGTCCACCGCGGACGCGGTGAAGGCCGACAGCCGGTACGGGCAGCTCAAGGCCGTGTCCGGCGGCGCCGTGTGGACGAACCAGAAGGCGCTCGGTCCCGGCGGCGGCAACGACTACTTCGAGCGTGGTGTGCTGCGCCCGGACCTGGTGCTCGCCGACCTGTTCGCGCTGATGCACCCGGAGCAGGCGAAGGACCACACCTTCACCTTCTACCAGCCGGTGCCCAAGGCGTGACGGCACACCTGGCAACCGCGCCGGCCGCCGCCCCGGACGCCCCGCCGAAGGCGCCGCCGGTGCGGCGGCGCCTGGCCGTCGTCCTCGCCCTCGCGGCCGGCACCGCCGCGCTGTTCGTACTCACGGTCGCGACCGGCTCCCACCCGGTGCCGGTCACGGAGGTGGTGCGGGTCCTGTCCGGCGGCGGCGCCGAGGACCCGCGGTGGACCGTGATCGTCGAGCAGGTCAGACTGCCGCGCGCGCTGACCGCCACCGCGGTGGGCGCCGCCCTCGCGGTGGCGGGCGTGCAGATGCAGACCCTGTTCCGCAACGCGCTGGCCGACCCGTTCTCCCTCGGGGTGAGTTCGGGCGCCGGCATGGGCGTCGCCGCCGTGGTCGTCGGCACCGGCGGGGTCGCCGGCAGCTTCACCGGCGACCTGGCCGGGCTGGGGCGGGTGGGCGTCGTCCTGGCCGCCTCGATCGGCGCCGCCGCCGTGCTCGCCCTGGTCCTGCTGCTCTCCAGGTGGGTGCGGTCGGCCGTCACCCTGCTCGTCATCGGCGTCATGATCGGCTCGGCGGCCACCGCCGTGGTCGGGGTGATGCTCGTCTACGCCCGGCCCGAACGCGCCCAGCAGTTCGTCATGTGGGGCCTGGGCAGCTTCAGCGCCACGACCTGGCCCGACCTCCAGGTCATGCTGCCCGTCATCGGCGTCGGCCTGCTCACCGGGCTGCTCTCCGCCAAACGTCTCAACGCCCTGCTGCTCGGCGAGGACTACGCCCGCAGCATGGGCCTGAACGTGCGGCGCAGCCGCGACCTGGCGCTCTTCGGCACGGCGCTGCTGGCCGGCGCGGCCACCGCGTTCTGCGGCCCCGTCGCCTTCCTCGGACTGGCGGTGCCGCACCTGACACGGGTGGCCCTGGGGACCTCGGACCACCGGGCGCTGGTCCCGGCGTCGATGCTCGCGGGGGCGTTCCTGGCACTGGCGTGCGCGCTGTTGAGCCAGCCACCCGGTTCGGACGCGGTGCTGCCGCTGAACGCCGTCACCTCGCTGTTCGGCGCACCCGTCGTCATCGCGTTCCTCATCCGCAGCCGTCGCGGCGTACAAGGAGTGGCCTCGTGACCGACACGATGACCGAGACCCTGCCGTCCGTGGCCACCGGTGCCGGCCGCGGGGGCGGGCTGAGCACCCACGGGCTGGCCGTCGGCTACCGCGGCCGGTCACGGCGTGGACGGGGAGCAGGGCGGGCCGTGCTGTCGGGGCTCGACCTCACGGCGCGGGCCGGTGAACTGACCGTCCTGCTCGGGCCGAACGGCGCGGGCAAGTCCACGCTGCTGCGGACCCTGTGCGGACTCCTGCCGCCGCTCGACGGTCGGATCCGGGTCGGCGGCGCCGACCTCGCGCAGACATCGCCGGCCGTGCTCGCCCGCCGGCTGGCCGTCGTCCTCACCGACCGGGTGGACCCCGGGCTGCTGTCCGTCAGGGAACTGGCCGGCCTCGGCCGCCACCCGCACACGGGTTTCACCGGCCGTCTCACGGCCGCGGACCACGCGGCCGTCGCGTGGTCGCTGGAGGCCGTGGGCGCGGGACACCTCGCGGACCGGCCGGCCTCCGAGCTCTCCGACGGAGAACGCCAACGCGTCCTGACCGCCCGCGCCCTCGCCCAGGAGCCCGAGGTCGTCCTCCTCGACGAGCCGACGGCGTTCCTCGACGTCCCCTCGCGGGTGGCGCTCACCGTGCTGCTGCGCGACCTCGCCCGGGACAAGGGCCTGACGGTCGTGGTCAGCACGCACGACCTGGAGCTGGCCCTGCGGGTCGCCGACGCGGTCTGGCTCGTCGACCGCAGTTCCCGCGTGCACGCCGGGGCGCCCGAGGACCTGATCAGCGGCGGCGCCGTCGCCGACGCCTTCGACGCCGCGCACCTGGCCTTCGACCCGGCTTCCGGCACCTTCGGTCTGCGGCGCACCTCGCGGGGGGACGTGGCGGTGGAGGCGCCGCCGGATGTGCTGCCGCTCCTCGAACGCGCCCTGGCCCGGGAGGGGCTGGCGGTCGCGGGCGCCGGCGGATCGGCCGCCGCCCGGGTGGCCTGGGCGGGCGGGAACCGGTTCGCCCTCGTCGGACCGGACGGACGGGCCGCGCAGGCGCGCGGCTTCCACGAGCTGACCCGGGCGGTGCGGGCATGGTGAACGCGTTCGCCGCGCCCGACGCCCTGGCACGGGTCTCCGCGATCGGCCCCTACTTCGCGGTGGCCTCCGGTCCCCGCCCCGACGCCGACGGGTTCCGGCCCCTGACGGAGCTGTACGCCGATCCGGACACGCTGGACGCCTGCGTGCGGGCCGTCAGCGGGCGGTTGGGCACCGACGAGTTCCGTGTGGCCGCCTCCACCCTTCACCTGGGCGCCGCGTCGCGGCTCTGGTCGATCGCCCTGGCCTACACCGCGCTCACGGGCCGGGTCGCCGATCTGCGGCCGGACCGGCTGCGCTGGCGCCTGCCCGCCTCCGGCCCCCTGGACCTGTGGCTCCCCGACCCCGCGGAGACGGACGAGGACCCGCAGACCGGCCTGCACCGCACGGTGCTGGCCGACAACCTGGCCCCCTGGGCCGAGGCCGTACGGAACGTGTCGGGAGTGTCGCCGCGCACCCTGCACGGCAACGCCGCCTCTGCGCTGATCGGCGCCCACCGCGTCCTGCTCGCCAGGGCGCCGCACACCGTGCTGCCCGTCGTCCCGCTCGTCCGGGCACTGCTGGACCGGCCGCCGCTGGCCGGCGCCGGCACGTACCGCGCCGACCCGGGCGGACCGCTCGCCTTCCACCGCCGCAACTGCTGCCTGTACTACCGCGTACCGGGGGCGGGCACCTGCGGCGACTGCGTCCTCACCACGAAGGAGAAGACCCGATGACCACCACGGAACCGACCGTCGTCGACACCCCCGGCGGCGGCACCCAGCATGTCTGGCCCCTGCCGGCGGACGAGGCCACGCTCCTCGACCTCGTCACCACGGTCTTCACCGACCACTGGCAGCACATCCACTTCGGACCGATCATCGAGGGCGCCGCCTGGGAGGTGCGCGCACCCGGCGCACCCACCGCCATCACCATGAACGACGGGTACGCCACGATCGACTTCGGCCACTGGCACTTCCACCTGTGCATCGGCGAGCACACCGCGTCGGGGCCCGAACTGGGCCGCATCCGCCGCTGCTCCCGCGCGGAGCTGTACCGCAGCATCGGCTCGGACGGCGCCCCGGTCAGCTGGGGGGTCCGCCTGTTCAACGGGCGCGACGAGCAGATGATGACCGTCCTGTTGCCGAACCCCTTCCTGTCGGACCGTCAGGAGATTCTGGAAGCACCGGACTTCGGGCGGCTCGCCGCGTGGGACGCCCTGCGGGACCGCTTCCTGGGGCTGGCGCCGGAACCCCTCGACCGTACCGGCAAGGGGTTCCGGCACAGCCGCTGATCCGCGCGGCTCCGGGGGTCCGTGAACGGGAGCGCCCGGCAGACCCCCGGAGCGGCCGGCCGGCGGGCCCGCGACCGCCCGGGACGGTGCCCGCCCGCGGCCGGAGGCCGCCCGGCGGTCGGCGCCGGGGAGGTGCGGGACCGAAGCCCACGGTCACACCCCGGCTCGTCCCCGGGCGGGTCCCGGCCGCGCCCCGACGGGCCGTCACGTCCTGCCCGTGCGCCGGGGCGTGCGGTACACCGGCTCACGAGGGCGACCGGCCCGCCCCGGCGGGTGGCCGCGTAGGCTGGGCACGCAGCGGTTCGCCCCGTCCGCCAGGCGGGATGCGTCGCAAGAGGGAACCCGGTGGGAGTCCGGGACTGCCCCGCAGCGGTGAGCGGGAACGACCGCCGTCATACGCACTGGGTCCGGCGTACCGGACCTGGGAAGCGACGGCCAGTAGGCGTGCCGTACCCCGGCACGTGCCCGCGAGTCCGAAGACCTGCCGCTGCCCGCGCGCCGTCATCCCGTGCCGCGCGGAACAGCCCTGCCGCGACTCGCGAAGGAGAGTTGACGTGGCCGAACCCACCGCCACCCGCCCCGCCCCCGCCCGCCCGGCCAAGACGCCGGAGGAGTCCCGGGTGGTCCTCGCCCACATCATGAGCGAGCACGACACCAACCTGTACGGCACGATCCACGGCGGCGTGATGATGAAGCTCATCGACGACGCGGCCGCCGCGGCCGCCGGGCGGCACGCCGACGGCCCTGCCGTCACCGTCTCGGTCGACCGGATGACGTTCCTGGCTCCGGTACGGGCCGGGGACCTGCTCAGTGTCGAGGCCGGGCTCACCCGCGCCGGGCGGACGTCCATGACCGTGGGGGTCCGCGTCACGTCCGAGCGGTGGAACAGCACCGGCCCCGCCACGGAGGTCGCCACCGCCTCCCTCACGTTCGTCGCCATCGGCGCGGACCGCGCGCCGCGCCCCGTCCCCGCGCTGGACGTGCCGCCGGCCGAGCCGTCCTGAGCGGCCGGCCCTGCCCGCGGCGGCGGGACGGCCGGGACCGCCGTACCGGCCACCGGCAGGCCGCGCCGGGCCTGCGCCTGAAGCGGTGGGG
>NZ_MKXB01000163.1 GCF_001865245.1 Streptomyces sp. CC53 | reverse complement strand
CGACAGCGCCGAGCAGTGGTACCGGCGGGCCGCCGCGCGCGGGCACCGCCGCGCCGCCCTGCACCTCGGGGCGATCCTGGAGAAGCGCGGCGAGCTGAAGGAGGCCGGCCGCTGGTACCTGACCTCCGCCAAGGACGGCGAGCCCCGTGCGGCCTGCGCCCTCGGGTTCCTGCTGCGCGACGCGGGCGACGAGGAGAGCGCCGCCGTGTGGTGGCTGCGCGCCGCACAGGAAGGCGACGGGAACGCCGCCAACGCGCTCGGCGCCCTGCACGCGGCCCGCGGCGAGTACCAGACCGCCGAGCGCTGGTACCGCCAGGCCACCGACGCCGGCGACGTCAACGGCGCCTACAACCTCGGCCTCCTCTTCGCCGCCCAGGGGAAGACGCCCAAGGCCGAACAGTGGTACCGCCGTGCCGCGTACGCCGGCCACCGGGAGGCCGCCAACGCCCTCGCCATCCTGCTCCTCCAGGCCGGCGACACCCACGGCGCGGAACCGTGGTTCTCCAAGGCGGCCGAGGCCGGCAGCGTCGACGCCGCCTTCAACCTCGGCATCCTCCACGCCGGGCGCGACGACGACCGCACCGCCCTGCGCTGGTACGAGCGGGCCGCGGCCGCCGGCCACACCGAGGCGGCCCTGCAGGTGGGCATCGCCAAGCTCCGCGAGGGCGACGAGCGGGAGGCCGAGCGGCACCTGCGCACCGCCGCGGGCGGCGGCAGCGCCGAGGCGGCGTTCCGGCTCGCCACCGTCCTCGACGCCCGGCAGCCCGTGCAGGGCCCGCCCGCCCTGGGCGAGCCGCAGGCGCCGACGACCGAGTGCGAGGAGTGGTACGAGCGGGCCGCCGTCCAGGGGCACCGGCGCGCCCAGGTGCGCGTCGGCATGCTCGCGGCCGCCCGCGGCGACGTCGCCCGCGCCGCCCGCTGGTACCGCGAGGCCGCCGAGGCGGGCAGCCGCAACGGCGCCTTCAACCTCGGGCTGCTGCTCGCCAGGGACGGCAACGAGCGGGAGGCCGCCCTGTGGTGGGCCCGCGCCGCCCGCGCCGGCCACGGGCGGGCCGCGCTGCGCCTCGCCCTGCTGGCCGCCCGGCGGGGCGAGCTCGCGGAGGGCCGCCACTGGTGCGCCCGGGCCGTGGAGCTCGGGCCGGCGGAGGTGGCCGAGAGGGCGGCGCGGCTCAGCGAGGCACTGCACCAGGAGCTCACCGCGTAGGGCTGATTTGCACGCGCACGCTCCGGTCCCGTAAGGTGGTGTTCACCGACGCGGGGTGGAGCAGCTCGGTAGCTCGCTGGGCTCATAACCCAGAGGTCGCAGGTTCAAATCCTGTCCCCGCTACTGAAAGCCGAAGGCCCGGATCCTCCAGGATCCGGGCCTTCGGTGTGTGTGGTGCTCGATATGGCGACGCCCCCGTCTTCGGCGCTGCTCGCGTGGCCCGTCGCACGGAATGGCCGGAAGCCGTCTTGCGTGACGCCCCGACCGTCCGTAGGCCAGATGCCCTGCGGGGGTGTCGTGCCATACGGACGGAGCCCCCGGTGCGCCGTGGCGGCGCACCGGGGGCTCGTCGTCGGGGGTGTCCTGTCAGGCGCCCGAGCAGCCCGGGCAGATCCCGCGGTAGGTGACCTCCACGTCCGATACGGCGAAGCCGAAACGCTCCGCCTCGGGGAGGTCCGCCAGCGGATCGCCGGTCGGGTGGACGTCCCGTATCGCGCCGCAGCGGGCACACACCAGGTGGTGGTGGGGGCGGTGGGCGTTCGGGTCGTACCGCTTGGCGCGGCGGTCCGTCGAGACCTCGAGGACCTCGCCCAGGCTGACCAGCTCGCCGAGCGTGTTGTACACGGTCGCGCGGGAGATTTCCGGAAGCCGCTCCGCCGCACGGGCGTGGACCTCGTCGGCGGTCAGGTGGACGTGATCTCCATCGAGGACCTCAGCCACGACGCGGCGCTGCGCGGTCATCCGCCAGCCGCGGCCGCGCAGGCGTTCCAACAGGTCACTCATGAAATTCAGCCTAACAGGCGGGGGAACTCAGTCCCGAACGGGTGTGGGTTTGGAAGCGCGCTTGACTTAGACAAAGTCCATTGTAGGATCGGCTACGGCTTTGGCCAAGGGACAGGACTTCACGCAGAGATCGCAGGAGGCGCACTGTGACGCAGGGACCCCTCACCACGGAGGCCGGAGCGCCGGTCTCCGACAACCAGAACAGCGAGACGGCGGGTGTCGGCGGTCCGGTTCTGGTCCAGGACCAGCTCCTGCTGGAGAAGCTCGCGCACTTCAACCGGGAGCGCATCCCGGAGCGCGTCGTGCACGCCCGGGGCGCCGGCGCGTACGGCACCTTCACCGTGACGGCCGACGTCACCCGTTACACCCGTGCCAAGTTCCTCTCCGAGGTCGGCAAGCAGACCGAGACCTTCCTGCGGTTCTCGACGGTCGCCGGCAACCTGGGCGCGCCGGACGCGGTGCGCGACCCCCGCGGGTTCGCGCTGAAGTTCTACACCGAGGAGGGCAACTACGACCTCGTCGGCAACAACACCCCGGTGTTCTTCATCCGGGACGCCATCAAGTTCCCGGACTTCATCCACACCCAGAAGCGCGACCCCTACACCGGGTCGACCGAGGCGGACAACGTCTGGGACTTCTGGGGCCTCTCCCCGGAGTCGACGCACCAGGTGACCTGGCTCTTCGGCGACCGCGGCATCCCCGCCTCGTACCGCCACATGAACGGCTACGGCTCCCACACGTACCAGTGGAACAACGAGGCCGGCGAGGTCTTCTGGGTCAAGTACCACTTCAAGACCGACCAGGGCATCAAGAACCTCACCCAGGACGAGGCCAACAAGCTGGCCGGTGAGGACCCCGACTCGCACCAGCGCGACCTGCGCGAGGCCATCGAGCGCGGCGACTTCCCGTCCTGGACCGTCCAGGTGCAGATCATGCCGGCGGCGGACGCGGCGACGTACCGCTTCAACCCGTTCGACCTCACCAAGGTGTGGCCGCACGCGGACTACCCGCCGATCGAGATCGGCAAGCTGGAGCTGAACCGCAACCCGGAGAACATCTTCGCCGAGGTCGAGCAGTCGATCTTCTCGCCCGCCCACTTCGTGCCGGGCATCGGCCCGTCGCCCGACAAGATGCTCCAGGGCCGCCTCTTCGCGTACGGCGACGCCCACCGCTACCGCGTCGGCATCAACGCCGACCACCTGCCGGTGAACCGTCCGCACGCCACCGAGGCGCGCACCAACAGCCGTGACGGCTACCTGTACGACGGCCGCCACAAGGGCGCGAAGAACTACGAGCCGAACAGCTTCGGCGGCCCGGCCCAGACGGACCGCCCGCTGTGGCAGCCGGTGGAGGTCACGGGCAGCACGGGTGAGACGGCCACCCCCTTCCACGCCGAGGACGACGACTTCGTCCAGGCGGGCGCCCTCTACCGCCTGATGGCGGAGGACGAGAAGGAGCGCCTGATCGAGAACCTGGCGGGCTTCATCTCCAAGGTCTCGCGCGACGACATCGCGGAGCGCGCGATCAACAACTTCCGTCGGGCCGACGGTGACTTCGGCAAGCGGCTGGAGGCCGCGGTCCAGGCCCTGCGCGGCTGACGCCAGCACTGGATCGCTTGTCGTAGGAGGAGGGCCGGACCCCGTTCGCGGGGACCGGCCCTCCGGCGTGCGGCGGAAACCCTTCGCGCGACCGCCGGATCAGCTCACCGCCGGTACGGCCGCGGCCGCCCGACGCCCGGCGGGCACCCAGCAGCGGATGATGTCGCGGACGGACACGATCCCGGTCGGGCCGTCCCCGTCGAGGACGATCAGGTGCCGGAAGCCGCCGTGCGCCATCGCGTCGGCCGCCTCCTCCAGGGTCCAGCCCGGCGCCGCGAACACGACGTCGGTGGTGGTGTGGGCGCCCGCCATCTCCAGGTCCGGGTTCTGCCCGGCGCCGACGGAGACCAGGATGTCGCGTTCGGTGAGGATGCCGAGCTGGCTGCTGTCGTGGTCGAGGACGACGGCCGCGCCCACCCGGCGGGCCGCCATCAGCGCGGCGGCCTGGCGGAGCGTGTGGGCGGGGCCGATGGTGAGGATCAGGGTGCTCATGGCGTCGCGGACGTACATGAAGGGGGACCACCTCCTCTGGTGAACCCCTCGCAAGGGAAGGGATTCACAAGTGCACAAGTGGGGGGATCCTCAGAGTGACAGGGTGAAGGGAACCCGACAAGAGGGCGCGCCCCGCGTCGCGGGCCCCGCGGCGGGCGCGGGGCGCGGTCGGGCGCGTTCCCCCGAGCCGCGGGCGCCCGGCGCGGTCGGGCGCGCTTCCCGGTAGCAGTGGGCCCCGGGGCCGCCTCCCCTCATGGGCGGGCCGTCTCCCCGGGGCGGGCCGGTCGCCCGCCGTCCAGGCCGTCCCCCCGTTGCCGGTCAGTCCTTCTTCGGTGCCAGGTACCCCAGCAGGTCCTCGTGCAGGAGTCCGTTCGACGCGGCCGCGTCACCGCTGTGCGGGCCGGGCCTGCCGTCCAGGCCGGTGAACGTGCCGCCGGCCTCCTGCACCACGATGACGTTGGCGGCCATGTCCCACAGCGACAGCTCCGGCTCGGCGCAGATGTCCACGGCTCCCTCCGCGACCATCATGTACGGCCAGAAGTCGCCGTACGCGCGGGTGCGCCAGCAGGCCCGCGTCAAGTCGAGGAAGCCGTCGAGCCGGTCGCGCTCCTCCCAGCCGCTCAGCGAGGAGTACGCGAACGACGCGTCCGCGAGCCGGGACACCTGCGACACCCGGATGCGCGAGGCGGAGGTCAGGTTCCGGCCGGTGTACGCGCCGAGGTCCTTGGCCGCCCACCAGCGGCGGTTCAGCGCGGGCGCCGACACGACACCGACCACGGGTTCGTACGTACCGTCCTCGCCGGCCTCCATCAGCGCGATCAGCGTCGCCCACACGGGCACCCCGCGCACGTAGTTCTTCGTGCCGTCGATGGGGTCGATCACCCAGCGGCGCGGGCCCGTGCCCTCCACGCCGTACTCCTCGCCGAGGATCGCGTCCCTGGGGCGCGCCCGCTGGAGGTGACTGCGGATCACCTCCTCCGCGGCCCGGTCCGCCTCGCTCACCGGCGTCATGTCGGGCTTCGTCTCGACCTTGAGGTCCAGCGCCTTGAACCGGTCCATCGTGGCGGCGTCCGCGGCGTCCGCGAGAACGTGGGCGAAACGCAGGTCATCGTGGTAGTCGGCCATGCGCCCGACTCTATCGGGGGCCCCGCCACGGACCGCACCGGCCCGACACGCCCCCGCCCCCGCGTTCCTGACGGAAACGCAGCCCCGGCCGCGGGCGGCCCCGCGGCCGGGAGGAGAATGCCGGCGTGGACCCCGCGGACCCCTCCCCGGCCCCGGCGCCGACCCCGTCCTCCGGACTGCTGCGCCTGCTCCTGCGCGTCGACGCCGTCACTTCGGCGCCCCGCTTCCTCATGGTCCTCTGCCCGGTGCTGCTGGTGCTGGGCGTCACCGGCACCACCGCCGGACTCGCCACCGCCGGCGCGCTCTTCGCGGCGTGGGTCGCCGTCGGGTGCGTCGGCATGCGGTACCAGCGGGTCAGCGGGAGTGCCCCGGCAGCCGGAGGCCGACGACGCCGACGACCACGAGGCTGATCGACAGGACCTTCCGCGCCGACACCAGGTCACCTGGGAACAGCACCACCGCGTGCACCGCCCTGCCCGGGGCCCCGACGCCCGTCCACACCGGGTACGCCGGGCCCACATCCCCCGGCCGCAGCGCCGGCGTCAGCAGACCGGAGCTTTCCGGGGGCGAACGCCACGGAGGCGAGCGTCGGCCACAGCCGGGTGAACCCGTGCGAGAGCTCGCAGCACACGGGAAAGGGAGAATCGGTCTCCAGGCGCCGCGCGGCCACCACCCGCCACGCCATCGCCCGTGGCGCGTCGCCGACGGGCGCCGCGCCCGCTCCGTGCGCTCACCCACCTGTACGACGCCAGGACGGACGCGTCGGGTGGATCAGTCGCCCTCGTGCCGTTCCCGCGTCGCCAGCAGCCGCCGCAGGGAGAACAGCCGCGCCGGATCGGCGTGCCCCTCCGCCACCCACGCGTCCAGCGCGCAGTCCTGCTCGTCGTGGCTGCACGCGCGCGGGCAGCGCTCCGTGCCCGGCTCCAGGTCCGGGAACGCGTGGATGACCCGGCCGGGGTCCACGTGATTCAGGCCGAAGGACCGGACGCCGGGCGTGTCGATCACCCAGCCCTCCCCGTCGCCGGCCAGCGGAAGCGCCAGCGCCGACGTCGTGGTGTGGCGGCCGCGGCCCGTCACGGCGTTCACGACTCCGGTCACCCGCCGCCGGTCCTCCGGCACCAGGGCGTTCACCAGGGTCGTCTTGCCGACGCCCGAGTGCCCGACGAACGCCGTCGTCCGCCCCGCCAGGTGCTCCCGCACCACCTCCGCCGCATGCCCGTCGTACAGGTCCTCGCGGTTCGTCACCACGTACGGGATGTCCAGTGCGCCGTACAGTTCCAGCAGGGCCGACGGGGGCGCCAGGTCCGACTTGGTGAGGACCAGCAGCGGCTCCAGGCCGCCGTCGAACGCCGCCACCAGGCAGCGGTCGATCAGCCGCGGCCGCGGCTCCGGGTCCGCGAGGGCCGTCACGATGGCCAGCTGGTCGGCGTTGGCGACGACCACCCGCTCGTACGGGTCGTCGTCGTCGGCCGTGCGCCGCAGCACCGAGGCCCGCTCCCCGATCCGCACGATGCGGGCCAGCGTGTCCTTCTCCCCCGACAGGTCGCCGACGAGCGCCACCCGGTCACCCACGACCGCCGCCTTGCGGCCCAGCTCCCGCGCCTTCATCGCCATGACCACCCGGCCGTCGACCAGGCACGTCAGCCGGCCGCGGTCCACGGTGAGCACCATGCCCTCCGCGGCGTCCTCGTGCTTGGGGCGGATGCTGGTACGGGGGCGGTTGCCCTTGCGGTTGGGGCGGACGCGGATGTCGTCCTCGTCGGCGTTCCTGCCGTAGCGGCGCATGTCGGTCAGGCCTCGATCGCGAGCATCTCGGTCCACATCTGCGGGAAGTCGGGCAGGGTCTTGGCGGTCGTCGCCACGTCCTCGATCTCCACCCCCGGCACGGCGAGGCCGATGATCGCGCCCGCCGTCGCCATGCGGTGGTCGTGGTACGTGTGGAAGACGCCGCCGTGCAGCGGACGCGGCCGGATGTGCAGCCCGTCCTCCGTCTCGGTGACGTCGCCGCCGAGCCCGTTGATCTCCTTGGTCAGCGCGGCCAGCCGGTCCGTCTCGTGCAGCCTCAGGTGCGCCACCCCGCGCAGGGTCGACGGCGAGTCCGCCAGTGCGGCCACCGCCGCGATGCCGGGCGTCAGCTCGCCGACCTCGCCGAGGTCCACGTCGATACCCCGGATACGACCCGAACCGGTGAACGTCAGACCGGCCTCCGACAGCTCGCAGGAGCCACCCATCCCGGTGAAGATCTCCCGCAGCGCGTCCCCCGGCTGGGTGGTCCGCGACGGCCAGTCCGGGACGGTCACCCGCCCGCCGGTGACCAGCGCCGCCGCCAGGAACGGCTGGGCGTTCGACAGGTCGGGCTCGATCACCAGGTCGCGGCCCAGCAGCGCCGACGGCGAAACCCGCCACACGTTCGGCTCGCCGCCCGTCTCCGGCTCGTCGACCTGCGCGCCCACCGCGCGCAGCATGTCGACGGTCATCCGGATGTGCGGCATCGACGGCAGCCGCGGACCGGTGTGCCGCACCTCGACGCCCTGGTTGAAGCGCGGCGCCGACAGCAGCAGGGCGCTGACGAACTGCGACGACGAGGAGGCGTCGATGTCGACCTTGCCGCCGTCCAGCGCCCCGCCACCCTGCACGGTCATCGGCAGGGAGCCGCGCCCGCCGTCGTCGATGCGGGCGCCCAGTACCCGCAGCGCGTCGATCACTCCGTGCAGCGGCCGCTCGTGCGACCGCGGGTCGCCGTCGAAGCGGACCGGCCCGTCCGCCAGCGCCGCCACCGGCGGCAGGAACCGCATCACGGTCCCCGCGTTGCCCACGTCCACCTGCGCCGGGCCGTGCAGCCCCGCGGGGATCACCCGCCACGCCTCGCCCGTGCCGTCGGGGTCCCCCGCGGCGGAGGAGCTGGAGGACACCGTCTCCTCGATGCCCACGCCCAGGGCGCGCAGCGCCTCCGCCATCAGCAGGGTGTCCCGGGAGCGCAGCGGGCGGCGCAGCCACCCCGGCTCGGAGGCGAGCGCGGCCAGCACCAGAGCGCGGTTGGTGACCGACTTGGAACCGGGCACGGCGACGGTCGCGTCGACGGGTCCGCTCGCGTGCGGGGCGGGCCAGAGATCAGGGTGCGCGGGGGTTTCGGTCATGCCCCTCACTTTAGTGGGCCCGCCAGGTCACAGACCGAGCAGCCAGCGGCCCCCGCCGATCAGCGAGCACAGGGACACGGCGTGGAAGAGGAACAGCCAGAGCGCCGCCGGCACGTTCGTGAGCCGGGCGAGCTGGTCGGCGTCCGAGTCCGCGGCCTCCCCGTGCCGCCGGCGCGACTGGAGCTCGAACACCGGGCGCACCCCGCCCAGCAGCAGGAACCACACCGCCGTGTACGCGAAACCCGCCTGCACCTGCGGCCCCGTCAGCCACGACACCAGCAGGAACGCCCCGCCCGTGAGGACCACGGTCAGCGCCCCGTACACGTTCCTGATCATCAGCAGCATCGCCAGCAGCAGGGCCGTCGCCACCCACAGCAGCAGCGTGATCCGGCCGGTCGCCAGCAGCGCCGCCCCGCCCAGGCCCAGCAGGGGCGGCGCGGTGTAGCCGGCCGCCGCCGTGAGGATCATGCCCAGGCCCGTCGGCTTGCCCCGGCTCACGGTGAGGCCGCTGGTGTCCGAGTGGAGCCGTATGCCCTCCAGGCGCCGCCCCGTCAACAGCGCCACCAGGCCGTGGCCGCCCTCGTGCGCGATGGTCACGGCGTTCCGCGACAGTCGCCACAGGGGCCGTGGCGCCGTCGCCACGAGCGCGGCCACCGCGGTCACGACGACCAGCCACAGGTCGGGGGAGGGCTGGGTGCCGAGGAGTTCGGACAGGACGTCGGCCGACAGGGCGTCGGACGACGGGTCTGCGGGGACGGCCATGTGCGGATCTGCTCCTCGGTGCGGCGGTGATCGTGGCAGGGTTGGCAAGTATGTGCGGACGTTACGCGGCGAGTCGAAAGCCCGAGGACCTCGTGGACATCTTCGGGATACGGAGGTGGGAGCCCGAGGAGGCCCTGGAGCCCGACTGGAACGTCGCCCCCACCAAAGAGGTGTACGCGGTCCTCGACCGTCCCCTCAAAGACGCGGAGTCGCCGCGTCCGGTTCGTCAGCTGCGCATTCTCCGGTGGGGCCTGGTCCCCTCCTGGGCCAAGAGCCCGGAGGGCGCCGCCCGGATGATCAACGCCCGGGCCGAGACCGTCCACGAGAAGCCCGCCTTCCGCCGCGCCTTCGCCGCACGCCGCTGCATCATCCCCGCCGACGGCTACTACGAGTGGGTGACCGGCGAGGGCGAGCGGCAGCTTGAGGTCGAGGGGAAGAAGAAGCGGCCCCGCAAGCAGCCGTACTTCGTGCTGCCCGCCGACGGGTCGGTCTTCGCGATGGCCGGGGTGTACGAGTTCTGGCGTGATCCCGGCCTGCCGCCCGACCACCCGTTGGCGTGGCGGGCCACGTGCTCGGTGATCACCACGGAGGCGGAGCGGGGCCCGCTCGGCGTGGCCCCCGCCGAGGGCCCCCGTTCGCTGGCCGACATCCACCCGCGGATGCCGCTGATGCTGCCGCCCGACCGGTGGGACGCCTGGCTCGACCCGGCCCGCACGGACACCGGCGAACTGCGCGCCCTGCTCGTCCCGCCACCGGAGGGCCTCATGCGGGCCTACCCGGTCAGCACGGCGGTCAGCAACGTCCGCAACAACGGGCCCGAGCTGCTGACGGAGCTCGACGCTCCGGAGGTGGGCACCCTGTTCTGAGCGGCCGGGGGTGGAGGATGGGGCCCGTGACCACGACCGAGACCATTCCCACCGGCGCCGGGGACGCCCGCGTCACCTGGTACGAGGCCGGGGCCGGCGCCCGGTTCACCGTCGCGCTCGGCCACGGCGCCGGCGGCGGCGTCGAGGCCCGCGACCTGCAGGCCCTCGCCGCCCGCCTGCCGCAGGCCGGGGCGACCGTCGCCCTGGTCGAGCAACCCTGGCGGGTGGCGGGCCGGAAGCTGGCACCCGCGCCCCGCACCCTGGACACCGCCTGGCGCGAGCTGTGGCCCGCGCTGCGCGCCCCCGGCCTGCCCGTCGTCGCGGGAGGCCGCAGCGCAGGAGCGCGGGTCGCCTGCCGCACGGCGCACGCCCTGGACGCGCACGCGGTACTGGCCCTGTCGTTCCCCCTGCACCCGCCGGGCAGGCCCGAGAACTCCCGCGCCGCCGAACTGCTCGGCGCAGGCGTGCCGGCGCTCGTCGTGCAGGGCGGCAACGATCCCTTCGGCAAGCCGGAAGAGTTCCCGGCCGGTGACCACGAGCTGGTGGCGGTCCCGTCGGCCGACCACGGCTTCGCCGTACCGAAGCGGGCCGCGATCACCCAGGAGGAAGCCCTGGAGGTCCTCACGGGCGCTGTCGCCGACTGGCTCCTGCGACTCTGACCAGGAGGCCGGCGGCGGGGTCCGGGGAGGGCTCCGCGACGCACCGCCCGCAGGCCGACGCGCCCGAGGGAGCGAAGACCCGGCGAAGAGCTGAGGAACACCCGGCGAAGGCGGACCGAAGACCGGGCGCACGCGGGGCGGCGACCGGGGGTCGAGGACGTACGGCGGTCGGGCCGGACGGGGTGCGGCGACCGGGTGGGAGCCGGTGGACGGCCGGTGGAGCCCGGCGGGGAGCGCGCGCGGCGCAGGGCGGGCCGCCGCCGTCCTGCTGGATGAAGCCGAAGCCCGCCGAGCCCTGACGACCGCGTGTACGGGGCCTGACGAGGTCTGACGAAGACCTGGCCGGCGCCTGACACGCCGTCCCCGTGGGCCGGGAATGACCAGGGGTGCGGCGCTGTTGCACCCAGCGTCGGTCACATCAGAGTCAGGAGAGGGAGTCCGCCGCATGGGTTCGACCATCTGCCCGAACCGGTCACGCGCCGTGGAGCTCGACTGGACGGTGCTGCCGGCGCCCGCGGCTTCCACGGCCCCGGTCGGCGGCGCACCCCTGGGAGCCGCCGCGACGCCCGCGGCGGACGCGGCGCATCGGAAGGGACGGTCGACCGATGGTCGACTATTCTCCGATTCGAGCGGGTCCGGACTCGGTCTCGCCGCGGCGCTGGAGGAGGTGGGTCCGGTCACTGGGACCGACACGGGGACCAACGGCCCCGAGGAGACGGACGGCGAGCGCAACGCGCGCTTCGAGCGGGACGCCCTCGGCTACCTCGACCAGATGTACTCGGCGGCCCTGCGGATGACGCGGAACCCGGCCGACGCCGAGGACCTGGTGCAGGAGACGTTCGCGAAGGCGTACGGGTCGTTCCACCAGTTCCGCGAGGGCACCAACCTCAAGGCGTGGCTGTACCGGATCCTCACGAACACGTTCATCAACTCGTACCGCAAGAAGCAGCGCGAACCGCAGCGCAGCGCGGCCGAGGAGATCGAGGACTGGCAGCTGGCCCGCGCCGAGTCGCACATGTCGACCGGTCTGCGGTCCGCGGAGTCCCAGGCGCTCGACCACCTTCCCGACTCCGACGTGAAGGAAGCCCTCCAGGCGATCCCGGAGGAGTTCCGCATAGCGGTCTATCTCGCGGACGTCGAGGGCTTTGCGTACAAGGAGATCGCGGACATCATGGGTACGCCCATCGGCACCGTGATGTCCCGGCTCCACCGCGGGCGCCGCCAGCTGCGCGGCATGCTCGAGGACTACGCCCGGGACCGCGGGCTGGTGCCCGCGGGCGCAGGAGAGTCCATGAACGACCGGAAAGGCTCGGGCTCATGAGCTGCGGAGAGCCGCACGAGACGGACTGCTCTGAGGTCCTGGACCATCTCTACGAGTTCCTCGACCGTGAGATGCCCGACAGCGACTGCACGAAGTTCGAGACGCACTTCGAGGAGTGCTCCCCCTGCCTGGAGAAGTACGGGCTGGAGCAGGCCGTGAAGAAGCTGGTCAAGCGGTGCTGCGGCCACGACGACGTGCCGACCGACCTGCGCGCCAAGGTGATGGGCCGGATCGAGCTGATCCGCGCGGGCGAGACCGTACCGGACCACGACGTCGCCGCCCCGCCGAAGGATGTACCGGCTGCGGCCCCGGAGTAGTCCCGCGCACGACCCGGCAGCCCACGGGGCGCCTCCCGCGCACACGGCGCGGAGGCGCCCCGCTGTCGTCCGCGGACACGGGAAGCGGCGCGGGGCCGGAGGCGTACGTGCCGCGGCCCGCCCCACGGCCGCCCACCGCCCCGCCGGCCGCGAGCCCCGGGGCGCGTCCCGCGCCCGCCCCGGCGGTGGGCGCCTGACCGCTTCGCCCACCGGCCCGGCCGGCGCCCCGCAGGCGGCCCGCCCCCGGCAGGCGCCGCGTGCCGACGGTGTCACCGTCCCCGCGGTGGGAGCCTCCCGGCACGGCGAGCGCGGTGGTCCGCGCCGACGGGCACCGGGACACGGACGGCCGGGGCCCGCGGGAGCCTCCCGGCACGGCGGAGGGCGGTGGTCCGCGCCGACGGGCACCGGGACACGGACGGCCGGGTGCAGACGTCCCCGACGCGGCGCGCCGGGTGCCGGCCCGGGCCCGCCGTGTGCACGGCCGAGAGGCGGGCCGCCCGGCGCGCGTCACCCGAAGGTGCTAATCGGCACCGTACGGCCGTCGGGGGAGTACCCGCTCGTTAGCCTGGCCAGCCTGGTGGCACTCGGGCCGGCCGACGGGAGGCGGAGGAGCGGTGGCGGGCATTCCCCTGGCGGCGCGCTGGTACATCGCGGGGGCCGCGACGTGTGCCGCCGCCTGCGCCGCGCCCGCGTTCGCTGCGGGCTCCGGGACCCCGTGGGGTGCCGTGGCGCTGCTGGCCGCGCTGTACGCGCTGTGCGAGAGGTCCGCCCACTGGGCGGGGACGTTCTTCGCCGTCCTGCTGGCCGCCGCGCTGCTGCTGCCGCCGGCCGCCGCGGCGCTCACCGCCGTCCCGGGGGCACTGGTCTCGCCCGTCGGGCAGCTCCACGCCCCGCGGCCCCGGCGCCTGTGGCGGGCCGCCCGGCTCGCGCTCGCCACCTGGACGGCCGCCCGGGCCGCCGCGCTGCTCGGCGGGCCCGCCGCCCTGGGCGGCGGCGGGCCCGCCCCCGACCTGCCGTACGCGCTGGTACCCGCCGGCGGTGCCGTGCTCGGCTTCTGCCTGGTACTCGCCGCCCTGGACGGTGGCGTCCTCGCCACCGCCGAGCGCGTGCCGGTGCGGAACGCCTGGCGCGGGCTGCTCGTCCGCTCCCTCGCCCCGCACGCCGTACATGGGCTCGTCGGGCTCATGACGGCGGTGCTGTGGCGCAGCCCGTACGGCTGGCCCGCCGCGCTCTTCGCGCTGCTGCCGATGTCCGTCTCCTGCTGGGTGTTCGCCCTGTACCACCGGGAACGCGCCGCCCACCAGGCGACCATCCGCGCCCTCGTGCAGGCCGTCGACCTGAAGGACACCTACACGCGCGGGCACAGTGAACGCGTCGGCCGGGCCTCGGAGCTGATCGGGCGTGAACTCGGCATGGACGAGGCCCGACTGGAGACGGTCCGCTTCGCCGGCACCCTGCACGACGTGGGGAAGCTCGGCGTCCCCACACGGATTCTGCGCAAGGACGGGCCGCTGACCCCGGAGGAGCGAAGGATCATCGAGCTGCACCCCGAGTACGGGCACGAGATGGTGCGCGGCATCGGGTTCCTCGGCGAGGCCCGCGCCGCGATCCTCCACCACCACGAGCGGCTCGACGGCACCGGCTACCCCTACGGACTGCGCGGCGCGGAGATCCCCGAGCTGGCACGGGTCGTCGCCGTCGCCGACGCCTTCGACGCCATGACGTCCACGCGCTCGTACCGCAGGTCCCGGCCCGTCGCCGCGGCCCTGCAGGAGCTGGCGCGGTGCGCGGGCAGCCAGTTCGACCCCGCCGTGGTGCGGGCCCTCGCGGACGCGCTGGCCCGGCACGGCTGGCAGACCGCCGTCACCTCCGACGAACCCGGCTCCCCCTTCGAACCCGCACGCGGAAGCGTCCCGCCGCCGCGGCCCCCGTCCGGCGCCGCGCCCCCCTCCGGCCCCGCGCCCCCGCCTCCGCCGGCCGCTCCCTCACCGGCCGCACCGCCGTCGGCGCCGGCGGCCGGTCGGACCGCACCGGGACAGCGGCAGTGAACAGGCGCACCGCCGCGGGACCGGTGTTCGCCGTGCACGGGGCAGCCGCGCTCGCCGGCGGGGGATGCCTCGGATGGACGTTGTGGCACGGCGTGACCCGGCCGGGAACCGCGCTGGCGTTCGGGATGCTGGTGGCGATCGGCGAGCTGGCCCGGCCGCGGAACGGGCCGCACCGGCGCGAGCAGGCGCCCCTGGCCGCCGCAGGGGCGCTCGCGTACGCCCTGCTGCCCGGGCACGGCGTCGCCCAGTCCGTGACCGTGGTCGCCGCGGGGGTCCTGGCCGGGGCCGTACCGCAGGTCGCGTGCGGACGCGGGCAGCGCTACGCCGACCAGGCCGCGCGGCGGGTGCTGACCACCGTGTTCGCCGCCGTCTGCTTCCAGCCGACCGCTTCCTCCGGCGCACTGCCCGGACCCACCGGGCACGTGCTCTTCCTGGTGCTCCTGCTGCTGCTCACCGCCCTGTGCGACGCCGTCCTCGCCGCCTTCCTGGCGGGTGCCCGCACCGGCCACCCGTATCCGTCGCTGCTCCGCGACGAGCTGCGCGGGCTCCTCGGCATCGGGTCGGCCGTGTGCGCCACCGGCGCGGTGGCGGCCCTCGCCGTGGCCGTCGCCGGGCTGTGGGCGCTGCCCCTGCTGTGCGTGCCGCTGCTCGTCACGCAGCTCGCCTTCGGGCGCTACGCCGCCGTGCGCCGGACCTACCGCGAGACCATCGCGTCCCTGGCCCGGGCCACCGAGGTCGCCGGGTACACACGGCCGGGCCACGCCCACCGCGTCGCCGTGCTCAGCCGGGCCATCGGCCGCGAGCTGGGCCTGTCCGGTGAGGACCTGACCGTGCTGGAGTATGCGGCGCTCATGCACGACATCGGGCAGCTGTCCCTCGTCGACCCCGTGCCGCAGGGCGCCACCGCCCTCCTGCCGGAGGCCGAGCAGCACCGCATCGCGCTCCTCGGCGGGGCCGTCGTACGCCGGACGGGAGTGCCCCCCGCCGTCGCCGTGGTCGTGGAGCGCCAGGCCACCCCGTACGCCGAGCAGCCCCTCGCCGCGCGGATCGTCCGCACGGCCAACGCGTACGACGACCTTTCCGGGGAAAGCGCCCAGGGAGCCTTCCGCGCCCTGGAACGCCTCCGGCTGGACACGGCCCGGGACCACCACCCCGCGGTCGTGGAGGCGCTCGCCCGGGTCCTCGCCCGGGGCGGTGCGGCGGGCGGCACCGGCGGCGACGGCAGGGGAGGAGGCGCCCGCAGTGGTTCCGCGGACGGCGTCACCGGGCGGATTGCGGGGTAACCCATGGGTAATGAGCGGGCGTGCGACCGGGCATGGTTGGATGCCAGCAAGAGGGTGTCCGGGGGCAGAGACCTTCAGTGACCGGTAGGCGGGAATCGTGAGGATCTTCGGGAAGGTACGGCATCGGCCCTCCGCCTCGTGGCGGCAGGCCACCGACCGCGCGTTCACGCTGATCGGGGACGGGCGGTACGAGGACGCGGGCGCGCTGCTGACCCGTGCGGCGGACCTTGAGCCCTGGCTCTCCGAGTCCTGGTTCAACCTCGCCCTGCTGCACAAGTTCCGGCACGACTGGGAGCAGGCCAGGGCCGCGGGGCTGCGCGCCGTCGCCCTGCTGGACCGGGAGACCGGCGCCCCCGACTGGTGGAACGTCGGCATCGCCGCCACCGCCCTCCAGGACTGGCCGCTCGCCCGCCGCGCCTGGCAGGCGTACGGGCTGAAGGTGCCCGACAGGACCGCCCCGGGCGGCGAGCCCGTCGGCATGGAGCTCGGCAGCGCCGCCGTGCGGCTGTCGCCCGAGGGCGAGGCCGAGGTGGTCTGGGGCCGCAGGCTCGACCCGGCGCGCATGGAGGTGCTGTCGATCCCGTTGCCGTCGTCCGGGCGGCGCTGGGGCGAGGTCGTCCTGCACGACGGCGTCCCGAACGGTGAGCGCACGACGTCCACGGGCCACAGCTACCCGGTGTTCGACGAGATCGAGCTGTGGGCGCCCTCACCCGTGCCGACCTGGGTGGTCCTGCTGGAGGCGGCCACCGAGGCCGACCGGGACGCACTGGAGAGGCTCGCCGCCGACGCCGGCTTCGCGGCCGAGGACTGGTCCTCGTCGGTGCGGCTGCTGTGCCGCTCCTGCTCCGAGTCGCGGATGCCCAGCGCCGAGGGCGAGGGCGAGCACCTCGACCCGCACGACCACAGCGAGCCAGGGCATCCCGGCCCGCTGGGGCACCGCACGTCGGGCGACCTGTGGGTGCCGGGCGCGAGTGCGGCATCGCGGCGCCCGCCGGTCTGGTGCGGGGGCTGCTCGACGGCTGGGTCGCGGACAGTCCGGACAGCCGCGAGTGGCGGGATCTGGAAGAGGTCTGCTGAGCTCCGGCCGCCGCAGCTCGCCGCCGCCCCGTACTCTGTACGGGCAGAAAACCCGGTGACTGACGACGGAAGGCTCGGACGACCGACATGGCGCAGCAGGAGACCGATCAGCAGGGCGGCACCAGCACCCTGCCCGTGGACGACGAGGGGTACGTCGTCGACACCGAGGACTGCGAGGAGCGTGAGCGGGCGCACCGCGAGCGCGGCACGTCCCGGCCCATCACCGTGGTCGGCAACCCCGTGCTCCACAAGGAGTGCAAGGACGTCACCGAGTTCGACGACGACCTGGCGCAGCTCGTCGACGACATGTTCGCCAGCCAGCGCACCGCGGAGGGCGTGGGTCTGGCCGCCAACCAGATCGGCGTCGACCTGAAAGTGTTCGTCTACGACTGCCCGGACGACGAGGGCGTGCGGCACGTGGGCGTCGTCTGCAACCCCCGGCTGGTCGAGCTGGCTCCGGAGCAGCGGGTCCTCGACGACTCCAACGAGGGCTGCCTGTCCGTCCCGACGGCGTACGCCTCGCTGGCCCGCCCCGACTACGCCGAGGTCACCGGCCAGGACGTCAAGGGCAACCCGATCAAGGTGCGCGGCACGGGCTACTTCGCCCGCTGCCTCCAGCACGAGACGGACCACCTCTACGGCTACCTCTACATCGACCGGCTGTCGAAGCGGGAGCGCAAGGACGCGCTGAAGCAGATGGCGGAGGGCACGCCCCGCTACCCGGTGGTGTCCAACGACTGACCGGACGGCGTCCCGTCGTCAGGAGAAGGGCCCCGCTCGTGCCGAGCGGGGCCCTTCCCGCAGGCTGCCCGGGGCCGGGACGTCATCCGGTGGTCATCCGCCCGACGAACGGCGTCGGCTGAGGCGCGGTTGACGCGCGTCGACCCACCCGCCACGCTGCGGTGGACCGCTTCCACGATCGGGAGGCTCCATGCTGCGACGTACCGCACGACTGCTGCTCTCGCTTGTCATGCTCGCGACTGTCGGGTTGGCCGGGAGCATCGCGACCGCCGGCACCGCCCAGGCGGACACCTGCTACACCTGGCCCCGCACGCTGCGGGAGGGCTCGTCCGGCTCGGACGTCAGCCAGCTCCAGATCCGCGTCGCCGGCTATCCCGGCTACGGCGGGGTCCTGGCGATCGACGGGCAGTACGGCCCCGCGACCGCAGCCGCCGTCAAGCGCTTCCAGGCCGCCTACGGCCTCACCGCCGACGGCGTCGCCGGCCCCGCGACCTTCAGCAAGATCTACGCCCTCCAGGACGCCGACTGCACCCCGGCCCACTTCAGCTACGCCGAGCTGAACCAGTGCAACTCCACCTGGTCCGGGGGCGCCGTGAGCGCCGCGACCGCCAAGGCCAACGCCCTGCGCACGATGTGGAAGCTGGAGGCCCTCCGGCACGCCCTCGGCGACCAGTCGATCCGGGTCACCAGCGGCTTCCGCTCCCACGCCTGCAACAGCGCCGTGGGCGGCTCGTCGAACAGCCGCCACCTCTACGGTGACGCCGCCGATCTCGGCGCCGGCCCGCACTCGCTGTGCACCCTCGCCAAGCGGGCCCGGTACCACGGCTTCCCGGGCATCCTCGGCCCCGGCTACCCCGGCCACGACGACCACACCCACCTCGACCACCGCAGCAGCCGCTTCTGGTCCGCGCCGACCTGCGGCATCTGACCACCCCGGCACCGGCACCGGCATCGGCACGGCCCGCGCTCCCTCCGGAGCGCGGGCCGTCCACCGGTCGGCCGACCGAAGGTCAGAAGTCCTCGTCCAGGTCCACCGAGCCCTCCACGGCCACCTGGTAGGCGGACGGGCGGCGCTCGAAGAAGTTGGTCAGCTCCTGCACGCCCTGGAGCTCCATGAACGCGAACGGGTTCTCCGAGCCGTACACCGGGGCGAAGCCGAGGCGCTGGAGGCGCTGGTCGGCGACGCACTCCAGGTACTGGCGCATCGAAGCGGTGTTCATGCCGGGCAGGCCGTCGCCGCACAGGTCGCGGGCGAACTGCAGCTCCGCCTCGACGGCCTCCTTCAGCATGTCCGTGACCTGCTGGCCGAGCGCGTCGTCGAAGAGCTCCGGCTCCTCCTTGCGGACCGTGTCGACCACCTCGAACGCGAAGCTCATGTGCATGGTCTCGTCACGGAACACCCAGTTCGTGCCGGTCGCCAGGCCGTGCAGCAGACCGCGGCTGCGGAACCAGTACACGTAGGCGAAGGCGCCGTAGAAGAACAGCCCCTCGATGCACGCGGCGAAGCAGATCAGGTTCAGCAGGAAGCGGCGGCGGTCGGCCTTGGTCTCCAGCCGGTCCAGCTTCTCCACCGAGTCCATCCACCGGAAGCAGAACTGCGCCTTCTCGCGGATCGACGGGATGCTCTCCACCGCGGCGAACGCCGCCGCACGCTCGTCCGGGTCGGGCAGGTAGGTGTCCAGGAGCGTCAGGTAGAACTGGACGTGGACGGCCTCCTCGAACAGCTGCCGGGAGAGGTAGAGGCGCGCCTCGGGCGAGTTGATGTGCTTGTAGAGCGTCAGCACCAGGTTGTTCGCCACGATCGAGTCGCCCGTCGCGAAGAACGCGACGAGGCGGCCGATGAGGTGCTGCTCGCCCGGCGTCAGCTTCGCCAGGTCGGCGACGTCGGAGTGGAGGTCGACCTCCTCGACGGTCCAGGTGTTCTTGATGGCGTCCCGGTACCGCTCGTAGAAGTCCGGGTAGCGCATGGGGCGCAGGGTCAGCTCGAAGCCCGGGTCGAGCAGGTTCCGGGTGCGTTCTGTGGTCACTGGCATGCCTCGCAGGACTCGGGGTTCTCAAGGGAGCAGGCGACGGCCTCGGGGTCGGCCGGGGCCTGCTGCACGGGGATCGGGGTGGCGGACGCGGCGCGGGCGATGCGGGTCGCCGGGCGCGAACGCAGGTAGTACGTCGTCTTCAGCCCCTGCTTCCAGGCGTACGCGTACATCGACGACAGCTTGCCGATGGTCGGCGTCTCCAGGAACAGGTTCAGCGACTGCGACTGGTCCAGGAACGGCGTGCGGGCGGCCGCCATGTCGATGAGGCCGCGCTGCGGGATCTCCCACGCCGTGCGGTACAGCGCCCGGACGTCGGCGGGCACCCAGGTGAAGCCCTGTACGGAGCCGTTGGCCTCGCGCAGCGCCTCGCGGGTCTGCGCGTCCCACACGCCGAGCTTCTTCAGGTCGTCCACCAGGTACGAGTTCACCTGGAGGAACTCGCCGGACAGCGTCTCGCGCTTGAACAGGTTGGACACCTGCGGCTCGATGCACTCGTACACGCCGGCGATGGAGGCGATCGTCGCGGTCGGCGCGATGGCCAGCAGCAGCGAGTTGCGCATGCCGGTCGAGGCGACGCGCTCGCGCAGCGCGGCCCACCGCTCCGGCCAGGTGAACTCGACGCCGTAGTGGTCGGGGTGCAGCACACCGCGGGCGGTGCGGGTCCTGTCCCAGGCGGGCAGCGGGCCGTGCCGCTCGGCGAGGTCGGCGGACGCCTCGTACGCGGCGAGCATGATCCGTTCGGCGATCCGGGTCGACAGGGCGCGGGCCTCGGCCGAGTCGAAGGGCAGCCGCAGCTTGAAGAAGACGTCCTGGAGGCCCATGGCGCCGAGGCCCACCGGGCGCCACCGGGCGTTGGAGCGGCCGGCCTGCTCGGTCGGGTAGAAGTTGATGTCGACGACCCGGTCCAGGAAGGTGACGGCGGTGCGGACGGTCTCGTCCAGCCGCTTCCAGTCCATGTCCCCGTCGGCCACGAAGGCGCCCAGGTTGACGGAACCGAGGTTGCACACGGCGGTCTCGCCGTCGTCGGTGACCTCCAGGATCTCCGTGCACAGGTTCGAGGAGTGGACGGTGTGACCGGGCTCGGCGGTCTGGTTGGCGGTGCGGTTGGCGGCGTCCTTGAACGTCATCCAGCCGTTGCCGGTCTGCGCGAGGGTGCGCATCATGCGGCCGTACAGGTCGCGGGCCGGGATCGTCCTGCGGGCCAGGCCCTTCGCCTCGGCCGCCCGGTACGCGGCGTCGAACTCCTCGCCCCACAGGTCGACCAGCTCCGGCACGTCCGACGGGGAGAACAGCGACCACTCGGCGTCGTCGTTGACGCGGCGCATGAACTCGTCGGGGATCCAGTGCGCCAGGTTCAGGTTGTGGGTGCGCCGGGCGTCCTCGCCGGTGTTGTCGCGCAGCTCCAGGAACTCCTCGATGTCCGCGTGCCAGGTCTCCAGGTAGACGGCGGCGGCGCCCTTGCGGCGGCCGCCCTGGTTGACGGCGGCGACGGAGGCGTCGAGGGTCTTCAGGAACGGCACGATCCCGTTGGAGTGCCCGTTGGTGCCGCGGATCAGCGAACCGCGGGCGCGGATGCGGGAGTACGACAGGCCGATGCCGCCGGCGTGCTTCGACAGCCGCGCCACCTGGTGGTAGCGGTCGTAGATCGAGTCCAGCTCGTCCTGCGGGGAGTCCAGCAGATAGCAGGAGGACATCTGAGGGTGGCGGGTGCCGGAGTTGAACAGCGTGGGGGAGGACGGCAGGTAGTCGAGCCGGCTCATCAGCCCGTACAGCGCGCGCACCTCCTCCAGGGCGCGGGCGGACTCGTCCTCGGCGAGCCCGCAGGCCCCGCGGAGCATGAACTGCTGCGGGGTCTCGACGACCCTGCGGGTGATCGGGTGGCGCAGCAGGTAGCGGGAGTACAGGGTGCGCAGACCGAAGTAGCCGAAGCGGTCGTCGCCTTCCGGGTCGATCGCCGCGTCCAGCCGCTCGCCGTGGAGCCGCACGAAGCCGGCGGTGCGGTCGGCGACGAGCCCCTCGCGGTGGCCGACGGCGACGGACGCGGTGAAGGACACCGCGCCCTGGCCCGCGGCCTCCTCGGCGATGGTGCGCGCCAGCAGCCGGGCGGCGAGCCGGGAGTACACCGGGTCCTCGGAGATCAGGCCGGCGGCGGCCTCGGTGGCGAGATCCCGCAGCTCCGCCTCGTCCGACCCGGCGTGCCGGCCGCGCAGCGCGGCGGCGGCGACCCGGCCGGGGTCGGCGTCGGGGAGGTCCGCGGTGAGGTCGGTCAGGGTCCGCAGGAGCGCGGTCCCGGGCGCGTCGGTGTCGGTGGCGGCAGGGGCCGCTGAGGCCGGATCCGCGGGCGCGATGGTCACGTGGGGCTCTCCCTCGCTCGGCTGGGGCGCCGCGGAGCAGGGGAGCGGGCCGCACCTCCCCGGCCCGGGGCGTGCGTCGCCGCGTCCACCGGCCCATTCCGCGAGGCCCGGACGTCTGGGGCACCCGGGCCGGACGGTCCGGGCGCACTGTCGGCAGGTCATCGGACTGCCGGGTGCACGAATGGGCACCCTTCACACCGTTGCGGGACAGTTCCGGATTCGCACCGGATTCCCCTGCAGCGACAGCGAGGATGAGCATACATGTGGGGGGCGCCTGATGCGGTACCCCCCACATGTAGTGGCTACGTGTCAGAGAGTCAGCTCGTAGGTGAGCAGCGGGAGCCCCGGGACCGGCTCCCAGTCCCGGTGCGGCATCCGGGTGAATCCCAGCCTCCGGTAGAGCCGGTGGGCCGCGGCCGCCTCCGGCACCACGGACAGCACCAGCCGCTCGCACCCCTCCTCGCGGGCCCGCTCGGCGCACGCCCGGACGAGCGCCTCGCCGACCCCGCGGCCCTGGGCGGCGGCCGCCACGGCGAGTACCCGGAACTCGCCCTCGCCGGGCCGCGCGATGTCGGCCCAGGGCCCGCCGGCCGTCGTGAACGTCACCCCGCCGAGCACGGAGCCGTCGGCGTCGGCGGCGACCAGCACCTCGGCCTCGCGGGCGCGCCGCGCGACGTCCCGGAGCACGTCCAGGTACTCGTCCTCCTCACCATGCGTGAGGAGCCCGCCGTCGAGGTAGGCGCGGGCGCTGATCTCACCGACGGTCCCGTACTCGTGCGGCCGGGCGGGCCTGATCGCGAAGTCCATGGGGCCAGTGTGCCCGCAGCGACCGCCGCCCGCGCCGCCGCTCGGCGCTATCGTCGTCTCAGAAGGGAAGGAGGTCCCCATGACGCAGGCCGAGCTGGTGGAGATCACGGACCGTTTCCATGTCCGCCCCGACGACTTCGACCAGAGCACGCGCATACTCGCCGGGAAGTCCCGACCCATGCACATGCGCATCGAACTCATCGACGGCCGGATCAGGAGCAGGGCAGTGCCCGACGGGGACCACGGACGGATCATCGAGTGGCTGACGCGCCTCTGCATGCAGTCTCGCCCCGAACTGTGGCTCTACGCCGAGCAGGGACTCAGGATCCAGGAGTACCGGCTGGGCCGCGCCCGCCCGGACGGTTCGCTCGCCCCGAGCGGTGCCTTCGTCGGCCAGGGCGAGTGGGCCGACCCGACCCCTGTCCTCATGGCGGTCGAAGTGACGTCGTACGACGCGGACACCGACCAGCGTGACCGTGTGGAGAAGCCACGTGCCTACGCAGAGACCGGCATCCCCCTCTACCTGCTGATCGACCGGGACAAGTGCGAGGTGACCGTCTTCAGCGAGCCGGACGGAGTCCGCTACGAGAACGCGCACACCGTCCCGTTCGGCAAGGAGGTCCGGCTGCCGGACCCGGTGGGCATCACGCTGCCGACGGAGCAGCTCAAGAACTGGGTGCGCTGACCCGCACGGCGGAGGGCCGCCGCGCCGCCCCGTCGCCGGGGGTGCGGCGGCCCTCGGACCGTCGTGCCGTGCGGGGCTCAGTGGCCGGCGCCCGCCTTCGCGAGGTCCTGGCGCACGTCGGGGTCGCCCGCGTCGGCCGTGTAGTCGGCCGCGGCCGTCTCGTCGACGCCCTCCGGCGCCTTCAACGCCCGGAACACGAAGGTCATCGCCACGGTGACCACCACGTTCAGCACGAAGGCCGTCAGACCGATGTAGCCGATCTCCCCGATGCCGGGGATGTCCGCCGAGGAGCCGGCGAAGTGGGCCTGCGTCGGACTCGACACGTTGTACGCGGTCCACGTGCCGTACACCATGCCGACCGCCCAGCCCGCGAGCAGGGCCCAGCGGTGGAACCAGCGGGTGAACAGGCCGCCGACCAGCGCGGGGAAGGTCTGGAGGATCCAGATGCCGCCCAGCAGCTGGAAGTTGATGGCGACGGTCTTGTCCATCGTCAGCACGAACGCCAGCGCGCCCACCTTCACCAGCAGCGACACCAGCTTGGACACCTTGGTCTCCTGCTCCGGTGTGGCGTCCGGCTTCAGGAAGTCCCGGTAGATGTTGCGGGTGAAGAGGTTCGCGGCGGCGATCGACATGATCGCGGCGGGCACCAGCGCGCCGATGCCGATCGCGGCGAACGCCACGCCCGCGAACCAGTCGGGGAACATGTTCTCGAACAGCTGCGGGATGGCCAGCTGGCCGTTCTGCACCTGGATCCCCGCGGCGATCGCCATGAAGCCCAGCAGCGCCAGCAGACCCAGCATCACCGAGTACAGCGGCAGGATCGTGGTGTTGCGGCGGATCACGTCCCTGCTGCCGGACGACAGCGTCGCCGTGATCGAGTGCGGGTACATGAAGAGCGCCAGCGCCGAGCCGAACGCGAGCGTGGCGTACGTCCACTGGCCCGCCTCACCGGGGATCAGGCCGCCCTTGCCCGACTCGGCGTACTTGTCGGCCGCCGCGCCGAAGACCTCGTCGAACCCGCCCAGCTTGATGGGGATGTAGATGATCGCCACCGCGATGACGAGGTAGATCAGGGCGTCCTTCACGAAGGCGATGAGCGCCGGGGCGCGCAGGCCGGACGAGTACGTGTAGGCCGCGAGCACCCCGAAGGCGATGAGCAGCGGCAGGTCCTTGATGAACCAGTGCGTCGACTCGCCGCCACCCACGCCCATCACGTCCAGCACCGCCTGGATGCCGACGAGTTGCAGGGCGATGTACGGCATCGTGGCGAGGATGCCGGTGACGGCCACCGCCAGGGACAGGCCGCGGGATCCCCAGCGGCCCCGGACGAAGTCGGAGGTGGTCACGTACCCGTGCTTGTGCGACACGGACCAGAGGCGGGGCAGGAACGTGAAGATCAGCGGATAGACGAGGATCGTGTACGGCACCGCGAAGAAGCCGGCCGCGCCTGCCGCGTAGACGGCGGCCGGCACGGCGACGAAGGTGTAAGCGGTGTAGAGGTCGCCGCCGAGCAGGAACCAGGTGACCCAGGTCCCGAACGACCGCCCGCCGAGGCCCCACTCGTCGAGGGTGTTCTCGTTGGCGGCCCTGCGCCAGCGCGCGGCCATGAAGCCCATGACCGTCACCAGCACGAAGAAGAAGACGAAGACGCCCAGGGCGACGACGTTCACACCGTCCTTCACCGCCCGTCACCGCCCTCGCGGAGCGCGGCCCGCGTCCGCTGGTCCCGGTGCCACAGCTTGTAGGCGACCATCGTGAGCGCGGTGGAGACCACGACCCACAGCATCTGGTACCAGTAGAAGAACGGGACGCCGGCGAGCACCGGCTCCGTGCGGGCGTACGACCCCACCCACAGCATCGCCGCGAACGGCGCCGCCAGGCACAGGGCGATCACCACCCGGACGGGGGTGACCACGGGTGGCTCGTCCTGACGCGGTCTCACTTCTGACATACGGTTGCACACCGTCCCCTCATGATCAGCCGTGCGATGCGGCGAATGTACGGGGGCGGCCCGCTCCTGGGAAGCCGTCGAGTGATAACGGTGTGACCATGCGTGGTTCCGCCGGGCCCGGGCGCCGGTGGGGCACCCGGGGCACGGCGTCCGCGCGCCGGGCCGGCCGCTCGTGCGCGTGTGCCGGACGGTCGGTGGCCGGGGTGTGCCGGGTGGGCTGGTCGCCCGTGCCGGACCCGCCGGGTCGCCGGTGCCGGACACCTCAGGTCGCCGGTGCCCGACCGGCCGCTCGTCCGCATGCGCCGACCGGTCACCCGCCCCAGCGGGGCCGGTCGGTCTTCCGCGCCCGCGGACTGGTCAGTCGTCCGCCGGGCGCTTGAGGCGCGCCACGAACTTGTAGCGGTCGCCGCGGTAGACGGACCGCACCCATTCGACGGGCTTGCCCTGGGCGTCCACGGAGTGCCGGGAGAGCATCAGCATCGGCAGGCCCACGTCCGTGCCGAGCAGGCCCGCCTCCCGCGGGGTCGCCAGGGAGGTCTCGATGGTCTCCTCCGCCTCCGCGAGCCGCACGTCGTAGACCTCGGCCAGCGCCGTGTAGAGGGAGGTGTACTTCGCCAGGGAGCGCCGCAGGGCGGGGAAGCGCTTGGCCGACAGGTGGGTGGTCTCGATCGCCATCGGCTCGCCGCTGGCCAGTCGCAGGCGCTCGATGCGCAGGACCCGCCCGCCCGGCTGGATGTCGAGCAGCCCGGCGAGGGTGTCGTCGGCGGTGACGTAGCCGATGTCGAGCAGCTGCGAGGTCGGCTCCAGGCCCTGGGCGCGCATGTCCTCCGTGTACGAGGTGAGCTGGAGGGCCTGGGACACCTTGGGCTTGGCGACGAAGGTGCCCTTGCCCTGGATGCGTTCGAGGCGGCCCTCGACGACCAGCTCCTGGAGGGCCTGCCGGACGGTGGTCCGGGAGGTGTCGAACTCGGCGGCGAGGGTGCGCTCCGGCGGCACGGGGGTGCCCGGCGGCATCGTCTCGGTCATCTCCAGCAGGTGGCGCTTGAGCCGGTAGTACTTCGGCACGCGCGCCGCGCGCGGCGTCGTGCCGTTCTCCGGCGCGGTCGCTGAAGACGAAGCAGGCCCCTCGGCCGTCCTCTTCTCGGTCTCCGCACCGCCACTGTGCGTGGCCATGGCCTGCCTTCCCGACTCCTGCACTGCTGCCGTCACCGGCTCCTCCGTCTGTCGCGGCTCACATGGTGGCACGGACCGGTCACGGGTCGTCGCCCCTCCTCAGGTGTCGGTCCGATAACGGACCCAACAGCCCTTCTTATACACCCTTGACACCCCCAAAGGTCTAGGCCAAGCTCCGGGTTACTGGTCTAAACCAATAAAGACCGGCCCAGCCCCATCAGCACTACTCGTCATGCGTCGTACGTGTGTCTCCGCGGTGGGTGGGGGGTTGCAGGCATCCCTGAGGAGGGTCTGACGTGAAGCGCAAGCTCATCGCGGCGATCGGCGTCGCGGGCATGATGGTCGGCGCCGTGGCGTGCGGCAAGGACGACAGCGGCAAGGGCGGCTCGACCGACGCCGGCGGCGACAAGACCCTCACGGTCTGGGTCATGGACGGCTCCGCTCCCGACGCCTGGATCCAGGAAGTCAACAAGGACTTCGAGGCCAAGCACAAGGGCGTCAAGGTCAAGGTCGAGGTCCAGCAGTGGAACGGCATCCAGGAGAAGGTCACCACGGCCCTCTCCGAGGACACCCCGCCGGACGTCCTGGAGCTCGGCAACACGCAGACCGCCGGCTACGCCGTCACGGGCGGCCTCGCCGACCTCACCGAGGACAAGGCGAAGCTCGGCTACGACGGCTGGAACAAGGGCATGCTGGCCTCCAGCGAGCTGGACGGCAAGCTGTACTCCGCCCCCTGGTACGCCGCCAGCCGCGTGGTCATCTACGACAAGGCCCTCTTCGCCAAGGCCGGCGTGACCCCGCCGAAGACGCGTGACGAGTGGATCGCCGGCCTGAAGAAGATCAAGGAGTCGGACCCCGGCGTCCAGCCGATCTACCTGCCCGGCCAGAGCTGGTACGTCTTCGCCGGCTTCCTGTGGGACGAGGGCGGCGACCTCGCCGTCAAGGACGGCGACAAGTGGAAGGGCACGCTCTCCACCCCGGAGGCCGCCGCCGCCGTGAACTTCTACAAGGAGCTCCAGTCGTACTCGACCGCTCCGCAGGACAAGGACGAGGCCACCCCGCAGCAGTCCACCGACATCGTCCCCAAGGGCGGCGTCGCGTCCTGGATCGGCCTCGGCTGGGAGGCCGGCGGCGCCATCGACGCCCTGAAGAAGGCCGGCAAGACCGCTGACTTCGGCTACTTCCCGATCCCGGGCAAGACCGCCGACAAGCCCGGCTCCGTCTTCTTCGGCGGCTCCAACCTCGCCATCGCCGAGCGCTCCCCGAACAAGGACCTCGCCAAGGAGTGGCTGGCCCTCGCCGCCGGCAAGGAGCACATGGCCAAGTACGCCGAGGCCACCGGCGGCGCCCTGCTCCCGAACAACGACGCCGCGCAGTTCAAGCCCGAGGCGGGCTCCTTCGCCGAGGCCATGGCCCAGGCCGCGCCCGTCGGCAGGATCACCCCGGTCACGCCCGGCTGGGCCAACGTCGAGACCGCGCCCAACCCGATCAAGGACTACATGACCAAGGTCCTGAAGGGCACCGACCCGAAGAAGGCCGGCGAGGAAGCCGACAAGGTGATCACCGAGCGGATCAACCAGCAGTAACCACCACCCCGGCCCCCGGGGGCGCGGCCGCCCCCGATCCGGCCGCGCCCCCGGGCCACAGCAGTGACCGCCCGCCCCCGGCGGCCCCGACGACGACGGCGGCCGCCGGCCAGGGCAGTACCCGTCGGGCACGGGAGCCCCAGAACCGCGAGGAAGAAGACCATGACCGTGGACTCCCAGGGAGCGGCGACCACCGCTCCTCAGGACGCGCCCGGGAGGGCGGCGCAGACCCAGGGCGGGACGCCGCCACCGCCCACGGACGCGAAAGACGTCCGACAGCCTTCCCGCGGCAGGCGCTCCCTGCCCTCCGGGCTGCTGCCGTACCTGCTGATCGCCCCGGCCGTCCTGGCCATGGCCGTCCTGCTGGTCTATCCGCTCGTCCGGAACGTGATCCTCTCCTTCCAGCAGGTCAACCGGAAGGAACTGATCACCCGGAAGCCGGAGTGGATCGGCTTCGAGAACTACACCGAGCTGCTCGGCGACCCGGACTTCTGGACCGTCGTCGTCCGCAGCCTCGTCTTCACCGCGGCCAACGTCGTCCTGATCATGGGCATCGGCACCCTGATCGGCCTGCTGCTGAACCGGCTCGGCAAGAAGATGCGGCTGGTGCTGTCCCTCGCCCTGATGCTGGCCTGGGCCATGCCGATCGTCGCCTCCGTCACCGTCTTCCGCTGGCTCTTCGACGAGCAGTTCGGCGTCGTCAACTGGCTGATGCGGACGCTCGGCTTCGCCGGCTACGAGCAGCACAACTGGTTCGAGACCGGCTTCTCCACCCTCACCATCGTCACCGCCCTGGTGGTGTGGGGCTCCATCCCGTTCGTCGCGCTCAACATGTACGCCGGCCTGACCACCGTCGGTACTGAGCTGTACGAGGCCGCCAAGATGGACGGCGCGAACGGCTGGCGCACCTTCTGGTCCGTGGTCTTCCCGAACCTGAAGCCGTTCTTCCTGATCACCACGTTCCTGGAGATCATCTGGGTCTTCAAGGCGTTCGCGCAGGTGTACGCCATGAACCTCGGCGGCCCCGACCGCGGCTCCGAGACCCTCCCCGTGTACGCGTACATCGAGGGCCAGGGCCAGGCCCACTACGGCCTCGCCGCGGCCATCTCCGTGCTCACCATCGTGATGCTGATCGCCGCCATGTCCTTCTACTTCCGTCTGATCCTGAAGCAGGAGGAGGAGCAGTGAGCACCGCCACCAGCACCCCCGCCGCCGGCACGCCCGCCCAGAAGCTGCGCCGCAAGCCGGTGCGCCTTGGGACCGTCCTCGCGAACCTGACGGCCCTCGCCCTCGCCGCGCTCTTCGCCTTCCCCGTGTACTGGATGTTCAGCTCCTCGCTGAAGCCCCAGTCGGAGATCCTCACCAAGGACCCGGTCTTCTTCTTCACCCCGACGTTCGAGAACTACCCCACCGCGACCGGCGTGGACCTGTTCTGGACGTACGTGGCCAACAGCCTCACCGTCACCGTCGGTGCGGTGCTCCTCGCGCTGGTCGTCGCGCTCGCCGCGAGCTTCGCCGTCGCCCGCATGAAGTTCCGCGGGCGCAAGGGGCTCGTCCTCGCCGTCATGATGGCGCAGATGGCCCCCTGGGAGGTCATGGTCATCGTGATGTACATGATCGCCCGCGACGGCGACATGCTGAACAGCATCCCGCTGCTGACCGCCGTCTACTTCGTCATGGTCCTGCCCTTCACCATCTGGACCCTGCGCGGCTTCATCGCCGCCGTCCCGGTCGAGCTGGAGGAGGCCGCCCAGATCGACGGCTGCACCCGTGGCCAGGCGTTCCGCAAGGTGATCTTCCCGCTGCTGGCGCCCGGCCTGATGTCGACCTCGCTCTTCGGCTTCATCACCGCCTGGAACGAGTTCGCCATGGTGCTGATCCTGAACAAGGACAAGGAGGCGCAGACGCTTCCGCTGTGGCTGACCCAGTTCCAGACGGCCTTCGGCAACGACTGGGGCGCCACCATGGCCGCCTCGACGCTCTTCGCGCTGCCGGTCCTCGTCGTCTTCCTCTTCCTCCAGCGACGCGCCGTCGGCGGCATGACCGCCGGCGCAGTGAAGGGATGAACGCGTCCATGACTGCACCCGCACGCGGCGCCACCGACACGCTCACCCGGGACGCCCTCACCGTCCTCCAGCCGGGATTCGTCGGCACCACCCCGCCCGACTGGCTGCTGCGCCGGGTCGGCGAGGGCCTCGCCGCCGTGGGCCTCTTCGGCCGCAACATCACCTCCCCCGAGCAGCTTGCCGCGCTCACCGCCCGGCTGCGGGCCGAGCGCGACGACGTCCTCGTCGCCATCGACGAGGAGGGCGGCGACGTCACCCGCCTGGAGGTCGGGGAGGGTTCCTCGTTCCCCGGCAACCTCGCCCTCGGCACCGTCGACGACCCCGCGCTGACCCGCGCCGTGGCCCACGAGCTGGGCCGCCGGCTCGCCGCCTGCGGCGTCGACTTCAACTGGGCGCCCTCCGCCGACGTCAACTCCGACCCGGACAACCCGGTCATCGGCGTCCGGTCCTTCGGCGCCGACCCCGAGCTGGCCGCCCGGCACACCGTGGCGTACGTCGAGGGCCTCCAGGCCGCCGGCGTCGTCGCCTGCGTCAAGCACTTCCCCGGGCACGGCGACACGAACGTGGACTCGCACCTCGCGACCCCCCGCATCGATGTGGACCTGGACACACTGCACGCCCGTGAGCTGGTGCCTTTCCGCGCCGCCATCGCCGCGGGTTCCAAATCGGTGATGAGCGCGCATATCCTGCTGCCCGCGCTCGACCCCGACCGCCCCGCCACCCTCAGCCCGCGGATCCTCACCGGACTGCTGCGCCGGGAGCTGGGCTTCGACGGCCTCATCGTCACGGACGGCATGGAGATGGAGGCCATCTCCGGCACGTACGGGATCGAGCGCGGCTCCGTCCTCGCGATCGCGGCGGGCGCCGACGCCCTGTGCGTCGGCGGCGGCCTCGCCGACGAGGAGACCGTACTGCGCCTGCGCGACGCGCTGGTGGCCGCGGTACGGAGCGGTGACCTGCCCGAGGAGCGACTGGCCGACGCGGCCGCGCGTGTGCGCGAGCTGGCGTCCTGGACCAGGACGCACCGGGCGAGGGGGGCACAGACGGGGCCGGGCGCGGCGGTGCAGGAGGGGACCGCGCCCGGCACCGACATCGGCCTCGTGGCGGCGCGGCGGGCCCTGCGGGTCACGCCGGGGGAGAAGCCGTACGAGCCGGCCGGGCCGGGAGCCGGTGCGCCCTACGTGGCGTCCTTCGCCCCGGTCGCGAACATCGCCGTCGGCGACGAGACCCCGTGGGGCCTCGGCGCCGAGCTGGAGCGGCTGCTGCCGGGCACCCTGACGGGGACGTACGGCCCGGAGGCGGCTGTTCAGGACGTGCTGCGGGCGGCGGGGGAGCGCCGGATCGTGGCCGTCGTGCGCGACGCGCACCGTCACGCCTGGATGAGGGAGGCGCTGGACGGGCTGCTCGCCGCCCGCCCCGGCACGGTCGTGGTGGAGATGGGCCTGAACCAGGCTCCGCCGCGCGGGGCGCTGCACATCGCGACGCACGGGGCGGCGCGGGTGTGCGGCACGGCGGCGGCGGAGGTCATCGCCGGCCGCTGAGCGCGCACGAAGCACGGGAGCCGGGCACCTTCTGGTGCCCGGCTCCCGTGCTGCGCGGCGTCGTGCCGCCCTGCTCTACAGGCCCTGCCAGGAGGGCTTGTTCGCGTAGGTGTGGCGGAAGTAGTCGGCGAGCTTCAGCTTCGACGCGGCGGCCTCGTCGACGACGACCGTGGCGTGCGGGTGCAGTTGGAGCGCGGAGGCGGGGACCAGCGCGGACACCGGGCCCTCCACGGTCTGCGCGACGGCCTCCGCCTTGCCCTCCCCGGTGGCCAGCAGCACCAGGTGCCGGGCCTCCAGGATGGTGCCGATGCCCTGGGTGATGACGTGGTGGGGGACCTGCCCGATGTCCCCGTCGAAGAACCGGGCGTTGTCGATCCGGGTCTGCTCGGTCAGCGTCTTGATGCGGGTGCGGGAGGCGAGCGACGAGCAGGGCTCGTTGAAGCCGATGTGCCCGTCGGTGCCGATCCCGAGGATCTGGAGGTCCACGCCGCCGGCCTCGGCCAGCGCCCTGTCGTACGCCTCGCACGCGGCCTGCACGTCCTCGGCGGAGCCGTCGGGCCCCATGAAGGCGTCGGGGGCGAGCCCCAGGGGCTCGACGACCTGCCGCAGCACGGTGGAGCGGTACGACTCGGGGTGCCCGGCCGGCAGCCCGACGTATTCGTCCAGCTGGGCTATCCGGGCACGGGAGACGTCGACCGCGCCGGAGCGGACCCGGGCGGTGAGGGCGTCGTAGATGGGCAGCGGGGTCGAGCCGGTGGCCACGCCGAGCAGCGCGTCGGGCTTGCGGCGCAGGAGGTCCGCGATGGCTCCCGCGATGAGCTCGCCGCCTGCCGTGGCGTCCGGGACGATGACAACTTCCACGCTGGGCCTGCCGATCTGGAGAGTGGTGGTGGTCGGTCGGTCGCTCTGGTGGTATAGACCAATCTGGGGTCCAATCTAGCAGAGCGTGCGGTTGGCGGACCCCGGTCATCACTGGTCGACTGGGACCCATGAACGAGGAACGGGGCCGCTTGATGGCCGCCGAGATCGCGGAGCAGCCCTCGGCGCTCCGCCGCATCCTGGACCGGGCCGCACCGGAGATCCGCGAGACGGCGCGGCGCATCGCGGAGCGGCGGCCGCGCTTCGTGCTGCTGACCGCCCGGGGCACCTCCGACAACGCCGCCCTGTACGCGAAGTACCTGCTGGAGATCCGGGCCGGGCTGCCCTGCGGGCTGTCGTCCATGTCGACGACCACGGCCTACGGCGCGAAGCAGGACCTCACGGACGTCCTGGTGATCACGGTCAGCCAGTCGGGAGGCTCCCCGGACCTGGTCGCCTCCACGCAGGCGGCGCGGGAGGCCGGGGCGATCACCCTGTCCGTGACCAACAACCCGGACTCGCCTCTCGCGGCTGTCACGGAGCACCACATCGACATCCTGGCCGGCCCCGAGCGGGCTCTTCCGGCGACGAAGACCTACACGTCCTCGCTGCTCGCCCTCTACCTCCTCGTCGAGGGGCTGCGGGGCGGCGACGGCGCGGACGCGCAGGCCCTGCCGGAGCTGGCGGCCCAGATCCTGGCCCGCAGGGACGAGGTCCGCACGCTCGCGGCGCGCTACCGCTTCGCCCAGCGGATGGTGCTGACCTCGCGGGGCTACGGCTACCCGACGGCGAAGGAGGCGGCGCTGAAGCTGATGGAGACCAGCTACATCCCGGCCCTGTCGTACTCCGGCGCGGACCTGCTGCACGGCCCGCTGGCCATGGTCGACAACGTCTCCCCGGTTATCGCGGTGGTGGCCGCGGGCCGCGGCGGGGAGGCCCTGCAGCCCGTCCTGGACCGGCTGCGGGCCCGGGGCGCCGACCTCTTCGTGGTCGGCCCGCAGGCCCAGGTGCGCGAGGCGTCCGCGGGCTTCGTGCTCCCGGTGGACGGACTGCCCGAGGAACTCCAGCCGGTCCTGGAGATCCTGCCCCTCCAGATGCTCGCGTACGAGATCACCGTCGCCCGCGGCCAGGACCCCGACGCCCCCCGGGCCCTGGCGAAGGTGACGGAGACCCGCTGAGACGGCGGCCCGCGGGGGCGGGGCCCGCAGAGCCGAAGCCCGCTGCGACGGGGACCGCTGCGGTGAGGGCGGCCGTGGCGGCGGGTGCGGCCGGGGCCGGGCGGGGCCGCGGACGTGCCGGTGCAGGGTCCGGCGGGCAGAGGCCGCGCGGGGGCCGGGCGGCTCGGTGGCCGCCTCGGGGCGGGGGCCCGGTCGGTCGTGCCGGCCGCACTGTCCGGGTGCCGCGGGCAGTGCGGCGGTCACGGGGTGGGCGGGGGCGGCGGCGGTGCGGTGGGCGGCGCCCGGGGGCGCGGCCCACAGGGGGCGCGGCGGCAGCGGGGTCCCGCCGCGGTGGGCGGCGGCCGAGAAGACCACGGGTGCGGCGACCCGCAGGGGCGTGGGGCCCGGAAAGACCCGCGGGCCGCGGCGCCGGTGCGGGACCCTCAACCCGCATTCGGCACCGCAGCCCGGAGTTGCTCCGGCCGTCGGGTGTGCGGTCCCACGGCCGTGGTGAGGAACCGGTCAGTCAGGGCAGAGAGCCCGGTCCCTCGGTCCACCCTCCTGTGCGGGGAGGATGGAGGTCTTCAGTTCTCCCGACATTGTGGACTAGACCACTGAGGGCTGTCCATCCGTCGGTGCCCGTCCTGGTCCATCCTCCACCACGGACCGGCAAAGCACCAGGTTCCCGCACCCGGGTACGCTCGCAGCGTGCCGTCCATGAACGATCTCGTACGCCAGCACACCGCCCTGAGCGAGTCCGACCTCGAATGGCTCCATCTGCTGGTGTCGGAGTGGCAGCTGCTCTCCGACCTCTCCTTCGCCGACCTGGTGCTGTGGGTACCCACCCGCGACGGCACGCGGTACGTCTCCGTCGCCCAGATGCGCCCCAACACCGGGCCCACGTCCTACCAGGACGACATGGTCGGCCACCTGGTGCCGCGCGGCCGCCGCCCACTGCTGGACGCCGCCCTGGACGAAGGCCGCATCGTACGCGAAGGCGACCCGGAGTGGCGCGAGGAGGTCCCCGTACGGGTCGAGTCGATCCCCGTGCGCCGCGAGGGCCGCGTCCTGGGCGTGATCGCCCGCAACACGAACCTGCTCACCGTCCGCACCCCCTCCCGGCTGGAGCTCACCTACCTCCAGTCGGCCTCCGACCTCGCCCAGATGATCGCCGTCGGCTCCTTCCCGTTCCCCCAGGAGCAGGTCGACATGGACGCCTCACCGCGTGCCGGCGACGGCCTGATCAGGCTCGACGCCGACGGCGTCGTCCAGTACGCGTCCCCGAACGCCCTGTCCGCCTACCACCGCCTCGGCCTCGCCGCCGACCTCGTGGGGCAGCACCTCGGGCAGGCCACCGCCGAGCTGGCGCCTTCCCGCGGCCCCGTCGACGAGGCCCTCGTCAAACTGGCCAGCGGCTACGCCCCCCGCGAGACGGAGGTCGAGGGCAACGGCGGCGTCATCCAGCTGCGGGTCATCCCGCTGGCCCCCAAGGGCACCCGCATCGGCTCCCTCGTCCTGCTCCGCGACGTCACCGAACTACGCCGACGTGAAAGGGAGTTGATCACCAAGGACGCCACCATCCGGGAGATCCACCACCGGGTGAAGAACAACCTCCAGACGGTGGCCGCCCTGCTGCGCCTCCAGGCCCGCCGCATGGACTCCGAGCGCGGCCGGGAGGCCCTCAACGAGGCCGTGCGCCGCGTCGGCTCCATCGCCATCGTGCATGAGACGCTGTCCCAGAACCTGGACGAGCGCGTGGAGTTCGACGACATCGCGGACCGCGTCATCTCGATGGTGGCGGAGATCTCACCCGGCAAGGTCGCCTGCCGGCGCACCGGGCGCTTCGGCATCCTGGACGCCGAGGTCGCCACGCCGCTGTCGATGGTCCTCACCGAGATCCTGCAGAACGCCCTGGAGCACGCCTTCGCCCCCGGCGAGCAGGGCACGGTCGACGTCACGGCGGTGCGCGGGGACACCCGGCTCCCGGACGCGCGGCTGCTCATCACCGTCCAGGACAACGGCCGCGGACTGCCCGAGGGCTTCGACCCGCAGCGCGCGGGCAACCTCGGCCTGCAGATCGTCCGCACCCTGGTGGAGGGGGAGTTGGGTGGCACGTTCGACATGCGCCCGGCTGCCGAGGGCGGCACGCGCGTGGTGCTCGACGTGCCCGTGCGCCCCCAGAGGTGAGGTGCGGGAGCCGGCGGTGACAGCAGCGAGCCCCGGACCGTTTCGTCGCGGTCCGGGGCTCGAATGCTGTGGGTTACTGCTGCGCGCTGCTGTTCGGGAGGCGCGGTGGCGGTGCTCAGGCGCTCGCGTTGCGGGCCCGGTTGCGAGCGGCGCGGCGCTTCATCGCGCGGCGCTCGTCCTCGCTGAGGCCACCCCAGACGCCGGAGTCCTGACCGGTCTCAAGCGCCCACTGCAGGCACTGCTCCATCACGGGGCAGCGTCGGCAGACGGCCTTGGCTTCCTCGATCTGCAGCAGCGCAGGACCGGTGTTGCCGATGGGGAAGAACAGCTCGGGGTCTTCCTCACGACAAACGGCGTTGTGACGCCAGTCCATGGCTGCTACCTCTCCTTGGTGTTGCATGCAAGTTGCTTGTGAATGTGAACGCTTTCACGAATCCCCCCGCAAGGGAAGGGCCGACAACCAGAAGTGTCTGGGAGTGGGTCCTGAGATGAGGAGGGGTTCTGGCTCTCTCTGGAGGCCGGTGTTGCGGGCCGTCCCGATCGCCACGTAGAGACTCGCAAACCTCGACGGCGGATACAACCCCTTCCGAGAAGTTTTTTTGGATTCCTCGGTGTCGGCTCCGTCACAGCCGTACTTCTTAGGGGTGGACCCCAGTCCGTACGTTCGAGATAAAGGGCCAACGGCCCTTCCGCTCACACAATCACACCCAGTGCACGGCGAACGCCTGTGAACTTCACGCTCGTGCGCAGCCCCAGGTGGTCTCCGTCCATCTGGAACGGCAGTGGCACCTTCGAATGCAAGGTGAACGCGGTTTCGTCATGCAGCGACACCGCGTGCCTGCCCTGCGGCCCGCGCTCCGGCGTCGAGGTGAGCAGCTGCGTCGCGTACCGGGCGACCGCCGGCGCGGACAGCCTGCTCAGCGCGAGCACGTCGAGCGCCGTGTCGAACGACGCCTCCGGCGCCGCGTACACCGGGCGGTTGCCGAGGTACGTCCAGGGCGCGGTGTTGCAGACAATCGACAGGACCAGGTCGTCGACCGGGGCGTGCCCCGGACGCTCCAGAGTGATCGTGCCGCGTCTGCGGTGCGGGTCGCCGAGGAGCTGGCGGGCCACCTGGCGCAGGTACAGCGCGTGCGTCGACCGCTTGCCCAGTTCGCGCTGGCGCTCCACCCGGCCCACGACACCCGCGTCGAAGCCGAGGCCGGCGCAGAACGTGAACCACCGGGCGGGCACCCCTTCGTCCTCGCTGCCGGGCGAGCCTCCCGCCAGGCCGAGCCCCACGGTGCGGCTGCGGCGCTCGCGCAGCGCGTCGAGGATCGCGCCGGTCGCCTCCACCGCGTCGTTCGGCAGCCCGAGGGCGCGGGCGAAGACGTTCGTCGACCCGCCCGGTACGACGGCCAGCCGCGGCAGCCGGTCCGGGTCGGGGCCCCCGTGCAGCAGGCCGTTCACGACCTCGTTGACGGTGCCGTCGCCGCCCAGGGCCACGACCAGGTCGACGTCCTCGGACTCGGCGGCCCGGCGGGCCAGGTCCCGGGCGTGCCCCCGGTACTCGGTGGTCACCGCCTCCAGTTTGACCTCGCTGGCCAGCGCGTGGATCAGCACGTCGCGGGTGCGGGCACTCGTGGTGGTGGCTGCCGGGTTGACCACGAGAAGTGCACGCATGCCCGCCAGGGTACCTACCGCGGGGTACCGCGCCCAGGGGGCCCCCGGACGCCGGGCTACCCTGCAAGGGTGAGCACCGAGCCGAACCCCGCCCCCCAGCCACTGTCGCGTCCCACCGCCGTGACGGCCGCCGCGGCCGTGGCGGGCCTGGAGGCGCTCGCCTTCATCGCCGGCGGACTGTACGTCCTGGTCAGCACCCTGACCGGGCGGCCCGACGGGGTCGCCCAGTCCGTGGCGGGCGGGCTCACCCTGATCGTGCTGGGCCTCATCCCGCTGCTCGCCGCGCGCGGACTGCTGCTCCTGCGCCGCTGGAGCCGGGGACCGGCGATCATCATGCAGATCATGGCGCTGCCGGTGGCGTGGACGCTGATCCAGGCGACGGGAGCCGCCGTGCCGGCGGGGGTGGTGCTGGGAGCGGCGGCGCTCGTGGCGCTCGCCCTCCTCCTGAACCCGGCCACCGGCCGTGCCCTCGGCATCACGCCGCCGGGCGGGGCCTGACGCCTGAGGAGCCCCGCCCCGCCGGGGGTCCCGGCGCGGCGGGGGCGGGCGGGGAGGGCCGGCTGCCGCCCCCCGTCACTCCTCCACCAGCAGCCTCTCGCGGAGCTGGGCCAGCGTGCGGGCCAGCAGCCGCGAGACGTGCATCTGGGAGATGCCGACCTCCTGCGCGATCTGCGACTGGGTCATGTTGCCGAAGAAGCGGAGCAGCAGGATGCGCTTCTCCCGCGGCGGCAGGTCCTCCAGCAGCGGCTTGAGGGACTCCCGGTACTCCACGCCCTCCAGCGCCTCGTCCTCCGCCCCGAGCGTGTCCGCGACGGCCGGAGCCTCGTCGTCCGTGTCGGGGACGTCCAGGGACAGCGTCGAGTACGCGTTCGCCGACTCCAGACCCTCCAGGACCTCCTCCTCGGAGATCCCCAGCTTCTCCGCGAGCTCGTGCACGGTGGGCGAGCGGCCGTGCAGCTGCGACAGCTCCGCCGTCGCCGACGTCAGGGACAGGCGCAGTTCCTGCAGCCGGCGCGGCACCCGCACCGCCCACCCCTTGTCGCGGAAGTGGCGCTTGATCTCGCCCACCACCGTCGGCGTCGCGTACGTGGAGAACTCCACGCCGCGCTCCGGGTCGAACCGGTCCACCGACTTGATCAGGCCGATCGTGGCGACCTGGGTCAGGTCGTCCAGCGGCTCGCCCCGGTTGCGGAACCGGCGGGCGAGGTGCTCGACCAGCGGCAGGTGCATGCGCACCAGCTGGTTGCGCAGCTCCGCCCGCTCCGGCGAGCCGTCCGGCAACTGCCGCAGCTCGACGAACATCGCCCGCGCACTGCTGCGGTCGTCCGCCTGCTGCGCCCGGGTGCCGCCCTGCCGCTGGCCCTGCCCGCTCCCGCTCTCACTCATCTGCGCCGCCCGCTTCACCCGCGCCCGCTGGGGCGCCTCCGCAAGACCGTCCTCCGGATGCGGCCGCGCCTGCTGCTCCGGGATGCCCGGGGCGCCCTCCGCCGCGCGGGGCGCCCTGGGGCCGCGCTCCTCGTTCCGCACCGGACCGCCCCCGTCCCTCACGCCGGCCCGGGACCCGCGCCGCGCTGTTTGTACAGGCTGATCGATACCGTGTTGTCCTCGGCGACCGACGAGTCCACCTTGCCGGCCAGGGCCGACAGGACCGTCCACGCGAACGTGTCCCGTTCCGGCGCCCGCCCGTCGGTCGTCGGCGCCGACACCGTGACCTCCAGCGAGTCGTCGATGAGCCGGAACACGCAGCTGAGCACCGAGCCGGCCACGGCCTGCTGCAACAGGATCGCGCAGGCCTCGTCGACCGCGATGCGCAGGTCCTCGATCTCGTCGAGGGTGAAGTCCAAACGCGCCGCGAGGCCGGCCGTGGCCGTACGCAGCACGGACAGGTAGGCACCCGCAGCGGGCAGCCGGACTTCCACGAAGTCCTGGGTCCCGGGCTCGCCTGCGATCTGGGACACCCTCACCTCCAAGGTGGCACAAACTCTTTCGGGGTCCGGGGGAAGCGAGATCTCCCCGGAACCGTGCGGTACGCAGGAGTGCGTAGTCGCCGTGACGCTATCGCGATCCATGGTGCCGTGTCGCCGGGGCCCCTGCGCCCAGCACTTGTCACTCATGGTAAGCATATGGATACGTAACGTGGCTAGGGGTTTGCGGCGTCCAATCCGGAGCATCCGACGGAGGGTTGACGTACCCATACCTCACCCCGTCGAACCGTCCTCCCCGCCCGTACGCTCCGGCCCGCCCGGCCCCGCGCCCGGCTCGGGGCTGCCCGTCACCACCGCTGCCAGTGCCGTACCGGGAGCGAAGGCGCCTTCCTGGGCGAGGCGTACCAGCCCGTACAGCATTTTGGCGACATATATGCGCTCGATGGCGAGCCCATGCCGGGCTCCGAAGTCCTCGGCGAACGCCTCCAGCTCCGGCGTCGTACGGCCGAAGCCGCCGAAATGGAAGCGGCCGTCCAGGCTCCACGTGCCCGCCGGGCCCCCGAAGGCCCGCTCCTGGAGCCGCCGCACCTCATCGCCCAGGAAACCGCCCTTGAGCACCGGGAAGCCCAGCGCCCGCCGACGCGGTCCGAGGCCGGCCGCCAGGCCCGCCAGTGTGCCGCCCGTCCCGCACGCCACCGCGACGACGTCCGCCCGGCCCCTCAGCTCCCGGCCGAGCTCCGTGCAGCCGCGCACCGCGAGCTCGTTGCTGCCGCCCTCCGGCACCACCGCGGTGCCCTCCGGCGCGTCCCGCAGAAGCCGCTCCCGCACCTCCGGGTCGTCCTTCGCCCGGTACGTGGCCCGGTCCACGAACACCAGCCGCATCCCGTCGGCCGCGCACCGCGCCAGCGACGGGTTCAGCGGCCGGTCCGCGAGTTCCTCGCCCCGGACGACTCCGACGGTGGGCACGCCGAGCAGGCGTCCGGCGGCGGCCGCGGCCCGCAGGTGGTTGGAGTAGGCGCCGCCGAACGTGAGCAGGGGCCGTCCGGCCAGCGCCGCCAGGTTCGGGGCCAGCTTGCGCCACTTGTTGCCCACCAGCTCCGGGTGGATCAGGTCGTCGCGCTTGAGCAGCAGCCGTAGCCCGCGCGCGGTGAAGCGCTCGTCCTCCACCTCCTGCAGGGGCGAGGGCAGCCGCGCCCCGAGCGCCCGGAGCGGTCCGGGGGCCGGGGGCTTGCGGGCGTCGTCCATCCACCCATTGTCCCCCGCGTACCGGCGGCCGGACGGACCGCGTGGTCACTTGAGGCGTTCCGCCACCCGCGCCCGCATCGCGTCCATCGTGAAGCCCCGCGGGTCCACCTTCCCCGGCTGCCACTCCAGGTGGCCGATGACCGAGCGGGCCGTCCAGCCGTGCCGACGGCACACGGCGGCGGCGGCCCGCGCGACGGCGTCCAGCTGGACCGCCGGCCACGGATCGTCGCCGTCCCCGAGGTTCTCGCACTCGAACCCGTAGAAGCGGGGGTTGCCGTCCGTGTTCGCCTCGTTGACCGGCGGCAGCCCCCGCTCCGCCACCACGGCCCGCAGGACGTCGTCGTCACCGCGTCCGGCGTGGTTGGCCCGTCCGTAGCCCACCACGTGGATCCGGCCGTCCTTGGTGATGACGCCGTGGCACAGCGGACCCGGCAGGTCCGGTCGGCCGTCGCGGCAGACCTCCACCGTGCGCGCAGCGCCGCTGGTCGCCGTGTGGTGGATCATCACGCCGTGGACCGGCCCCCACGGGCCGACGTGGTTCCGGTTGTGGGCCCGCCAGCCGTCGATCTCGACGACCGTCAGGCCCTCGGTGCGAAGTGCCTTCAGGAAGGTGCCTGCGGAAAGGGGAGTGGCCATGGCGGAAGGGTGCCCTCCGTAAAACCGTTCGCCCGGACCGTGCGAAAGATTCCGGACATCGCGATCACTTCGCGCCGTGCGTCCGGCCCCGCGCCGCGAACCACGGAGGCACTCGCAGACGTTCGAGAAGGCGGCTCCGCTGCTCCGGCACCTCGTCCTGTAGTCCCACTCGTGCGGGTGACGGCGCCCTCACGCACCCGCTGAGATCATCCCTCCGGCAGGCCGGCTGCCCCCATGCACCGACCCCGCGCGGGCACGACGCCCAGACGGCACCCACCGGGTTCGCCGGCCGCTGCGCCCGGCGCACCTTCCGGCCCGGCCGGACCGGCACCGGGGCCGGGGCCGGCACCCCGAGGACCGCGCCCACCTGCCCGCCCACGGCGAGGCCGGGAAGACCGGCACCGGACCGTACGGCGACGAGGCCGCCGTCGACGTGCTCGCCGCCGGCGCGTACGTCGCCGACACCGCCCTCGATGACGATGACGATGACGATGACGACGGCGGCGGCGGCGACGGCGATGACGATGACGATGACGATGACGACGGCGGCGGCGACGGCGATGACGATGACGACGGCGGCGACGGCGACGGCGACGGCGATGACGGCGGCGATGACGGCGGCGATGACGGCGCCCGGGGCTCCACGCACCGGGCCGCGGCCTCCTGCAACGACGCCGGAGCCGACCCGCGCCGACGTTCTCCACCTCGCGGACCGCGGACCGACCCGCACCGGCGCCCCCGCCCGCCCCATGCCCGCGCCCGACCGCGTACCCGACCGGTGCGTATGAGCCACGGCAGGGGGGAAGCCCGAGGGGAGGACACGAGCCGGAGGAGGAGACCGTGACGATGACCAGTCCGGACAGGACCGGGGCACGGCGGGACGGCGAAGACGGCCCGGACGCGGCGGCGCTCCTCGACCGCACCCGCACCGCCGTCGACCCCGTGCTGCGCACCGCAGTCGACTCGCTGCCGGGGCCGCTGCGGCGCGTCGCCGCCTACCACTTCGGATGGGAGCGCGCGGACGGCTCACCGGCCGACGGCCGGGCGGGCAAGGCGATCCGGCCCGCCCTCGTGCTGGCGGCGACCGGCGCTCTCGGCGGGGACCCGGCCGACGCGGTGCGGGCGGCCGCCGCCGTCGAACTGGCGCACAACTTCACGCTCCTCCACGACGACATCGTCGACGAGGACCCCACCCGCAGGAACCGGGCCACGGCCTGGTCCGTGTTCGGCGTCCCCGACGCCCTGGTCACCGGTGACGCCCTGCTCGCGCTCGCCCTACGGGTCCTCGCCGACGACGGGCACGCCCAGGCCGGCGCCGCCTCGGCGCGGCTCGCCACGTGCGTGATCGAGCTGTGCGCGGGCCAGCAGGCCGACTGCGCCTTCGAGGACCGCGCCCCGTCGGACGTGTCCCTGGACGAGTGCCTGCGGATGGCGGAGGCCAAGACGGGGGCCCTGCTCGGCTGCGCCTGCGCCGTGGGCGCCCTGTACGCGGGGGCCGGCGCCGAGGAGGTGGCGGCCATGGACGCCTTCGGGCGCGAGGCGGGACTCGCGTTCCAGCTCATCGACGACCTGATCGGCATCTGGGGCGACCCGGAGCTGACCGGGAAGCCCGCGGGAGCTGACCTCGCCGCGCACAAGAAGTCCCTGCCGGTGGTCGCGGCGCTGACCTCCGGCACGCCGGGCGGCGAGGAGCTCGCCGCCCTCTACCGGGAGCCGCTGCCGGGGGAGAAGGACGTCCGGCGGGCGGCGGACGCCGTGGAGCGCGCGGGCGGCCGGGACTGGGCGCAGACGGAGGCGGGCGACCGCATGGCGCGTGCCCTGGACCAGCTCAGCCTCGCCGTGCCGGACCTGGCGGCCGCGGGGGACCTGCTGTCGCTGGCGGAGTTCGTGACCCGGCGTACGGGCTGAGAGCCCACCGCGTGCCCCCGGCCGGGCCGCCGGGGCGCACGCCTGCCGGCCGGGCTCTGCCGCGGACGCGGGGTGCGCCTTCCGGCCAGGGTGCCGCCTCGGACAGCCCGAGGCCGGCTGCCCCGGCCGGCGGCGGTGCGGCTCCGCGGGGCGGGTGGCTCGGGGGCGCCCCACCCCCGGCGGTGCGCGCTCCTCGTCCCCGGGGCCGCCGGGGGACGCGGCCCGCGACGGCGGTGGCGTGGTGCCCGTGGTCCCGGCCGGACCGGTGGACGGGCGTGTCGGTGCCGGGGCGGGCGTCCGGCCGGCCCCCGGGCGCCGACCGGTCGTCGCGGTGCGGGATCCGGCCTACCCTGAAGGCATGGGCGACGAAGGACGCCGGACCGTCCGTGGCCCGCAGGCCGGCCGGGAGCCCACCTGCCCCGCCTGCCGCCGCCCCGTCGGTACGGTCATCAGACGACACAAGGTGCTCGGCGCGTGGGTGCCGCGCTGGGAGCCGCTCCCCTGCACCCACGCCGACTGCGCCCTCTTCGGGAGGACACCGGGCGAAGCGGAGGACGTCAGGCGCGCCGAGCGCCGCCGGAAGCGGCGCGGCAGGGCCGACGGACGAGCATCCGGGAACGAGCCGGGCAACAGCACCAAGATCGGCTGAAGTCCGGCCGCGGGGGTGTCCGGCTGTACGACGGAGCCAGTCATACCGCTACAGTCCGCGCCATGTCATCGGAAGTCTCTGACTCGGCGGAAGTCCGGACCGGTTGGTACCGGGACCGTCGGGGCGCGGAAGCGATCGTCCTCGCGATGGACGGACGGACCGTCACCACCTGCATCAGGGGTGCGGAGTACACGGGCGGCAGCCTCGCCGCCCTGCGGGCATCGGACGGCAACGGCGGCCTCCCGCTGGCCGGCTGCGTGCTGGAGTGGGACCTGCCGCTTCCCGTCGTCATCGACGACGACGCCCAACACGCCACGCTCAGCTGCCTGTTGAGCCTCGGTGAAGCACTGTCCGACGGCTCACCCGAGAGAGTGGACCTGCAACTCACGCTGCACTTCGGCGGAGCGGCGTACGAGTCGGGGGTCACCGCCGGCGACTTCGAGCAGGCGCTCGGGAGGATCCTGCGCCAACTGCCGCCCGGGGCACGTTTCGCCCGCGGGCCGCTGGCGAACGCCTGACGCCGCGCCCGGACGGCCGGGCGCGGCGCCTTCCCGCGGGGCGCGTCCCGGCCCCGGGCCGGACGCGCTGTGCGGCGCACGGCGGCGGGGCTCCCGCCGTGCGCCGGGCGCGGGCCCTTCCACGTGGGCCA
>NZ_MKXB01000162.1:52688-104068 GCF_001865245.1 Streptomyces sp. CC53 | reverse complement strand
CACCAGATCGCTCACACCCCACCAACGACCCAGAACCCGAATCGTTTCGGATCAATAGCCTGCTGCCGCGGTCAGTTCGGGATCCCATTGCAGAGCGTGGTCGATTGCGGGGAGTGTGATGTCGCCGGTGACAGTGTCGGTGGCCAGGACTTCGGAGACCTGGCCCAGCAGGGAGTTGACGCTCGCCAGGACGGCGATGGTCGGTGCGCGGCCCAGCCGGCAGGTGAGGTAATCCCGCATGGCGACGACCCCCTTGTGGACACGGGTCTGCCACGGAACGCCGTAGCCCGGGGTGTAGGTCCAGGTGCGGACGTTGTCCGGCTCGGGGTGGAGGGTGTTGTTCAGGACGGCGTTGGCGTAGTCGAGAAGTCCGCCCCCGGGACTGCGGTGGTTGTCCTTGGACAAGTCGAAGGGTGTGGGCGCGAGGTGCGCCACGGCGTCGTCGAGGCGCTGCTCCTCGACACCGTCCAGGTGGTCGAAGATGCGCTGGTCGGGATCGGCGAGGCAGATGACGGTGGAGGCGCCGCTGACGGCCTTGACCACGCGCCACTGGTCGGTGTTGGTGTCCTGGAACTCGTCCACGATGACCAGTGGGTAAATGCTGCTGTAGAGGGCGCGTAGGGCGGCGCTGCGCTCCAGGAGAGTCGCCGTTGTGTCGGCTAGGAGGTCGAAGACGTAGCGGCCCTCCTCGGTCGCGAGGCGTCGGCGCTCGCTCTTCCAGTCGCCGTCGAAGTCCGCCTGGATCTGCCGTTCGCGGTCGGGCGTGATGAACGAAGACGGTCGGCCGGTGAGCAGCCGTCCGTGGCTGCGTACGACGTCGAGGAAGAAGGCGTGAAAGGTGCGTACTTCCAGGCGCTGGCGGCTGGCCCGGTCCAGGACTCCGGACATCCGGTCCGTGATCTGGCGTACGGCGGCGCGCGAGAAGCTGAGGAAGAGTACGCGCTGTTCAGGTTCGAGGGCGGCCAGTCTCGCCTGGGTCTTGAGCAGAGCGATGGTGGTCTTGCCGCAGCCCGGGCCTCCGACGATCAGGAGGTGGCCGGGAGCATCGAGGATCTCTTGCCGGACCGGGTCAATTTTCATCGGTCTCATCCGAGTGAGCCGTGTCGCCGGTCTCTCCTGAGCTCGCGGAGGTCCCCAGGTCGCGGTCGATCTGGAGAAGGAGATCGGCTAGCACATCCGGCAGTTGACTGCGGCCCCTGCATTCGGATATGAGCAGCGCAGCGTAGCCGTCACCCTTGCGGGCCCACAACACGTCATAGGTGAGGGCGTTCACCGCTGGGTCCGTGGCGGACGGGTCGGGGCGGGCGCATCCGGAGGGGTAGTCCATGCGCTGGGCCACGGTGGCGAGGAAACGGCGCTGGGCGTCGACCGGTACTTCGGCGACCAGCAGCTTCTCGACGCTTTTGTAGTTCAGCACCGTGTAGTGCGTGAAGTCGGCAGTCTTGGCCGTGGTCTTGGCGTCGAGCGGCTTGTTGGGCTGGTCGTGGATCCCGTAGACCGGCTTGCCCAGCCCCTTGAAGACGGGGGCGAACAAGGGCACGGAGACGTCGCTCTGAGCGTCGAAGATCGTGACGCCTGCAAGGTCGAGAGGGACGTAGCCCGTGACAGAGGGATCTGCTTCCAGCACGTCCGAGACGGCCGGGAACAGGGCCGCTTCCGCGGCACCCTCTACCACCAGTACGGCACGGCCCAGGACAGCCTCAGCAAACTGTCGGCGGTTGTCGCGGTACTTCTTCAGCTTGAAGTCACCGGGCAGGACGACACGATGGCTGCTCAGCGTGCCCTCTGAGTCGCGGCTGATCACGACAATGCGGGAGGGCTCGAACTTCTTGATCACGTACGGCGAATGGGAGGTGACGATCACCTGGCCCATGCGTTTGACCACGAAGTCGATGAGACGGCGCTGCGCGTGCGGGGGGAGCGCGATCTCCGGCTCTTCCATCGCGAAGATCACCGATTTGTCGCCCTTGAGTTCGGCGATGTAGGTGAGCAGGGCGAACACCAGCAGGTTCAGCGATCCGGTGCTCAGCCGGTTGAACGGCACGGCATGTGGTCCGGGTTGGGTAGCGACGAACAGGCGCAGTACCTCACGCAAGTGTTCGCGGGTGAGTTCAGACGCCTGTAGATCGACCGGATCGGCGGTGTCACCGAGGCTGACGAAGCGGTCGACGCGGTCGCGTATCTCGGTACGGATCTTTCCGAATCCGGATTCGGCCGCGGCTATGACGACTTGCTCCAGGTCGCGCAGTGCCTTCTCCCACAACGGACCCGCCAGCTCTGACTCCAGCCGCACGATCGTGTCCAGTAGCGAGCCGCGCTGGAACGTGAGCGCCCTGTTGCCCGTACGGTTCGGCCGCAGGTAGAGGAATCCACAATGCCGCTTGTCCTCCCGGGTGAAGGATTTCAGCCCTGCGCCGAGCCCGCTCTCCTCCCCGCCAAGGCCGTCAGGGACATTCTCGGGATGTGCGAAGAACGTGCCCCCGATGAAGTCGTCCTCCTGAGGGTCGTAGCGGCCGAGGAAGACCACCGGCAGGCACCATTCGCCGGCCTCGGCGTCTTCGACAGCCTCCGGGACCGTATCCAGGAAGTCGTTCGTCCGCGCCGACCAGCGACGCAGATGGCTACCGAATCGGCGCTCGGCGGCATCGGACAGGTGGGTGAGGACGACCTCGATCCTCACTTCGGGCAGCTTGCCCTCTCGATCCTGGTAGCACCCGCCGTAGAAGTCGTACTCGTCGACGACCGGCCGTCGGAACATGCGCTCGGGCCCGAGTACGAGCTCCAGCCCCTCACATACAGTCGACTTGCCGACGCTGTTCGAGCCGACCAACAAGGTGTGGCCATCCAAGAGAACCGTCCCGTTCTTCACGCCACGGAAGTTCTCCAGGATCACCCGCTGTACCTGCACGCCCGCCCCCGTCTCTTCGAGGGAGCAGGGCACAGTCGACTCGTCGCCGCTGGCGCTTCCTCGCGCGAAAGCTGTCGCCACGAGGACAGACCAGAGCATCCCCTGACGAAAACTGGAGGCGATTCTACGACAAGTGAGATCTTCGGACCGTGCTTAATCACCAGCGAGCGGCGGATGCACGGTGCCGCGTGGTGGTCACCCTGCTATGCATGCGCTGCCTCCTGCGGGAGGCAGATCCGCGACGTTCCCGCTGACCTCCTCGGCGTGGCGGTGTAGGAAGCCCGCACGGCTCGGTTCGCTGTCAAACGACTCGATTGGATGACAGAGGACACGAACTGGGGCGACCAGCTTCCCTATCAAGGGGACATCATCACTGAGCTGCGCTCGGACTCCGCTGACCAGCACAGACAGCGAACAGCCGGACTTTGAAATCGCCCTGCCGTCCACCGGGCGTGTGCGGTTCCGCCTGCCGGGGTGCTTTACCGATAAGCGAAGAGAGCCGTGGTCACGTGGCGGACAGCAACTCACCGATCTCTTCGGCCCAGCCCCATGAGAGCGTGACGCCAGCGCTTCCGTGCAGACCGAGGCACGTGTCGGACGGGCGCCGATCCGGTGCTGCAGGACTCGGGCCTCGGCAAGGCGGGGTTCGACCTCGGCACAACGGGCCAGGATGCCGGCCGCTGCCTTGTCGTCGGGGGCAAGGTCGCCTTCACGGTCGATGGCCGTGCCACCCAGGACGGCGGTGTCGCCGTGGGGGTAGAAGCACAGCAGGTCCGGGGCGAGGCCGGTGTCCTCGGAGAAGAACTCGGTCAGCCCCGGGTTGGTGACGACGACGTGCTGGCCCCGGATCGGCCGGAGGTCGGGGGCCGGGACAGCTCCTGGGCGCACAGGCCCGCGCAGTTGACGATCACGCGAGCAGGGCCGGCGTCCGCGAGCGAGGCCAATCGTCGCCGCTCGACCGTTCCCCCAGCGGCATCGAGCCGACGCAGAAGGTAGTCGAGGTAGGTGGGCATGTCGATCAGCGGCACCGTGAAGCGGTAGCCGGCCGAGAACCCGGCCGGCAGTTCAGCCGGCTCGCACGACCGGAAGCCGGGCAGGGCGGTGGCCCAGTCCGGTGGAGCCTCGGCCGTGCGGGACGCCTCAATGCCCCGGTGAGCCGGACATCCGTCGACGGGTCCTCGGACAGCTTGCGGAGCATGTGCTGCGACCGTTGTCCCCACTGGTCGACCTTGTCCTTCGGTTCGGCCAGATACGGGCCCCACATTGCCCCGGCCGCCAGCGACGTGACGCACGGCATCTGTTCGTCGATCACAGGCACCGACGCACCAGCCTCAGCGAGAACGACGGCGGTCGTGAGCCCTGCAATCCCGGCGCCGATGACGACATGTTCGTGGCTTTTCACGGGCGTTGTCCGGTGGAGTTCACAAGAGCAGAGCTGCGTCGAGGTAGACCTGCACCGGCTCAAACAGCCCGTACGGCACGTACTGCGGGATCTCGCCGTGTGCGGCCCATGCCAGGCCAGCCACTTCGTCATCACTCGCGATGACCGCTTCGCCACCGACGGGTCGGCATGCGATGTAGTGGATCTCCCGGCCCGTCATGGGGTGAACCCGTCGTCCCAGCACGCTCTGCGGGGTCACCAGGAGTCCGGTCTCTTCGTGGGTCTCACGCACTGCGGCTTCCTCGGGAGTCTCCCCGAGTTCGATCTTCCCGGCCGGCAACTGCCACGAGAGCGCGCCTTCCGCCACGCGTCGGCGCACGAGCAGGACGCGCCTGTCCTGAACAACGACGGCAGCGGCAACCGCCACCTCGGTCTCACCAGCCACGCAGATTCCCTCCCAAGCGCCATCGTCACCGCACTACGCCGACGTGGTCTCAGCTCTTGGCGAGCAGTTCCCTCGCCGCGTAGTAGGCGTGCAGTGCAGCCTCGCTTCCGGAGCCCAAGGCGGTCATGATCCGCTGAAAGCGGGCGGAGCGGAGGTCGCCAGCGACGATGATGCGGGGGTGCTGGTCGGTCGGCGGGCAGTATCCGTCCACGCCTCGGATGAGGTCGCCAGAGGGAGCGGTCGGCGCGTTCCCGATGCTGAGGTAGGCAGCATCCGCCGTGATCGTCTGCCGTTCACCGTCCCGGCCCACCGCTTCCGCCGACACCGAAGCGCCCTCTGCGGGACCCAGCCGCAGGTGCTCGACGGGGACGAGTGTGACTCGGGAGTCCTCGCGGATCTCCTCGATCTTGTATTCGTCCGCCTCTGGGTACGCCACGAGCAGGCGGGTGTCGGTGGTCGGGTTGGCGCGCAGGAAGGTGCCGATCGGGCGGTCACCGCCGAGGACGAGGAGAGCGCGGCCCTCGGCCTCGTCCGCCTCGGCCTGCCAGAGCGGAGGAAGGGTCAGGCCGCTGGGGGCGGTGATCCAGGCGACGTCGTGGGGTTGGAGCGGACCGACGCCGGTGGCGACGACGGCGTACCGAGCGGTGAGACGGGCGCCGGTGTCCAACGTGGCGGTCACCTGGTCGTCGTCGGCGCAGAGCTCGGTGACGTGTCGGCCGAGTTCGAGGCGACACAGCTCCGTGCTCTTCAGCTCAGAGACGATGGAGTCGGCCAACTCGGGGCCGCTGGTGTAGCCGCCGAGAACGTTGTTCAGGGCCGGGATCCGGTAGAGGTTGCGGCACAGCCGGTCCGGCTCGATCAGGATCGAGCGCATGCCGACGCTGGCGGCCATGCGGGCGGCGGCGCAGCCGGCCGGGCCGCCGCCGATGATGATCAGGTCGGTGTCGTACAGCGTGTCGGCCATGGGGCTATTCCAGCACTGGGGTCCCGGCGTACGCAGTGAGTTGGCCCATCACGTGGTCGCTGGTGACGAGTTGGCCGGTTCCGATCAGGCGGCGGGCGACGAGGAGGCCGGCGTCGTGGACGTCCGGACCGGCGTCGCTCGCGGAAGCGTCGGTGACGATCCAGGGTGCGTACCCGTACTCGAAGGCGTCGGCGGCGGACTTCAGGACGCAGCTCTCGGTGGCGATCCCGCAGAAGACGAGGTCGGTCCAGCCGGCCCGGCGGATCAGTTCGGCAGCCTCCGGGGTGAGGAACGTGTAGCCGGTCTTGTCGACGACCGCGTGCGCGTGGGCGGCAGCCTCGGCGAGCTCGGGGACGATGTCGGTCTCGGGCGGTTCCCGGAGTCGGTGCCACTGGAAGAAGCGCTCGTAGGGACTGTCCGGGTAGTTGAAGTACCGGGTGAAGATCACGGGTCGGCCCGCGGCGGACCACTGTGCGACCAGGTCGGAGACCGCGGGCACGGCGTGGCGGCTGTGGTGGTTCACGAAGCCGTTCTGCATGTCGATCACGACCAGCGCGGCGCTGCCGATGTCCATCCGCTGTCTCTCCTGCCCGTGTTCTCAGCCGACGCTCTCGCGTAGAGCGTCCTGCGCGGCGCGCAGCCGTTCGGCCAGCCCGCTGGTCTTCATGATGGCCTCCCGCATCAAAACATGCTGCGCAGTCTCCTGGGCGCGGGCGGTGGTGAGCCGGGAGTAGGCGGCGCGCAGGAAGCGCCAGCCGTACTCCTCGGGCATGGAGGGATCCTGGCCGTCCTCGATCATCTGCTGGATCTGGCGGGTGAAGCACCACAGGGCCTGGACGGTCAGTTCGCAGGCGACCAGCTCGTCGATGGTGAGGCCGCGCTCGCGGGACTGGGAGGCATAGGCGACGCCGGACCAGCCGGCGTAGCCGGTGGAGACTCCCTGTACGCCGAAGGAAACGATGTCCGGGTGGTCGAAGCCGGAGGCGAGGAGCGAGTCCTCGACCGTGCCGTCCAGGGGCGCGGGCCCGCCCGGGGCGCCGCGGTCGACCAGGACCGAGGGCGTGGACAGCAGGCGCAGGGCGGTGTCGTAGGCGTTTCCGGCCCAGGGTGCGGAGGTGAGCCAGTACAGGGAGAGGACGTACTCGGGGTTGGGGGTGCGGTCGTGGTCCTCGTCGAGGAGGTCGCGGAGCTTGTCTCGTGCCCAGGGCAGGTCGGAGGCGTAGGAGCGGTAGCGCCAGACGGCGAGGTCGGTGAGCGCTGCGGGCTCGTGCGACTGGACGAGGTGGAAGACGGCTACCCCGCACGCGAAGACATGCAGGACGCAGTCCTGCGCTTCGGGGTGGTCCACTCGGGCCAAGGAGGACTCGAGCCACTGGTCGTCAGCGCTCGGTGTCATGTGTGCGCGGAGCCGGCGGGCGCGCTCGCCGCCGATGAAGACCGGCAGGAATTTGTGGGAGTCGACTTCGATCCGGCCTGTGACGGGCGGCGCAGCGCCGTTCGTTCCCAGCGCAGCCGCGAACCGGGCCTTCGCTGCGTCCGGCGCACGGCCGAGTGCTGTGTCGAGGACAGCTTGCGACTCGGCGCGGGGCTGGTAACTCGCTCCGCCACCCTCCCAGTTCGACACAGTCCGGTCGCTGACGCCCAGGTAGGCGGCGAAGTCGCGCAGGCTCATGCGCAGGGCTTCGCGTAACAGCCGTGCTTCCCGGCCGGACCATCGCTGCACCGTGACCACCGTCGTACCCCCATGTCCGTCACCCCGGTGGAACGCCGAAACGACCAGCGTAGCCAGCCTCGTTCAGCAGTGGTGCGGCATTGCTGCAGCGCCCGTACGTCACACCCCGCCGTCGCCCTGCACCATGCTGGTTCCACCGAGCCGGAGTGCCCACCGCCACCAGGCGCCAGCCCCTCCGCCCGTTCTCTCCTGTACCACCATCAGAAGGAACAAACGGCATGACCGACATCGTCAAGCGCAACGCCCGCGCCATCCTCCTTGACGGCGACGAGCTGGTCCTCATCAAGCGCACTAAGCCGGGCAGGGAGCCGTACTGGGTGACTGTCGGCGGAGGGGTCGAGGAGGACGATGCGACCATCGAGGCGGCCCTGCACCGGGAGGTGTTCGAGGAGCTGGGCGGCAAGCTGGAGCGCGCCGAGCTCGTCCACCTGATCACCGACGAGCTGGAGGGCGGCGTCGGCATTCAGCACATCTTCGCCGCGCGCCTGGAGTCGATGGACCTGGCCGCGCGCACAGGTACGGAGTTCGCCAAGCCGGAGCGCGGCGGGTACGAGGTGGTCCGGGTGCCGTTCACCGCCGAGGCCCTCCGCGAGCTGAACCTGATGCCGCCGGAGCTCGCCGAGTTCATCGCCGCCAACACGGACGCGATCGTCTCCATCCTCGACACCCCGATCCGCGAGGCATGAGCCATGGCGCAGGTCCCGGACTTCGTCAGCCTCAACGGCCCTGACAACGTGGGCAAGACGACCCACCTCGTACGGCTGACCGGGCGCTGGGAGGGCTTCCAGGCGCTGGGTGCAGTCCACGAGCACGACCCCGAGCCGTGGGCACGGGTGGCGGCCGGCGACTACTCCCGGTGGTGGTTCGAGACGTCCACGACTGTCGAGCTGACCGAGATGCTGCTCGCCAGCCATGCCAAGCGGGCAGTCGCCCGCGAGGCCGGGCGTACGGGACTGCTCGACCGGGGCCTGCCCATGCTGCTCGCCGTAACCACCGCGACCTGTGTGGTCAAGGACGGGCTGACGGTCGGTGAGGCGTCCAAGACCGTGACGGGCATCGCCGGTTCGCGAGCCGCCGCACCGGAGACCTCGGTCCTCCTGCTCCCGTCACGCGACGCCGAGCGCAGCTACGCCATCACCAGCGCCCGCGAGGGCCGCCCGTGGACCGGGATCTACCCGGCCTACCAAAAGATGCTGCACGCGGTCCTGCTCCACCAGGCGGATCACGGCGCGTACAGCGCGGTCGTGGACTGCGAGGACCGTTCGCTGGACGACATCCACGCCGATCTCGTTGATCACCTCGCCCTCAGCCACTTCATCGACGGGAGTCCCCGATGACCCAGAACTCCCCGCCTCTGGTCTTGCCGCCCGGCCTCGCCCGCGCCATAGCCACGCTCCAGGACAAGGACCTGCACCGCCTGGACGACACCGTCACCCGGCTCCACACCGTCAACGGACTCCTGTGGGACACCGAGGACCGGGTGCGCGGCGCCTTACTCTCCGCTGCCCAGGTCGCCGACTGCAAGCGCGAGATCGACCAGCTCAACGCCGAACGTAACGTGCTCGCCGAGCGGGCTGACGAGGTCCTCGGCTCGCTGGCGGACGCGGGCCGCGCCGACGCGCCGCTTCACACCGAGACGCTCGCCTCCGTCGTCGACCGTCTGTCGGTGCTGACGCTGAGGATCTGGCACAGCGAGCGGGCTGCGGCCCGGGACGAGCTGGCCCGCTGGCGTATCCCCGCCCTCCATGGCCAGCGGGAGGAGCTGTGCGCCGCCCTCGACGCGCTGGTCTCCGACGTCGTCGCCGGCCGTCGCCGGCTTCCCGTACCGGCCCGCTTCAAGCTGTACGGCCGGGACGACGCCGCCCCCGCGGAGATCAAGCCGAGCCGACACCTGCGCCGGGTCCTCGCCTTCGGTGGGCTGAGCGAGTGCGGCAAGAGCACCAGCGCCGAGTTCGTCCAGCGCACGTGCGGTGCCCAGCGCCTCAAGATCGGCTTCCTGCTCCGGCAGGCGGCGCACCGGGAGGGCCTCGCGGACCCGTACGCTCTGTCGGCCCGCCGGCAGGCCGAGCTGCTGCTCGGCGAGCTGAACCGGTTCGCGGACGCCCACGTCGACGCACAGCTGTTCACGATCGACTCCGTCCACGACGACGCGTCGATCACCGAGCTCAAGGCGCTCATGGGCGACACGCTCCAGATCGTCTACCTGGACGCCTCCTTCGCCGTACGCGTCGAGCGGTCCGGGACACCGGCCCAGGCCGTCGCCGCGAAGGACGAGATCAAGATGAGCCGTGGCGCCCACCAGGTCGCCGCGCTCGCCGACCACGTCATCGACAACACCGGCAGCATCGCCGCCCTTCGAGCCCGGCTCCGGCGCATCGCCGCCCCGCCCGCCGCCACTGCGCTGCGCGTGGCCACCCCGTACGGGCTGGGCCTGTCGGCCGCCGTCGCCTCGGCGACGGCCGACTTCACCGACGCGGCACGGGCATACGGCCCCGGCGTACGGCTCGTCGCCCTGACCGGCAGCCCCGGCGAGGGCAGTTGGATCGCCGGCTGGTCCGACCTGGACCTCCTCGTGATCGCCGAGCACGAGGCCATCGGCCGGGTCCACGAGGCCCTGGAGCAGTACCGGACCGCCCTGGGCGGTGCGGCCTCCCTCGGTCCGACGCTCGTCACTCCCGGCGAACTGACCGCCCGGCGTCTCACCCCGCGCCTGGCGTTCGTCCTCCACCAGCTCCAGCAGGGCAGCCCCGCCCTGCTCGCCGCACCCGACCTCGAACTGCCGACGATCAGCCGAGACGATCTGGCGTTCGCCGCCGTCCGGGAACTTCCCCAGGTCATCCTGACCATGCGCCGCCTGCGCGCCTATGCCGGGCCGATGGCTCTGCGGCAGCTCTACAAGCACCTCGTGCTCGCCTACCGCCTCCTCCTGCGCGAACACAACCAGTGGGAGTCCGGCCCCGACCGGATCCTCGCCGCGGCTTCCCGCATGCCGGGCCTTCCCGCCCTCTCGGTGCCGTCCCTGGCCGAGATCGCCCGTGCCTGGCGTGACGGCGACGCCGAGCTCGTCCTCAAGCCCGTCACCACGGCGGTTGACCAGCTCCTCGCCTGGTACGCCGCCCAGCTCGCCGCCTGAACGGCCTCCCCCTTCTTCTCACTTCTCTATCCGACAGGAGCTTCGCCATGCCCGAAACCATCGCCGTCCCGTCCTTCTCCGCCCGGATCGTCGAACGGCTCAGCGTCGGAGCCACGAGCCGCCGCGAGCGCGTCATCCATTCCCTGGACGGCCTGGAGGACCCGGTCCACCCCGACAGCCTCGCCCACACCGGGGCCGACCTGTGGCGTCTGCTCCAGGAGCAGGTGCCGGACGGAATCACCGCCGTGGACTTCCTCCTCGGCCTGGACGCCGGCGGCATCCTGCCGACCGTCTCCCTCGCCGGCGCCGCCCACCTCCCGTACAAGATCGCCTGGAAGCTGCACCTCCCCCTCGACGGGGCGGTCCGCTTCAGCGAGCCCCACGCAATGCGCCCTGACGTCTTCGCGTACGGCATCGCCTCCGGCCAGCGCATCGTCATCGTGGACGACGAGATCACCACCGGCCGGACTCTAGCCGACCTCACCCGCCGTCTCCGCGAGGCCGGCGCCGTGCCGGTGGCGGCGGCCTGCCTGGTGGAGGACACCACCCGCGGAGCCCGCGACCTGCTCACCAACCTCGGTCTGCCGCTCGTCTCGCTCACCACGATCGAGGGCGCAGCGTGACAGCAGTCGCCCCGGCGGGGATCCGGTTCCACCACGGCTCCCTGGTCATCCCCGCCGGGGCCGTCCACACCACCCCGCTCGGGTACGACCGCGACAGCGTTCCCATCGGCGCACCGCTCCCGCTGGCCGCCTCCGCCGAACTGGTCCACCGCCTGAGCGGGTGCGGCGAGGTCGTGGTGGCCTTCGACGGGAAGCTCGGCGACACCCTCCTCGCCCTATCGGGAGTCCGCGCGGTCCTCGACTGGCTGCGGCTGCGGTCAGTCCGCGTGACTGTGCGGGCGGTGGGTCCGTACGCGGGGCTCATCGCCCGCACCGGGCTGATCCGGCAGCCCCAGGCCACCACGCCCAGCGGCTGGCGCGCCGTGATCGGCGACCGCCCCGGCATCGAGGCACACGGATCGGAGGCAGCGGTCAGCCTGGTGCTCGACCCGGCCGCTCCACCGTGCTGGTCGACCGACGGCCGCGCCCACCCGGACCTGCCGGCCCGCCACTACCTGGCCCTGGAGCGCCGCCTCGGCATCCGCCTGCCCGACACGGCACCTTTCGCTCCGACCCTCGCGACCGGCCCGAACAAGCTCGTGGAGGAACTGCGCTCGGTGGGCTGGCTGGGCGGTCTGACCATCGCCGCCATCACCGCCACCAGCTGGCCGGAGCGCAAGGACTACACCGCCCAGCGCTACATCACCCTCGCCGAGCACATCGCCGAGGCACAACAGACCCAGGCCCGGCTGCTGCTCATCGGCGGCAACCCGGACGGCGGCCTCCGCATCACCGCGGAGGCTCCCCGACGCCACGTGCAGGTCCTCCGCCTCGACGGGATGCCGGCCGACCACCTCGCCGACCTCTCCCCGCACTGCCACCTGATCGTCGGCAACGACACCGGCCTCACCCACCTCGCCGCAATGGCCCGTGGCCGGGACGGAACCTCCCCGCCCGTCATCGGCTTGTACGCGCGCCACAGCCACAGCAAGTGGCGCACCGGCCTGCCGCACCACCACGCCGTCGCCACCGACCTGTCCGACCGCATGCACCAGGGCGACCTCTGCCCCGTCCGTGACGCCATCGCCCCGGACACGGACGTGCACATGGACGCGTTCCCACCCGCCGCGCTGGCCCAGGTCTGCCTCGAACTGCTCAACGGGGTGAGGCCATGACCTTCCAGCCTCCCCTTCGCCTCGGTCCGGTACGGCGCTTCACCCGCAACCTGCTCTGCCCCGTCGACCTCCTCGGCCGCCCGCTGCTCCTGAAGTACACCCGCGACCCGGCCGAGGCCCGCGAGGAGATCCGCGGCCACGCCCGCCTGGCCCGGCACTACCGCGTCCCCGCCCTCCACGCCCACCTGCGCGTACCGGGCGGGCACCTCCTCGCGTACGAACGCCTCCCCGGCGGCACCGACCAGGGCCTCCTGCTCGACCTCCTCAATACGGACGAGCCGAGCAGCGGCCTCGGCACCTACATAAACCAACTCACAGCCACGTACCGCGAGGTCATCCTCACCACGGCATGGCCGGCCGATCCGGCGCACGTCGTCCGCAAGCTGTACTGGGACCGCGCGGCACCCGGCGGCCGCCTCGACACGTACTACGCCAGCAACGACTTCCTGATCGCCGACGGCCTCATCGACATCCCGGTCTCCCGCCTCGACACCTACACCCTGAACATCAACGGCCGCCGACACCACCTCGACTGGGCCGCCACTCTCCGCTGGCTCCGCGCCCACTTCGCCACGGCCGAGCCAGTCTGGGCGGCCCTCACCCAGGGCGACCCCACCGACGTCAACCTCGCCCACCCGCTCGCCTGGTTCGACTACGACACCGTCGGGATGAATAGCATCCCCGGCGAGTTCGCCAACTTCCTCTGGTACGCCTCCGCCCTCGGTGGCTGGCTCGTGCCCACGAACAACCCGACCGCCCTCGCCGACCACCCGGCCACCTTCGCCCACGTTCCGGCCAACACCCCCGAGATCCGGCGAGCGACAGTCGACTACACCACCAGCACCATCCACATCGACTACACCCCGCGCCTCTCGGCACCCCGGCGAGCCGCCGTGACCGCGTACTGGAACCAGCTCGTACAACCAGTCGCGGACCGTCTCTGGCCCGGCGAGGACCTGGCGAACCTGCTCCGCCCCTACCTGGCCATGCGCATCCTCGGCGTCTACAACCTGGTCGACCTGGCCCCCGAGGACCGCCTCGTCCTGCTCGCCCGGCTCGCCGAGGCCATGAGTCCCACTTTCGACCCCACCACCTACTTCTGCCCGCTGGAGTCGCCATGCCCGGCCCCCTGAACGGCCGCACCGCCCTCGTCACCGGAGCCACCGGCGGCCTCGGCTCGGCCATCGCCCGCCGCCTCGCCGCCGACGGCGCCACCGTCGCCCTCACCCACCTCGACGACGACCAGGCCGCAGCCGAGCTCGCCACCCACATCACCGACAGCGGCGGCACCGCCGTCCCCCTGGGAGCCGACCTCCGCAACGCGGAGGCCGTACGCGCCCTCTGCCACCAGGCCCACGACCGGCTCGGTCCGATCGACATCCTGGTCAGCAACGCCGGCGCCTACCCCCGCCGACCGTGGACGGAGACGACACCGACCCACTGGGACGACGCCCTCGCCACCAACCTGACCAGCCACTACCTCATCGCCCACGAGCTCACTCCCGCCATGACAGCCGTCGGCTGGGGCCGGATCATCACGATCGGTTCGGTCCTCGCCACGGCGGGCCGCCACGACCTCGCCGGCTACATCAGCGCCCAGGCCGGCCTCGAAGGACTCACCCGCGCCCTCGCCCGCGAACTCGGCCCCGCCGGCATCACCGCGAACTGCGTCGCCCCCGGCTCCATCCGCGTCCCCGCCGAGGACACCGTCGTCGACGACCCGGAGGCCATGACCGCCCGGCAGCTCGCCCGCCAGTGCGTCCAGCGCCGAGGCCGCCCGGACGACGTCGCAGCCGCCGTCGTCTTCCTCGCCGCCGACGACGCCGGCTTCATCACCGGCCAGACCCTGCGCGTCGACGGGGGCTGGATCCTTGGCTGACATCTGGCTCATGCGCCACGGCGCCTACGAAGGCCAGCGCCCCGGCTACCACGCCCCGCACGAGGCCGCCCTCACGCAGGAGGGCCGCGACCAGGTACGCCGCTCCCTCCCCCTCCCGACGGGCATCACCGCGATCGTCACCAGCCCGATCCCCCGCGCCCGCCAGACCGCCACCCTCGTCTCGCACCTCACGGGTCTGCCGATCGTGGCCACCTCCGGTCTCCTCGCCGAATGGCGCGCCCCGAGCATCGTCCTCGGCCGCACCGCCGAGACCTACCCGCCGGCCTACCGCGCCTGGCGAGCCCGCCGCCTCGCAAACCCCTCCCTACGCTGCGAAGACGGCGAAAGCCTCACCGACCTCCACACCCGCGCCCGCCACTGCGCCGCCTTCCTCCACCACACCGCCCAACGCCACGGCCCCCTCCTGGCCGTCTCCCACACCCTCCTCCTCGGCGTCCTCACCCACCTCCCAGAAGGCCCTGCCGCTTTCACCACCGCCGCAAAGACCCCCTGGCAGTTCGCCGAGCGCCGTCTCTTTCACCACCCGCCAGTCAGACTCGTCACGTCCTAACTACCAGCGGCACGCCGGAGCTTGATGACCTCGACGATCACACGCACGAGGCTCCGAGAGGTCCCCGGCATCCGGCACCGCGATCTGCTGGCGTGGCCGCACTGGGCCCTGCCCTCAAGAACCTGTACGGCCAGGTCGGGATCATGTTCGGCAAGTTCCACGCGGGCGAGGAGGAGGGCACGCGGACAGGCGAGCACATCCCGGTCGCCTCGGTCTCGTTTCTCCCCGTGAGAGCCGCGATCCGCCGGCGCGACACGCAGTTCCTGCACGCGACCCCGGACCTGGCCGCCGCGCTCGCCGTGGCAGACGACGACGGCCGCGACGTGGCACACCCCTTACGACTGGACGGAGATCCACACATGGGCGAAGCGCTTCCTCCCCCCTGTGAAGCCGTCGGCCTCCTCAAGGACCGCGTCGGCGAGCCCTTCACGACCCGGCTCCTTAGCGACAGACGCGGCTCGCGCGCCTGGAAGATCGAAGGCCCCCGGGGCGCTGTCGCGTTGAAGGCGAACAACCCCGACGACAGCACCACGCGCGACAAGGCCGCCGAGATGGCGCAGGAGGACGACCACCTCGCCCGCCTCACCGACGCGGGCGCGCTGAGCCCCGGGTACCGGGTCGCTGCCGGAGTCTGGGAGGGCGGCCGTTGGCTCGCCGTGCGCTGGGTCGACGGCGTCCCCGTGTGGCGCGCGTTCGCCCCCGCACGCGGTCCGGAAGGTGACCGCCACTCCGTCCGTCCCTGGCTCCGGGGTGTCGCCCGTACGTGGGCCGAGCGGCTGGCGCGGATGCATACCGTCGGGTGGACCCACGCGGACGTCCAGCCCACCAACACCCTGATCACCAGCGTGGGCACGGCCGAGGTCATCGACTACGCCCTCGCCTGCGGTCCGGACAACCGGCCCCGCCTCCCCTACCGAGGCGCGCTCACCCACACAACCGCGCCCGAGATCGCGGAGGCCATCCTCTCCACCACTACCGACACCCACGTCCAGGCGGAGCCGCCGGCCGACATCTGGGGGCTGGGCGCGTCGCTGTTCTGGTGCTGGACGGGACACCGGCCGGTCCCCTACGAGGACGACACCCCGCGCGAGGACAAACTCAAGTCCATCGCCAAGGCCGCCACCCTCCCGATCGACGACGTCCGCCCCTGGGCATTCCCCGAGTTCGAGAGGCTGATCCGCGCGAGTCTGGCCCCGGCCCCGAAGGACCGGCCGTCCGCCTGCGATCTGACCGCCCTCCTCATCTCGTGATCGCGCTTCCCTCGCTCACTGCCGCCGACGCCCCGGCCATCCGCCGTATCTACAGCGGGCCGCCGTTACCTTCCTTGGGCGCCCTGCGATGACCACCCAGGAGGCCGCGGAGTACGTGGTTCGCGTGCAGGAGTGGGCCGCCGCCGATCCCGTCGAGCAGTACATCCTTGGCGTCGACATCGCCGGGGACCTGGTCGGCGTCGTCAAACTCGGCCGCCGCCCCGACGATCACGGCCGGGTGAGCTACGTCCTGCGAGAGGACTGCTGGGGCCAGGGGTACGCGACGAAGGCCGTCAAGGAACTCGTCACCTTCGCCTTCACCACCGCCGGTCTCGACTCCCTCGGGGCAAAGCGCCACCCCGACAACCCCGCCTTGGGCCGGGTATTGGAGAAGGCCGGGTTCACCCAGATCGGGGTTCAGGACGGGATGATCGAGTACCACCTTGCTGAGGACTATTGAGCGTGGCAGTCTGACCGCCGCCTCCACCGCCCTGCGGTCGAGTTCGCGCGCGGGCAGCGCGAGGGGTCCCAGGAACCTGGCGATGGTTCCTGGGACCCTTCTAAACGATCTTCACTTGTTTACGGTCGGTCAGCTGGCGGACCGGCGCTCCTCGTCGCTGTTCTTCCGCCTGCGGGCTGCGATCAGGGTGCCCCCTCCAACTGCCACGAGAGCGCCGCCAGCCGCGAGGAGCCAGGTGTTGGAGTCGGCTCCGGTCTGTGCGAGGGAGCCCTCGGGGGCCGGCGTGCTGGCCGTCGGTACCGGCGCCGCGGTAGTGGAGGCGGAACTGGACGGTGCGGGGGTGCTCGGCTTGGCTGCGGGCGTAGTCGGGGTGACCGGCGGCGGGGGCGTAGTGGGCGGCTGGGTGGGCTTGTCCTTCCTGGTGTTGGTGAAGGTGGCGGTGGTCTTCTCGGAAGGCTTCGCGGTGATCTTGACCGGGGTGGTGTCGAGCTCGTAGCCGGTAGGGGCCTTGGACTCGGTGCCGGTGTAGACGGTGCCGGTGCGGGAGGAAACGGGGAGTTTGGTGATGGCCGTGCCGTCCTTGCCGGTGGTCAGGGCGATCGCCTTGCCGCTTCCGGTGGACGGGGTGATGTTGATGACGGCGCCGGCCAGGGGCTTGCCGGTCTTCTTGTCGGTCTTCTTCACCAGCAGTTCGGCGGGCTTGAAGGTGTCGACGACGGTGAGCTTGACGGTGTTCTCGGGGATGACGATGACGTCCTGGTCGGGTGCCAGTTCGTGGATGGGGCTGCCAGAGTCGGTCTCCTTGAGGCGGTAGGTGCCAGGGTGGACGTTCTCGAAGCGCAGGATGCCGTCGGCGTTCGTCTTGCCGGTAAGGGCCTTGTTGCCGTTGAGGGTGTCGAGCAGGGCGAACGCTGCTCCGGTGAGCAGGGCACCGTCCGGGTCCTTCTTGGTGATCTCGATGGTGCCCGGCGGGATCTCGGGGGCGTTGGCGAAGGCGGTCGGTGCCCAGATCAGGGAGCCGGTGGCCAAGGTCGTCGCGGCGATCGTGGCCGCGGTACGGCGGGGGGCGCGCATGAAGAAGGGGATCTCCTTGTTCTAGGTGTGGTGTTGGGGGCCGCCGCGTGGGCGGGAGTCAGTGGATGCGGGCGCTGGGCCGGATGGCTGCGGCCGCAGGGAGGGCGGGTGACGGGCTCGGATGTCGAGCTGCCGGGGTGGCGGCGCCGTGCCGCCAGGCGGCTGCTTGGACGAGGGCCCGTTGTTCGTCCAGCGGCAAGCTGGAGATCCGGTCGAGGGCTCCGGCGGTATCGGGGCCGAGGCGCCGCCCGGTGAGCTGTGTGACGGCGGCGGCCTCGGCGAGCATGCCCTGGTCGAGAGGGAGCCCGAGGATGTCCATGACGTAGAAGCGGGCGTTGTGGAGGGACTCGGAGACGGTCCTGCCGTCGTAGGTGCCGGCCTCGGCGAGACCGAACACGGCCTGCGTCGCCTCGTGGAGCCGGACGAGCACTGCCAGGTCGCTCACCCAGAACTCCTCGTGCCAGCGGACCGCCCAGGGCGCGGGTTCAGCCTGCGTGCGCGGGGCGAGCAGAGCAGGGCACCAGATCCGCGCAAGGGCTTCGATCGCCTTGCGCAGGCCGGTGAGTTCCGCTCCTGCCCAGGGCGCCGGGCCGTCCTTGTGCCAGTCGCGGATGACGCCGCGCCGGCCGGGGCCTTGCGCGGCATCGCGCCGGGCGAAGGTCTCGTGCTCGGCGAAGGAGAGATGCCGTGTGTCGAGGACACCGCGCTCGACGTGGGTGACGGTGAGACGGAGACCGTCGTACTGCCGGTCCATGGTCGTGCGAGCGAACTCGATCCGCAGCCGGAGCGGCGAGTTCCCCGCGGGTGTGGCGTAGTAGGTATCCCCGACGACGGTGCCGGAGGCGAATGGGAGGGCGAGTTCATCGAAGAACTCCTTGGCGTGCAGAGGCACGGGAACTCCGGGGTGAGTCAGGGCTGCGGTCAGCGCGCGCGTCGAGGTCCGGGCTCGAGTGGGGGCGACGCAGGCCGGACGGGGGTGATGCGCTGTGTTGGCTGGTCAGTTGAGGCGTAGCGGCGGGCGGCCGTCCGCAAGATCTGCTGCTGCCGCCCGGCAGGCATGTCTCCGAGGCTTTGGAGGGCCTGCCGGGTGGCGGGACTGGCGTACGAGTCGACGTGCACATCGACGGATCGGAGGATCTGGGTGGCGGCTTCCGCTTCGACGATCGGGCCGTACTCTGCGGGCAGGTCGAGCAGGCCGGGTGCATGGGCGTGAGCGCCGGTCAGCGCCTCAAACAGGGTGAAGCCGTCGTCGATCATGTTGTCCGCCAGCTCGAGCCATATCAGGGTCGCCTTTTGCAGCCGGAGGGCGAAGTCGTTGTCGGTAAGCCAGAAGCCTTCCGGACCGGAAGGTTGTGGGGCCGCCTTGTGTGAGGCGGTGTGGGCCTGCCCCTCGTTGTGTTCGGGCACGTGGCCTCCATGGAATGCTGGCTGGCGGTCGGTATCTGTCACTTACGGGTCGCGTGCAGCGGGACCGCAGGCCCGGTCAGCGGCGGGCGGCGCGCCCGGCGCACGGCATCGCCGGCGCCGGGGGTCGGGTGGAAGTACTCCAGCGGGGCACGCTGCGTGTGGTGATCGCTGGGGGCCGGCGCTGGGCGCGCTGGATGTCTAGCGGGGTCGGGGCTGGCGGCTTCGCTGGGATGACGGGGGTGAGCTGGGCCAGGGCCGCGAGCCATGGGGAGAGGTGCTCGCGGTAGCGCAGGGCGGGGGTCGGGTCGGTGAAGGCCGCGGCGGTGGCGGCAATCAGGTGGGCCGGGGTGTTGGCGGTGAACCGGGCCTCGGCGCGGGTGCCCCAGCCGGGCGGTCCGGCCCACAGCTCGATCGTCTCCGCGTCCGGGGCCTGGGTGCGGACGTCGATGAAGACGCCGGCATTGCCGTCGGGTGCGAGGAACTCGATCTCGCCGGGGAGTGACGGCTTGCGGGACCAGCCGGCGTCGATCAGGGGCTGGATACCGGTTCTCCAGTACAGAGAGGGGCGTTTGAGGAAGCGGTCGTTGCCTTCGGCCCAGTCCTGGGCGAGCGCGGTGGTCAGGCCCGCGACGAGTTCGGCGGGGGTGACGTGGTTGAAGGTCGCCGACCAGCGTGTCGGGGCGGAGGTGTCCTCGCTGGCGGTGATCTTCCACAGCTCGAAGTCGTCGCCGTACCAGCCGATGCGGATGCGTTGGTCCGGCGAGGTGACCAGCAGCTGGCAGGGGCCGTCGTCGAGGTCATGGTGGGGCCAGTGGGCGACGGGGGCGAAGCCGGCATCGCCGGTGCCGTTGGATCCGGCCAGATAGCGCGGGGTGACGTACACGTCGCCTTCGGGCGGATAGATACGACGGGGCAGATCGTCCGTCACGCGGCGGCTCCCGTGGCCCCTGCAGCGGGCTGGACGGCGAGGGTGACGTGCTGCGCGGCCTGGGAGAGGCGTTCTTCGACCTTGGCGGCGTCGTAGCCGGTGACGACGTAGAGGCCGGCGCGGGCGACGTCGACGTCGCCTTCCGGCGGCAGGACGATCTGGTCGCCGACGTGGCCGATCCACTGGACGAGGTCGAGCCACGGCGTACGGTCGGCGAACTCCTCGTCGATCGCACGGCGGGTGAGGGTGCCGGAGGTCTCCGGGTAGAGGAGCGTGACGCCGGCGGCGCGCAGGCGGGTTCGCTCCAGGTCGGGGGTGGTGCCGCAGGCGAGGTCAGCGGCGATGCGGGGCAGGTCGAGGCCGGTGGCGAGGCGGACGATGTGGCCGATGAGGTCGCCGCCGATGCGGCCGTTGACCTCGATGATCCGCGGGCCGGAGGTGGTGAGGCGCATCTCGACGTGCTGGATGCCGGAGTCGATGCCGAGCGCGCGGATCGCGGCGGCGGCGATCGGGGCGACCTCGGCGAGCAGCGCGTCGGCAGCGTCGACGGTGTGGCCGGTCTCCTCGAAGTACGGCTCGAAGCCGAGCTTCTTGCGGGTGACGGCGACCGCGTGCGTATGGCCGTGCTGGGTGACGCACTCGACGCTGATCTCCGGGCCGTCGAGGTACTCCTCGACCAGGACGTCCGTGTTCTGCCCACCGGCGAGGCCGGCACCTGTGGCAGCGAAGTCCCAGGCTCCGGCGAGGTCTTCGCTGTTGTCGACGCGGATGACGCCGACGCTCCCGGCCTGGCCGGCGGGCTTGAGGACGATCGGGTATCCGATGTCCTCGGCCAGGATCGTGGCCTGCAGCAGGTCGGCGACGCGGCCCGAGCGCGCCGACGGCACCCGGTGGGCCGCTAGCAGCCGGCGGGTGGCGTGCTTGTCGCGGCAGTTCTCCATCACGGACGCCGGGTTCGTACGCAGGCCGAGGTGCTCGGCGAGCCGCGCGGTGTGGACGAGCAGGGGCTCGTTCCAGGTCAGGACGCCGGCAATCGGGTGCCGGGCGGCGATCGCCTCGCCGGCGGCGAGCAGCTGGTCGAACTCGTAGGGGTCGGCGACTTCGTGGTCGACGACGTGCTCCGATTCCCAGGTGAGGGTGTGCGGGGTGATGGCGACGACGTCGTAGGCTGCGGCGACCTGCTCCAGGCAGTAGCCCCGGTACACCTCATCGCCGGGGGCGACGATCAGGACTGTCGGGCGGCCGGTGGCCTTCGAGGAGGAGGAGGCCGGGGAGAGGGTCATGCGGGGGTCCTTGGTTTCGCGGGTGGTGGTGTGGTGGGTGGCGGCGTCGAGCAGGCGGCGCATGTCGGTGGCCAGGCCGCCGGGGGCGAGAAGGTGGCCGGCGAGACCGCTCGCCTCGGCGACGGGCAGGGCGGTGAGGCGGTCGGTGAGACCGCGGACGAGGGAGGCGGCGCACAGGGCCTGGTCGGCGCTGAACGGCGAGAGGGAGGTGGTGGTCATTGGGGCTGGGGTGCTCCAGACGGTGGGGCGGTGCGGGTGGCGCGCATGGCGGGTTCGCGGCGCAGGCGCCAGAACGCAGCGGTGAGACCGGCGGCCTGGAGGACGGCGCAGGCGGTCAGGACGTGGCCGATCGCGGCGGCGGGGGTGAGGGCGACGAGGATGCCCGCGAGCGGGAAGGGCAGGAGCATCACGAGGATCGTGACAGCGAGGGTGGCGCCGAAGACGGGCTCGGGGATGAGGTGGGAGCGCAGGGTGCGCAGGACGACGGTCATGCCGCCTTCGCCGGCCATGAGGACGGCGATCAGGACGAGGAAGTGGGTGTAGTCGCCAGCCTGGGAGACGGCGAGCCCCGCCAGGGCCGCGACGGCCGCGCTGGCCGCGCCCGCGGGCCACAGGCCGAGGCGGTCGATGGCGAAGCGGCAGGCGGCGACGGCAAGCAGGGAGGCTGCGGCGGCTGCGGACCAGATCACGCCGACGGCGGCGCTGGACTGGCCCAGGTGCTGCACCACGATGACCGGGGCCGCGGCCTGCAGGAACCCGGTGGCCAGGTTGGAGACGGTAAGTCCCGTGATCAGCCAGGCGAGCGCAGGCAGGGAGACGAGCGTCTTCCAGCCGGTGCGCAGACCGGCGAGCGCGGGTGCCGCCGGGGGGACCAACCGGGGTTCTCGGTGCCAGGGGGCGAGCAGCGCTCCCAACAGGGAGCAGGCGGCCATCGTCAGCAGGGTCCCGGTGACGCCGGTCCAGTGCAGGAGGAATCCGGCGAGCGCGGGTCCGGCGAGGGTAGCGGTCTGGTCGATGCCGAGGAGGACGGACTGCACCCGGTGAGCGCGGTCGCCGGCGTCCTTGCTCGCGGTCGCGCCCGCGGTCTCGGCGGCGATGTACGAGAACTCGGTGACGACGCCGGTGATCGCGGCGAGCGCCATCACCGTGATCGTCGCGCCCATGCCGCTGGCCTGCGTCGGCAAGATGAAGGCGGCGGCCACGACCACCAGGGCGCGCAGGACCGACGCGATACGGAAGACCCGCTTGGTGCCGTGCCGGTCCACGACCTGCCCGGCGAGCGAGAACGCCGCGAGACGGGGCACCCACTCCAGGGCGAACGCGATACCGGTGAGGGTGGGCGGACTGGGTGGTGGCGAGCACGATGAGCGGGATGCCGTACGTGGACATCGCGAAGGCGCCGGCGTCGGCCGTGCGGGGAAGGTAGATGCGGCGCAGCAGGGACAGCTTGGGGAGCAGGGCATGCCGGGGCCCGGCGGTCACGAAGTCGGTCATGTGCTTTCGTCGAGAAGAAGGAGTCCAGCCCGCGTACGGCGGGGGAAGAGAAGGTTGGGGCTACCGTCCGCTGCGACGGGGAGCCGGCCGGTGGGATGGTGCCGCTGGCTGGGGCTTGGGCGCGCCCTGCAGGTCGGCGTAGCTGTTGGTGAGCATCCGTAGGAGCTGGACGCCTTCGCCTCGGCGGGCGACGAGCGTGTCGATCTCATTGCCGAGGGACTGCAGCAGTCCGTCGGTCGTGCCATGCCGGTACCGGTCGCGGCCCAGCGTCACGGACTGGAGCTGGCGGATGGCCATGTCCGCCCGCTGCAGCAGCTTCTGCTGTACCTCGTCCACGTTCCCGGCTGTCTCGCGGATCAGGTCGGCGAGCTGGGCGAGCGCGGTGCCAGGCGGGTGGGAGGCAAGGGCCAGGCCGCGGGCTGCAAGCGCGTCCCGCGCGGTCTTCGTCCCGAGCGCCACCACCGGCGCCGGTTCTGCCTGGTGGCTCATCGGCGTGCGACTCCCGCCGGAGCCGAGACCGGCCGGGCGACGGGGGTGTGGGAGAACAGATCGCCAGGCTTCCACGCGGGCACCGTCGGCGTGGCCTCCACCGCGGCGCCCGTCCCCCGCACCACGGGACCGGTCTGCGTGGGCACCGGGGCCGGCCTTGACGTGACCGTACGGGCGGAAGATGCGCCCATGGCCCAGGCGGAGAGCGCCCGGTAGACGGGGGCCAGGGCCCGGCCGGCGGCGGTGAGCGTGAACTTCCCTCCGCGGTCACGGCCCACCAAGCCCTTGATCGTCAGAAGGCGCAGGGGGTAGTAGACGGCGGTGGGATGGGCGTCGGGCATGACCGAGGAGCCAAGGGCTGCGGCGTTCGAGGCACCGCGGGCCCGCAGGGCCCACAGGAGGGCGGTTGCGTGCCGGGGAGAGATCAGAGCGAGGGCGTCCTCGATCTCCTCGGCCCTGGCCACCGGCCGGGGCGTTTCCTTCCTGGTGACGGGATCGGTCACGGTGGGGCGCTCCAGGTGCTGCTGGCCCCACTCGGCGAAGGCGTCAAGGACGGGCAGCAGGCAGGTGCCCCGGTCGGTGAGCCCGTAGACGACGTGACGCCGGGTGTGCTCGGTGCGCTGGACCAGGCCGTCGGACTCGAGGAGGCGGAGCTTGGGCTGGAGCTGGCCGTCGTGCAGCCACGGCATCCGGGCCTTGAGGTCCATGTAGCGGGCGGGCGTAGCCAGGCTCATCAGGATCCAGGCGTTCCACCTCGGCGAGATCGTCTCCAGGGCCTGGACGACCTGGTCGAGGTCACGGCGGTCGGGTGCGGGCAGGCCGGATGCAGGCATGGGAGTACTCCTGGAACGTGGGCGGGGTGGTGTTCAGCGGGCGTGCGCGGCACGGACGGTCGCTGCCGCCGGAGCCGGGGAGACCGGAGTGGCGGCAGGTGCCGGGGCGCGGTGGAGGCTCTGGATCACGGCGGTGGCGTGACGGGCCTGGGTGTCGCGGATGGCGACCGATTCGGCGATCCTGCGGCTGCAGTCGAGAAGGTGGCCGGCAGTGGCGGGGCCGATGTCGCAGCCCAGGTCAGCAAGCTGAAGAAGGCGCTCGCGCTGGAACTCGATGTTCTTCTCAGCGAGTTCGACGGTGCAGCAGGCGTCGAGGAGGGCGGCCAGCATGGTCGGCCGGTCGGTGGTGGCGGCGTGGGCTTCGAGGTCGGCCCGGGGCCGGCCGTAGAGGGCTTCGATCCGTTCGGCGAGCGATGTCGATACGGGGTAGGGCAATCAGAGTCCTCTCGCCGGGTGCGCTGTCGTGTCCCCGGGCGTCGGGACGGTTCGGGCGGTGATCACCGGCTGGGTGAACGTCACCGGCCGGGCCGGTTCGGGTGAGGGTTCGGCGCGAAGGACCTCGTCCAGGGCGGCGAGGTAGTCACGGCGGGCGGAGAGCGCGGCCTTCATCCACTCCGCGTCCATCCGCAGCTCTTCCTCCGACAGCTCGTCCATGCTGCGGTCCGGCGCGGTCCGGGCGTGGACGCGGTCGCGGACCCGGGCCACCTGCTCCTCCGTCAGGGCCAGGAACGAGCGCAGCTCCAGGGCACGGCGGAGCCGGGCATCGGCGCGGGCCGTCCGGTACAGCTGGTTGACGCGGGCGCCGAAGAGCTCGGCGAGCCGGTCGTCCTGGCTGCTCGGCTTCCTGCGTACGCTCATCGACGGCTCCTGACGGGGACGGATACGGGGGCTGCGGTCCTGGGCACCGGGGTGGCAGTCAGGACGGGCCCCGTACGGCGGGCGGTACGGCTGGTGGCGGGCTGCTCGGGCAGGGGGTAGTCCTCCAGGAGGTGGCGGACGGTGAGCGCGCGGCCGTCGCGGATGGTGAGCGCCGTGTGGACACGCTGGGCCAGCGTCATGACCTGCTCGTCCAGTTCCCCGGCCGGCGCGCGCTGCAGGGCTTCGACGAGCTCGTCCTCGGCGGTGGCGAGCAGGCTCTGGGCCTCTTCGAGGTCTTCGTACCAGCGCACGACCGCGCTGGGCAGGAAGGACGGGGCGGGGCTGGCGCGCACGGTCTCGCGCAACGCGTCGAGGGGTATGGCGAAGCGGTCCTCTATCTGGTGGGCGACAGCGGCAAGCACATCGTCGTCGGCCTCTTCGGGCATGGGCAGACTCCTCTCCTTGAGATGGGCAGGCGGGAATGGCCGGAAGCAGTCGCTCCGGGCTGGTGACATCAAGGATCCGGAGAATTCCCGGTTTACCTAACCGGGAATTTGCTGCCACCTTTCGCCGCTCTCGCCACCTGGTCAGCGGGTACGGTCTGGGGCGGAGGCAGGGCCTGCGGGCCTCGCCGGGAGGCTGCGGACAGGGGTGGGCGTGGGTGTCGGCAGCGGGCTGCTGCGGTCCTCCAGCCAGTCGAGGGCGGCCTCGGCGGTCTCGAAGGCTCCTTCGCGCAGCGTGTGGGTGCCGGTGCGCAGATCGGCGACTTCGAGCAGCAGACGGTACGGGTGTGACGCCCGTGGATCTCTGCTCTCCAGGAGCACCCTGGTCTCCGCCGTTGGGTAGCCCTCCCCAGAGTAACTGTCCACCAGCGTCATGCGGTTGCCGTGGTCGCGCAGGCGCCGCTCCAGGGCGACGGTGGTCTCGTCGGCGGGGCGGGTACCCCAGCCGTCCGGTGCGTCGATGGCCTTCACAGGGCAGCGGCGCTGGATGAGCCAGGACTGCGCGAGCGAGGGGAGCGGCACTCGCGCGCTGTCAAGGGTGAAGGTGCGGGTCTCCACGTCCCGTGCGAGGTGCAGGGCGACGAGTTGTGATTCGCCGGGGACGCCGTAGATGGCGGAGGCATCGTGCAGGACGAGGAAACTCTGTCGGCCGTCGGCCGTGTGGTGCTCGGCCAACGTGGTCAACTCGTTGTCGTACATGGAGATGCAGAGGTCGAACTCCTCCTCTACCCGCCGGGTGGCGGGACGGTAGCCGTCGAGGCGGAGGTACGGCTTGTACTGGGGATCGGGCAATCGAGATCCTTGGGGGCGGGGCGGGTCAGCGGCGCGCCTTCGGGGCGGGGGCGGGCCAGACGCCGGGGCGTGGGGCAGGACGAGCGGCGACCGGGTCTGCGGGCCGGGCGGTGAGCGCGGCGCGGCCGGCGTTGGTGAGGGTGACCGGCTGGCCGGCGTGCAGGGGACGGGATGCGTCGCGCTGGACGAGGCCCGCCCGTTCCAGCCGTTCGTAGTCCTGCTGGGTGACCCTGGCACCGGTGCCGGTGACCACGGACAGCCGCCGCGTGAGGAGGTGCTCGTGGAGCTTCGCGCCCTGGCTGATCGCCAGGAGCAGGGCGACCTCGCGGGCCTTCAACTCGGATGGACCTGGAGGGTTTTGGGCCGTCTGCGCCTCGATCGGTTCGAGCGCGGCCATGGTCTCCTGCTCGCGGGTGTCACGGATGGCGACGGCCTGCTTGAGCTGCTGGACCGTGCGGTCGAGGCGGGGGAAGAGGGTCTGGTCGATGGCGTAGTCGCCGCTGGCCAAGCGCTGCAACAGAGCGCGGTAGAAGGTCACCGAGGTCACCGCGTCCGCCAGAGCGCGGTGGGCGGTGGCGAGGCGGGCGGTCGGCTCGTCGAGGAGGCCGCAGTCGTGGTCGCGCCACAGACGGCCGACGCTGAAGCCGACGGCGAGTCCGACGCGGTGGTCAAGTGGGGTCAGCGCCTTGGAAGGCGCCGGATTCGAGGGAAAGCTCAAGGGCTCCGCCGTTTCCGGGTCAGTTCCGCCGGCAGCCGCGCCATGGAGCCGAGCCCTCGTAGTCCTGCTCGCCTTTGTCCACGTCCGGATCGCAGGCCGGGAGCAGATGCCGGTGTCCTCGCCGGCGGTTTCCGCCGCGTCCGGGCAGCAGCAGGTGGTGGACAGCAGGGCGGTGAGTTCCTGGCCGACGGCGAGGCGGTCGAGGAGGAGGACGGTGCACGCGTGCTCCTCGTCCGGCCCGCTGTGCGGGTGGGGTGCGAGCATCGCGGCCAGGAGCCGGGCTTCCTTCTGCCAGACCTCGGCGTAGGTCTCCAGCAGGGCGCGGTGGTGCGGGTTCTCCGCCTGGGCGGGGGTGCCCAGCACCTTGGTGGTGTAGTGGTCGAGGAAGTTCGGGAAGGTCGTCAACGGGCGGCTTTCGTGGTGAGAACGGTGGACTGGGCGGGCCGGGGCAGGCCCGGGGGCGGTCCGGGCTTCGGGACGGTCCGGTAGGCGCCGATCTGGGTGGAGCGGGTGCGCGCGGCGTAAGCGCGGGCGCCGAGCGGGCGCGGGGTGATGCCCAGGCGCTGGGCTGCGGTGTCGTACACGTCGTGGTTGGCCCGGGGGCGGACGGCCACGACGTGGATCTCCATGGGGTAGGCCGAAGTCGCCGGGGCCGGCCGCAGTGCGTAGACGATGCGCCACGCGGCACGGTGGTCGACGTACAGCTTGCGCAGCCCGGCCAGTTCGGCCGTGAGCTTGCCGCCGGCGCGATCGGCGTTGACGACGTCCTGCAGGAGAGCGAGGGAGAGGTCGCGGATGTCGCCGGGGGCCTGGAGCAGGTCGGTCAGGGCGCGGGGGTCGAAGGTGAGGCCGAACGCGGGCCGGCCCTCGATCGTCATCCGTCTGCCTGCCCTGCCTCGGCCTCGCGGGCGGCGGCGCGCACGGAGCGGCCGGGTCCGCGAAGGAGGCGGTGCGAGGGACGGTCGGGGTCGGTCTGGCACGCCGACAGCGGCCCGCCCGGGGCGCGGACGGCGGCCATGGCGTGGGTGAGGAAGTCCCGGTGCCACACGAGCATGCCGGCCGGTCCGGCCTCGGGGTCCTTGTGCTGGAGGTAAGCCAGCCACAGGGCGTGGAGCCAAGCGACGACGCCGAGGTGCTCCTGCCACTGGTCACACCACGGGGCGGCGGTGGTGACCTCCGCCCCGTAGATGGGCATGAGGTAGTCCTCCACCCAGTCGGTGAGCAGGTCGAGTTCGCTCTCGTACGCCTCGCCGTCCAGCTCCAGAATCGGCCGCGGCTCGGGCGGCAGCGCCGCCGCACCGGGCATGGACGGCAGGCCGAAGCCGGGGAAGGAGACCGATGCCGGCGCGGGGGCGGGCGCGGCAGCGAGATGGTCGAGCTGGCGGGCCTGTTCGGCAGACCGGTCGAGCAGCTTGCGGACCGTGGCCTGGATGCTGTCGAGCTCGGCCTCGGGCAAGCGCACCGGGTCCAATTCCCCGGCAGGTACGCCGAATTCTTCAATGGGGTCGTGCACCAAGGAAAGCTCCTCCCCGGCACGCGTGGCTGCCGGGCATTATGACAAAGGAAGGGTCGGGAATTCGTTTCCGGATGCCGAGACGGCCGTCACCGGAGCGATAGGGCGGACCGTCCTGGGTCAGGCGGTCAGGGTGAGATCGTCCTGCGAGAGGGTCTGATTGAGCGTTTCCGTCAGACGGTCGGAGGCGATCTGGGCGTAGTGCTCGGTCTTCTCCACGCCGATGAAATCGCGGCCTTCCAGGAGGGCTGCCACGCCGGTGGAGCCGGAGCCGCAGGTGAAGTCCAGGACGGTGCCGCCCGGCGGGCAGATCTTCACCAGCTCGCGCATCACCTCGACGGGCTTTTGCGTGATGTGCTGCCGGTTCTTACCCGAGGGCTGCGAAGCCGAGTACAGGCCCGGCAGATAGACGGGGTTGCGGGAGCCGTCGATCGGCCCGTTCGACGCCCACACGACGAATTCGCAGTTCTGCGTGAAGCGCCCCTTCTGGGGGCGGGCCTGCGGCTTGTGCCAGGCCAGGACGCCGCGCCACAGCCAGCCGGCCGCCTGGATTGCGTCGGTGGAGACCGGCAGCTGCCGCCAGTCGGTGAACAGCAGCGCGGTTCCGCCCACCTTCGTCATCCGGTGGGCCTCGGTCATGATCTGCGTCAGCCAGAAGCCGTAGGAGCGCTGGTCCATGTTCTCGCCGGGGAAGTCCGCCAGCTCATGGCCGGCGTCGGCGGACGTGTATTTCTGGCGTGCGGTACGGGAGGTGCGCTCCTTCGCGGTCCGGCCACCGGAGTTGTACGGGGGGTCGGTGATGACCGCGTCCACGCAGTCGTCCGGAAGGCCGGCCAGCACGCCAAGGGCGTCGCCGTGGTGGAGGGAAAAAGGCAAAGAGGTACCCCGATTCGGGTCACAGAAAAGGAAGAGGGAATCCCGGCTCGCGAAGAACAGGCACCGCCGCGGCGAATGCGGGCACACAAGGGCCGGCACGCTGTACGGAGACGGTGGGCGAGTTCGGGAGCCACACTGTAGGGCACGTTTCCCGGTCGACCCCTGCCACACGAGAAATTAGGTCAACCGGGAATCGGACCCTACAGTCTGACCACCGCATGGCCCGAACGGCCCGGCGGCATTCCCTCCCCCTGCCCTCATGGAGGCACCGCCATGTCCTGACCCGTCCGGCCGACGCCCACCAGGCGCCCCACCGGCGAGCGGCAACTCGCCCCCGGCGTCTCCCCGTGGGCTCCCTGATCACCTCACCCCGGCCCCTTGCGCCCTTCTCACCTCGTACCAGCGCGGCCGGGCTTCACCCGAAGGACTTTCGCTGTGACACAGCCGTACCCTCCCCTGCCCCGACCACCACATGAAGGCCCCGTCGCCTCGGGAGGCACGCCGGATTGAAGGGCATAGCCGCCGCCGTCGGCGTCCTGTGCCTGTCCCCTCTCGTGCTCGCCGGCGCCGCCGCCACCGCGGCTGCTGCCAGCAGCGCCGCTGCGCGCGCTTCGCAGTGCACCGCCGAAGACACGGTCGACGCCAGTGCCGTCGCCCGTCAGGTCGCCGGCATCCTCGGCGGCAACGGAGCCGACCCGGCCATCCGTATCGAGGGCCTGGAGCTGCCCGCCGAGCAGATCCCGCACGCGAAGACGATCGTCGCCACCGGGATCGCCATGAAGGTTCCCGAGCGCGGCCAGGTCGTCGCCCTCGCGACCGCGATCCAGGAGTCCCGGCTGCGCAACCTGCGCTACGGGGACCGGGATTCACTTGGGCTCTTCCAGCAGCGGCCCAGCCAGGGCTGGGGCACCCCGGAGGAGATCCTTGACCCCGTCCACGCTTCCACCCGCTTCTACGAGGGGCTCCTCAAGGTCGCGGGGTGGCAGCAGATGACGGTCACCCAGGCCGCCCAAGCCGTGCAGCTCTCCGCTTACCCGGACGCGTACGCGCAGTGGGAGCCGCTCGCCCGCGCCCTGCAGCAGGCGATCATCACCACCCTCCCCGAAGGCGGTGGCGACGCCGGAGCCGGTGCTCCAGACGGTGGCTGCCGGCCGGGCGAGGACGGGACCGGCTGGGGCGAGATCCCCGAAGGCGCCGTCCCCGCCGGGTACGAGATCCCGGCCGCCGCCTCACCGAAGGCCCGTACGGCGACCGAATGGGCGATGCACCAGCTCGGCACCCTCTATCAGTGGGGCGGCACCTGCGAGGACGCCCACGGGCCGGATCCGATGGGCCGCTGCGACTGCAGCTCCCTGATGCAGCAGGCATACGCACACGCTGGCATCTCCCTCACCCGGACCACGTACACCCAGGTCAAGGAAGGTGTGCCGGTTCCGGCCAACGCGCTCAAGCCGGGTGATCTCCTCTTCACCCGCGGCACCGCCACGGTCCCCGAGCACGTCGGCATGTACATCGGCGCAGGTCTCGTGATCAACGCGCCGAAGACAGGGCATCCGGTGCGGATCGAGAAGGTCGCCGACTGGCGGATCCTCGCCGTCCGCCGCATCCCGGCCCTCAACTCCTAGTGCTCCCCGCTCTGCCGGGCCACGGGCCGCTTCACCGGCCTCCCCGAGCCGCCTGCGCCGCCGCGCGCCTTCTCCCCCTTCTCTCTTCCCCTTTCCCGCTGGGCCATCTGGCCTGCGCTCGCAAGGAGTTCGACCATCCCCACCCTCGCTTCCCTCTCGTATCTCACGGACCACGTCCTGTATCTCGCCTACGACCCTGGCGTCTCCCCGAAGGAGGGCGGTCTGCCGGGCCTGAACGTGCTGCGCAACGTGGTCAACAGCATCAACCTCTTCGGCATCATCGCCGTGGTCGGCGCCCTCGCCGTCTCCCTCGGCGTGTGGGCCTGGGGCCACCACAGCGGCGGCCACCAGGCCGAGGCCAACGGCAAGAAGGGCGCCGTCGTCAGCGCGGGCGCCGCGCTCGGCCTCGGCGCAGCCAACGGCATCGTGGCGTTCTTCTCCGCGCTCGGCACACAGGTCCAGTGATGGGCAAGCGCTCCCGTCCCCGCGTGGGCCCCTCCGTCTCGCACTGGCCGACGGGCCGGCGCGTCGCTGTCCTGGCCGCAGTCCTCGCGATCCTGTTGACGGTCGCCGGCATCGCCGCCTACCTCACCCAGCACGGCACCGGCCGGGACACCGGCCCGACCGCCCGGCCGCCGGCCTCCGCCAGTCCCCCGGCAGCCTCACAGCCCGGCAAGACGGCATCGACATCGGGGACGGGAGCGGTCTCCCCGCCGCCGCGCCTTGCCGATCCGCTCGCCTACGCCCGGGCGGCGGCAGTGATGCTCTGGTCCTACGACACCCGTGCCACCACCCGTGACCAGCAGCTCGCCGGCATGCACGCCTGGATGACGGCCGAGACGAAGTACACCGACTGGGCCTCGATCCAGGCGCAGGTGCCCGATCCGCTGCTGTGGTCGCGGATGGGTGACAACGCCCAGTACGCCACGGCGACCGTCGCCGAGGCGCACTTCCCCTCCGCGTTCAAGCAGGCCCTGGCCGAGGACCCGGCCGCGCTGACCGAGGCGTACATCTACGCCGTCACCGTCACCGGCAAGCAGTCCATCGCCTGGAAGGACGGCGGAGGAGGGGCCGAGGACCGCTCGGTCACCCTCGCCGTCCAGTGCAGGCCCAGTACGGACTGCGCCCTGGTCGCCATCGCACCGAACACGGCCCCCTGACCCGCCGAACAGATAGGAGGAGTCCGCCGTGGACTTCTGCGCTCTTCCCGTCGCGGGCAGCCTGTGCACCGCCGCCGACGCGATCGACTTCGTCTCCGACCCGGGCAAGGCGATCACCGAAGGCATCGGCAACTGGATCGCCAAGTCCTGTGGCGAGCTGGCCGCCGCCGCGGCCGACCTGGCCGCCGAAGCCGTCAACACCACCACCAAGATCGACCTCAACGCCGGTTGGTTCCGCGACAACTACGAGCTGCTGCTGCCGATCGGGTTGACCATCCTGGTCGCGACGTTCTGCGCCCAGCTCGTCCGGGCCGCGCTGAAACGCGACGGCCAGGCCCTCGCCCAGGCGTTCACCGGCACCGCCAGCGGCGTCCTGTTCTGTTTCGCGGCCATCGCCCTGACCACGGTCGCGATCGAAGTCGTCGACGCCCTGTCCGACTCGCTGTTCGCGGCGGCCGGCACGTCGATCGAGGACGCCGTACGGCGCATGGTGAAGGTCTCGCAAATCGCCGCGATCTCACCGCTCGGCTGGCTGGTGGCCGCCCTCGCGGCCCTCGGCGCCGCCGTCGGCGCGGTCCTCTACTGGTGCGTGATGATGGTCCGCAAGGTCGGCGTCCTCGTGCTCGTGACCCTGGCCGTCTTCGCCGGCGCCGGAGGCGGCTGGGAGGCCGCCCGCCGCTGGCGGCGCGGCTGGATCGAAGCGACGGCCACCCTGATCGTCTCCAAGCTCCTGATGACCGTGGTCTTCCTCCTCGGCATCTCCGCCATGGGCAAGACCGACGCCGACGGCGGACTCGCCGCGCTCGCCGACGTCATGGCCGGCATCGTCATCATGCTGCTCGTCATGCTCTGCCCGTACGCCACCTTCAAGTTCGTGCACTGGGCCGCGGAGTCCACGGACGGTGAGACGCTGCACCGCTCCGGCGGGGCCGGAGCCCAGATCGCCAAGCAGCACGCCGAGAACGCAACTCGCAAGGCGGCAGCCGCAGCAGCCACCGCGGGGACCGGCGGCGCCGCAGCTGGAGCCGGAGTGGCTTCGCCTCAGGGCCCGGCCTCGGTGCCCGGGCAGTTCCCCGGCGACATCGCCGCCAGCCCCACGGGCAGCGGCGGCAGTACCAGCGGGTCACCCGGCATGGACAAGGCCAAGACCGGGCTGGACCAAGCCGTTCGCTCCATGCCGACGAGCCCCGGCCAGGACACGGGCAGCCCCTTCGGGACCGCCAGCGCCTCCGGCGGCCCGGCCGCGGGTGCCACACCGCGCAGCACGCAGGACGCACCGCCCCAGAGTGCCGGCGCTGTCAGAGCCGCGACCGGCTCCAGTCCCGGCTCGGGTGGCAGTCCGTTCACGACTCCACCGTCCCCGGCCGGCCCCTGAGCCCACCTTGCCCCGTCATCCGGGCGTGGGCACCAGCTTCCCCGGTGCCCACGCCCGGGACCACCGCCGCCCCGCTGCTGAAAGCCTTCCGCCTTGTCTGACCTCACGCTCACCCCGCCGATGACGGTGAAGTTCCCGGCCCGGTCCCGGCGCGGGATCCTGCTCGGCCTCTCCCTCGCACAGCTCACCCTCACCGCCACCGCCCTCGCCCTGCTCCTGGTCACCGTGGTGACCACCGGCCTGGCCGGCGCCTTCGCCCTCACCCCCCTGTGGGCAGCCGTCGCCGCGCTCGTGGCCGTACGCCGAGGCGGCCGGTCCCTGATCGACTGGGCCCCGATCGTCGCCCGCTACGCGCAGCGCCGCCGCACCGGGCAGACCCTCTACCTAGCCCGCCCGGTCACCCGCCCCCGCGCCGAGGGCACCCTCCACCTGCCCGGCACGGCCGCCTCGATCAAGGTCGTCACGCCGGCCGACGGACAGGCCGCCGCCCTCCACGACCCGCACCGTCAGACCCTCACCGCCGTCGCCCGCGTGACCAGCCGCGCCTTCGCCCTGCTCGACCCCGCCACCCAGAACTCCCACGTACAGGCGTGGGGCCGGGCCCTGGCCGGTATCGCCCGCACCGGGCACATCGCCACTGTCCAGGTCCTGGAGCGGACCGTCCCCGACTCCGGCGACACCCTCACCCGGCACTGGAACACCCACGGCCGGCCCGACGCCCAGCTCGCCGGCCAGGTCTACAGCGACCTCGTCGCCACGGCGGGCCCGGCCGCCGCGCCGCACGAGACGTATCTGGCGATCTCGCTCGACCTCAAGGCCGCCAAGCGCCTGATCTCGCAGGCCGGCGGCGGTCTGCCCGGCGCGTTCACCGTGCTGGGCCAGGCCACCGCCTCCCTCACCCAGGCCGCCCACAACGCCGGACTCACCGTGGGCGGATGGCTCACCGCCCAGGAGATCGCCGCCGTGATCCGCACCGCCTACGATCCGGGGGCACTGGCCGCGCTGCAGCAGTGGTCGCAGTCCGGCCGCGCGGAGGCCGACCCCGCGGCGGCCGGGCCCGTCGTCCAGGTCGAGGAGCACGACCGGCTCATCACCGACACCGCCCGCCACGCCACCTACTGGGTCGAGAACTGGCCCCGCACCGACGTCCTCGCCGGCTTCCTGCACCAGCTGTTGTTCACCGCCGGAGTACGCCGGACCTTCTCCCTTATATATGTGCCGCAGGCCCTGGAGTCCGCGCTGCGCGATGTCCAGCGCACCAAGGCCACGATCATCGCCGACGCCAACGAGCGCGCGCGGCGCGGCCAGGTCGACTCCGAGGCCGACGCGGTCGAGTACGGGGACGTCAAGGAACGCGAACGGCAGCTGATCGCCGGCCACGCTGATGTCGCGATGACCGGCCTGCTCACCGTCACCGCCGACACCGACCAGGCCCTGGACGCCGCCTGCGCCCAGATCGAGACCGCCGCCGTCACCGCCCAGGTCGACTTGCGCCGCCTCGTCTACCAGCAGCCCGACGCCTTCACCCTGGCCGCCCTCCCCCTCGCCCGCACCGCCCAGGAGAAATAGGGCCACCGCCGCCTGATCCGATCCAGGCCCGAAGAAAGACCCACCGCTCTTGGCCACCACCACGACCGACACCAGCGACGCCCACCCCTACCTGCGGGCCGCGACCGCCGGCATCCGCCACCACACCCGCGCCCTCACCCCCAGTGCCCACAGTGACCGGCGGCACCTGGACAACCTGCACGAGCACCTCGCCCGCCTGCACCTGCTCCTCGACCAGCTCGCCGACACAGTGCGGCCCGAACACCCCGCCGCCGGACGGCACTTGGCCACCGCTCACCTACGGCTGTGGCAGGCCGCCAACAGCGTCCACGACGCCTTCCACAGGCTGCCCGCCGCACCCGACTGCACCCCTCACCGTCTCCCGGACGGCCCGCTCGTCCTCACCATCTGCCAGCGCCACCTCGCCTCCGGCCACGCCATCCGCCGCAAGACCACCCCGGCCGACCACAGCACCGCCTGAACCCCGGCACAGAAACGATCCGCTCATGTCCCGACACCGCCCCGGCCGCCGGGCCCGCCGCGCCTCCGCCAGCCCTGTCTTCACCCCGCACGGCACCGACCGCACCAGCCGCCGCGCCGCCCGCAAACAGCTCGCCGAAGCCCAGGCCAAAGCCCAGGCCGCCGCGCTCAAGAACACCGCCGACGCCACGGCCGAAGCCGAGATCCCCGCACCGCTCTACCCGCCGACCGGACGCCCCGGCCCGGCCTCCGCACGCGGCGGCAGGCTGCGGCTGCCAGCCCATCGCATGACCACCGCCACCGCGAGCGGGGCATACCCGTTCCTCGCCGAAGGCGGCCTCGGTGCCGAGGGCATCTACATCGGCCGCGACGTCCACGCCGAGGGCAGCTTCGTCTTCGACCCCTTCTCCCTGTACGGAAGAATCGAGGGCTTCACCAACCCCAACGTGCTCCTGGCCGGGGTCATCGGGCAGGGCAAGAGCGCGCTCGCGAAGAGCTTCGCGCTCCGCTCGGTCGCCTTCGGCTACCGCGTATACGTCCCGTGCGACCCGAAGGGCGAGTGGACCCCGGTCGCCGCCGCGCTCGGCGGCACGTCGATCGCGCTGGGCCCGGGCCTGCCCGGCCGGCTCAACCCCCTCGACGCCGCGCCCCGTCCACCCTCCGTCCCGGAGGCAGACTGGGCCGGGGAAGTCCGCAAGAGGCGCCTGCTCCTGCTCGGCTCCCTCGCCCGCACCGTCCTCGGCCGCGACCTGCTCCCCATGGAACACACCGCCCTCGACATCGCCCTCGAAGGCGTCGTCCAGGCAGCCAACGCCGCCGGCCGGGCACCGCTGCTGGGCGACATCGCCCACACCCTCGCCCAGCCCCACCTCCTCGACGCCGCCGCCGGCACCGTCTCCGGCCACCTCGGAGAAGCCGCCCGCGACCTCTCCCACGCGCTACGCCGCCTCGTCCACGGCGACCTCGCCGGCATGTTCGACGCCCCCAGCACGGTCGCCTTCGACCCGACGAGCCCGATGCTCTCCATCGACCTCTCCCGGCTCGGCGGCTCCGGCGACGACACCGCGTTGGTGCTGGCCATGACCTGTGCCTCCGCCTGGATGGAAGCCGCCCTCACCGACCCCGACGGCGGCCGGCGCTGGATCGTCTACGACGAAGCGTGGCGGCTCATGCGCCACCCCGGCCTCCTGCAGCGCATGCAGTCCCAGTGGAAGCTGAGCCGCGGCCTCGGCATCGCCAACCTCATGGTCATCCACCGCCTCAGCGACCTGCTCACCGCCGGCGACGCCGGATCACAGGGGCGCGCCCTGGCGGAGGGCCTTCTCGCCGACTGCTCCACCCGCATCATCTACCGCCAGGAGACCGACCAGATCCACGCCGCCGCCACCCTCCTCGGCCTGACCGCCGTCGAGACCGAGGCCATCTCCCACCTCACCCGCGGACGCGGCCTGTGGCGCGTCGCCGGCCGCAGCTTCGTCGTCCAACACCTCCTCCACCCCACCGAACAGACCCTGTTCGACACCGACTCCCGCATGCACTGACAACAAGGACAGAATCCGATGTTTTACGACACATCCGACTATCCAGAAGAGGATCGCATGACCAATCCGGAGAGCCTCCGGGGTCTGGCTCGAATGCTCGACCGCTCCGCCAACGGGCTCCCCCAGGCGGAAGACCTGAGACGCGGCACCGACATCACCCCCGACCTCGACGATGGCACGTCCAACGTCTCCTGGATGCTGTGGCAGATCACGAACGAACTGGCCGTCAGCTACAGCCGCGAAACCAGCCAGCCTCTGCCCCACGACGGCGCGCTGAACGCTGCGGCCATCAGCGGGTGCGCGGCGCCCTTGGGCACGGCACTGAAGCATCTGGGTTTTGCCGCCGACCGCCTCAGCTCGCACCACCACGTTCTCCGGACACAAGCTGCCCCCATCCAGGTCCCCGAGGACCTGCTGGTGCCCCTGCAGCGGGACATCAGCCGCGCTCGTGCCGCGATTCGGCAGGCGGCAAAGCGGCTCCGAGAGAACGCCACGCTGCTGCAGACCGCCGCCACCTCGTCTCTCGACGTGGCCGGCATCGTGTCGCCCTCCGTCACCCCGGAGGCCGGACAGACAGGCTGAACACCACAAGACCGCGCGGCACTCCCGCCGTCTCAGCCTCCCGTCCCCCGCCAGCGCCGCACCCGCTGCCGCCTGCATCCTGTATCCACCCCACGGAGAACACCATCGAGCTACACCCGACCACCGCGCTCTTCCCTGCACTCGACGAGGAAGAGCTCCAGTCCCTCGCGGACGACATCCGCGAACACGGCCTCGACCACCCCGTCGTCCTGGACGCCGCAGGCCGGGTCCTGGACGGCAAGAACCGACTACGAGCCTGTGAGATCGCGGGCGTCGAGCCAGTCTTCATCACCTACGAAGGCGACGACACGCGCCGGTACGTGCTGTCGGCGAACAAGCAGCGCCGCAACCTGACCAAGGGCCAGCTCGCGATGATCACCGCCAAGTCGCATTCACTCGGTGAACATGACGGGCGTTCTCCGGGTGGACAGTCCGTTCGTTCACTCAGTGAGCAGGCCGGCGTCTCGGTCGGTCGCATCGGGCAGGCCAGCATGGTCCTGCGACACGCGCCGGATCTCGCCGAGGCCGTCATCAACGGAACGATGGGGCTGAATGAGGCGTACGCGGTCGCCCAGAAAAACAAGGCCCAGGCCGAGTCGGCGGAATCACAGCTCGCCCGCCTGCGCGCCGAGGACCCTCAGCTCGCCGACCGCGTCGCCGAAGGCGAACTCACCATCCAGGGAGCCTGGGCGGAACGGAAGGCGCGGCAGGAGGAGGAGCTGCGGCAGCGCCGTGTCGCCACCAACCTGCTTTGCGAGATCCTCCCCGCCCTCGCCCAGATACGCGGCAGCCGCACCTTCGCCCAGTACGACCCCGAACTCGCCCCGCCCGGCCGTGCCGTCACCCGCGAAGTGATCGAACACGCCGCCACGGCCCTGGCCGAAATGGCCGCCGTATGGAAGGACCGCAACCTCCCGTGAAGTATTCCTCCGACCCCCACCTGCGCAAGCTCGCCCTCGAGGCCGCCCAGTACATAACCAACGACGCCGGCCGCATGCACAAGGAGGACCTGCTCGACGACCTGTGTGCCCGGATCCGCGAACGCGAGGACCTGGAAGCCGCAGTCGTCAGGAAGGCAGCCCAGGGCCTGATGCGGGACCTCGGCGAGCGTCGCAGTCCCCGCCGGAACCGGCGGACCGGCGGGCTGTACCACCCCGACAGCATCATCAAGCTCGGCAACGGGATCTGGGTGTGGATGAAGCACACCACCCCGACGGACATGACGCAGTGGGGCCTGATCTCCTCGCGGAACACGGTCCGCACCATCACAGCAGCCGCGGACACCCAGCAGTACATCCACGAGCGCACCGACGCCTTCCGGTCCCACCCCGGATTCTCCAGCCTCCACCCACTGGAGGAGGCCGTCTTCCACTACCAGCAGGACACCCTCGACGACGCCGATTGGGATCTCGACCAGGACCTGTAGGGATCACCTCGTGCAGCTAGGAACGACGCCCACAGCCGCTGCGAGGACCATGCTCCAGAACCCAACTGCTCTGCATTCCTTCTCCCTTGCGCTCGCCGCCCGGCTCCCGGGCGTCTGGACGAGCCAGTATCACCGCCACGGCTCCTACGGCGACCAGTTCCCGGTGGCCGAGCGCCTGTGGGACTCCGGCCATGTCGACTGGGCCGTCGCCGAGCACGTCCTCGGGCATCACGCCGTCCTGACCGGTCCAACCGGCGAGGAGCTCTACATCATCGAGCGGCCCCGTCATCGCGGCCAGTTCCTCGTCGCCGCGCTGGAGCCCGCCGGCTTCCAGCCGCATCACTTCCGTGGCGTGCCCGAGCCGAACGGCATCATGGTCAGCGCCGACCCAGTGCGGGCCGCCGCCGCGGTCAGCCGTCGTCTTCTGCCCCGGTACGCATCGGCCGTCGAGGCGGTCCGCGCACAGGCCCGGCTGCGGCCGGATCCGCCGGCCCATCGCCTTGCCCCGCCCGAGACGGCGAAAGCGGTCACGCTCACCCGCTACGGCGACGGCATCCTGGGAACCCCGTACACGAGCGTCCCGGCCGAGGCCCGTGACGCGCTGTACCTCTCCGGGTTCCAGTACGTCCCCGATCAGGGGGCGTTCCTCCTCCCCGCTGGGCACGGGCCCGTCTCGACCGCCGTACGGATCCAGGTTCTCGCCGCACGGCTCGCTCAGACCGGCGTCGGGCTCAACCTCCGCCATGCCCCGACGCATCCCGGCTCAGCAGCCGCCGTGACCGCGTCTCCGGCTCCCGCTACTCAGGCCCGGAACGGTACTGCCGTCGCTTCTGCGGCGACCGGCGGTCCTCGGGCGGCCCACCGCGCTCGGTGACGACCGCCCCGGCACAAGCCCGCGGCAGCCCGGCACCGCACCCTCCACCACGTTCGCAGACCCCCTCGCCGACATCCCGCACGCCGCCCACAGCCTCCGCGAACGAGGCCGACGCTCACTCCCCCGGGCTTCGAGAGCCTGCATCCGTTGGAAGAGGCCAACTTCCACTATCAGCAGGGCGCTCTCAACCACGGCAACGGCCTCGACCTCGACGAGGAATGAGCGCTCCCCACTCCCTGGAGTCCCCCGCGCCGTACGTACTGCTGTCCCCTGCCACCCCAACCGACCCCGATGGCCGCTACCCCTTCGGCCACCTCATCCTGTCCCTCACCGACCAGCTCAACAGCACGGCCTCCTTCCGCCAAGCCGCCACGTTCACGGACCAGGTCCTGGAGCCGACCGACGGCCTACTGGAGCGGCTCGCCGAGTTCTTCGAAGCGGCCGGCGAGAAGGCCAAGGAGTCAGAGGACGACGAAGCCTTCGACCTCGCCGCCGATTTCGAGGCAGCCGCCTGCGACATCCGCGCACTCGGTGAGCAGCTCCACACCGCCACCGACCGCATGCGCAGCCTGCAAGCCGTCCCGGTCGCCGCACGCCCTGCCGTTCCGTCGGCACCGGCGGTTCGGTCAGGCCGCGTCCGCTGAACACCGCGCTCAGCCCGACCCGCTGAAACCTCACTTTCAAGGATCACCGTCATTCGCCATACGTACAAGCACGCGCTCCCCGTACTCGCCACCGCCCTCCTCACTCTGACCGTCACGGCCTGCAGCTCCGACAGCGCCGACACGGCTGCTCCTCCCTCCGCTTCAACGTCCACCAGCACGCCTGCAGCCCGGGAACCGGCTCTGACCAAGCAGGAGGCGCTGGCCCAGCTCACCCGGCACGCCACCACCAGGAACACGGCGATGCAGCGTCAGGACCACAAGCTGCTCGACACGGTGGAGGGCGGCCCCCAGCTGGATCAGTCCCTCGCCGACCTCAAGGAGTCCAGCGCACGACCCGGCGGCCAAGGCCCGGCCGCCCGCCCGGTCTCGTACGACACCGCCACCGCGCAGCTGTACATCCCCCGGTTCGCGCCAGGCGAGAAGCGCTGGTTCGCCGCCACCGTCGACGCCGGCAGCACAGCCGTCAAGACGAGCCGCATCCTGGTCTTCGCGCACCACACGGGCGGGTGGGAACTGACCGCGTCCGCAGACCTGAACACCGAGGTGCCGCCGCAGATCGCCCTCGACAACGACGGCTACGCCACCGCCGTCAACGCGACGGCCGCCGCGGACCGGCTGCGTAGCGCCGTTCTCGACAACTTCGTCACCGGAGGCGAAAAGGACGGTCGCAAGGTCCTCGCTCCCTCCACGGCCAGCCGCCTGCAGATCCGTGTCCACGACGAGATCGGCAACCGTCTCAAGCCCAAGGGCACCACCGTCTTCGGCCCGGCCGGAACGCCCCATGCCGACGCCTACGGTCTGAAGACAGCCGACGGCCGCACCCTGGTCATCTTCAGCCACGCGCACACCCAGACCGACGCCGCGGCACAGCCCGGTCTGCGTATCCGGCCGGACGAGGAAGAGCGCGCCTGGCTCGGCACAACGCCCTTGACCTCCGTCACGTACACCTTCACCTGCGTCGACGTCGCCACCGACACCGGTACCGGCATCCCTGCCGACCTGGTGACGTACTCCTGCGGCCGTACGAACGCCACCGGACCGTCCTTCGGCATCTGACCGCACCGCCGCCCGTGTTCACGCCCGTCTCGACATGACAGGCCCCTGTGATCACCCGTTCATTCGTCGCCCGTCACACCGAGGCGGCGGCATCACCCTCCACGCAACACCGCGCTGAGTGCCCTTCGAAAGGAGTCTCCCTGAAGCAGCACTTCAACTTCGGCCAGCACCCCGAGTACGGGTTCGTCGCCGCCCCCACCTCGAACACGACGCCGCACCTCGCCCACTGGTACCTCACGGCAGAGCAGTTCGAGCCCGTCCCCGGCATGGAGGGCCTGTACCGGCTGACCAGCCCCGAGTACGACGGCGTCCGCCGTACCCGGCAGGCCGTCCACGACCTGCGCCGGCTCGGATTCGAAGTCCACGCCGACTACACCCTCGATCCCGCCCAGAGCGCCGGCCCGCCCCAGGTCCAGCCCCGGGCCGGGCTGATGGAACGCCGCTCCCGGATTGCCCAGGCCGCCGGCATCCGCTCCTCACAGTACCGGCCGCCAGTCACCGTCCAGGCCACACCCACGTCCCCGCAGCCGGCCAGTCCGCTCGCCACCTCCGGACAGGGACGCGCCCGGTGACCGAAACCCCGATCAGCATCGTCCGCGGCCGGGGCGGCGAGGTGGAGGCGGAAGGGCCCATCGACTCGCTCGCCTCCGAACTACTCACCCGCGCCGGGTTCATCCACCAGTACACCTTGAGCGGGACCTGGCGCCGTCTCCCCTTCGACATGGGCGAGGAGTGGGAGAACACCCACGCCTCGCACGCCGCCGAGATGCTGCGTGCCGCCCGCTACCCGGTCCAGCTCGATCCCTCCCTCTCCCCCACCGCGCCGCCGCGGGAGGCCGTCGGGGACGGTGCCCCGCGCTCCGTCCAGGCAGCGGCCCAGACTCTGAAGACTTGGGCGCAGAACACCGGCGACTTGCGGCAGCCGTACGAGGCGGGGCGGACGCTCGCCGCCCTCGCCCAGGGCGACGACAGTCTTCTGCGGTCCGTGGCCGACCTGCTGCTCGGCACGGCATCCGCCGTCTCCGCGCTCCCGGGCCATGCGCACGACCGGGACGCACGGCGCCTGGCCGAACTCGCCGGAGTCCTGCGGGTGGTGGAGATCGAGGTCGACCGGATTGCCCTGGGCCTGCAAGCGACCCCCGATCTCGCGCCCACCGCCGCCCAGCAGCGGTCGCGGGCGGTGGTCGAGGCTCCGCCGAAGCTGCAGGCCCTCGTCCATCGGCTCAGCGAACAGCGAGCGCGGGAGTACGAGGCCCACCTGCGCCGGCCGGCGGCCCCGGCGCCGAGCGGCGGGGGCCGCGGCCGGTGAACAGGGACCACCCGGAAGTGCCGCCCGGGACCGAGCTGCGCAGAAGGGCCCGCGCCGAGGCTCTGCCCTTCCTCTCGGCGCTCGCATTGCCCGACCCGGCCGACGCCGTCCGGGCATGGACAAAGCAGGTCACCACGGCCCAGAGCGCCGCCCAGGTCCACGTCCTCCTCGACGCCCAGACCGGGTCGGAGGCGAGCACGCTCCTGGCGCTGCGAGACCTTCTTCGCGCCGCCGCTGCCTGGTGTCGCGACCGCGGCCAGCCGGCGCTCGCCGAGCGCTACCTGCGCACCAGCGACCTCCTCGACATCACCGACCGGCAGCTCTACCAGCTCGGCGTCGATCACCTCTCCGCCTTCCACACCCGAGCGCCCCAAGTCCGCTCCGACCGAAAGGGACCCACCACTGAATCCCACTGACCTGGCCTTGCTCGCCCAAGCAGCCGGCAGCACAGCCGCCCGCTCCTCCACCGAGATCACGTTGTACACGAGCGGGCGCGACGGCGTGGTGGGGCTCGTCGACGGCGCCAACTGGCGCTGGGCGCATACCGCGATGGAGCTCGCCGGGTTCGAGAAGACAGCAGACGGCAATAAGGCCGTTTCGCTGAGCGATCCCGACCGGGCCCGCGAGGTCCTCCTCACCCTGGGCGTCGTCGCCCAGCTCGCCGGAGTCACGGTCCACGCGAGCAGCGAGACGTATGTCGGGGACTTCGCCCGCGACATCGTGGAGCACCTGCCCGGCAGGTGGACGGTGAGTGTCGAGAACTACGCGATGAAGGTATGGCAAGGGGACCTCGCCGACTGTCTGTGGAACACCGGTCACGTGGCGAGCACGCTGGCCAATCACCGTGTCGCTCGGGCGGCGATTCTCCGGCGCGACGACGGAGCCGAACTCGCCGTCCTGCGCGACCCCCGACGGGACCTGCACCACGTCGGTGCCCTGCATCCGCGCGACATCGCCCCCGACGGGCTCGTGACTCCTCCCCCGGGCGTGACGGTGCAACCGACACCGTCCACGGCCGCCGACGTGATCCGCACGCGCCTGTTGCCTGCCTACACACGGGCCGTTCTGCACTGCCGGGTCAACTCCCTGGAAGAGGACCTGCCCTGGACCCGCGAGGCGTACGAGGCGGGCACCATTCCCGAGCCGCCTCCGGCAGACCTTGTGGACTCCTTCGCACGGTTCACCACGGCCGCACCGCACGTCACCGCCGCTGTGCGGGCCCTTGTGCAGCTCAACGAGCACGAGGTGGCGGTCCTGCGGGAGGTGGACGACATCATCGGCGCACCCGACGCGGACACCAAGGCGCCTCCAGCGCTTCCCCACGACGATCCGCTGGCCTGGTGGCTCCTCGAAGGCGGCGAGGGACTGATCGACCTGGCCCAGCGAGCAGTCGCCGACAGCGAGCCGCACGCCGCCAAGGCATCGCGCGCTCTCCCGTCCCCGCCTGCTCTTCCGCCCGCACCGGCTCGGGCCTCCACCCCGGCGCCTCGTCCGTGACCTCCCCGCCGACCGAACCTACGGAGCCCTCATCAGCTCAACTTCCGCCACCGATACGGCGGTCGAAGCCCTCAACACGTACTCCGCCCGCTATGCCGACATCAGGGCACGCAGCGACAAGGCACTGAAACAGGCCCGGCACAGCATGGACTGGCAGGACAGCGTGCACGCGGAGCGAAAGATCGAAGCCGAGCGTCACCGCGAGCAGTCCGAGGCGTTCGCCCTCCTGCTCCCGCATGCCGCGCTCCTCATCGACCGGGCCCGTACCGCGCTGCGGTCCCAGCCGCCCTCCCGGCACCTGGCCGGCTGGTCGCTGCTCGTTGACGACCTGGACGCAGCCGCCGAGAAGGTCCGCTCCTCACTCAGCGGCCCGGCAGGTGACGCCGCGCGGCACGACGACCTCGTCCTGCGGCAGTGCCGGGAAACCTGGGCGGAGCGGGCGAAGTTCCTTTGCGACCTCGCCGTTCAGGACGGGCCGCCACCACCTGGACCGGAGCTGCCGGCGGACGAGGAAGCACGGTGGACCGCCCACGCCCAGGACGTCCGCCGACGCCACATGACGTACCTGTACGAGACCCGGTACGACGCGGCCGGGCGGCAGCTCACGGTCGTCGGGGTGCCGCACCTCGACAGGCCCGCCGACGACTGCGTCCTCGTCGTCGCCGGGGACGTCGACAGCCCCACGATGCGCGTCCTGGGCCGGTACGACACCTACGACCAGGCCCTGACGGCCCTGCCGCCGCCCGTCCAGCCCGGTGTCCTGCACCCGCGCGGACGATTCCCCCACAGCGCGGGGGCGATCCCGGCACTGGCCGATCTCATCGAGGACGTCGCAGGCGCCACACAGAGCCAGGCGGTCGCCGAGGCGCTCGGCCATGTCGCCGGCGGCGGCACCGGCCCCAGCCACCTGTCCCAGCTCGCCGACCTCCTTACCGAGTGCGCCGACTTCGCCCTCGCCACCGAGACGGTCGCCGGCCAGGACCTGTCGGTGCGGCTCCGGGGCCTGATCGTCCAGACCGACCTCCTGGACCGCCAACTCCGCCAAGCGCTGGACGCCTTCGAGGACACCATCGCCGTCCTGCCCCCGCACCGCACCCCGCAGCCCCGGCACATCAAGCCCGCGCCCACCGTGCGAACTATCCCGCCGCCCGCACCCACCCAGGCCACACCGCCCCGCGTCCCGCGCCGCCTGTAGCCAAGGCACGGCCGCGGTGAGCCCCCCGCCACCTCCCGGAAAGTCCCCGCTCACCTTGCTCCTGGCCGATCAGCCATCCACCGCACCGCCGCCCGTGACCTACCTCGCCGTCCTGGGCAGGCGTCACGTCGCCCGCCTGCTGGCCGGCACGCTGACCGGACGGATGCCCAGCGGCATGGTCCCCGTCGCCCTGGTCCTGTGGGTCACGGCCGGGGGCCGATCGCTGACGGCCGCCAGCACGCTCGCCGCCGTCTACGGGCTCGCCTCCGGGCTCACCCAGCCGGTCAAGGGACGCCTGATGGACCGGTACGGGCAGACACTCATCAGCGTGCCCGCCGCTGCCGTCGCCAACAGCAGCCTTCTCGCCCTGCCCCTGATCGGACCGGACGAGCACCCCGGCATCGTCACCGCCGCCGTCGCGCTCGCGGGCGGGGCGAGTCCGGCATTGGAGTCGGGCCTGCGGGCCCTGTGGCCGAGCGTCGTGCCCGACACCGGGCAGCGGCAGGTGATCCAGGCCCTCGACACCGGCTCCCAAGGACTGCTCTACGTCACCGGCCCGCTGCTGGCCACCTGGCTCGCCACCGCCCACGGTCCCGATGCCGCGCTCGTCACCGCCGCCGTGCTCGGCCTGCTCGGCGCCACCATCGTCCTCGCCTCCGGACCGTCACGCTCCTGGCGGACGCATCCCGGCGACACGGCGACAGTCGGTCGGCCACCGGCAGCACAGCGCCTGATGAGTGCCGGACTGGTCTTGCTGTGCGCGGGGCTTTCCGGGATCGGCTTCGCGCTCGGCGCGCTGACCGTCTGGGCAGCCGGCATGGCCGAGGTGCACGGTGTCGACTGGCTGACGGGGGTCCTGCCGGCCGTCTTCTCCACCGGCTCGTTCCTCGGCGGCCTGTTCTTCGCCCGTCTCCCCCGCCGTGACGCGCCCACAACCCAACTCATCATCACCTCCGCGCTGTTCGCGGCCGGGTGGCTTCCGCTTCTGCTCCAGCCAGGGCCCGCAGCCGCGATCGCAGCCGCAGCCGGGCCGGGCCTGTTCCTCACCATGGCCATCACCTCCGGTTTCGACACGGTCACCGCGCTCACCCCCGCATCGCGGGCCACGGAGGCGTACGCGTGGCTGATCCTCGCCGTCGGCACCGGGCAGGCCGCCGGGACCGCACTCGCCGGCACCTTCTCCGGCACTCTCGTGTGGCTCTCCGCGCTGCCCGCCGCCGGAGCGGCCATTGCCGTCATCGTCCTCACCGTCTCCCGCCCCCTGCTTAGCCCACGCCGCCTCGGCCGGCACCGCCGCACCTCCGCCGGCGGCCGGTCCCCCTCTCAACTCCCAGCCCACGAAGGAGAATCGCTCATGCCTGTCAAGACCAGCTGGACCGTCATCCACAGCTGCGGACACGAAGTCACCCACAACCTGTCCGACCGGGCGGCCGACCTAAGGGTCGGCTTCGCCCGCTGGCTCGCCGGCCGGGACTGCACCGACTGCTGGAAGGCGAGTCGTGACGCCGACACCGCCGCGAAGGAGCAGTGGCTCGCCGCCCGGCGCGCGGAGGAGCAGGCCGCGGCCAAGGAGTGGGCCGAGCGTTTCGATATGCCTCCGCTGGAGGGCCCGGAGCGGGCCCTGGACTGGGGCGAGCGCTCCCGCTTCCAGCTCGTCACCGCCGCCTACACCGCGCTCGTCACCGAGGGCACGTGGGACGAGGCGGATTGGGCGGTGCTGGAGGAGAAGATCCGCACGGTGACCCGGACAGGGTGGTGGATTGACCAGCGCGAGGCCGACGCCACCGACCTGCCGGAGCTGCTCCACGCCGCCACGAGCGCCGACATCGGCACCGAGAACCCCTACCGGTGACACCGGCAGAAGGCCGCGACGCCGGCGCGAGGGCGCATATATATAGCGCACGATCCCCGGTTAGGCTAACCGGGATTTTTGCACACCATGGAGTCCTGACCCCAGCCGTCACCTGCGGTTTTCTGCGGAAGGACTCTGCCGTGCCCGAACCCACCCGTCTCCCGTTCGCTCCCGCCGACTCGATCACCCCGGACCGGGACATCACCCACGCCCACTTCGCCCCCGGCGACCAGGTCGTGGTGATCAAGGGTGTCGCCGACGGCGAACTGTGGGGCGAGGCGATGACCGTCGTGGCCCCGTCGTGGCACACGCCCACGGACGAGGACGGGTGGCGGCTGCGCAACCCCAACGGCGGCGCGCAGTCGTTCATCACCGGCCACCCCCGCTACCTCGTCCACCTGTCCAAGCGGTGCCCGGACTGCCTGATCTACCTGCGTGCCCTGGAGGACCACCTGCTGCCGAAGGTGCTCGGCGACAAGCCGGTCGACCTCGGCTGGTACCGGGTCACCGACTTCGGCCAGCTCGTCCACACCGACGACGCCAAGGCGGCCGGCCGGTGATCCCCCGCACGCACCCACGTGCCACGGACGCCGGCCCCGTACTCTCCGACATCCTCGGCCGTACGGTCTCCACCTGGGACAGGTTCACCTCGAACTTCGTGGTGGCGTACCGAGCGGGATGGGACGCCTCGCCAGAAGCCGGTGAGTCTAGGGACTGGTCCTCGTTGGAATGGGCCGTGCCACTGATGGAACCTTCGCTCGGACGTCTTGGCGTCGAGAGCGCCGAGGAAGACCGGCGGGCGATCTTCCGTATCGATGTCCGCCTCGCCCCTGGCGACCGCGAGCCGACGAGGCCGGAGTGGTCGGAGATCGCGCAGCGCTTCGCGCGGGCCGCCGGCATCGAGGTCCCGGGCGACGAGCAGGGCTGCCGGTGGATCGCCGTCCAGGCCCAGCCCGGACAGCTCGACCTGATCGCCAACCTCGTCCGGCACGACGGCTCTTGGCAGCCTCTTCCCTCCGGTCTGCTGGGTCGGCTGGCCGGTGAGGCCCGGCGGCTCGAGGACGACCTCGGCCTCATCTCTCCCCAGCGGCCCGCCACGCGAGGCGTAACGGTCGCCGCCGAGCGGGCGGCCGTGCTGCTCACGCAGATCGGCGACGAGACCTCCGGCTCGCTTGCCGGCGCCCGCGGCATCGTCGAGGAGCTTGCCCAGCGCCTCGTCGGGCATCCCCACGCCCACGTGCGAGAAGCCGCGCACCGGCTGGAGTGGACAGCCCGCCGCCTGCGCGACCTCCAGCAGGACCTCACCACCACAGCCACCGCACTCAGTCACCCGTCGGCCACGTCCCCACCGGCCCCCGCGCCGGGTATCCCCACCCGCTCCGCAGCGACCAGGTCAGGAGCCCGAACCACGACGTAAGGGAAACTCCCGTTTGATGCTCGACGACCGCTGCATCGACCTCCGGGCGCGATCCGCACGCCGGGGAGATCCTCGTCCATGAAGGCGACGCGGAAGCTCACGGCATCCTGCAGCGCACCGGCTTCATCCACGTGATCCGCCAGCTGGGGAACTATCACCGGCCTCCCGCCGGTCTCGACCCGGCCGCCGCGGATGCCCTCGCCACCGCCGCGGTGTCCGCTCTCCGCTCAGCCGGCTACTGGGTGGCCTTCGACGAGTCGTTCGACACCGACCAGCACACCGCCCACCGCCTCCCCCTCGGTGCCCAGGTCGCCGCCCTCGCCGACGACCTCCGTGAGGCCACGACCACCCAGGACGCAGCCGCGATCCTGACCGAGCTAACCGCCGCCCACGACGGTGTCCTGGCCGCACTCGCCCAAGTCCTGGACGCTACAGCGGAGTTCTTCGAGACCCTCGACCTGCACTTCGACCGGCACACGGCATCCGTCGTACGCGACCTGAACGGCCACCACCTCGCGCGCGTCGCCACCGAGGTCCGCCAGCTGCGCAACGAACTCACCGACCGGCACGAAACCCATCCTGCGCGCCGGCCCTGCCCGACCAGCCCCCTGCCGCCCCGGCCACCCGCCCCGCCGCCGGCCCGCCACCTTTGACCCACGCACCAAGGACACCCGTTGCACGACACCGACCCCCGCGACCTCGAATCCTTCGCCACCATCCTCGCCGGCGACCTGCCCGGCCGGTGGACCAGCCAGTACCACCCCGACCACGGCGACACCGACTACGACCACCTCGCCGCCGAGGTGTGGGACATGGACCAGACCGCCCACGCCATCGCCACCTACGGGGTGTTCGACTGCGCGGTCCTCACCCGCACCGACGATGGTGCCCGCCTGTTCGTGATCGACCACTTCGCCAAGGCCGAGGGCTTCCTCGTCGCCGCCCTGGCCCCCGCCGGCCTGCCGCCCGCCGCGTATGCCGGGGTCCGCGAGCCCAGCGGGCTCGCCGTCCCCGCCGACCCGTTCCACGCGGCCGAGGCGGTCACGCTCCACCTGCTCCCCCGCTACGCAGACGCTGTCGCCCACGCCCGCCGCAACGCCGCCGCGCTCGCCTCGCCCCTGCCCGACCGGATCGAACTCACGTGGTCCGACGACACGCTGACCACCCCGGTGCCCGAGTCGGTCCCGATCGCCAAGCTGCTCGCCGAGCACGGCTTCCACCACGACGCGGCCGAGGACCTCCTCGTCCTGCCGGGAGACGACACCGCCGTGCAGGCACAGTGCGTCCGCTCCGTCGGTGCGCGGCTGACGGAACTGGGCGTCGGCATCGGCATGCGGCACCCCGCCCGCCCCGCGCTCGCCGCCGCCCGCCCGCGTCCGGCCGGCACGGCGCCGTCGGCCGCCCGCAGCCGATGACCGGTCGTACGGAGGAGCCCGAGTTCCTTCTCCCCCGCTACATCACCATCACGCGCGACCCGCGGACCCAGCTGGTTGTCACGATCGGCGGAGACCAGCGCGCGGCCGGCATCCTGCAGACCACGGGTGGGTTCCTCCGCTACCCGGGCCCCAGCATCCACTACCACCGGCAGCCGGTCGCGATGCCAGTCGAGAAGCAGCGCATCGGGGCGACGGCCGCCGCCCACGCGCTGCTGGTCGCCGGCTACGGCGTCTACCTCGCGCCCGACCTCAACGTCCTGGCCACCCCGGACGGGGACCGCGAGGCCGCGTTCCGGTGTCTCGCCCAGCTGACCGAACGCGCCCGCCGCGCAGGAGAGCCGCACCTGCTCGCCGACGTCATGGCCGAGGTCGCCGCGCCGGAGACCGGAATGCTGCCCCACCTCCGCGAAGTACTCGTCTCCGTGTGGACGAGCTGGGCGAACCACCTGCGCGAGCAGGGCCACGACGACGAGCCCGCCGAACTCCTGAGCGACATCACCTGCGTGCTGTCCCGCAAGACCCGGGAGATCGAAGACCTGCGCGCACAGGCGACCCGCGCCCCGAAACCGGCCACCGCGCGGCAGCCGCCGGCCGCTGCCCGCGCGGCGAAGACGCCATCACCCCGCCGCCGGTGACCACCAACCCCACCTTCCCCGCACGGAGTACACCTTGAACGTCGCCGACGAGAACAACACCGACGTCGAGATCTACCGCAAGGCCGGCCACCTGGACCGCCTCCACATCGTCAGCCGGACGGACGCACCCGAAGAACTCCCCGGCCTGCTCGATGCCGCCGGGCTGGAGCGCCGCTCCGAGACGACCGACGGCCCCGTCTATACCTGGCACGAGACCCCCGAGGGCCTCAGCCAGAAGGAGCAGCGTCAGCTCGTCTCACGGCAGATCCTCCCGCTCCTGATCGCCGGGTACGACGTCAACATCGACCCCGACGAGTTCGACGTCACCGCCTGGGCCCAGGCCATGCAGGCCCACCGCGCCGCCTGGGGCTGGCCCGGCGCCTACCAACCCCCTCCGCCACCGGCAGCCGACCCGCCCCGCCACCGGCGCTGACCCCCG
>NZ_MKXB01000162.1:0-52437 GCF_001865245.1 Streptomyces sp. CC53 | reverse complement strand
GAACAACCGCCCCGCCCCGACCGCCTACGGCGCGTATCACGCCCGCAACATCGCCACCCGCCTCGCCCTGCTCAACCAGTACCTGACCCAGCACGGGCTCACGCAGCCCGACACCGCCCAGGTCCTGCAGCATCTCTTCGACCCCAAGGACGGCGTCCTCACCCAGTTCACCGCCCTGGTCACGACCGCGAGCCGCTTCGCCCAGGACCAAGCCACGCGCGGGCTGCTGCCTCCCGAGGTGTGGCTCGCCCTCGGCCGCGCCGCCAACGAACTCCACGACATCGGTCTCGACCTCGAAGAACACCTCGACACCCTCACCGCCTCCGCAGACCGCAGCCCTTCCGCCGGTGAGGCCGCGAAGCCCCCGGTGCCAGCACCGCTCGTCGTACGGAGGCACCGGTGACCCGCAAGCAGCACCCGACGTGGGGTGGTGGTGATCACGCCGAACAGCACTACCTCGTCGAGCCCCGGCACCTGGCCGGAGGCGGCGACATCCGGCACGTGACCGAGTTCCTGCGCGCCTCCGGCTGGACGGACCGCTCGACAACCGGCGGACCGGTCGTCTTCGACCGCTCCGACCACCTGGTCCGCGTCGTCTACGACCCGAACGGCCGGCCGGGCGGCTGGCAGGTCCAGGGGCAGGCGACCGCCACCGAGCCCGGATGGCACGTCACCTTCACCCGGCAGACGCCCGTGGAGATCGTCGCCGGTTTCACCGACGCCCTCACCCGCGAGCGCTCCGCCCACGCCCCCAACCCCTGGGCCCCGCTCCAGCAGCAGCGCTGGGAGACCGATCGCTCCCAGCACTTCACCGCCGTCAGCCCGGACCACAACGCGTGGCTGCAGTTCCACCAGACCGGGCCCGGCCAGGCCCACTGGTGGGCCGGAGCCCGCACCGAGCACGGCCGGACCTGGGACGCTGTCTTCTCGGCCACGACCCCGATGCATCTGATCGAGAACTTCTCCACGGCGCTCGCCGACCCTCGGCCGGTCATGCGTCCCCGCGGTCACGTACCGCCCTCGAAGTGGATCCGCACGACCTCGGTGTCGGTGCGGCCCTCGGAACTCGGCGCCTGGCAACAGGCCCGCATCACCGCCGCCCGCGCCGCTACCTGGGCCCGCCACTCCTGGGCCTCCGCCCGGCCCCGCACCCGCAAACCGGCCGCTGCGGCCCGCACGCACGCCACGGCCGGCAGCGCCCGCGCCCGCCGCTAGCCGTCGCGAAGGAGCCGCCCCACCATGATCACCCGGCGCCAACTGGACGCCTTCACCAACGAATACGCCAGCAAGCTCGGCTCACCCCTCTCGCCGCGCTACCTCGCAGGCCCCGGCGACCCCCGCCACATCACCCACGCCCTGTGCGCCGCAGGCTGGAGCGTGCCCTGCGACCCGCTCCACCCGGTGATCCGCATGCAAAGCCCCGACCAGCAGCACGAGCTGGTCTTCAAGCCCTCCGCCCAGTACACGCGCGACTGGTGGACGGTGCACAGCGGACACGGCCCCGATCACTGGTACGCCACATTCAGCGGCAGCACTCCGGTGGAGATCGTCGCCGCACTGACCGACACCCTCTTCCGCCCCGAACCGGAGAAGGTCCAGGAAGACTTCGCGGCAATCCTCGCCGAGCGCGGCTGGGAGCACACCACCGATGAGCTCGGCGGCCACAGGATCGTGTCGCCCGACCGCACCACGGTCGTCGAGCAGCGGATCTCACCCTCCATGGGCCGCTGCGGCTGGGAGATCGAGGTCGCCCGCTGCCACGGACCGTACGGGCCCGAGGGGCTGTTGTGGCGAGCCTCGTTGGACGTCCGAACCCCCGCCCATGTGCTCAGCGCCATGGCCACTGCCCTGGCCGACCCGGCACCCGTGCCGCGCCCGCGCTTCGCCATCGACGAAAGCCCCCAACTGGCCGTGGGCCGGGAGATCGAAATCGGCGAACAGATCGTGACCGCGCACCAGGACCGTCTCGTAGAGGCTCGACGCCACCGTCCCACCGCGGCACCGGTCGCGACCAAGCCGGCGCCGAGCGCACCCGCTGTTCCACGGCCCGCGCATAGCCGCTGACCACAACCCCGAGCACAAGGAATCACCCTGATCACACCGTCCCTCTCCCCGTCCGACCGGCACGCCCTCCTCCTCAAGCGGCTGGAGGTGTTCCTGGTCGAGAGCGAGGCGATCCTCGCCGCCTGGAACGCCTACTCCGACAAGAACACCGACGCCGACGGCTGGCCGTACGACGAGGTGTCGTACGGCTGGCGCATGGTCCAGCGGGACTCCGAGACCTGGAAGGCTTTCCAGTCGATCCGCTACTCGGCCCGCGAGCTGCTCGCCACCGCCGCCGTCCAGCTCCAGCACATCAACGCCGGAGACGTCGAGCCCCGGTGGGCATGGCAGCTGGCCGAGCTCACCCGCGCCTTGGAGAAGCTGGAAGCGCTCCAGAGCGGACACGCCGAGGTCCGCGAAGCCCGGCGGACCTCGGCGCCCGTGTCGCAGGAGGAGTTCGTCGACTCCCTGGCCGAGCGCAACGAGGAGGCATGGAGCTACCTCGGCGACTGGGCCGCCTACGGCCGCGTCCTCCTCGACATCCAAGCCGTCGCCCTCAAGGTCCCGCCACGGGTCCTGAGCGCCATACCCGCCCCGACGACATTGCCGGCACGGCGCACGGCAGGGAGGCGCGGATGAGCATCAAGGTCGAACAGGCGCTCATCTCGCCCCGCTACCTCGCTGGCCCCGGCGACCCCGCCTGGGTCACCGCCGCCCTGCACGGCGGCGCCGGATGGAGCCACGGGCATGACCCGCTCATGCCCCGGGTCGTCCTGACCAGCCCCGACCAGAAGACGCTGCTGCGTCTCGAGCCCGATCTGAACGAGCCGTGGTGGCACCTCGCGCATCGCGACGGCCGCACCGGATCTATCTGGAATGCCTCCTTCGGCGGCGGGACGCCCGTCGAGCTGATCGCCGCGGTCACCGACGCGCTCACCGACCCCGAATACAACGCCCGGCAAGTGACCGACCCCTGCCAGCCGCTGCGGCGGGCAGGCTGGGACGCCATCGCCAACGGCCAGTTCCGGTCGCCGGACAGTCGTGTGAAAGGCGAGCGCTTCAACTTCTCCGGCAGCATCAGCTGGCGTATCACGGCCACGCTCGATCCGGACGATCCGCTGTGGCACGCCTGGTTCAGCGGCGGCATGCCCCCGGTCCTCGTGGCCGCGTTCATACAGGCCCTCGCCGATCCCGAGCCGGTACGCCGCTCCCACGAGCAGACCATCGGCTTCCCCCGCCGCCATATCACACTGCGCTGGCAGGAGTGGACAGCCGAGAGCGTCGCCCGGGCGTTGCCCGAGCGGATCGAGCACCTCGCCGCCCGCCGCACTAGCACCCCACCGCCTGCGCCTCCCACCCCACCGTCAGCGCACCGCCGCACCCGCTGACGCTCCCTCGCCCGCCACAGCCCGCCCCGCCGAAGGACCACCGCTTGCGCTCTGCTCCCTCCTCCAGTTCCGACGGCTACGACATAGCCCTGAAGGCCCTCCTCGGCGCCTTCGCCCTTGGCCTCCCCCTCGCCTCGATCGCCTGGCTGGGCGGCAACCTCACCGCCTGGGCGACCGGCACCGGCCCCTGGGTGCCCTACCGGCCCGGCGACGCCGTGCTCCACCCCGAGCAGCTCTGGCCGAGGGCCGGAGAAACGTCCCTGCTCATCAGCACGCGAATCGTCCCCGTCCTTGTGACGCTGCTCCTCGCCGCCGGTGCCGGCGTCCTCATCCTCCGCTACAAGAATCACACCGGGGGCCGGACGAGGAAGGTCGACGGCATGGCCAGGGCTCGCGACATCGAGCCTCTCCTCGCCAAGTCGATCGAGGCCAAGGCCCGCGCGCTGCGCCCGAGTCTGAAGAGTGCCAAGCACATCGAGCCGCGCGATGCCGGGATCCTCCTGGGCAACCTTGAGGGCACGAAACACGAGGTCCGCATGGGCTTCGAGGACGTCGCCGTCGCGATCATGGCCCCGCGCTCCGGCAAGACGACGTCCCTTGCGATCCCGACCATCCTCGCCGCGCCCGGGCCTGTGCTGCTGACCTCGAACAAAGCGGCCGGCGACGCCTACACCGCCACCTACGACGCCCGCAGCCAGGTCGGACGGGTGTGGTCGATGGACCCGCAGCAGATCGCCCACGCCGAACGCGCCATGTGGTGGAACCCGCTCACCGACGCGCGGACTCTCGACGGCGCGAACCGACTGGCCGGGCACTTCCTCGCCGCCTCGGTCGACGCCTCCCAGCAGGGCGACTTCTGGTCCAAGGCCGGCAGCAATATCTTGTCGCAGCTCTTCCTGGCCGCGGCGCTCGACGAGCGGCCGATCACGGACGTCATGGGGTGGCTTGCCTTCCCCGCAGACCGCACCCCGCTGGACATCCTGCGCGATCACAAGTTCGCTGCCGTCGCCTCCCAGCTCAAGGGCACCGTCGAAGGCCCGCCCGAGACCAGGGACGGCATCTACGAGACCGCCCGCCAGTACGCCTCCTCATTGCTCAACGCGGAGATCGCCGCCTGGGTCACCCCTCAGGAGAACGTCGCCGAGTTCCGCCCGGACCAGTTCGTCACGTCCACGGACACGCTGTTCCTGCTGTCGAAGGACGGCGGAGGCGGAGCGAGTGCGCTGATCGCGGCGTGCGCGGACTCCGTGATGCGGGCAGCGACCGCCCAGGCCGAGCGGGCCGGCGGCCGGCTGGACCCGCCGATGCTCGCGATCCTCGACGAGGCCGCCAACGTCTGCAAGATCAGCGACCTTCCCGACCTGTACTCCCACCTGGGCTCGCGCGGGATCATCCCGATCACCATCCTGCAGTCCTACCGCCAGGGCCAGAAGGTCTGGGGCGACGCCGGCATGGACGCCATGTGGTCCGCGGCCACCGTCAAGGTCATCGGCTCCGGCATCGACGACCCCGACTTCGCCGACAAGCTGAGCAGGATGATCGGAGACCACGACGTCGAAACGACGTCCACTTCGGTCTCCGAGTCCGGCAAGTCCACCTCGATCAGCATGCGACAGGAGCGGATCCTGCCCGCCGACGCCATCCGCGCCCTTCCCAAGGGCAGCGCGCTGTGCCTGGCCACCGGCATGAGGGTCGCGATGCTCGACCTGCGCCCCTGGTACGCCGAGCCCGGCGCCGACGAACTGTCCGCCGCTTCCGCCCGCGCCTCGAAGGCGATCACCGCCCGCGCCATCGCCAAACAGGCCCCGACGCAGACCGACTTCGGCCAGGCCGCGTAACCACACACCCTGACTCAAACAGGAGGTCATCGATTGCCCGACCGGCACCCGCCGTCTGTAACCCTGGACCCGTGCACGCACAGCCTGCTGAACCTACTCGCCAAGGCGTGGAACAGCACTCCCAACGACGCCGTCCGCCAGCTCCTCGTCCTCTTCGCCGAGGCCATGCCCGCAGCCGCACAGACGGATGCGGACGGCCGGGTCCCGGTGTACGCGATCTACGCCGCCACCCGGATCGACGCGCTCTACGACACCACCACCCAGTCCGTCACCATCCCCGAAGGAAACCCCGGCTCGGGGACCTACAAGTCCCCGAGCGGGGCGTCCAGAGCGGTCATCGAGGCCCTGCGTCCCGACGTCCTCCCGATCCGCACCGGTTGGGCGTTCTGGCGGATCACCTCCTCCGGACAGATCCTCCGCACCATCCGTCCCCCGTCGGCCACCGCCCTGGCCGCGCGCGCCGTGCCCCCGCCGACGCCGCAGGCGACCTCATCGGCACGGTCGCGCTGACCCCAGCCGATTCCGGAGACGACCATCCACATCATCGACCTCGCCGAACAGACCCGCATCCTCGGACAGACACCAGGTGAACTGCAGGACCTGCGGACCGAGATCGAAGGCGTACGGGCCGGCGACATCACCCGGCCCGTACACGAGATCGCGCCGATCGCCATCCGCGCGCACAGTCTGACTATCCGCTGCATGCAGCAGCTCGACACCCTCTCGACCAGCCAGTACGCCGTCATGAAGAACGGCCACGACAACCTCGCCCACCTCGCCGAGGCCGCCGTGCGGATCTCCGTCGCCTCGTCGCTGTGCGCGTACGGCATCACCGGCCGCACCGACGCCCTGCTGTACGAGGACGGCGACCGGACGCCACAGACCAGCCGCCAGTACCTCACCGAAGCGATGGACGAGCTCGATCGGGCTGCCGGCACCTACCGCGTGCTCGCTCAGAACCTATCCCGGCGCCTGGCGTCCGCCACCGCACGAGCCGAGGACCAGCCCCGCATCGACCGCGCCCTCGCCGGCCCCGGCACCACCACCCCGCCCTCCCCGCTCACGTCACCGCCCCCCGCTCCATGTGCAGCAGGCAGTCCAGCTGCACGGCGGTAATCCCCTCCAGCCACAAGGAGATTTCCGCATCACTCCCCACACCGTCTCCCAGCACGTCGAGCAACTCCGCGCGCTCGCCCGGGGGGTTCACTTCTCTTCACGACGAGGCAACCAGCCTGTCCTGGTCTCCCGGCACGGACGCCCTCACCAAAATCGCACCGCTGTTCCGCACGTCCCAACGGCTCACCTCCGACGCACTCACCGAGCTGTCCGCCCTCGACGGCAGCGCCTACACCGCAGTACCGGGAAGCCGCCATACCCTGGACGCGCTTGCCGCAGCCGTGTCCGCCGCCTCTTCAGGCACCACCTGCCTCGCCCAGGCCATCGCCGCCAACCCCCTAGACGGCTCTGGATTCCCCGGGCCGCCGGCCGACGAGAACGCGATCCGCCAAGCCCGCAACGCGGAAGCCATCCCCCTCATAGCCGAGCACCTCGCCGACGCAGCAAGGGACTTCGAACTGGCCGCCACCTGCTGCGCGTACATCGCCTCCGGCATTGCCGACGACGTCCGGGCCCACCCTGCTCACACCCGCACCCCAGCGCCCGCGCCCGCACCGATCACGTCGAGCCGCCCCGCCCGGCGGTAGGGCCGACGCCCGCAAGCACCTGTCCCCTTCTTCTCCAAGGAGCCCCGTTCTTGCCCAACCCGTTCACACCCGGCCCGATCGATGAGGATCTCTGGGCCCTCACCCAGTACCTGCTGAAATGCGGCGACCTCCTCGACGACCTCAACCGCCAGCCGGGCGAGGCATCACATCGGCTGCCGGACACCGTTCGTACGGGCAGCGCCCTGTACCGGACCTCGCTGCACAGCGGCAAGCTCCTGGCCCAGTCGGCACTCTCCGACGCGGCAACCACCGTCGACGGCCAGGAAGCGATCGCCATCCTCCGTCGCCTCACCGAAGCGACCGCGAACGCCGCCGCGCGTGCATCGGACGCCGTCTCCGCTCTCGCGCACGGCGACACCGCCCTGGCCGAACGGCTGCTGGAGCAATCCCGCGCGCACCTGAACCGAACGCCCGTGGCCGTTCAGGATGTCAGCGGCGCCCTGCTGCGACACGACGGTCGCCTCTACGCCCGGGAACTGGCAGCACGGGAGAACCTCGGTACCCTGCCCGCTGTCAAGGTCAGCGAAGCGCAACGCAAGGGCCTCGCCGTGTTCGCCCGCGGTGAGGCCGTCCTCCACACATCCGCCGACGGCACACGGGAAGTCGTCGCTCCGCTGGCCGCGCGTATGAGGGCGACCACCGTCGACGCTCTCGTCGAGAAGAAGCTGATCGCCCTCACCCCGCTCGTCCAGCAAGGCCGTTACGGCGTGCGGCTCACCGCCGCCGGCGTCCAGGCCCTTCTGTCAGCACACCCGGCGCAGCGCCGCGGCCCCGCCGCCACCACGCCCATGCCCGTCGTGGCGAACAGCACCGCACGCCGCGCGGGCGCGCGGCGGTACCGGCCTTAGCCGACTGACGAGCTACTCCCGTCACGTCCCGTCACGAGTTCTCAATGGCCGCCCTTCCCGATTCCCTTCGCCATGCCCAAGGAAGTCCCATCTCTCCCACGCCCCAGTTCCGCGCCATTTCCCTCGGTGCCGGTATTCAGTCCACCACCCTGCTCGCCCTGTCCGCCGACGGCACGCTCCCAAAGGTCGATTACGCAATCTTCGCGGACACCGGATGGGAACCCAGGGCCGTTTATGATCACCTCGACCGCATCAATCGTGAAATAGCCGAGCCCGCCGGTATCCCCATTCTCCGGGTCACCTCTGGAAATATTCGCGACGATGCCCTCAATCCGGATCACCGCTTCGCTTCGATGCCTCTCTACATCCTCAACAAGGACGGGCGACCTGGGATGACCCGGCGCCAGTGCACCGGGGAATATAAGGCGAAGCCGATCAAGAAGAAGGTCCGGGACCTTCTCGGCTATCCGCATCCGGCCCGCGTCCCGAAGGGTGTTTTCGTCGAGCAGTGGATCGGCATATCCACCGACGAATTTCACCGCGCCAAGGACGCTGACGTCAAGTACATGCGCAACCGGCACCCGCTGATCGACATGGGCTGGTCGCGTTCCGACTGCGTGCGCTATCTGACGTCCCTGGGGCTCGCCGACACTCCGAAGTCGAGCTGCCTCGGGTGCCCGTTCCACGGAAATGCGCAGTGGCGGAATATCCGGGACCGCTCCCCCTCTGAGTGGGAGGATGTCGTCGCCTTCGACGCGGCGATCCGCCAGGGGAACGCCCGCGCCAACGCCAGCGGCAACAAGCTGCTGGGCGAGGCGTTCCTGCACCGCTCGCGCGTCCCGCTCGACCAGGCCCCGATCGACCACGTCACCGCGGCCGAGTGGGCCACCCGTCAGCAGGACCTCGCCGACGCGGACGAGCTGGAGCGGGGCGTCGTGGACGGCTGCTCCCCGTGGGTGTGCCGGGGCGAAGTCGAGCCGGTGCAAGATGACTTCGGGCTCGCCTCGTGAAGGATCTGGTCCTGGACCTGTTCGCGGGCCCGGGCGGCTGGAGCCACCCGCTGCGACTGCTCGGGATCCGGGATGTCGGGCTGGAGTGGGACGAGTGGGCGTGCCGTACTCGGGCGGCGACGGGGCTGCTGACGATCCGTACCGACGTTGCGATGTACCCGTGCCGGGTCTTCGCCGGCCGGACGCGCGGGTTCATCGCGTCGCCGCCTTGTCAGGCGTGGTCCATGGCGGGCAAACGGCTCGGCCTGGTGGACCAGCCGCTGGTGCACCAGGCGGTCGCCGATCTCGCTGCCGGCCTCGACACCCGCGAGAGGCTGCTGGCCGCCTGCCGGGACGAGCGGTCACTGCTCGCGGCGGAGCCTATGCGCTACCTGCACGCCCTGAACGCGGTCGGCGAGCCGGAGTGGGTGGCCATGGAGGAGGTCCCCGACGTTCTGCCGCTGTGGCGCCAGTACGCGGCGATCCTGCGCGGCTGGGGCTTCTCCGTGTGGACGGGGATCCTGAACGCGGCCGACTACGGCGTCCCGCAGACGCGGAAGCGGGCGATCCTGCTCGCCTCCCGCGTCCGTACCGCCGAGCCGCCCACGCCCACGCACGCCCGGCTCGCCGAGCCCGAGTCGCTGTTCGGGCCGGGCCGCGCGCGATGGGTGTCCATGGCCGAGGCACTCGGCTGGGGGGCAACCGACCGTCCCGTCCCGACCATCTGCGCCGGCGGCGGACCGGGCGGCGGCCCCGAACCATTCCCCTCCGGAGCCCGCAAGACGCTCTCCGACGCCCGCGACCGGGGCACCTGGGCACCGCTCACAGGTGACCTGGTGCTGGCCTCCCGCCGGGAAGGGTCCGGGTGGGCCGCCCGGCACGGCGTACGCGACAACCGGACCGCCGACGAACCGGCGCCAACGTTCACCTCCGAGGCGCACCGCTGGTCGTGGTCGCTGCGCAGCAACAACCAGGCCAACGCCACGGTCCGGGGCATCGACGAGCCGGCCGGGACGCTGTTCTTCGGGCACCGCGCGAACGAATGCACCTGGGTCGCCGAGCCGCCGCCGAACGCCCAGCCTGGGGGCGAGGTCGAGCCGCCGGCGCCGATCCGGATCACGGCCGCCGAGGCCAGCATCCTGCAGAGCTTCCCCGCCGACTACCCCTGGCAGGGCAACAAGGGCCAGGTCTTCAGCCAGATCGGCAACGCCGTCCCCCCGAGGCTCGCCGCCCACCTCCTCGCCCCGCACCTCGAACGCACCTTCACTCCCGACGACTTCACCCTGGCCGCCTAATGCCCCGCACCCCCGACCACGACGACGAGACCCCGTACGAACCGGCGCAGCGCCCACCGATCCACTACGCCGAGCAGGCTCTCCTCGGAGCCATCCTCCTCAACCCCACCCTCCTCGCGGACCTGGCGGGACTCGACCCCGCGGCCTTCGACAACCCCTTCCACGCCGCCGTCTTCGCCGCGATGTGCACCGTTCCCGCCCTGGAAGGACTGACCACGCACAGCGGCTTGGACTGGCTGAACGCCGTTCTGGCCACAGCCCAGTCGAGCACCCCGGGCCTGACGGCCTCGTTCATGCACACCCTGGTCTCCGCCTGCCCCCGGCCGGACCACGCGTCCGCGTACGCGGCGATCATCCGGTCCGAGCACGCCCGGCGCACCGTCCGCCTCCACGCCGAGCGCCTGGCCCAGGCCGCCGCCGACACCACCGTGCCGGACCGCCCCGGACACGCCCTCGCCGCAGCCGACGCACTCGCCCAACACCTGGACGAGCTCGCCTGCCGCTTCCCCTCCCACTCCGCCTCACTGCCCCGCACGCCCCCGCCACCTCCCGCGCCGCCTGCGGACAGGGAAGAGGCTCTGGAGGCCGAGCAGTTGCTGCTCGCGAACGCCGTGTCCTGGCCCGCGTACGTGAAGGAGATGCGCTGGCTCACCGCCGACGACTTCCTCCACCCCGCGCACGCCGGCCTGTGGCAGTGCGTGACCGCGCTGGTCCACCGCGGGGATCCCGTGGATCCGGTCACTATCCTGTGGGAGGCCCAGCACCGCGGCGTCCTCGCCGCCGGCGTCACCCCGGCCGACACCCTGGCCCTGCTGTCGACGCCCGCCGGCTCTCCGGAGTACTGGGGCGAGCGGCTCGTCGAGCGCACCCTGCTCGGCCGAGCCCGCCACGTAGCCGTCCGGGTCACCGCCTACACCGACGACCCCGCCAACAGCGTCCACCAGCTGGTCACCGGCAGCCGACGCGCACTCGCCGACCTGCATTCCGTCCGCAGCCGCTGGCAGCGAGCCACCCGCCCGCCCGCGCCCCCCACCGCCAAGGCCGAGACCACGGCCGCCTCGCGCGCCGGCCCCCGCAGCCTCCCCACGACGCCGGTCGCCTCCGCGCGAGTCGTCCCCGCCCGGCCCACCGCCGGCCGAGCCCCGTAGCCGAAAGGATCCCGAATGCCGTACGCCCCTGCCGACGCCCACATCCACTTCGCCCTCCCCCCGACCATCACCCCGGTGTCATCGCCACCACCAGCGGCCCGACCGCCGATGCCGCCCGCTCCCACCTCCACGACCTCGGCTGGCGCAGTATCAGCCCGACCACCATGGTCCTCGCGCGCATCGACCGGGAAGAGCCCTACTACACGGCCATAGCGGCCGAACTCCTCCAGCGCTACGGCTTCACCGTCGACATCGACCTCGCCCTCCAGGAGGAGATCGACACCGAGTGGAGCTGGGGGAACTACCCCTTCCCCTGGTGCTCCCGGCAGGAGGTCCGCGAGGTGAGCGCCGCAGCCCAGCGCATCCACGACGACATCGCCGACGGCCGCCTGCACATTCACCTGCACGCCGACGACGGGCACAACACCATCGCCGTCGGCAGCTACACCACGGGCGTGCGCCGCCATGTCCACCTCCACGGCGAGAACCACCTTCGCCAGGTCGTCACTCGCTTCGACGACGAGGCGGAAGCCATCGCCGAGTTCCAGCGGCTCTACTCCGTCGCCGTCCGCCCCGGCCCCGCCCCCCTCACCGACCTGGAAAGATCGGTTCGCCAGGCACTCCTCGGGCAGCCGCCGGCGAACGACTCCGCCAAGAGCAGCGCCACAGCGCCGGCAGTGCCGCCTGTCGCCGCTCTCGGCGAGCACGAGAAGTTCCTCGTCTCCTTCCTCGAAGGCAACACCCAGTGGGAGAAGTACCGGACCTGGAGCGACGAGACGACAATCGCCTCGCACGAAAGCCTCACCGTGCAGGCCGAGTTCGACCACGAAGCGCGCCACCGCACCGACACCGCCTGGACGGTCGCCCAGTACAACGGGCCCGTTGGCGAGCGTCTCTGGCACGCCACCCTCACCGCCGCCACCCCTGTCCCTCTCGTCCGGACGCTGCTGCAGCACGTTGACGCCCCGCTCCCCATGGGCGCCGCGGAACCGCACGAACCGCTGCGGGACGCCGGATGGCATCCGTCGAGCCACCCAGCCTGGACGACCTGGCGCGCACCGAACCGCACCATCGCCCTCGACCACGTCCCCCACTCCTCCGACGACCGGTGGACGTTGTACGGCGGGGAAGACCTCGACCGGGCGGCATGGATCATCCGTCTGTCCGCGGGCGTCGGTCACGACGTCCTCGCCCAGCTCGCTGGCACCGCCGCCGAGCTCGCCGAGCCGCCGCCCGTCCCAGCACGCCGGACACCCCTGGTGTCCCAGCTTCCCGCTGCGGCTTCCCAGCACCGCGGTCGCGTCCGCTGAGAAGGGGATCCTTCGCTTCTGCGCGGGGGCAGGTGATCGTACGGGCAACCGACCTCGATCCAGAGTCCTGATGAATCTCCTGGCCGCCTTCATCGACACACTCGCTGACGACGAACAGGTCCGCGCCGATGCCCTGGACAAGGCAAACCGCCGGCAACCGCACCCCTCGGCGATCCTCGCCCCAGACCTCGGCAAGTCGGTCAAGCTCACGACGCTGCTACTCGACGAGCAGGACGTCCCCGATCGCGCTGCCGCGCTCCCGGTACGGGCCGTCAGCCCGGGTACCCCTGCGGCATCTTCTGGGTCGTCACCGAGGTCGACGGCCGTGGAGCTGCCACCCGCCCTTGAAACGCAGTGGCACACATCGAGCATCTGTTCCCTCGAAGAACATCCATATGTAACTGATAGTGCGTTGTCAGTGACGTGGTGTATATCGATCAGCTATGAGTACCACTCAGGAAGCTGCCAAGCTCGTTGGCCATGCGCCCACTCAGTCCGCCGAACCGGAGTCGCCAGGCGGCTGTCCACCAGCGGAGGGGACAGCGGAGTCACCAGACGTCGCACTCGCCAGCGGAACGGGCCTGCGGAGCTCAGCGGACGACTACATGACAGTGGAATTGTTGTGTGCCGCCTTGGCGAGAATCCGGTTCGGTCGGCAGCAGGCGGATGCCGGGCACTTCGAGTCTGCTGAAGCGCAGAGTCCGTTGCCTCGCGCCTGGCGTGACGCCCGGGGTCGGTTGTGGTGGAAGGCGCAGGCGCTGGGGTCGGACTGGCCTGGCAACGACCTTGAGCTGTTCGAGTGGTGCCGTCGCCCGCTGGGGTCCTGGCCCGTTCAGCTCTCCCTCGCCGACGGTGATCTCGAAGCCGTCCTGCTGAACGGCGATGAGCTGTCGGAGTTCGCCGAGCAGGCAGCCGATCTGATGTCCCACCCCGACGTCGAGGCGGAGTTGGTTCAAAACCAGACCTTCGCAGCGCTTATGTCGTGCGCTCGGATGAACGGTGACGACGAGGAGGCTGTGCAGCGAATCTACTGCCGCCTGCGGCGACTGCTAATCGATTGCCCCGTGCTGGGCGACCGCGACGTCCACGCGTTGAATCGAGAGCTGCCGAAGGCGGACGCCGACAGCGACTCGTACCTCGCGAAGTTCGTGCGCACCGCGTACGTCCTCCATCCGGTCGAGAGTCCGGGGAAGGTCCGGCTGAGCCGCTGCCGGGAGTGTCTCAACCCAGTCGACGACGGGGCGAGCGGCTGCGGCACTCCAGGGTGCGGCGGACGGCCCGAGCGGTTCGAGGTGGCTTGTCTGGGCGGGTACTGGACCCAGCACAGGGCGACCCGTCAGTTCTTCCACGACCCTGGGCTCGTCGAAGGGCGGCTGCTGGACTGGCTCGCCGAACTGCCGGCGGACCAAGTCCGGACCGCGCCGTGGCCCTGTCTGGACGCCTGGGACGCGGCGTTGTTCTTCGAACCCGTGAGCGTCGGCGGGGAAAGGGAATGTTGGGTGATCGACGCGAAGGACTGCGCGAGCCCCACTCTCCTCGCCCGGGGGTTCCGCAGCGATTCCCGTGTACCGGCACGTCGGCACATCATCGTCGTCCCCATGCACCGCCTCCGGACACCTGGCTACCTCACGGATCTGGAGCGCGAGCTCCAGGGCCGGGCCGCCGGAGTGGAGGTCCTCGATGAGAAGGCGTTCTTGCGGCAAGTCCGCATCCGCGCGGCCAAAGCTGGAGGCGCACGATGAGGGACACCCGCTCCTGGAGCACCTCGCTGGTGAAGGAGCTGGACGACGAGTGCGTCCGGCCGATGCTCGGCCCACTCAAGCCGTGGGAGCTGTGTGCCCTGGAACTGGGGCTGTCGTTCCTGGCCGATCACATGCCGGGGCAGGGCATCGGCGCTCTGTGGCCTGTGCTCGCCGGGTACATGCGGCTGGACCCGGCACTCGACCCGCAGATCCGGACCCTGCGTGAGCTGATGGGCCCGGTCGCCAAGACCGGGACGATGCGGGAGAAGCTCGACCAGTACGTAAAGCTCCCCGCCCAGGTGCGCGGGTTCGAGCCCGGCGACATGGCGGGGCACAAAGCTGAACTGTCGACGGTGTTCACCCGGCGCCCTTCCCCGTACGCTGCGGCACGCCACGACGTCTACCGGCAGAGGCTTCAGGAAGTCGCCCCTTACAAGGCGGGAAGCGGCTATCGGCCGGCGCCGCCTGGTTCGACGTGCTCTTTCGAGCGGACTGACGGCAGCCGGGAAAAGGTCCGTATCCCCGAGACGTTCGTGCCCGCGCCGGCTCCAGCCGAGCTGGCGGCGACGGCCTCCCGAGCACGGGAGCCGATTCCTCTCACTATGGAGGATTTCCAGCGGGCTGCCGCCGAGATGGACGAGCTCCTGATCGCTCACCCGGAGATCGAGAACAGGAACTTCGTCAAGCGGCTGGAGCAGATGGAGGCCCTGCTGGCCGACCATGCGGGAGGGCGCCTCCTGGAGCGGCCACAGGAAATAGTCATCGACGGCCTGTGGCACGTGGTGGGCCTGATGAACAGCGGAAAGTCCACGTTGCTGGACATGATCGCCTACATCGTTGCCCAGCGCGGCGGCAAGGTCGGCTTCGTGCTCGCCTCGGGTAGCGACATGTACGCCAAGGTCAGTTTCCTGCAGGCACTCGGCATCAACGCCGTCCCCATCTTCGGACGGACCCGGGAGGGAGTTCACAAGGACCGCTACTGGCGATCGCTCCTGCACGACGGCTCTACCACCTTCCCCACCGGTGCCGATGCCGGAGCGGCGTTCGCCGACGACCAGTGCTATCTGGAGGAGCTGCGCCTAACCAGCAGGAGCGACCGTGCTCCGCTCCCGAGGGAGGAGCGGCCGTGCAGAGGCAAGCTCTTCGTGGACGGCCAGCGCGGGCGGCGGGACTGCCCGATCCTTGCGCGATGCCCTGTCCACGCAGCGGCTCGCAATGTGGCCGATGCCCAGGTGTGGGTGACCACTGCGGCCGGCCTGGCTTCCACGATGATGCCGCAGTCCCAGATCGAGGTTCGCGTCGCCGAAGCGGCCCAGCATCACTTGGCCGTGCTCCTGATGGACGAGGCCGACACCGTGCAGCAGCAGTTCGACGACCGGTTCTTGCTGCACGAGATTCTCTCCCAGCCCGGCAGGGGCTGGAGCCATCGCGTGGGAGATCGGATCGGACAGCGCTTGGAGCACTCGTGGTTCCTCGACCTCCGGGACCCCGAGGTGACGGCGGGCGACAAGCACTTCCGCCGCCACGACCAGGCGCTGACGGAGCTCTACCGGCTGATGATCGACCCGGGGGCCGACCATCTGCGCGCGCTCATCGCCGAGGGACCGTTCACCGGATACAGCCTCCTGCGGCGCCTGTCCCGAAGCCTCCACGGTCTCGGCGAGCGCAACGACTTCGCCCGCAAAGCGGACTTGGAGGAATCCGCCGACCGGTACTTCGAGGAGCACTTCGAGCCGCTGATCACCGCCTCCTTCCAGGTACCCGCAGAGAACTGGGCCGAGCTGATCGAGGCCATGACAGCGGCCCACGACACTCCCCTGTCTGCGCAGGAGGCCGCCGAGGCGTGGATCGCGGCTCATCTGCCGGTACTCGACGGCATCGCGGCCCGGGGCACAGCGGCGGAGCTCGCGCAGCTACTGCAGGGCGGCTTGTGGGCCGCCCGCATCACCACATCGTTCTTCGAGGTCGCCCAGCGTCTGCCGGCCATCAGCCCGTCGCAGATCGGTGACGGCGACGACTTCTGGAGCAGCCAGCCACCCCGCGACCTGATGTCGTTCGTCCCCGAACAGGCCGCGGGCAATCTGATGGCTCTGCAGTGGCAGCCCAACCCGGCCGGCGACAGCGGGTCCTTCAGCATCCTGTGGCTGCGTGGTGTGGGCCGGTGGCTGCTGTATCACCTGCATGACCTCCTGGAGGCCGAAGGGATCCAGGGGCCCAACGTCGTCCTGGCCTCCGCCACCAGCTGGATGCCCGCCTCGCCCCGCTTCCACCTCGACGTCACCCCGAACCTGGTTCTGCGCGAACCTGAGAAGGCCAGGGCGGCGCTGCTGGAAAGCAAGATGTTCTTCCGCCCGCCGCGCTACCGCGACGGCCGCCCAGTCTTCACCTCGGGCACCGGAGGCAACCCGACCCTCCACGCGCACGCCCTGTGTGCGTCCGCCGAGTGGATCTGCAATCCCGCCCCCGGTGCGCGGGAGTCGCTCCTCCAGCAGGCCCGTCAGCGTCTTGCTGACGACCGTCAGCAAGTCCTGTTCACCGTGCAGAGCACACGGGACGCTCAGACCGTCGCCGATTACATCAACCAGAAGACCCCGTACACCGCCCTCCATGTCATCCGCGACGACGATCCGCCCACCCGCTACAGCATCCCCCGGCGGCGTCTGGCCACCTTCGCCGCCTCCGGTGCCGACATCCTCGTGGCAGCCGAAGGCGCTGTTCAACGCGGCCACAACATCCTCAACGCCCGCCGCGTCGCGGCCCTCGGCGCCGTGTTCTACCTGGCCCGGATCCACCCGCCCGCCGACGACGCGACCTTCCCGCTCTCGCTCCTCAGCCGCGAGGCGATGCGCCGTCTTCGAAATCCTGTCGACGTCACTCTTGAGCACGCCGATCCGGTCGACCTCGCGCGCAAGCTCCGCGGCAGCGAGCGTCGCCGCTGGCAGCGACGGGTGGGCGAGCCCGTCCTGTTCACCCGGCTCACCGACCCCATCGAGCACGCCGCGTTCGTCGGCAACTTCCTCGTTCCCCTCCACCAGACCCTCGGCCGTGGCATCCGCGGCAACGAGCCCGTGCTGGTCTACCTCTGCGACGCGGCCTTCGCCCCCCGCACCGCGAACCTCGACGAGACCGCCCCCGACACCGCACGTACCAGCGTGATCGTCGCCGCACAGCAGCTCCTGCATGGCTGGCTCACCGACCCCGGCCCCGCGGCCACCGTCGCCGAGCGGCTCGACCACGAACTCGCCAAGGCATGTTGGGGCCTGGCTTCCCATCTTCTCGACAACATCGACTGGGGTCACCGCTGATGCCCGCCTACCACAGCACCCAAGCCACCGTCCTCACCTTCGCGCCGGAAGCCACCTGGCCCGTCACCGGCTACCGCACGACCTGCCCGCCGGGAATGCTCGCTCTCCTGGAAAAGGCGTGGGATACCCGGCCCGGCCGTCGCCCCCGCGGCGGACCCGACTACCTGCCCACCCGCTCGCTGAGGGACCTGCTCACCCTTATCGACCCCGACATCACCTCCGTACAGACCAACCCCCGCGATCCCGCATGGCTCCGGGCCCGGACCGAGGTCGACCCGGACCTCCTGCTGATCGCCCTGTCGGCATGGGCCTCGGCCCGCGTGGCACCCCACATGCCCGACACCGACTGGTACAGCCAACTCGAAGGCGCCGGCCAACTGGAGTGGATCCCCGAGGAACTCGACCTCGCCCGCCACGACCTTCATGCCAACGGCACCGCCAACCCCCCGAGCCACGTCTTCAACCTCCTGCCCAGCCTCGTCGCCGAGCACCTCACCAGCAGCCGGCTCCAACTCCTGGGACACCACCGCGACCTGCGACTCGGCCCCACCCGAGCAGACGGCCGCCGTACCCTGCACCTCGGCTCACCCGAAACCCTCACCGACACAGACGGCTCGGCCGGAGCCAGCGTGGACGTCCTGACCTTCCACCTCGAGACCGTGCCCGGCGTCCCCGAAGTCCACCTCCACGTAGACCTGAACATGACCCGCCTCGCGACGCGCCCAGTCGAGTACATCCCCCGCCGCGGATTCAGCGACCCGACCGCCAGCGTCCTCCTGTCCGCCAAGGAAGGATTCGTCCACCGCCGCGAGCGGCCCATGCTCCTGCAGAGCGGAGTCACCATCCAGCGGCGCGGGGAGAGCAGCACCTGGGCCTGGGAGCCGGGCGTCGCCGAGATCCTCGCTCGCCTCACCCACCACCAGCCACCCAACCTCGACCAACTGCGCGCAGCCCCCGGCGACGCGGCAGCCCAGCCCTTCGCCGCCCACCTCGTCCACAGCACCGGCATGACCTACCGCTACCCCGACAAAGACGGCGCCCCGCCGGCGCGCTCGGTCCACGACCACCCGGTCGGCCACGGCTACCAGCCCCGCGACCACATGGAGGTCCTCACCCAGGTCGCCCACCAGCTGGAGGAGAAGGGACTGGCTCCCCTCGCGCCCACGCCCAAGGCCCGGACCCGCGCCAAGGCGCTCCTGCCGCTGGAGCTGCCCGACGCCCCCACCTACGAGATCGAGGTATGGGCGTCCTCCGACCGGACCTGGCAGGGCCTGCAGGTCGCTGCCGCCGCAAAGCTCGGCCTGACCCCCGGCCGATCCACAGCGACTTCCGCCGGCTTCACCGGGCCGATCAACGTCACGCTCCACCGCTGCGACCCCTGGGACCTGACCGCCGGCCTGCCCCGCTCCACCAACCCCGACAAGGCCGCGCGACGCGCCGAGTACGAAAGGAGTGAGACCGAGCGCGCCGCAAGGATCGCCGAAGCCTTCCCCCGCCTCGCCGAACCCATCGCCTGCATCGTGGAGATGGAAGGAGCCGCCTACTTTTCGCGCACGCGCCAAGGCGATCCCAAGAAGCTCTTCAAGAAGACCCTCCCGGCTCTCCGCCGGAACGTCCAGTGCCTTCGCCCGATCACCCCGGCCAACCCCAATCCCAGCAAAGCCGCCCTCGCCAAGCGCTTCGCCGACACCGACTTCGCCACGACCGACATCGAACGCGCCGCCGCCGCCCTCAACGACGCTCTCCGCCAGGCCGGCCACCTACCGAAGATCGCCGTACCCAAGGGCATCGACGGCCCCTTCGAACTGATCACGGTCTGGCTCGCCCCCGCGGGCGACCGGATGATCGTTCCCATCCTCATCCGGCAGCACACACACGAAGAACCCACCGCACAGCTCATGCCCACACCCGGCAGCCCGACCGAGCACCCCATGCCGCTGACAGCACTTCCCGAGGCGCTGACCGCCGGCCGCGGGCGCGTAGCCACCCGCACCTCACGCGCGGCCCTCGCCGAGTTCATCACCGGCACCCTGGCCCTCGACTCCACCGCCGACCGACTCCTGCTCGTACGCCGCGCGCGAATGAGCGATCGGGAGATCTGGCCATGGCTCCAGGACAGCCGGATCGCCTTCGACCAGCTAGTCCTGCCGGGTGTCGACATCACCGACCCCGCTGTGACTCCGGCGATCCGAAAGCCCGGCGACCAGCCCGGCCTGCGCATCATCCGGCTCCGGGAACGCAGCGACCGCGATGCGGTCCCCCGGTCCTTCGGAGTCACCGAGGAGATGGTCAGGGCCGGCGAAGAAACAGAAGAGCTGATTCCCGTGACGAAGTACGGGCGGTTTTCCGGGGTCGTCCAGGTCGGGGAGCGTGCGTTCTGGGGCATCAACCCCCGCTCGGCCCAGAACCAGGTCTCGCTCGGCGTCACCAAGCTCGACCCGGCGGAACCGGGCAACCGGACCAAGACCTGCTCCAACCCGACTTCACTGGAGATCGTGCCCGCGTTCCTCCAAGAAGGAGACAACCCCGCTGACTGGGCCATGTACGTCCACGCCCAGCGACGTCTTCACGCCCACACGACGATCGCCACCACCTGGCCGGCCATCGCCCACCTCGCCGAACTGATGGAGGAGTACATCCTGTAGTCAGCGTGGAGCACATGACGGCGCCTGGGGCAGCTCCCACGCGACCGGGCTGAGAGGGTGTCAGCCCGGCTGGAGCTGCTGTAGGACCTGCTCCGCCAGTCTCCGTGCGAGGACCCGACGCGGGTCCCCGGGATCGGTGTAGGGGCCGAGGATCTTCGCGGCGACGAACAACGTCATCAGCTTGCCGTCCCGGCTCTCCAGATCGTCACGCCGCTCGGTGCGGACCCGGTCGGCCAGAGCCGGGACGGCGAGGGAGGCCCCCCACAGGATTGCCGCATCCAGGCCGCGCGGGGCCATGCCCCAGTCCTCCCAGTCGAACACGCAGAACACCGGCGCTGTCACATTCGCCCAGTTGAGATCGGCATGGGCCGGACGCCAGTCGGCGGCAGTCGCATGGACACCGGGAAAGACACCGCGGATCGTGCCCATGACCAGTTCCTGCGTGAGGGTCTCGGTGTCCGATGTCGCGATCCGGTTCGTGTGTTGCGCGGCAAGGGCGTCCAGCGAAGCATTCAGCGAAGCCCACCACTCCTCGGACAGCTTCGGGTCCTCCGCCACCATGGCGCTGCCCACGGGGGTACCCGGCAGCAGTCCCGTCTCGTCCGCTCGCCACATCACCGGCTCCGCCTCGTCCCGCCACGCAACGCCGGCGAGCCAGGCCGGCTTGGCGATCCCGCGTAGAGCCTCCGCAGACGCGGTGCCGTCCCCGCCCTGGACCCCGACCCGATCGAGCCCCCGCCGCTCGATCCGCACCCACGTACCTCGGTCCGTACGCGCCCCCACGGAGCGGCGCTTACGCACCACACTCTCGTGGTCCAGGCGCACGCCCAGCGACCGCGCCACACGGTCCAGTGCGGCTTCCACGGGCTCCTTGCGCAGATCCACCGAAGGCAACGTCATGCATCAGAACGTACCGAGCCCCAGCCGCAACGCGCCGACCCCGACCTCGGCTGAGCGCGCGGCCGGCCCACGGAACGGTCACGGCCGTCGGAGTGCAGGCTACCGGCACGGCGATGCGCGGCCCGCCCGCTAGGCGCACCATAGCCTCATGGGTGCTGCCAAAGTGCGCTCTTTCGGCATCGGCGCGACCGTCCTCGCTGCGCTCACCTGCGCTGCATGCTCAAGCAGCTTGGGAACCCCGGCCGTGCCGAGTTCCTCTGCCGCTGCCGCGCCAGCGGCCACAGGAGAGCAGATGAGATGGTTTGAATGGGCGACGCTGAGCTTCGCTTTCGCAGCAGCGGTCGCGTCTATCGCTGTTGCCTGCTGGGCGTGGGTGGATCGTCCGCGGATCGTCTGGAGTAGGCGGCTCCGGTATTCAAGGGCCCCGCAGTCCGTGGGGCGTCCGCGGATTATCTGGATTAGGCGGCTCCGGCATTCAAGGGCCCCGCAGCCAAACGAGAAGAGCCAAACAATCACCGTCTGGGCGCTCGGCTCAGCTGTGGTGTCGCAAGTCAAGGTATGGGTCGAAGGCACCAACAGCAGGGAAGAGCGCTCGACCATGACCAGGGACTCGGCGCCAATCATCCTCAATGTCCCGCGCCCCGATAACGACACGGAGCCCTACCACCTTCAAGTCCGCTGGCGACGGGAGCACCCGCTAACTCTTAATCGTGAACACGGGTTCCGCACGAACCTTCGAACAGGGGAGGAGCATGAGTGGAAGTGGAGGCTGTGGAGGTGGCCCATCGCCGCGAGTCGCCGCAGGGAACGAAGATGGCGGTGTTGGCCATGGCGGCTGCAAGCACCGTTCCTCACCGCAAAGCACCTGAACGAGTCCCCACGTGAACGACATGGCCGTTGGAAGAGGGTACACAGAAGGTACGTCGCAATGATCCCGAAAGAGGATGAACCCTTGCGGCCCGACAACTGACGAGTTCAGCTCTCGTACGACCGGGCACCGTTGCGCCCGAACACCCCCACTGCCCCTTGCTGGGTTACTCGAGCCGAACCAGCCCGGCCTCACACCGGGCTCTCGATTCACCCCCCAGGCCGCGGCGGCGTGCCCTAGCGTGTAATGGCATGACGATGCTGATCATCGGTGGCAGTGGGTTCTTGGGGACGGAGCTGCTGCGTCAGGCCCAGGCGAAGGGCTGGGACACGGCCGCGACGTTCCACTCCCGTCCCGGCGACCCGGCAGCCGCTGCCTGGCACCAGCTCGACATCCGCGATCCCGTACGCGTCGAGGCGGTACTGACCGCGGTGGCACCGCGTCCGGTGATCAACGTGACCAGCGGCGATTCCGACTGGGCGGTCACCGCAGACGGCTCGATCCACGTCGCCATGGCCGCCGCGAAACTCGGCATCGGTCTGGTGCACGTTTCGAGCGACGCCGTGTTCTCGGGCATCGGCCGCGTCCAGTACGACGAGTCCCGCCACCCGGACCCGCTTACGCCCTACGGGGCCGCGAAGGCCGCCGCCGAAACAGCAGCCCGGCTCATCTGCCCGAAGGCGGCGATCATCCGCACCTCGCTGATCATCGGCGACAGCGGGTCCGCCCACGAACGCCTGGTGCACGAACTCGCCGCCGGCCAGCGGGACGGAGCCCTCTTCACGGACGACGTCCGCTGTCCCGTGCATGTCGCCGATCTGGCGGCCGCCCTGTGGGAGCTTGCGCTGTCCGACGCGACCGGGGTCTTCCATCTGGCCGGCCCCGACGCCCTCAGCCGCTACGCGCTTGGCGTGCTGATCGCCCGGCGCGATGGCATCGACCCCTCCGTACTGCCCGCCGGCCGCCGGGCCGACACGCGCCTCCCTGGCGGCCTCGACGTTCGCCTCAACAGCCGTGTCACGCAGCGTCGGCTGAGCACCCGGCTCCGTGGTGCCAGGGAATTCCTGATGGAGAGTGGGGAGAGGAAGGAGAACGATCTCCCTGATGATGCCCGTCCCCAGGTTCTTCGGCCATCGACAGAACCGCATCCGGGTCCAGGAGAACACGGGGTGAACCTCGCAGGTTCAACATCCGAACGGCTTCGGCACGAGGGGACACGGTGAACCTTGACGAGCTGCGCAACCAGGCCATGCGTATTCACCACCTGTACGACAAGTTGAACGAGCACGAGCGGAACCGTGTGTGGACGCGAGAGGAGTTCATGCTCGGGTTCGTCGGCGACGTCGGCGACCTCGCCAAACTAGTGATGGCGCAGGAAGGCGCCCGGAAGGGGGCAGGCCCTGCGGCGTTGGAGCATGAGCTCGCCGACTGTCTGTGGTCGGTGCTCGTCCTGGCCGAGCTGTACGGCATTGACCTTGAGGCTTCCTTCCGACGCACCATGCGGCACCTGGAGTCGTCGATTCTCGCCAAGCTCCCAAGAGGCGAATAGTCGGCGCGGGACCACCAACGTCACGCATCGAAGCAGGACACCAGCCGGTCGGGGGCTGACGTACGGGTCGGGGCAGGCGATGCCACTGCAGTCGCGCGGGCCGCTCGCTCGTTAGGGGCTGCCACCCAGGCGCACTTCGGCGAGTACATCCCAGGTGATCTCTCGGCAATCATGCCACTCGGCGACGAGTGTGAGGGTGGTGACCGGCACCGTGACCGGTGTTCCTGGCAGGTCGGACAGGAGCACCTTCAGCGCTCCGCGATCGGCGAGGTGTCCGTCGGCACCGGCGTACGCGTGTGAAAGGTGGGGGTACGACATCGCCGGAATGAGCGGCCACCGGTCGCCCACCACCGCGTGCTGTGCCGCCCACGTCATCTCCCAAGGCTCCGACTACCGGTGGGGCTGCGCCTTTCTGGAGGGTCTGCGGCGTGTTCTCGCTCCCGTCTACGAGGATCGCCTCCAGTTCTGACGAGGCATCCGTCTCCTGCGCGCGCGGCCTCGGCAGCCCTCACGTCGCCCGAACGGCAGCTGGATTTGAATCGGCCGAGATCGGACAGGGTTCTTCACTGGGAGTCGCCCCGTGCCGATCGACGAGCGATATGGTCGCCCGACGGCCCGTTGGAGGCCATCTGCGATCGGGGGCATGATGCAACTGCGGATCGTGGTCCAGAACATCGGACTCGGCGGACTACGCGACGGCAACGGTGATCCGGAGGATCGGTGGCCTGCCCTCGCCGAGCGGATCCTGAGCGCAGGGCATCCAGACCTGGTGTGCATCCAGGAGGCCATGGGCTGGCAGGAGTTCGGGCACCGGCAGGTCGCCCGGGCCGCACATGACCTGGACATGGAACCGTTGCCGCTCCCGCCGTCCAGCTCGGGAATCGTGCCAGCGCTGTTCTACCGTCGCGAGACACTCGGCCGCTGGACCCGCTGGAACACCGACTTCGCCGACCAGACACTGCACGGGTTCGGCGCCGCCGTCTTCGACGTCGGCCTCCCCGCCCCGCTTACGGTCATCAGCGCCCACCTGGACCCGTTCGTCCCGGACCGCGCCCGACACGAGGCCAAGCTGCTGGCGACCCGGGCCCTGCGGTACGGGCCGTACGGCATCGTCGCCGGCGACATCAACTACCCCCCAGCTGACCCCCGGCACCCTGCGCCGGACTACGCCGAGATGCGCCCGTACAACCGCGCCGCCCGCACGAGGCTTCCGTCCGAGTCCGACAGTCACGTCGTGCCCGAACGGCGGGTTGCCGAGACGCTGTCGTACAGCGGCTTCGTCGACGCGGCCTGGGAGCTGTACGAGCGCACCGGCGACGAGAAGCTGCTCCGCCGCACCTGCGCCGAGGAGCGCATCGACCAGCTGTGGGCGTCGACCCCGCTGCGCGACGCGATCACCGACTACCAGCTCCTCGACTCCCCACCAGGAGCATCCGACCACCACGGCCTCGCCGTGGTGCTCGACCTCGATCGGGCCTCCACCAACAACGTCTGGGAATACCGGTGACCGGCGGCCTTGCCGTCGCCGTCCACAAGACCAGGCCGTCACCCTGGCACGGTAGGCGCGCCGCACTCGGCCATGCACCGGACTGCTCGTCATTCACCTGTATGGGAGCCGTCGGCCTGGGCTCCCGACTGCCCCGGCGCACCGAACCCTTCCGCGCCCCGGTGGCCCGCCACGGCCACTGCCGTACTCCGTCGCCCTCGATCGTCGGTCAGCGCCGGCCGTCGATCACGCGGCCGATCTGCTCGAAGACGCCGTCACGTCCGACGACCGGGTGCTCCGGTCCTCGCAGGAACACGTTGGCCTGCCGCGGGTCGCTGTGGCGGGGCAGGTCTGTCGACACGATCAGCAGTTCCTGAAGCTCGAACCTCCCTTGCACAGAGGGGCGCGCTCCCGTCGCCCGGGCGACCGCCATCCTCACCCGCGCGGCCTCAAGGGACCAGTGAGCCGAGATGTGCCCCTCGTCGCATTCCTTCGTCGCCTCGGGACCGTCGACGCGCACCGTGCGCACCGGGTCGTTCTGCAAGCAGCGAAGCGGCATGATGCTGCCGGCAGTCACGATCTGGATCCGGTCAGATTCGATGACGAGTGGACCGGGCGCGACCTGTGGTGCGGTCGTCTGTTCCCGGGCCTCGGCCGGATAGTCGGCAAGGAGCTGGGCAAGCCGTCCGGCTGCGGCCCGCATGGGGGACGGGCCAGGGGCCGGAGGCTCGACATCGTCGGCCAGGGCGCTTCCGCCGAGTCGGCCGGCATAGCGGTCGCGGGCGGCGTTGAAGATGCTCCACAGCGGCGTGCTCCGCATGGCAGCGGGGTCGTAGCCTTGTCCGGCCTCAGCGAGCGCACGGTCGATCTCGTCGACGATGCGCGGCTCCTGGTCCATGGGGCTGTCGAGGGCCTCGTACAGTTCGGCGACCGGCACGTCCCGGGGAACGCGGTCGCCGGCGTATGTGCGGGCGAACAGGAGCAAGGACAGCGTGGTCAGGTCGACGGAGGCCCGACTATCTCCCTCCCAAGGACGGTCGGCGAGGAAGCAAGCTGCTTCGTGCACCGCGGCGCACCAAGGGGCCGGCGCGGAGGACGGAAGAAGCAGGCTCATCTCCAGGTCAAGGCCGTATGCGCTCTGGCCATCGAGCTTCACCATCGGGTTATCAGGCATGACTCCCATCCTGCCGAGTAACCGCTGGCTTCGAAGCCGGATGCCCGAAACGAACTCCTCCCGAACCGGCATCTGCCGCACCGAGTAGCCCTTCGTCCGGAAGCTGGAGCACCGGGCGAGCCTGGCGCCGCCCTCAGAGGTGGGGCCGGCCAGCTCGTCACGTACCGTCGAACCGCAGCAGACAGCCCTCCGCACCGGGATGTACTGCGCCGCATGATCTGGACGAGGAGACAACTGTTGAGTACCACCGCCCAGCCGCTCGCCGACAGTGACGCCTTCTGGCAGGAGCGGCGGACGTGCTTCCTGACGACCCTGCGGCCCGACGGCACCCCGCACATGGTGCCGGTCGGGGTCACCTACGATCCCGAGACCGGCATCGCCCGGGTCATCAGCGACGGCGGCAGCAAGAAGGTCCGCAACATCCGCGCCGCCGAGGCCACCGGGATCGTCGCGCAGGTCGCCGTCAGTCAGGCCGAGGGCCGGCGCTGGTGCACCCTGGAGGGAACCGCCATCGTCAAAGACGACCCGGAGTCCGTGGCCGAGGCGGAACACCGGTACGCCGAGCGCTACAAGATCCCGCGGGTTAATCCGAATCGGGTCGTCATTGAGATCACCATCACCCGCGCCATGGGCACCGCAAAACCGTCCGGCTGGTGACCTGCACCTGCCCGTGTGCACGGCGGAAGGTGGCCAAGATCCCCGGTCACCTACCCGGGGATCTCTGAAGAATCTGCCGCTACGGTGAACGCATGGCACACTCCGCAGTCCCGAGCGGGCTCGTCGCTGTCCACGTCGCCGCCCAGGACCCCGCCGATTTCCCGGAGCCTCATCCGGACGCGCATAAACACGTCCGAGAATTGTGGGCAGCCGCTCACAGGTACGACGGCATCGACTGGGTGAAGGCTGGCGCCGCCCCTCGGTGGCTAGGGATGGACGCCAGTACCTGCGCTGCAGCCATCAATCCGAGTCACGTCAGCGGACGGGGCGCGGACGAGTTCACGCGGTTCCTCGACGGAGCAGCTTCGCGTGGCGAGAAGGCATTGATCATCGCCACGATGGGAGATGCGAACAGCGAGCCAACGAACTCGATCTTCGGTGGCGACGTTGCCAGCGTGTACTTCCGCGGCTTCAATGGTTCGATCGCTGGCAAGCGCCTCGGGACGGGGTCGGAGATCACGCTAGCCCCGAGCCTCGATCCAGTTGATCAAGACCTCGCGCTCCGCATTCGCAACAGTTCAGGTGACGGCCCCTGGTGGGCCATGGCCCCTCGGCCGGTGGCGGCAGAAGGGCCGTCAGGAAGCACCTTGCACCAGCCGGAGGGTGAACTTGTTCCCATCCTGATGGACACCCTCGGCGAACCGGTCGTGGCCCGCTGGATGCCCAGCGACGGCAAGCAGATCTGGTACATCGTCCCGGACGGGATCGACTGGAACACCGTGGTTGTCTGGCTCGTTCAGCGTGCCCTGCCCGCCCACGTCCCGGACGCGCTTCGCCGTGTCCGTTCACCACACAGCGTCAGCCCGGACCTGGAGACGCCTGCCGAGTCCTCGGCGCGCACCGCGCTGGAAGAGTTGGAACGCTACTACGCCGCTGAGAAGGCCCGGCTGAAGGTCGAACAGACCCGGGCGAAGGAAGCGGCTGAACCTCTACGGAACGGGCTGCTGTTCGGCACCGGCAGTGAGCTGGAGGACGCCGTCGCGGTCGTTCTGCGCGCAGCCGGCTTCGACGTCACCAACTTGGACGAGGAGCTGGGCACGAAGTCAGCGGACTTGCTCGCGGTCCTGGGCAAGGAGACCTGCCTGGTGGAGGTGAAGTCTCAAGGCGGCCAAGCGGGGGAAGCCCTGGTGGCCGCTCTGCAGCGCCACCTGGATACCTGGCCGAAGCTGCGACCCGACCGGCCTGTCACTCGCGGAGCTCTGGTCGTCAACCACCAGCACAAGCTCGACCCGGCGCAGCGCACGCGGGACGTGTATACGCGCGCCGAGTTCGTAGCTACACTCCAGCACCCCGTCATTCCCGCCACGGCCTCTTCGAGTGGTGGCGGACCGAGGACTGGGCCGCTGTGCGTGCTGCCGTCCTTGGCCAGCAGCCCCGTGACACAGGACTGAGCGAGGAAGCACCAGGTATGCCCGAACCACCAGCCCCGCTGCGGCGGCGCCCCTGGTTCCGCCGGGACCGCTCCACCGGCTCAACCGACTCCTGACACCGCGAGCAGCTCCGACCACCTGGGTGGTGCCGCACCTCCGCCTCGGCTCCGGCACCGGACGGGCACAGCGGTGAGCGCCTCCAGAGCGGTATGCGCGGCGAAAGATAGCCGAGATTCCCCGGTTAGCCCAACCGGGGAATCTCGGGATGATGGTTTCTCCACCGCCACTTCCTGCCCGCCCGTCGAAAGGCACCTTCACGACAGAAATTCCGCATGATGCGCACACGGCCAAGAAGGTCGTTGCGCATTCGCATGGCCGTTGGCTTTTCACGCCGCCGCATAGCTGGCGCGGAACAGGTCCTGGGCGCGCTCCAGGTCCTTTTCGGTCCCCAGCCGTACCTCCAGGTCGCCCGTGCCGTGGTGGCCCAGGCCCGTGACGTTCCTGATGAAGTCGGGGACGAGGTCGACCTTGGTCGGGTCGAGCGAGAGGTACACGTGGACCTTGGTCCGCTGGGGCGGGCAGATGCTCGCGAAGTTCTGCAGCCGCCGGTAGGCGTTGTACTTCTTGCGCTGCACCTTGGTGACTCCGTCACCAAGGCCGAGAAGGACCTCGTCCGCCGCTGCCGCCAGCTCCTCGATCCGCTCGCGCCCCGCGCGCACCGGCCCGGTGCGCCGCTCCGGCCTGCCCTGCGTCGGCCGCCCCGTGGCTGTCGCCACGGTCTCCAGGCCGATCAGGTCCCTGCCAAAGAAGCGGTAGCGGACCAGGTCGATGCTGCGCCGGTGCTCGCGTACGGCGTGGACGTCGTAGCGGGTGTAGTCGCCGGCCACGCAGATCAGCCGGGGCGCGCTCCAGAGCACCTGGGCTGCGGCCGTCGCCCCGAGCCGGTCGCGGACCAAGCGCTCGAACTCGCCCCGGTGGTCCACCAGCCAGCTCAGGTAGAAGAGCCCCTGATGGATGACGCCTGGATCCGTGCCGCGCTTGTACTCGACGACGACGGGAGCCCCGTTCGCGTCGAGCCCCAGCGAGTCGATCCGGCCAGCGTGGACCGGACCCGTCCCGTACTCCGAGGCCAGGAACCGGACCCCCAGCAGCGCCTCCATGTTCGCCTCGACAAAGCGCTGCACATCCGCCTCGGCGTCTGCGAGACGAGGCACAACCTCGTCGACTCCCCCATTCAATGCGTGGAACAACCGCAGCTCCAACACCTCCCCCTCCGCATAGACCATCTCCAACGCGGCAGGGGGCACGGCTATTTCCGGCAGCAGCTTCCTCAGTCCACGGATCAAGCCTTTGGGAGCTGCTGTCGGGCCGCCGACGGGGGGGCCGGGCGGTCAGGCGTTGACCGCGGGGATGATTTCGGAGCCGTAGGCGTCGATGGTGCCCTCACGGTTGTCGTGCATGTCGTAGACGGCGAACTGGTCGACGCCCAGCTCGCGCAGCTGCCTCAGCTTCTCGATATGGGCCTCAGCGGGGCCGAGGAGGCAGAAGCGGTCGACGATCTCGTCGGGGACGAAGGCGGTGTCGGGGTTGTCGGCGCGGCCGTGGTGGGAGTAGTCGTAGCCGTGCCGGTCCTTGATGTACGCGGTGAGCTCGTCCGGGACCATGGCGGAGTGCTCGCCGTACTTGGCGACCAGGTCGGCGACGTGGTTGCCGACCATGCCGCCGAACCAGCGGCACTGCTCACGGGCGTGGGCCAGGGCCTCGGGCGAGGCGTCGGCCGTCACGTAGGCAGGTGCGGCGACGCAGACGGTGAGGGCGTCGGGGTCGCGGCCGGCGTCGACGGCGGCCTGACGGACGGCCTTGACCATCCACTCGGTGAGGAAGGGGTCGGCGAGCTGGAGGATGAAGCCGTCGGCCTTCTGCCCGGCGAGCGCCAGTGCCTTGGGCCCGTAGGCCGCCATCCACACCGGGAGCTTGCCGTTCTTGACCCAGGGGATGCGGATCGGGCTGCCGTCGACCTCGGCCTCGCGGCCCTCGGCGAGGTCGCGGATGACGTCGATGGCCTCACCGAGCCGGGCGAGGGTGTTGGGCTTGCGGCCGGCGACGCGCATGGCGGAGTCACCGCGGCCGATGCCGCAGACGGTCCGGTTGCCGTACATGTCGTTGAGGGTGGCGAAGGTGGAGGCGGTGACCTCCCAGGTCCGGGTGCCCGGGTTGGTGACCATCGGGCCGACGTGCAGCTTGGTGGTGTTGGCGAGGATCTGGCTGTAGATGACGAAGGGTTCCTGCCACAGCACGGCGGAGTCGAAGGTCCAGCCGTAGCGGAAACCGTTGCGCTCCGCCCGGCGCATCAGCCCCACGACCTGCGAGGCGGGCGGGTCGGTCTGCAGGACGAGTCCGAAGTCCACGACGGGACCTCCCAGTTCAGGTCGGTGCGGTGAGGTCCTGGGGTGCGTCAGCCCAGGTACTGGCAGATGGAACGCGGCACGAACGTGCCGTGACCGGCGTGGCCGACGTACTTGCGCTGGTCGATGACCACCTCGCCGCGCGAGAGCACAGTCTCGACCTGGCCGGTGATCGTCTTCCCCTCGTACGCGGAGTAGTCGACGTTCATGTGGTGGGTGGCCGCGGACAGGGTCTGTGTGGCGTGCGGGTCGTAGATGACGACGTCGGCGTCCGCGCCGGGGGCGATGGTGCCCTTCTGCGGGTAGAGGCCGAACATCCGGGCCGGGGTGGCGCAGGCGATCTCGATCCACCGGCGCCGCGAGATCTGCCCGTCCACGACAGCCTGATGCAGCAGGTCCATGCGGTTCTCCACCCCCGGCAGACCGTTAGGGATCTTGGAGAAGTCGCCGCGGCCCAGCTCCTTCTGGCCGGCGAAGCAGAACGGGCAGTGATCGGTGGAGACCACCTGGAGGTCGTTGGTCCGCAGTCCCCGCCACAGGGCCGCCTGGTGCTCCTTCGGCCGGAGCGGGGTGCTGCACACGTACTTGGCGCCCTCGAAGTCCGGCTCCGCGAGGTTGTCCGTGGACAGGAAGAGGTACTGGGGGCAGGTCTCGCCGAAGACCGGCAGCCCCATGTCCCGGGCCGCCGCCAGCTCCGCCACGGCCTCCTGCGCGGAGACGTGCACGACGTACAGCGGGGAGCCGGCGACCCGGGCGAGCTGGATCGCCCGGTGGGTGGCCTCCGCCTCCAGCAGCGCCTTGCGGACCTCCCCGTGGAAGCGGGGGTCGGTCTCGCCCCGGGCCAGGGCCTGCTCGACGAGGACGTCGATCGCGAGGCCGTTCTCGGCGTGCATCATGATCAACCCGCCCGTTTCACCGGCCACCTGCATCGCCCGCAGGATCTGCCCGTCATCCGAAAGAAAGACTCCCGGATAGGCCATAAACAATTTGAACGAGGAAACGCCATGCTCGACGAGCTTCGGCATCTCCCTCAGCGTCGCCTCGTTCACGTCCGACATGATCATGTGAAACGCGTAGTCGATCGCGCATTTCCCATCCGCCTTCTCATGCCAGGCATTCAGGCCGGCCTGCAGCGATTCGCCCTTCGACTGCACCGCGAAATCAACGATCGTCGTCGTCCCGCCCCACGCCGCCGCCCGCGTCCCCGTCTCGAACGTGTCCGACGCGAACGTGCCGCCGAACGGCAGCTCCATGTGCGTGTGCGCGTCGACCCCGCCCGGGATCACGTACTTCTGCGACGCGTCGATCACCCGGTCCGCCGTCCACTGCTGGCTTCCCGGAGCCGCCAGCGCCACCACCCGGCCGTGCTCGATCAGCACATCCGCGTGCACCTCGTCCGCGGCCGTGATCACGAGACCGCCGGTAATCAGAGTCCGAGTCATTTCCCAGAAGTCCCTTCACTCCGATCGCCGGCCACGGCCCCGCCGGTCACATCGCCTACTCCGCTAGAAAACCCCTGGTCACGCGACCGAATGAAACTCTTGAAGCTGGTCACGCCCTCCTCGACGAGGAGGTCCATCTCCTTCAGCGACGAGTCGTCGACGTCGGAGAGGATCATGTGGAAGGCGTAGTCGATGGCGCACTTGCCGTCGGCCTTGGCGTGCCAGGCGTCGAGTCCTTCGCGCAGGGTGTGGCCGACGGTCTGGACGGCGAAGTCGACGATCGTGGTGGTGCCGCCCCAGGCGGCGGCGCGGGTGCCGGTCTCGAAGTCGTCGGACGCGAACGTGCCGCCGAACGGCAGCTCCATGTGGGTGTGGGCGTCGACGCCGCCCGGGATGACGTACCTGCCTGCGGCGTCGAGGACGCGGTCGGCGCCGTCGGCCCAGGTCTCGGCCGCGCTGCTGCCGTGCGCGGCGAGTGCGGCGATGCGGCCGTCCTCGATGAGGACGTCGGCGTGGGTCTCCTCGGCGGCGGTGACGACGAGGCCGCCTCGGACGAGAATGCGGGTGCTCATGGTGCGGGTCGGCCCCCTTGCTTGCCGTGGACGCGGACGGGTACCGGGTTCACCGGACGGAGTGCAGGGCTTCTTCGAGGAGGGCGGCTCCCTCCTCGGCCTCCGCGACGTTGAGGCTGAGCGGCGGTGCGATGCGCAGGACGCTGGTGTCGTGCCCGCCGCCCTTGCCGATGAGCAGGCCGCGGTCGCGGGCGGCTTCGAGGACGGCGGCGGCGGCGTCGGGCGCGGCGGCCCCGGTGGCGGGGTCGGCGAGTTCGACGCCGATCATGAGGCCGCGGCCCCGCACTTCCCGTACGAGGGGGGCCGCGGCGCAGACGGCGCGCAGCCGCTCCATCAGGAGGCCGCCGACGCGGCGGGCGTTGCCCTGGAGGTCGTGTTCGAGGAGGTACGACAGGTTGGCGAGGCCCGCGGCCATGGTGACGGGCGAGCCGCCGAAGGTGGAGATGGAGTTGGCGTTCAGGCAGTTCATCACCTCGGCGCGGGCGACGACACCGCCGACGGACATGCCGTTGGCGATGCCCTTGGCGAAGGTGAGGATGTCGGGCGGGCCGCTGGCGGCGTGCGCCTGCCAGCCCCAGAAGTGCTCCCCGGTGCGGCCCCAGCCGGTCTGCACCTCGTCGCTGATCCACAGGATGCCGTGCCGGTCCAGGACTTCGCGGAACGCGGCGTAGAGCCCGTCGGGCGGCGCGGTGAAGCCGCCGACTCCCTGGACGGGTTCGGCGATCAGCGCGGCGATGTCTCCGGTGTGGCCGATCAGGTCTTCCAGGTCGGCGACGCAGGCCGCGGTGAAGTCGGCGTCGGAGAGCGGGGCGAAGGGGCCGCGGGTGCGGACGGCTCCGTGCACGTAGAGGGTGCGCAGCGCGGACAGGGTACTGGTGGTCCAGGCGCGGTTGCCGGTGACGGAGACGGTGGAGAAGGACCGGCCGTGGTAGCTGTTGCGCATCGCCAGGATCTGGTTGGAGCGGCGGTACGCGGTGGCGAGGAGGAGGGCCGTGTCGTTGGCCTCGGTTCCGGAGGTGGTGAAGAAGACGCGGGCGTCGGGGATGCCGGAGAGCGCGGCGATCCGTTCGGCCAGTTCGACCATCGGGCGGTCGAGGTAGAGGGTGGAGGTGTGGATGATGCGGCCGGCCTGCTCGCTGACGGCCCGGGTGACCTCGGGCAGGGCGTGGGCGGTCATGGTGGTGAGGATGCCGCCGAAGAAGTCGAGGTAGCGGTTGCCGTCGGCGTCCCAGACGTGGCGGCCCTCGCCGCGGGTGATCTCGATCGGGTGGTCGTAGTAGAGGGCGAGCCAGTCGGGCAGGACGGTCCTGTGGCGGGCGAGGAGGTCGTCGTTCACGGCTCCCCCAGTCCTTCGTAGGCGTCGGGGCGCCGGTCCCGGTAGAACGCCCACTGTTGTCTGACCTCGTCGATGAGGCCGAAGTCGAGGTCGCGGACGACCAGTTCGTCCTCCTTGTCGGAGGCGGTGTCGCCGACGGTCCGGCCGCGCGGGTCGACGAAGTAGCTGGTGCCGTAGAAGTCGTTGTCGCCGTACTCCTCCTGGCCGACGCGGTTGATGGCGGCGACGAAGTACTCGTTGGCGACGGCGGCCGCGGGCTGCTCCAGTTGCCACAGGTAGGAGGACAGGCCGCGGTGGGTGGCCGAGGGGTTGTAGACGAGCTGGGCGCCGTTGAGGCCGAGTTGCCGCCAGCCCTCGGGGAAGTGCCGGTCGTAGCAGATGTAGACGCCGATCCTGCCGACGGCCGTGTCGAAGACGGGCCAACCGAGGTTGCCGGGGCGGAAGTAGAACTTCTCCCAGAACCCCTTGACCTGCGGGATGTGGTGCTTGCGGTACTTGCCGAGGTAGCTGCCGTCGGCGTCGATGACGGCGGCGGTGTTGTAGTAGAAGCCGGAGTCCTCGACCTCGAAGACGGGTACGACGATCACCATGCCGGTCTCGCGGGCCAGGTCCTGCATCCGGCGGACCGTGGGCCCGTCGGGGACGGGCTCGGCCCAGCGGTAGTGCTCGGTGTCCTGCACCTGGCAGAAGTACGGGGCGTTGAACACCTCTTGGAAGCCGATGACCCGGGCGCCCTGGCGGGCGGCCTCGCGGGCGTGGGCCTCGTGTTTGGCGATCATCGAGTCGGTGTCGCCGGTCCAGGTGGCCTGGACGAGCGCGGCGCGCACGGTCTGGGCGGGCTGGGACATGAGCTGCTCCTTCGGCACGGCGTCAGAGAGCCTCTACGCACGTAGAGCGATGCGTAGGAGGAGAACGTAAGCCTCGTCACATCCCGGGGCAAGACCGCCGCCATCCACCACCGAAGTTGATCATTTTTCGTACCCGACTGGTCCATAGCGGTCAGGCCGTGGCCAGGCGGTGGTGGTTCCCGCTCGCCGGCGCCTCAGCCGGTCACGAGGCCCGCGACGCGCAGGGCGTGCACGACCGCCGTCTCGCGCGCCGGGGCAGCGGCCCGGGCGGCCCGGAGCACCTCGGGCACCAGGCGTTGCGGGGCGCAGGCGGCGAAGTGGGCGGTGTCCTCGGGCGACCGCACCGCGACGAAGACCTCGACGAGGGCCCGCGCGCCCCAGCACGAGGCGCGCGTCCCGGTCACGGCCGCCGCGACGTCCTCCCCCGGCCGGGTCACGCCCTGCCGCAGGAGCTGCCCGGCGTCGCCCTCCCGGCCGGCGGCGGCGAGCGCCGCGGCCAGGTCGGCCAGGTGCGCGGTCGGCAGGGACACCGCCTCCCACAGCAGGGTGGCCCAGTCGGCGGCCAGCCCGGCCCGGTCCAGTGCGGTGGCGAGCAACGGCAGTCGTACGGCCGGCCAGCGGGCGGCCTCGCACAGCAGCGCGTGCGCCTCGCCGCTGCGGCCTTGGGCCCGCAGGTCGACGAGGACGGCGACGGCGTGGGCGACCGCGGACCGGTCGGAGGCGGAGACGGGCCCGGCCTCCGGCGGTGCGGGCGGGGGCGGCTCTTCGTCTCCGCCTCCCCCACCGAAGCGGGCGCCGGTCGGTGCGGCCCCGGCGGTGGCGGCGGGACCGGCCTCCGGCGGCGCGGCCACCGGCCCGGCGTCCCCGTCGGAATCGTCCAGCCAGGCGTAGCGGGCGCCGCGGGGCCGCCGCCTGCGGCCGCCGTTCTCCGCGGGGGCGGCGGGGTCGGGCCGTAAGGCCGCGGGGCGCTGGGCGGACTCCTGGGGGAGCGCCGCGAGCCGGGCCCGCAGCTCGGCGACCCGAGCGGTGGCGCGGTCGTGGTCGTCGCGCAGCCACGCCAGGTGGTGGGCGAGCGGGCCGGCCCCGTCGGGGCCGGCCCGCTCGATGAGTTCACGGGCGCGCTCGGCGGTGCGCGCCTGCTCCCGCAGGGCCGGCTGGAGCCGGTCGAGCAGGGCGCGGCGCGCGCCGGGCCGGGCGTCGCGCTCGGCGGCGGCGGCCGCGTGCAGTCGGCGGGCCCGGGCGGTCTGCGTCCGCCCGGACTCCTCGCCGCGCAGCTGCGCGAAGTCGCGCAGGAGCGCCTCCACCACGTCCCAGGGCGGCAGTTCGGCCCCGGACACGCAGGCCCGCATGCCGTCGGGGTCCCGCGTCAGGAAGACGCCGTACCAGCCTCTCCCGGGGTCGATCAGCGCGGTCAGTTCCCCCAGCCAGTGTGCGAACTCGGCTGATTTCCTGCTGACTTGCTGCTCGGTCATCGGCACACTCACGCCCTTGCACGCTCCGACGGCGACCCTGCGACGCATGGCATTCGACCCGAGTCGTGTTACGGCACCGCTACAGCGAGTTTGCGAACCGGAGGCTTCCCTCCTGGGTCAGCCGGTGGGGCGGACCACCAGGGCGGAGCCTCCGCCGCGCCGGACCTTCTCGGCGGCGGCCAGCCAGCGGCCGTCGGGGAGGCGGTGCACGCCCGTCGCCGCGCCGATCTCGGTGACCTCGCGGAAGGCGTGGCCCCGCTCGGCCAGGCGCGCCCGCACTGCTGCCGCGAGGCCCGGCTCGACGTCCGTGAGCGGCCCGTTGCGCTGGCTGGCCCGGGGCGCGGCGATGGCGTCCACCAGGGGGAGCCCCCGGTCGAGGACGCCGGTCAGGGTCTGGAGCACGGTCGTGATGATGGTCGCGCCGCCCGGGGAGCCGAGGGCGAGCACCGGGCGGTCGTGGCGGTCCAGCACGATCGTGGGGGCCATGGAGGAGCGGGGACGTTTGCCGGGGCCTGGCAGGTTCGGGTCGTGGACGGCGGGGTCGGCCGGGGCGAAGGAGAAGTCGGTGAGCTCGTTGTTGAGCAGGAAGCCGCGGCCCGGCACGGTGATGGCGCTGCCGCCGGTCTGCTCGATGGTCAGCGTGTAGGCGACGACGTTCCCCCACCGGTCGGCGGTGGTCAGATGCGTGGTGCTCTCGCCCTCGTACGGGGTGGGGACCGCCTTCCCGGACGGCTCGCAGCCGGGGGCGGCGGCGTGCGGGTCGCCGGGGGGCAGGGGGCTGGTGAGGGTCGTGTCGTCCTTGATGAGGCAGGCCCGGGCGTCCGCGAACCGCTGCGACAACAGGCCCTCCAGCGGCACGTCCTCGTGCGCCGGGTCCCCGACCCACCGGCCGCGGTCCGCGAACGCGATCCGGCTGGCCTCGACGAAGCGGTGCAGGTAGGCGTCCTCGGGGGCGGCGGCGGGTCGCAGGTCCGTGCCCTCCAGGATGTTCAGGGCCTCGCCGACCGTCGTCCCGCCCGACGAGGAGGGCGCCATGCCGTACACGTCGAGCCCGCGGTACGACACCTTCGCGGGCGCCCGCCGCACCGTCTCGTACGCGGCGAGGTCACGTGTCGTCAGGTCCCCGGCGCGCACGGTGCGTCCGGCGCCCTCGCGTACCGGGGGGTTGCGCACGGTGCGGACGATGTCGCGCGCCAGGTCGCCCCGGTACATGGCGCGGGTGCTGCCCTGGCGGCCGAGTTTCGCGTACGTGCGGGCGAGGTCGGGGTTCCGCATGACCGAGCCCACCGCGGGGAGGGCGCCGCCGGGCAGGAACAGCTCGGCGCTGGCCGGGAAGTCGCGGAACCGTTCCTCGTTGGCGCGGGTCTGCGCACGGAACGTCTCGTCGACGACGAAGCCGTCGCGGGCCAGCCGCTCGGCAGGCTTCAGCAGCTCGCGCAGGGACTTCGTGCCCCAGGCGTCCAGGGCCGCGTCCCAGGTCGCCGGCGTCCCCGGCACGCCGACGGAGAGTCCGCTGGTCGCGGCCTCGCCGAACGGCAGGGGCGTGCCGCCGTCGCCGAGGAACAGCGCCGCGGTCGCGGACCGCGGCGCGGTCTCGCGCCCGTCGAGGGTGTGGACGGTGCGGGTGCGGGCGTCGTAGTGGACGAGGTAGCCGCCCCCGCCGATGCCCGCGGAGTACGGCTCGGTGACGCCGAGCGCGGCCGCGGTCGCCACGGCGGCGTCCACGGCGTTGCCCCCGGCCTTGAGCACGGCGATGCCCGCGGCCGAGGCGTCGGCGTCCACGCTGGCCACGGCCCCGCCGTGGCCGACGGCGACGGGCGTCTTGGCGGGCGGGGGCGGGGCGGGCGCCGGAGGCGGGGCGGCCCCGGTGGTCAGCGCCGTCGCGGAGACGGCGACGAGGGAGGCGTACCGGACGAGGAACCGACGGGACCGACGCAGCACCGCATACCTCCAGTCAACGGCCGTTGGCGCACTGTAACTTCGGTCGGCCCCGGTGGCCAGGACCCCCTCGAACGGGGACGCGTGTCCCCGCTAGCATGCGCCCCCATGGACGAGAACCTGCGGGACATCGTGCTGGGCGTGGCGGCCGCCGGAGTGAGCGCCTCGCTGGGCTGGCTGGCGCGCACCGCGCAGTGGCGCAGGAGACTCCGGCGCAAGCAGGCGTTCTTCGGCCTGCCGGGCAACTCCGAGTGCCTGCTGGTGGTGAACCGGGACGCGGACGGTGAAGGCGCCGTGCACCGGTTCGACGTGTTCGCCCTGCTGGAGCTGTCCGCCCTCATCAAGGACTGCGGGGCGCACGCCAGGATCGTGCGGCACGACAGCGCGCACCAGGGTTTCGGCGCGCACACGGAGTTCTGCCTGGGCGGCCCCTATTCGAACGACCGGATGGCCGCACACCTGCGGACCCTGATGCCCGGCATGGTCGTCGACGTGGCCGGCGAGCCGGGATCGACCTGGGGGTCCTTCCGCATCGGCACCGAGACGTACCGGATGGAGCCCGGCGTCCGCGAGTACGTGGTCCTCGCCCGGCTGACCGCCGGGGAGGACTCGCGGCCGGTGTTCCTCTTCTGCGGGCAGCGGGCCATTACCAACCAGGCCGCGGCCCGCCACCTCCTGCGCCACTACGAGAAGCTGGCACGCAAGCACCGGAACCAGCCGTTCGTACTGCTGCTGAAGGTCGTCAACTCGCAGGCGTACGGGCCGGACGTCGTCGAGCTCGTGGCGGACGTGACGCGTGCGGCCCTGGCACCCGCCCCCGTCATGGAACCGGATCCGGATCCCGCCACGGAACCGGATCCCGCGCCGGACGCCGCCCGGGACCCTGCATCGGCCTCCGGGCGGGGAAGCGCCCACCCCGAGCCGGCGTCCGGCGCCACGGTGCGGCGACGGCTGCCGCGCGGGAGCGGCGCATCCGGATAGCACCGGACGCCGGGACGAGGCCCGGTCTCGGAGCGGCCGCGCTGCCCCCTGTCGTCCGCATCACACGGGACGACGGCGGAAACTTCGCCGTGTCCGGCAACCCGTCGGCTCTCATCGCCCTCTCACCCAGCGACGTGATGAGACCATCTGGAGGTTCGCCGTGACCCGCATACGTCCCCGCACCGCGCTCCGCGCCGGCGCCCTCGCCGGGACCGCGGTCCTTGCCGCGGCCCTGACGGCGTGTTCGGGTGGCAGCGGCTCCTCCGGCGGCCCCGCCGGGGAGGCGGGTCAGGACGGCAAGGCCAAGCCGGAGACCCGCATCACGGTGAACCTGACGGGCAAGCAGGCCGCACCGGGCGGCCCCGTGAAGGTGTCGCTCGCCGAGGGCACCCTCAAGCAGGTCACCGTGACCGACTCCCAGGGCGCGGTGCTCGCCGGGAAGGTGTCCGCCGACGGGAGGAGCTGGACGTCCGCGCGCGGCGCCGCGCCGGGCACCGGCTACACGGTGGAGGCCCGGGACACGGGCGGCGGCACCGCGACGGCGGGCTTCGCGACCGCCGCCGCCGAGAAGGTGAACAAGCTGACCCTCGCCCCCGGCAAGGACACCACGGTCGGCATCGCCCAGCCGCTGTCGATCGTGTTCGACCACCCGGTGAAGGACAAGGCGGCGGTCGAGAAGGCGCTGAAGGTGACCACGTCCAACGGCACGGAGGGCTCCTGGGGCTGGATGCAGGACTGGTCCGGCAAGGACCGTGTGGACTGGCGGCCCCGCGAGTACTGGAAGCCGGGCACGAAGGTCACGCTGAACGCCGAGCTGAACGGCGTGGATTCCGGTCCCGACGGCGGCTGGTTCGTCCGGGACTACGTCACCGGTTTCACCGTCGGCAGGGACCAGGTCGTGAAGGTCGACCTCGACGGCCACCGGCTCACGCTCGTGCGCGACGGGCGGACCGTCAAGGAGATCCCCATGTCGGCCGGAACGCCCGGCGGGGAGAAGGCGTCCTGGCGGGGCCGGACCGTCCTGATGTCGAAGGAGGGCACGATCAACATGCGTTCCGAGACGGTCGGCCTCGGCGACGCGTACGACAAGATGGTCGACTACTCGATGCGGCTGACCTGGTCCGGGATGTACGCGCACGCCGCGCCGTGGAACGCCCGGTACATGGGCAGCGCGAACAAGAGCTCCGGCTGCATCGGCATGACGGACGCCGACGCCCGCTGGGTGTACGAGCAGGTGCAGGTGGGCGACCCGTTCGAGATCGAGGGGGACGACGCCAAGGGCACCCAGGCCCTGAACAACGGCTACGGCGAGTGGAACCTGTCGTGGGAGCAGTGGCAGGCGAAGAGCGCCCTGCGCTGAATCCGGCCGCGCACCCCGCCGCGATTGTTACCATCGCGTAACTTACCGGGGAGTTACCTCCGGTAAGCCGCTGCGGTTACCTTCGGTTCACTTTCAACGATCACGCGACGACGTGAGGAGTGACCCGTGGGCCTTTCACGTAACGCCCTGCGCACCGCGGCCATCGGCGCGGTCTCGGCCGCCCTGGCCGCCGGCACGACCCTCGGGTCCGCGGCGGCGGCACAGCCCGTACGGGCGGCGGCCGCCCCGGTGTCCGCGTCCGCGGCCGGTATACGGTTCGTCGACATCACCGGCCACGGCGGGGTCGTCCTCAAGGCGAACGTCGTCACCCCCGCCCACGCCGGCGGAACCCGCCGCTTCCCGCTCGTCGTCCTCCCCACCAGCTGGGCCACCCCGCAGATCGAGTACCTCGCCCAGGCCCGGAAGCTCGCCGACTCCGGCTACGTGGTCCTCACGTACAACTCCCGGGGGTTCTGGCAGTCCGGCGGCCACATCGAGGTCGCCGGACCCGCCGACGTGGCCGACGCCGCCGCGGTCGTCGACTGGGCACTGGCCCACACCCCCGCCGACCCCGGGCGCGTCGGCATGGCGGGCGTCTCGTACGGGGCGGGCATCAGCCTGATGGCCGCCGCCCACGACCCGAGGATCAAGGCGGTCGCGGCGCTCAGCGGCTGGGCCGACCTCATCGACTCCATCTACAGCGGCCGCACCCAGCACCGCCAGGCGGCCGCACTGCTGGGCGGGACCGGCTACCTCACCGGACGCCCGGGCCCGGAACTCCGCAGGGTGCTGCACGACTTCCTCTCCTCGGACCTGTCCCGGGAGCAGGAGATGATCGACTGGGGCCGCAAGCGCTCCCCCGTCACCCACCTGGACCGGCTCAACACCCATCGGCCCGCGATCCTCATGGCCAACGCCTGGGGTGACACGGTCTTCCCGCCCAACCAGTACGCCTCCTTCTACGAGAAGCTGGCCGGGCCCAAGCGGCTCGAACTGCGCCCCGGCGACCACGCCACCGCCGAGGCCGGCGGGCTGCTCGGCCTGCCCAACGACGCGTGGAGCAGCGCCCGGCGCTGGTTCGACCACCACCTGAAGGGCGCGGCCAACGGCATCGACCGCGAGCAGCCCGTCCAGCTGAAGTCCCGCAGCGGGGGGCCCTACGAGGGCTATCCCGACTGGCGGTCGGTGGGCGAGCGTCGGCACCGGATCCCCCTCGGCGGCGAGCAGCGCATCCACGCGAACGCCGACTCGGGCGCCAACGGCGGCACCGCGCTGCTGTCGAACGCCCTCGACCAGTTCCTGCGGGTGCCGCCCACCGTGTCGGTGCCGCTGCTCCCCCGCTCCCGGGCCGCCGTGTGGCAGTCCGAGCGGTACCGCACCGCCCGGCAGGTGCGCGGCACCACGACCCTCCACACCACCGTCACCAGCGCCGACAGCAGCGGCACCTTCGTGGCGTACCTCTACGACGTCGGCCCCCTCGGCTTCGGCAGGCTGGTCAGCAACGCGCCCCACACCTTCCACGGCCGCACCCCCGGCGAGCCGTTCGCCGTGGACCTGGAGCTGTTCTCCACGGCGTACGACGTGCCGGCCGGGCACCGGCTGGCGCTGGTGCTCGACGGCGTCGACCCTCTGTACATCGACCACAACCCGACCGGCGCGCGGCTGACCTTCTCCTCGCCGCCCACCGACCCCTCGTACGTGTCGGTGCCGTTGCGCGAGCAGTGATCCTCGGCCGCGGCCGGGCAGGTTCGAGGCCAGCGCACACTATGCGTGGTGCAGGGACGCTCCACAGCTCGACACGCACGGCTCAGGATTAGCGCTATTTACCCAATAAGCCGCAGAAGGGAGTGAACTGGGCGAACCGCATGTAAGGGTCGCACCTGTCACCCTTCGGCGGCCTCGCCGTAGCGCTGGGACAGCTCCGGCGAACCGGTGACCGCCCAGTCGAGGCCCGCCGCGACCACGTCCAGTTCACGCCCCGACACCAGCCGCACCACGGGCCGCCCGGCGGGCAGCACGTCCCACACCGCCCCGGGCACCGTGCGCACGATCACCGTGCCGAGGTACAGGCCCGCGTCGTTGCCCACCCACGGGAGCTCCTCGGGGTCCTCGCGCCAGCGCGGCGGCAGTTGGTCCAGTGCCTCCAGGGAGCGCGGGCTGTCGTCGAGCCGCACCCCGGCCGCCGCGGCCCGGGCACGCAGCAGAGCGCACTCGGAGAGCAGGCCGGCGACCCCCTCCGGGTCCTCTTCGAAGGCGGTGGCGAGTGTCGCGTGCCGCCCGCCGCCGCGCCGCTTGCGCCAGGCGTCCAGGAAAGGGAAGTTCATACGGCCCAGGGTGGCACCGCGGCCGCCGCGGGCACGACAGGGCGCGCGGCGGCGGTGCTCCGGCCCGCGCCCCGGCGGCCCGGGGTCCGGCTACACGTCCAGGTCGACGACCACGGGGGCGTGGTCGGAGGCGCCCTTGCCCTTGCGCTCCTCGCGGTCCACGTAGCTGTCCTTGACGGCGTCCGCGAACGGCTTGTTGCCGTAGACGAGGTCGATGCGCATGCCCCGGTTCTTGGGGAAGCACAGCTGACGGTAGTCCCAGTACGTGAAGGGGTGGTCGTACTTCAGCGGCCGCGGCACGACGTCGCCCAGGCCGACGCCCCGCAGGCCCTCCAGCGCGGCCCGCTCGGGCGCGGTGACGTGCGTGGACCCCTCGAAGAGCGACCGGTCCCAGACGTCGTCGTCGGTGGGCGCGATGTTGAAGTCGCCGAGCACGGCGAAGGGGCGGGTCCCCGCCGCGTCCCCCGCCACGGCGCCCTGCAGGGCCTCCAGCCACCGCAGCTTGTACGCGTAGTGCTCGTGCGCGACCTCGCGGCCGTTGGGCACGTACACGGACCAGAGGCGGACGGGGCCGCAGGTCGCGGAGACGGCCCGCGGCTCCTGCGCCCCCTCGTACTCCGGTCCCCCGGGGAGCCCGGTGACCACGTCGTCCAGGCCGACCCGGGACACCAGGGCCACGCCGTTCCACCGTCCCGTGGCGTTCACCACCGACTCGTATCCCAGCTCCCGCAGCTCGGCGGTGGGGAACTGCTCGGCGGTGCACTTGGTCTCCTGGACGCACAGCACGTCCGTGCCGCTGCTCTCCAGCCAGGCCAGCAGCCGCGGAAGCCGGGCGGTGATCGAATTGACGTTCCAGGTGGCGATGCGCATGACGGCAAGCCTAACGGCGGGGTCCGACAACGGCCGCCGCCCGCGGCCGCGGCGTCAGAGCTCGGTGTACGCGCCGGGGGTCAGCCGCCGGTGCTCGGCGCCGCTCAGGTTGCCCCGGTGGGTGTCGTAGATCGGCCGGGCCAGCGGGGTGAGCAGGGCGTCGTGGACGTCGATGGTGCGCTGCGGCTTGACCTCCCTGACGTAGTCGATGACCTCGGAGATCTTGCTCCAGGGCGCCATCACGGGCAGCATCAGCGTCTCGACGGGCCGGCCGGGCACGGTGAGGGCGTCGCCGGGATGGAACACGGACCCGTCCACGAGGTAGCCGACGTTGGTGATGCGGGGCAGGTCCGGGTGGATGACGGCGTGCAACTGGCCGTGCACCTCCACCTCGAACCCGGCGGCGGTGAACGTGTCGCCCTCGCCGACGGTGTGCACGCGGCCGGGGAAGGCGGCGGAGATCCGCTCGGCGACGCTGCGCAGCGTCCACACCTCGGCGCCGGGCGCGGCCTCCAGGGCGGCCCGGAGGCGGCCCTCCTCGAAGTGGTCGGGGTGCTCGTGGGTGATGAGGACCGCGTCGGCGCCGAGGGCGGCGTCCTCCTCGCTGAACCCGCCCGGGTCGATGACGAGGGTCCGCCCGTCCTTCTCCAGCCGGACGCAGGCGTGGGACTTCTTGGTCAGCTTCATGGGCCCATCCTGCCTTCCGTGGGCGGTCCTTCGCGATGTCCCCGGCGTCAGGGCCGGGGTGCGGTCTCCTCCCGGATCACCTGCTGGGCGACGCGGAACGCCGTGTTCGCGGCGGGCAGGCCGCAGTAGACGGCGGTGTGCAGCAGGACCTCGCGGATCTCGGCCGGGGTGAGGCCGTTGCGCAGGGCGGCGCGGGTGTGGGCGGCGAGCTCGTCGGTGTGGCCGCGGGCCGCCAGCGCGGCGAGGGTGACGCAGCTGCGGGTGCGCCGGTCGAGCCCGTCGCGGGTCCACACCTCGCCCCAGGCGTAGCGGGTGGCGAGGGTCTGGAAGTCCCGGGTGACGTCGTCCGCGGCGTCGAGGAGGCCGTCCACGTACGCGTCGCCGAGGACCTCCCGCCGGGTCCGCAGACCGGTCTCGTACGGGTCGGCAGCGGCTCCGGGTGCGGAGCCGGAGGTGTGCGCGGCGGCGGCCGGGGCGGGGGCGGGCCCGGGGGTGAAGGGCGGCGCCGGGGGCTGCGGCGGGGCCGGGAGGGTGGCGAGGGTGTCCTGCCAGGCGCCGGAGAAGTGCCGGACGAGCAGGTCGGTGACGGCGGCGGGCTGCTCGACGGGGGCGAGGTGGGAGGCGCCCGGCACCAGCGCGAGCCGCGCGTCGGGGATGCCCGCGACGAGGGTGCGGGCCTCGGCGGGGCCCGCGACCCGGTCCTCGGAGCCGACGAGGACCAGGGTGGGCACGCCGATCCTGCCGAGGTCGGCGCGGACGTCGAAGGCGGCGAGGGCCTCGCAGGCGGCGGCGTAGCAGCCGGGGTCGGTGGTGCGGACCATCTGGACGGCCCAGTCGACGATCGCCGGCTGGGCGGCGGCGAAGCCGGGGGTGAACCACCGCTCCGGCGCGTTGACGGCGAGCGGTTCGAGGCCGCCCGCGCGGACGGCGACGCCTCGCTGGCGGTGCTCGTCGGCGGTGCCGAAGCGGGGTGAGGCGGCGATCAGGGCGAGGGCGGCGAGCCGGTGCGGCGCGCGCAGCGCGAGGTCGGCGCCGACCGCTCCGCCGAGGGCCGTGCCCGCGTACCCGAAGCGCTGGACGCCGAGTCCGTCGAGGGTGGCCAGGAGCCGGTCGGCGAGCTCGGCGACGGAGCAGGCGGGTTCCGCGGTGGCGCCGCCGTGGCCGGGGAGGTCGAAGCGGATGACCCGCCAGCGGGCGGTGAGCCCGGGCATCTGGCGGTCCCACATGTGCCACGTGGTGCCGAGGGACGGGCCGAGGACGAGGACGGGGGCGTCCTCGGGGCCGTCGCTGCGGTACTGCAGCGTCCTGGGGCGGCGCGGGGAGGGCGCGGCGGGGGGCTGGGGGGCGGACGGCGGCGCAGCGGTGGCCACCGGGCCGGCGGGGCCGGCCGCGTCGGGGCCGCGCGTGGGGGTCGTCGTCTCGGTCACCTCGGTCACGGGGCCAGAGTAGTGACGCGGGCCGGGCTACCGCCTCCGGGTGGCGTCCGGCGGCTACGGGGTGGTGGTGGAGACGACGTACACGCGGGGGGCGGCCGGGTCGGTGCGGTCCACGGTGATGTCCCGGGTGGGCCGGGGGTCGGCGTTGGTGACGGTGGTGGCGGCCCAGTCGCGGTCGGTGGGGAAGCTCCAGCCGACGGTGTCCGCGTCGCGCTCGCCGACCGTGATCGTGCCGTGCTCCAGGGCGGCGCGCCGGGAGCCGGAGCGTTCGAGGTACCGATCGAGGCCGGACGCGCTGGTGGTGAACTGCACGTACAGCCGGCTCGTCTTCCAGTTGCTCGTCTCGAAGTAGGCGACGTCCGTGGACCCGCCGGGGATCGGCACCTCGAAGATGCGGCGCTTCATCTTGGACGGCCAGCTGTCCTGGAGGCCCGTGACCGAGGACTCGGCCTGCTTGTCGCGGCCGCTGGAGCGGCTCTGCTCGGCGGAGATCAGGAAGTACGTGGTGGAGGCGGTGACGAGCAGCGCGATGACCAGGGCGGCGAGTCTGCGGTGCCGCATCCTGGCGCGCCGCTCGTCGGGAGCCTCCTGTGCGGGCGGGGTGACGTCGTCGTCGGTCGTCGTCATGCCTCGGGTTCCTCGGTGGGGCGGGCGGTGCCGCCGGTGGCGGTGTTTCTGTCGCGGACGGTGCGGCCGGTGAGGCCCCCCGCGCCGCCGCGGAACGCCTGGGCGTACCGCTCGTACCGCTCGTACCGCTCGACGCGGCGGCGGTTGGCGCGGCGGAAGCGGCGGGCGACGAGCCGGGCGAGGTCGGCGGCGCCGACCATGCCGGCCTCGGGGCCGAGCTGGGCCTTGGCGATGCGGGCCTCGGGGCGGTAGCCGCGGCCGGTGAGGTGGCGGCGGAAGGCGTCGCGGGCGGGCCCGATGAGCAGGTCGTCGGCGGCGCTGACGCCACCGCCGATGACGAAGCAGGACGGGTCGAGGGCGGCGGCGAGGTTGGCGATGCCGACGCCGAGCCACTGGCCGATGTCCTGGAGCAGTTCGACGCACATGGCGTCGCCCTCGCGGGCCAGCTCGGTGATCAGGGGGCCGGTGATGTCGGGGACCTGGCCCTTGACGCGTTCGATGATGCCGTGGGCGACCGGCGAGTCGGCGACGGCGAGTTCGCGGGCCTCCCGCACGAGGGCGTTGCCCGAGCTGTACTGCTCCCAGCAGCCGCGGTTGCCGCAGGGGCAGCGGTGGCCGCCGGGGACGACCTGCATGTGGCCGAACTCGCCGGCGACGCCGTACTTGCCGCGCTTGACCCGGCCGTCCTCCAGGATGGCGCCGCCGATCCCGGTGCCGAGGGTGATCATGACGAGGTGGTCCTCGCCGCGGCCCGCGCCGAAGCGCCATTCCGCCCAGGCGGCGGTGTTGGCGTCGTTGTCGACCATGACGGGGACGGCGAGCCGGGACTGGAGGTTGTCGCGCAGGGGTTCGTTGCGCCAGGCCAGGTGGGGGGCGAAGAGGACGGTGCTGCGGTCGGCGTCGACCCAGCCGGCCGCGCCGATGCCGACGGCGTGCACGTCGTGCCGGTCGGACAGGTCCAGGACGAGCTCGACGATGGTGTCCTCGACGACCTTGGGGCTCTTGGACTTGTCGGGTGTCTCGGTGCGGACCTTCTCCAGGATGGCGCCGTCCGCGTCGACGACGCCGGCCATGACCTTCGTGCCGCCGATGTCGATGCCGACGGTCGGGACGCGGGGGGCGCTCAGGTGGGAGCGGCGTTCGCGGGTGCCCACGGTGCGCAGGACGGTGCCGCGGGCGCTGCCGCGGTGGCTGAGGTCGCGGTGGGTGCTCACGAGGTCCTGTCGCCTTGCGGTGGTGGGCCGGGCCCGGGACGGTCCGGCGGCGGACGGCGCCCGCCGCCCCCGATTCTGCCAGGTGCGCGGTGCCGGGCGGCGGTGCGCGCGGGCCGTGGCGGCGGGCGGACGGGCGCGGCGGGGCGCGACCGGGCGGCGGCCTGTGCCCGGTGGAGGTGCCCGGGCCGGCAGCGGCGGCGGGCACGGCAGCCTGCGCCGGTACGAGGGGGGCCGGGCCGGATGCGAGTGGCGCCAGGGGTCAGGCTCCGGTGGGCCGTTCCAGTTCGTGGCGCAGGTCGTCGAGTTCGCTGCCGCCGGCCATCTGCCGGGTGAGCTCGTCCAGGGTCACGGAGTCCTTGGTGTGGCTCGCCGCCATGCGACCGCGCTGGAGGAGGACGAAGCGATCGCCGACCAGGTGGGCGTGGTGCGGGTTGTGGGTGATGAGCACCACGCCGAGGCCGGCGTCGCGGGCGGCGGCGACGTACTTCAGGACGACACCGGACTGCTTGACGCCGAGGGCGGCGGTGGGCTCGTCGAGGACGATGACCTTGGCGCCGAAGTGGATGGCCCGGGCGATGGCGACGCACTGGCGCTCACCTCCGGAAAGGGTGCCGATGGGCTGGTCCACGTCCCGCAGGTCGATGCCCATGCGGAGCAGCTCGGCGCGGGTGGTGGCGCGCATGCGGGCGGTGTCGAGCCGCCGGAAGGGGCCCTTGCCGGTGGTGGGTTCGGAGCCGAGGAAGAAGTTCCGCCACACCGGCATGAGCGGGACGACGGCGAGGTCCTGGTAGACGGTGGCGATGCCGCGGTCGAGGGCGTCGCGCGGGGAGGACAGGACGGTTTCCTCGCCGTCGATGCGCAGGGTGCCGGCGTCGTGGGCGTGCAGCCCGGCGATGATCTTGATGAGGGTGGACTTGCCGGCGCCGTTGTCCCCGAGGACGCAGGTGATCTGCCCGGCGTGGACCTGGAGGGAGACGTCCTCCAGGGCGCGGACGGTGCCGTAGTGCTTGCTGACGCCGTCGAGTGCGACGAGCGGCGCGGGGGTGGTCTCGGTCGTCACGGGGTGGCCTCCGCGCGCTTGCGGACCCAGGCGTTGAGCAGGGTCGCGAGGAGCAGCATCGCTCCGAGGAAGAAGGTGAACCAGTCGGGGTTCCACTCGGCGTACACGATGCCCTTGCCGGTCATGCCGAAGATGAGGGCGCCCACGGCGGAGCCGACGGCGGACCCGTATCCGCCGGTGATCAGGCAGCCCCCGATGACGGCGGCGATGATGTAGATCAGTTCGTTGCCGACGCCTTCTCCGGACTGGACGGCGTCGAACGAGAACAGCAGGTGCTGGCCGGAGATCCAGGCGCCGAAGGCGACGCCCGTGTAGAGGAGGATCTTCGTACGGCGCACGGGGACCCCGACGGCGCGGGCGGCGTCGGCGCTGCCGCCGACGGCGAAGACCCAGTTGCCGAAGCGGGTGCGCAGCAGGATCCAGGTGGCGGCGGCGACGAGGCCGAGCCACCACAGGATCGTGACCTTGAGGGTGGCGCCGCCGAGGGTCAGCTCGGAGGCGAACACGGCCCGGGCGGAGGGGAAGCCCTCCATGTCGGCGATGGTCTTGGTGGAGACGGTGCCGCTGACGAGCTTGGTGACGCCGAGGTTGAGGCCCGTCAGCATCAGGAAGGTGCCGAGGGTGATGATGAAGCTGGGCAGCCGGGTGCGGGTCAGCAGGAACCCGTTGAAGAGTCCGACGGCGAGCGCCACCAGCAGGGACACTCCGACGCCGACCCAGACGTTCGCGGTCAGCTGGTAGCTGACCATCGACGAGGTCAGTGCCGCGGTGGTGACCAGGACGCCGGCCGACAGGTCGAACTCGCCGCCGATCATGAGGAGGGCGACGGGGACGGCCATGATGCCGATGGCCGACGCCGCGTACAGGACGGTGCCCAGGCCGGCGGCGGTGAGGAAGCCGTCGGCGGCGACGGCGAAGAAGAGGAAGACGGCGAGGGCTCCGACGACGGATCCGAGCTCGGGCCGGGTGAGCAGCCTGCGGGTGAGCCGCCGCGCCGGCGGCGGGGCCGTCAGCGGCTCGGCGGGGCCGGGCTCCTGGGGGCGCGGCGGGGCGGTGGCGGTCATCGGGTGCCTCGCTCGGTGTACTCGGCCAGCGCGGCCGCGTCCTTCCCCGTGACGATCTGCGGGCCGGTGAGCACGGGGCGGCCCCCGCCGAGGACGTGGGCGTTGTAGCGGTGGAGCCACAGCAGGTCGACGGCCTCGTAGCCCTGGAGGTACGGCTGCTGGTCGACGGCGAAGGCGAGGGTCCCGCTGCCGAGGGCGGCGGCGACCTTGGCGTTGAGGTCGAAGGTGGCGATCTCCGCCTTGGCTCCGGCGGTGCGCTTGGCCTGGGCGGCGGCGTCGGCGTAGGGCGCGCCGAGGGTGACGACGGCGTCGAGGGCCGGGTCGGTCTGGAGCTTCGCCTCGATGGACGCCGCGACGTCGGGCATGCTGGTGCCGTCGACGTACAGGTTCTGCAGCTCGCCGTCGAAGGTCTCGCGGATGCCGTCGCAACGCTGCTCGTGGCCGACGTTGCCCTGCTCGTGCAGGACGCAGAGCGCCTTCTTGCGGCCCCGCTCGTCGAGGGTGTCGCCGACGGCCCGGCCGGCGACGGTCTCGTCCTGCCCGATGTGGGTGAGGGCGCCGAAGGCGGCGGACTGCTCGGAGCCGGAGTTCACGGTGACGACGGGGATGCCGGCGGCGACCGCGCGGGCGACGGACGCCTTGAGCGCCTCCGGCTTGGCGAGGGTGACGATCAGCCCGTCGACCTTCTTCGCCACGTACGCGTCGACGAGCTGGGCCTGCTCCTGGCCCTGGTCGCTGTGGGCGTAGAGGAAGTCGACGTTGTCCTTGGCGGCGGCCTGGCGGGCGCCCTTCTGGACGATGTCCCAGAACGTGTCGCCGTCGCCGGAGTGGGTGACCATGGCGATGGTCCAGCGGGGGGTGTCGACGGCGGGGCGGCCGTTCTGCGCGGCCGCGGCGGCCTTGCGCGCGTCCTCGGCGCGCTTTCCGCCGGTGGCGCTGCAGCCGGTGGCCGCGATCAGCCCGATCACCACCGCCAGCACGGCGGCCGCGCCGCGTGCACCTGCCCGACCTGTCGCCCGCGCGCTCGCCACGATCGCCCGCCTCCCGCTCGTCCGTCCTGCTGCCGTGCCACGGCCGGGAAGGGGCTTTTGTCCGCTCCCGGCCGGGTCAAGTATCGGGCATGGCGGTTCGGTGCCGGTATACGGGGGCACCGGTGGGCGGCCCCGCGCCCGGCGGCCGGCGGGACCGTGCCCCGCCGGTCACGCGTCGACGAGCCCCGGCGCGCCCGCTCCGCGCCGGGCGAACTCCAGGTTCCGCAGTACCCGGTCGCGGTGGTCCGCGGGCAGCGCGTCCCCGGCGAGGAGGCGCTCGCAGCACTCCCGCGACTCGTCGTACTCGCCCACCCAGTAGGCGGCCACGGCGAGCTCGTCGAGGGCGCGCCACGCGTACCACTCGTGCTCGACGAAGAGGACGTCCGACGGGAACGGGGTGCGGGCCGCCTGCCGGGCGACGAGGTGCGCCAGCGGCCAGCGCGGGCCGTTGAGGCGGCAGTGGCGGGCGAGGTCGCCGAGGGCCTCGGCGCGGGCGGGGCGGCTCTCGTGGGCGCGGAGGTAGCGGTCCACCACCTCCGCTCCGGGTCGCTCCAGGGCGGCGGCGAGGCGCGCGGCGTACAGGCGGGAGCAGAAGACCTCCTCGTCCCAGCCGCCCATGTCCGCTCTGCGGTCGTACGCCGCGAGCGACTTCTCCGGTTCGCCCGCGTCACGCCAGCTCTGGGCCAGGTAGAAGACGTAGCGGGCGTTGTCGGGTTCCTCGGCGAGCCCCTGTTCCAGGATGGCGGCGTCACGGAGGTACTTCTGCCGCAGCCCCTCGCCCCGCAGCCGCGCCCCGCCCCCGACGGAGCGGATGTGGGCGCCTTCGAGGGTGCCCAGGGAGTACGGGCCGCCGCAGTCGATGTACTCGTGCAGGACTCCGACGTAGCGCCAGGGCAGCCGCGTCGACACGAGTGCGGGCCGCCAGTGGACGATGCCGGTGTCGTGCAGCGCGACGCGGTAGGCGTCGTGGGTCAGCTGGGGCACCGTGAAGCCGGGTGTGGTCTCCAGGACGTCGTCCGCGTCGATGAAGAAGAGGTAGTCGGCGCTGTCGCGGGCCAGGTCGACCGCCTCGGTGCGGCTCCCGTCGTACCCCTTCCAGGGCCGCTCGTACAGCGTGCCCGGCAGGTCGGCGAGCGCCTCCCGGACGATGTCCTGCGTGCCGTCGGTGGACCCCGTGTCGACGATGGTCCACGTGTCGACCAGGGGGCGCACGGAAGCGAGGCAGCGGCGGATCACGTGCGCCTCGTTCTTGACGATCATGTTCAGGCAGACTGTTGGTTTCACCGGGTCCATCCCAAGCGTTCCGAGGGCGCAGACCGTCGCGTCGGGACGCTATCCAGTCACCGTGGCCTTCTCAAGGAGGCTGGGGCGGACCTGCCGGTGTGTCGGGCGGCCCCCGGTCCGTGCGGGCGCCGCCTCCGTACCGCCCGT
>NZ_MKXB01000161.1:30762-83976 GCF_001865245.1 Streptomyces sp. CC53 | reverse complement strand
GCGGCGGGCGGCGGGCGGCGGGCGGCGGGCGGCGGGCGGCGGGCGGCGGGCGGCGGGCCACCATCGCATGCGGCCTACTGTGCGCGGCGGTGGGGAATCGAGCCCGGCCGGGACCGCCGGGACGCCAGACGACGAAGCGGACGTGCTTCCCGACGAGGTCGCCGGAACTCCGGACGCCACCAACGGGCTTCCGGCACGCGGCCACCGAGGGGAGACCGCCGAAGCCCCGCGGGCCGTACGGGCCGTCCCCCTGTGGGCATGGGTGTCGGGCGGCCCCGGCAGAACCCGCCGCAGCGCTCACGCACTTCCGGCTCGGGTGTCCGGCCGCCGCGCGCCGCGCACTTCGAGGCCGTCGAGGAGCCGGCGCGTGGCGTCGGCGACGTCCGCGACGGCCTGCTCGAAGACCTCCCGGTTGTGGGCAGCGGGCGCGCGGAACCCGGAGACCTTGCGCACGTACTGGAGCGCTGCTGCGTGGATGTCCTCCTCGGTGGCCTTCTCGGGCAAGGCGGGCGGGCGGAGGGTCTTGATGCTGCGGCACATGCCTTCAGTGTGCCGCTCACACCCTCCAGAGCGCGTCGCGCCGGTGACGGGCGGGCGGCACGTCGACGTCGTCGGCGGCGTCCCGGTCCAGCTCCCCGGTCGGCCGGTTCACGAGCGCGCGCAGCAGCCGGACCCCTGCCCGCAGCTCCTGGCGCCCCCGCCGCTCCTGCCCGGCGCTCCAGCGTGCGACGGAGGAGTCCTGGACGGTGCGCGCCCAGGTGCGGACGGTGACGAGGCGGCGTACGCGCTGCGGGAACGGCCGACGGCCGCCGTGCCCGGCTGAGGCGAGCACGGCGGCGCTGTAGCGCAGGTCGTGGTGCAGGGTGGTGAGAGCGGTGTCGTACCGGCGGTGTGCGCGCGCACGGTGGTGTGCGGTGCGGGCCATGTCGGGCTCCTTCGGCGGAAACCCGCCAGGTCGTCTCCTGGCGGGCCACCGGAAGCCCCGCGGCCCTTCGCCCCGTTCCCCCCGCGCACCGCACATGCCGGCGACCCTACGTCAGTGGAGCTTCTGCACCGCCTTGACCGTGGCCTTCTTGAACGCCGGGACCGGCGTGTCCTCCAGGCCGCCCATCTGCCCCCACATCACGAACGTGACCGTGCGCCCGTCCCGGCCGATGCCGATGAGGTGGGAGTCGACCGTGCTCCCGGGCAGCTCGGTCTGGATGCCGTACACGTGGGCGCCCTCCTCGACGGCGAGCTTGCCGTGGTCCTTCCAGGAGGCGGTGGCGCCGGGGGTGGCGGTCAGCCAGTCGCCGGCGCACCGGGCGACGGCCTTCTCCGCGGCGGCGAAGAGCCGGGCGGCGGCGGACGTGCTCGGCGAGGTCACGGAGAGCTGCAGGGCGCCCGTGTCGAGGTCCGAGTGGTACTGGCGGTGCCAGGTGGCCCCCTTGGCGGGCAGCACCTTCTCCAGGCAGAAGGGCGGGGCCTCGGTGGTGCCCCGGGTGACCTTGCCGGCGGTCCACTCGGTGCCGGACCCGTCCGGGATGTCGGCGGCGGCGAGGAACCCGGGAGCCTTCGGCTGGGCCTTGGCGGGGGACGCGGTGGCGGAGGAGACCGGCGCCATGAGGAGGGCGGCGGAGGCTGCGACGGCGAGGGCGGCGGCGCGGTGCTTGCGGAGTGACATGAGAAGTGGCCCCGTTTCGGTGTGGTCGTCCGACTCGCTGCGAGCCGGTGGCACCACCTTCGGCGGCCCCGGGCCGGCCCGGCAAGCGACCCGGCCCTGAACGGGACGCCGGGACGGTCACGCGTACCCTGGCCTGGGCAAACGTCAACTGCCCGGGACGCGAAGCGGGATGGGGGAAGGCATGGGACAGGGCACGGGGGGCGGCACGGCGGGGCAGCCGGAGGAGGTCGAGCGCTTCGCGGAGCACCTGCGCGACCTGAAGGACCGCACGGGCCGCAGCTACGGGGCGCTGGCGGAGCGGCTGCACATCGGCCGGTCGACGCTGCACCGGTACTGCCTCGGCGAGACGGTCCCGGTCGACTACGCGGTGGTGGACCGGCTGGCCCGCCTCGCGGGCGCGTCCCGCGAGGAACTGGTGGAGCTGCACCGCCGCTGGGTCCTGGCGGACGAGGCCCGCACCAGGGCGGCGACCCGCCCACCGGAGCCGGAGCGGCAGCCGCACCCCGCCGGCCCGCCCGAGGCGCCCCACGGCACCCCGGGAACCGCCCCCGCCGACGCCGCCCGACACCGCGACCGGCCCGGCGACGGAGGTGACGCGGGACACCGGGCGGACAGCGCCCCCGGGCACGGCACCGGCGACGACACCGAGCACCCCGCAGACAGCGCCCACGGGAACGGCAGCGGCCCGCACCGCCCCACCGGAGACCACCCCGGTCACAGCAGCAGCGGGACGCCGGAAAGCCCCGCAGGGAACACCGGCGACACCGGCCGCCCCCACGACGGCGACACCCTCCTCCCGGCCCCCGGTGCCCCTCCGTCCCCCGAGCCGCACATCCGCATCCGGCAGCCACGGGCGGACGGGCCGCGGCAGGGGGCCGCGAAGCCCCACCGGCTGCGCTGGGCGGTCGCAGCGGGCACCGCGGCGGCACTGGTGGCCGCGGCCGTGATCGCCGCGGACATGACGGGCCTCCGCAGCGGGCCCGGGCAGGGACCGGCCACCGATGCGGCGGCGCCCACCGGCGCCCCGAGCTCCGCCCCTCCCCCGCAGGAGGCCGCGGACCCGCCCACCTGGATCGCCGACTCGCACGTCTGGGACGAGGGCTGCGACCACCGCTACCTCGTCGACCGCGCCCCCTCGGCCGTACCGGCCCCGCCCGTCGAGCAGGACGCCCGCACGTGGGCGCAGGGACTGGGCGCGGTGCACGCGGGCAGGACCGTCGTACGCGCCACGGTGAGCGCCCCGCAGTCGGGCTCCGCGGTGGTCGAGCGGCTCTCCGTCCGGGTGGCGGAACGCCGGACCCCCCTGGACTGGCCGGTGTACGCGATGAGCGACGGCTGCGGCGGATCACTGTCCCCGGCGTACTTCGCGGTGGACCTCGACGCGGCCCGCCCACTGGCCCGCCCGGTGGACGGCGCCGACACGGAACGCACCCTGCCCGCGCCCCGCCTGCCGTACCGGGTGACGAAGGACGACCCACTGGTGGTCCGGGTGGAGGCGGCGGCCGCCCACTGCGACTGCGACTGGTACCTGGAGGCCGAGTGGAGCAGCGGCGGGCAGCGGGGCACCCTCCGCATCGACGACGGGGGCCGCCCCTTCCGCACGAGCGGGGCCGCCGAGCCGGGGCGGGAGCACGCGTACGCGGTGGAGACGGGGACCTGGGCGGCACGCTGATGCGCCGGCAGGACACCGCCCCTAGACTGACACCACCCCGAACACCCCCAAAAGGGAGAAAATAGCCATGTCGAAGCGAGGCAACAAGCGCCGCGCCCGCAAGGGCAAGAAGGCCAACCACGGCAAGCGCCCCAACGCCTGACAGCCCCGCCCGCCGACGCGCCCCCGCCCGCGCGCCGGCGCGGGAAGGCCCCGAGCCGCAGAGACGGCCGGGGCCTTCGCACGTGCGGAACGGGCACCCGCCTCCTCGCGAACCGACCGCAAGGAGCGCTACCGAGCGGCGGCGGTCCCCGGGGTTGCGGTACGACGCTGCTGCGCCGGGACCCCCTGCTCAGCAGCGACTCGAAGGGAAGAGCCCGTACGTGGACGGCAACTGATCCGCGACGCCGGCGACCCGCACAGGAAGCGCCGACAGTGCACGGCTCCCCGGTGTTCTCCCGCTCGTCTCGGACTGATCGAACACGGAAGGGGCGGAGGTGGTCTCCGCCCATAGCCAGCCTCGAACCGACTGATCCCAAGAACGGGCAGGAGAAGAGGCGTGTTTCCCTTCGACCTCGCGATCGGGGTCGTCGTGGTCCGTGGTCCCGACGCAGCGCGTTCAACTGCGTGGTCACGGCATGCTCAGCCTGGGGCCAGGCACCTCGGCCGCACGGCGCGGCGCTGATCCATCAGCATCCGATCGACGGTCGTGACCGGGAGAGGGCCGATCCTCGTCGACCTTAAATCCGAGAGACCCACGATCAGGACGGCTGATGTGGACGCGCTGTGGACCCGATACGGCACGTGAGTGGCACGGCGCCTCCTCAATCCGTGAAGGCGGAGAAACGAACAAGGCCCAGGACTCCCGGGATACGGCGGGATGACCTGGGCCTTCGGCGTACGGCCGATCAAGTGGGCGCGGACGGTTTCGAACCGCCGACATCTGCTTTGTAAGAGCAGCGCTCTACCCCTGAGCTACGCACCCGTGGAAGGAGCCCACAGCGTACATCGCCCCCCGGTGGGGTTCGCAAACCGTTGTCGGGGGGTGGGGCGCGCGAACGGAACCGCTCGGTTGTTCGTCGTACCGGGTGGGAGAATGAACCGGGCTCGATGGGCCGGCTCGGACACGTACGGTGACGGGGAGCGGATGTGACGGTGGGCGGTGGCGGGCGGCGCTGGTTCGGGGGCGGGCGTGTCGAGAGCCAGCGGGCCGAGGCGCAGGCAGCGAAGGATGCCGCGGCGGCTGCGTTCTACGAGCTGGACACCGCCCAGCGGGGCCTGCGTATCTCGATCGAGACGATCACCGCTGTGGACGGGTCGCCTGACGCCCTGCGCGTCGTCGACCGGTTCGCCGCCCTCGGACGCCGTATCGACGACGTGAGCCACTCCTACATCGAGGCGGTCGACTCCTACGACCTGGACCGCGACGATCTGGAGGGGGCCGTCGCCGTCCGTGCGCGCACCGATCTGGACCGGGCGAAGGACGAGCTCGTGCGGGTCAAGGGCGAGCTGGAGCGGTTCGAGCGGGAACTCGGGCCGCTGCTCGACAAGGCGGAGACCCAGCTCGCCCGCCTGGCCCCGGCGGTCGAGCGGGCGCGCGCCGCGCTGCGGGCTGCCGGCGACGCCCTCGACGAGGCCCGGGCGGGCGGACTGCGCGCCGACGACCTGGCCGCCCGGCTCGCGGCGCTGGGTCCGGAGCTGACCAAGCTCAACCAGGGCGCCGGGCAGCACGGCGTGCAGGAGACGCTGCGCCGCGCCGACCAGGTGCTGCGGGAAGCCGAGGCGATACGTGCGGAGGCCGAGCGGCTTCCGGAGCGTGCTGCCGAGACCGACAAGCGGCTCGTGTCGCTCCGAACCCGCGCGCAGGCCCTGGCCCACCGGGCCGCCTCCGTCGACCCGGTACTGAGCGAGCTCCGCCGCAGGTTCAGTGCCGCCTGCTGGCAGGACCTCCAGCCCGTGCCCGCGCGGGCCGCGGAGAACGTACGGCGTGCGGAGCAGAAGCTGGCGGAGGCGGCAAGGGCCCGCGAGGAGCAGCGCTGGGCCGATGCGACCGCGCTCCTGTCGACCGTACGGGCGCTGCTGAACGCCACCGACGAGGACGTGTCGGCCGCCGGCGAGCGGCTGCGGCGGCTGGACGCGGTGGCGAAGGACCCGCAGCAGGAGGTGGAGCGGACCCGGTTCGCGATCCGGGACGCGCAGCGGTTCGCCATGGCCGGGCGGCACACGCCCGACCCGAGGCATGCGCAGCCGCTCGACGGTGCGGTGGCGCGGCTGGAGCGGGCGATCAGCGGCCTGGAGGGGCGGCATCCGGACTACTGGCACTTCCTGGCGGAGACCGAGGCGGTCAGGGCAGCGGCGACCCGCGTCGTGGAGCAGATCCGCGAAGAACGGGCCGGGTGAGGGGCCCCGCGGTGTCGGCGGGAGCGTGGCTCCGCGGGCGGGTGGTGTGTGCGGTCGGGTCGCCGGCACCTGCACCGTGCGGGAGTTTCCTTGCTCCCTTCGGGAGCCTCGCTGTCCCCTGGGGCGGGAGTCGCGCGGCGGGAACCGGGTGAGGGCTGCTGAGTGCGCGGGCCGCCGGACGCGCGGCCGGCCGCGGGTCTCGGGGCGGTGGGCGCGGGAAGTGCGTCGGTGGCCGTCGGTGGCCGTCGGTGGCGGTGAGGCCGCCGTGGGCGTCGTTAGTCTGTGCGTATGCCTCGATACGAATACCGCTGCCGCACCTGCGGCGACACGTTCGAACTGAGCCGTCCCATGGCGGAGTCCGCCGCGCCCGCCGCCTGCCCCGCCGGGCACGGTGACACGGTCAAGCTGCTGTCCGCGGTCGCGGTCGGCGGTACGGCCGCCGCCGCGCCGCGGCCGTCCGGTGGCGGAGGCGGTGGCGGAGGCGGCTGCTGTGGTGGCGGGTGCTGCGGAGGCTGACGCCCGGCGGCGAAGCCCGCTGACGGCAGGGCCTGAAGGTGCCTGCCCCCCGCGGGCGAAAGGCCGCTGGTGGCTGGAGGCGGGGGCCGCTGACGCCTGGGAGGCGGTGGCGGCTACGGCAGGCGGCTGAGGCCCGGCAGCGTGGGGCGGTACTGCGGTGCCGGGGCCGTCCGGTGGTGGAGGCGGCGGGGCCGAGCGCAGGAGTCAGGGAGCGGGAGGCCGACTCCTGCGGCTCGGCTCGTGAGCACGGCTCCCTGGACCGGACGCCGCCGGAGCCGGGAACGGACGGCGGCCTGCGCTCCACTGCGCCGCGCCGCCGGCGGACACCGCACACACCACACACCACACCGGTCAGACCGCCGCGGCCGCCGCGGCCGCCGCGATGAATCGGCGCAGGATCTCCTCCCCCGCCAGCACGCCACGTGCCGTCAGCGCCTCCACGTGGTCGGCGCTCCACCGCGCGTCGGCGAGCTCGCCGTGGCCCGGCCGCCAGCCCCGGTCGGCGGCGAGCAGCAGGTCCGCGTCGAGCAGCGAGTCGCCCGCCGCGAGGACGGTGCCCGCCCCCGTGCGGCGCGCGACTTCCCGCACGGCCGCGCTCTTCGTGAGGGGCTTGGGCACCGCGTACACCTTGCGGCCCTGCAGGGACACCGTCCAGCCGCGGGCCTCCGCCCAGGCGCCGAGTTCGGCCAGCCATCCTTCCGGCAGCAGCGCCCGCTCCACGACCAGGTAGGCGAACAGGTCCTCCGCCACGCGCTCCTTCAGCAGCCACGCGGGGTCGGCGACGGCCAGCAGATGTGCCCGTACCTCGTCGAGCGGGGCGCAGTCGGCGTCGATCCTGGCGTCGACGGCCGCCCGCCAGTCGGGGTCCGGCACTCCGTCGACGAGCAGGTGGCCGCCGTTGGCGCACACCGCGTACCGGGGTGGCGGGCCGGGGAGCCGCACCCGCACGTACTGCTCGCGGGTCCGCGTGGTCACGGGCAGGAACGCGGCGGTGCCCGCCAGCTCTCCGAGCAGTGCGGCGGCGGCCTCCGTGACGTACGACAGCGGCCTGCCCTCGTAGACCTCCACGCAGAGCAGGCGCGGCGCCAGCCGGTCGGGGGCGGCGAGGGCCAGGGCCGCCGCCGAGTAGATCAGGGTGCGGTCCAGGTCGCTGGCGACCAGGACGGAGGGGTGCGCGGTGGGCCTCACGGGGCGGTCACCGCCTTGCCGTCGGAGCCGGTCGCGCCACGGGTGTACTGCGGGTGGATCAGGCCGACGCACGTGTACGGCAGGCCGTCGACCTCCTCCACGGGTACGCCGCGCTGCTCGGCCAGGAGCCGTACGTGGTCGAGGTCCGGTCCCGCGCCGCGCCGCGCGAGCACCTTCCAGGGGACGCGGCGCAGCAGCACCCGGGTGGTCTCCCCCACGCCGGGCTTCACCAGGTTCACGTCGTGGATGCCGTACTCCTCGCTGATGCGCTCGACGGCCTTCCAGCCGGCCCAGGTGGGCGTGCGGTCGGCGGCGAGGAGCCGCGCCGCGTCCTGCGCGACGGCTTCCGCGACCTCGGCGAAACGGTCGGAGACCGCGTCCAGGAAGTCGCCGGAGACATCGGCTCCGGCGAGCTCGCGGTAGTACTTGGCGCCGTGGTAGTCGTCCGGGCCGACCAGGTCGGCGCGCAGCACGGTACGGGAGACCAGCCCGGACACCGTGGAGTTGAGGCAGGCGGACGGAATGAGGAAGTCCTCGCGGGTCCCGTACGTGCGGACGCAGGAGCCGGGGTCCGCGAGGACGGCGATCTCGGGGTCGAAGCCGGGGAAGCCTGCGAGGGCGGCGGCGAGCTCGCGGGTGATGGCGCCCTTGCCCGTCCAGCCGTCGACGAACACCACGTCGGCCGGGTCGTGGTGGGCGCGCAGCCAGCGCAGGGCGTTGGCGTCGACGCCCCGGCCGCGGACGATGGACACGGCGTAGTGCGGCAGGTCCAGGCCGTGGCGGGCTTGCGCCCAGCGGCGCATCAGGACGCCGACGGGGGTGCCCGCGCGCGCCAGGGACACCAGCACGGGGCGCGGGGACCGCTCGGCCAGCACCGTCTCGGTGACGGCTCCGACGGCTCGGGCGATGCGGACGGCCGAGGTGTCCAGCGCGGCGTGGAACAGCTTCTGGTAGCGGTCGCTGGGCTGGTACTCGATGGGGAGCGACTCGGCGTAGTGCGCGCCTCCGCGTTGGACGGCCTCCTCGCGTTCCTCCGTGGGGGCCTCCAGTTCGACGCCGGAGAGGTCCTGGAGGAGCCAGCCGACCTCGTCGGGGGCGTAGGAGGAGAACGCGGGACCGCGCAGGGGCTCGGGCAGCATGCTGGTGCTTCTCTCGTGGGCGGCCGCCGCCGCGGCGGCCGGGCCGTACGGCGGGATGGGCGCGGGCGCGGGCGGGGCCGCGGGCGGCTGTCCGGAGACCGGGGTGGGCGGGACGGCGGCTGCGCTCGCCGGACCGGAACCGGCGGACCTCAGGTGCGGATTGACGAGGACTGCCTCCGGACCATCGGACTTCAGGTGCCGATCAACGAGCGGCGCCTCCGGACCGGCGGGCGGCGCGGTGGGTGGCGTCACCGGGTCCGGGGCGAGCAGGGGGGCACCGGGCGCGGACCCGTTCGCGAGCCCGGAGGAGGACACGGACCCGTTCGCGAGCCCCGAGGAGGACACGGACCCGTTCGCGAGCCCCGAGGAGGACACGGACCCGTTCGCGGGCACGTACGACGGTACGGTCGCGAGGACCACGTGCGGGACGTGGGCCACGAGCTGTGCCAGGAGGCCGCTGCCGGGCTCGCGCAGGGCGGGGGTGTCGGCCGTCGAGTCCACGACGACGGCGACCGCGTCGAAGCCGCCGCCCGCCACGTTGTAGGCGTACCGGTCGCCCGGTCCGTCGGCGGGGTCGTCGTGTGCGGGGAACACGAGGCGCGTGCGGATGGCGTAGCCGGGGTCGTCGACGGCCAGGACGGGTGAGCGAGTCGTCGTGGAGAACCGCACGTCCACGTGCGGGGCCCGGTCCTCCAGCGCGCCGGCCAGCGCGAGAGGCACGTACATCAACTCCTCGCAGCCGAGGACGAGGACGCGGCGCGGCGCGGCGCCCCCGCGCGGCACGAGCGCCTCCGCCAGGCGGGCGGCCATCCCGGGCAGTGCCGCGCCGAGGGCGGCCCTGTGCTCCCGGGTGAAGCCGTGGCGGCCTCCGTCCGGCAGCCCGGCCGGCCACCCCAGGTCCACCGTTCGTACGGTGGCGGGGTCGCCGGCCAGTGCGGGCGGCGGGGTGCGGTGGGCGGCGACGAGGGCACGGCCCTTCTCCAGGACGCCGTCCGGCAGCCGCACCGTCCCGGCGGCGAGCGCCACCAGGTCCACTCGTGCCCCGATCGTGCCGGCGAACTCCTCCAGTCGGCGGCGGTCGGCCGGCGACCGCATGTCGACCAGCGCCACGATCACGTACCGCTCGCGAGGATGGCGCTCGTGCAGGACGCGGATGGTGTTCAGCACGGTGTTGCCGGTCGAGAACTCGTCGTCGACGAGTACCAGCGGGCCCGGCCGGGACAGCAGCCTCGGGTCGGACGGCAGGAGCAGGTGGGACGTGTGGTGCGAGTGGGATTCCTCGAACCCCGCCGCCCGCGCGACGCCGGGTACGGGCCGCCGGGTGGAGTGCAGGTACGGGGCGAGGGCCAGTCCGTCGGCGACGCAGTGGCCCAGGCCGGTCGCCGTCTCCGCGTACCCGAGGACGACGGCACGGCGCGCGTCGGCGTCGCCCAGCAGGTCGCGTACGCGACGCCCGAGGTCGTACCCGGAGCGGCGCACGACGGCCGGACTCTGCGGAACGTGCTTGCCGAGCACGCGGGAGACCAGCAGGTGTGCGCGCTTGGGGTTGTCTCGCAGGGCCAGTCCCAGGAGCTGCGTCAGCCGGCCGGTGTCCTCCCCGCGGAGTTCGACGCCGAGCCGTTCGGCCACCCATGTTCCGGTCCACGCCGTGCTCTGAATGACGTGCCTCCTCTTCTCGTGCTCGCTGTTCTCGTGCTCTCGCATCTCACACTTCTCGCGTCCCGTGCGGCCCTGGGGCCCGGTGCTTCACGTCCGTTCTCACGGCACTGCCAGGCCCGCCGCGAGCAGGTCGACGAACCCGACGTCCGACTTGGCGACGCCGAACACCTCCGCGCGGCGGAGGGTGCGCTCGGCCCAGGCGCGGTGCGGCTTCACCTCGTTCATCTTGTTCGTGTAGGCGGAACGCATGACCCCGCCGCCGTTGCGTCCGGGGTGCAGTATGTCCTGGGCGTCGCTGTACTCCTCGTGGCTGACGACCGAGAGCGCGTGCACGGGCTGGACGTGGGACGGGTGGATGCAGGTCTTGCCGAGGAGGCCGTTGGCGCGGTCGAGTTCTATCTCGCGCAGCAGGCCGTCCAGGTCGTGTTCGATGAGCGCGGTCCGCAGCTCGTCGGCCCGGCCCTCCATGAAGGGGCTGCGACGCAGCATGGGCTTGAACATGCGCTCCTGGAGGCGGAAGTACTCCCACACGGGCCCGGTGATGGTGAAGCCGTTGCCGTCGGCGCGCCCGAGGACGTTGACGACGTCCGCGATGACGTGGGCGACGATCTGCACGTCGTACGCGGTCATGTCGGGTGAGCGGCGCAGCCCGTACGCCGAGCAGAAGTCGGTGACGCCGAGGCGGAGCGCGAGGACGCGGTCGCGGTGCGCGGTGACGGAGCGGGCGATTCCGGCGAGGGTGTCGACGCGGGATTCCAGGTGGAGCAGTTCCGGGGACTCCAGCACGGGCATGGCGTAGAGGGGCCGCCCGGCGAGCGCGTCGGCCGTGGCGGGGTCCGCCTCCGCCTGGGCGAGGGCTTCCAGGAAGGGTGTGCCGTGCTTCTCGGTGAACTTGGGCAGCACGAACCCGGACAGCAGCCGCACGGCGGGGCCGAGGCGCCTGGTGAGGTCCGTGATCTGCGCGGCATCGCGGACACGGACGAAGAGCAGCGGCCGTTCGGCGTCCCGCGCTGCCAGGTCGGTGAGCTGGTGGACGAGGTTCGCCTCGGCGGCTTCGACGTCGCCGTCGCCGATCGAGTCCTCCAGGCAGAGAACCATGGACACGACACCCCGCGCGACCTGCTTCAGGATGTCGTCCGCCAGGTGGGGGCGGGTGGCGGGGCTGTAGAGGGTCGCTCCGAGGGCCACCGAGAGGAGCGACGCCGGGGAGGCGGCGTCGAAGACGCAGGGCTGCCGATGGAAGAGCCCGGCACGGGCAGCGGCAGAGATATGCCCGAAATGACGCATGCGGTGTCCCCGTACGGCGGTGGCGTTCTGGTCGTGGTGTCTGGATCGCTCTGATGATGTGTGGCCGGTAATAGTACGTAGGAGGAGGTGTCGCCGGTTCCCCGGTGACGTGAACACCGTATGTCGCCGGACCGCACGCGCGAGGCGGGGTCGGCGACCCCGGCCATGCGGCCGGGGCGGGGCGGGCAGGCAACCCGTGCGACCCTGGCCGGTCGGCGAGGCGGCCCGGTCCCGGGGCGGCGGGAGGCGCACAGCCAGGTACGGCGGAAGGCGGTCCGTCCACCGCGGCGCGCCCAGCGGACGGCCCGACCACCGCTGGGCGAGGAGACCGGCCTGACCGCGGTAAGAACGGACCCGGTCACGACCCGACTGCGGCACGGGGCGGCGAGGCGGACCGACGTCGGCGCGGGGCGGGTCGCGGCCCGCCCTCGGCAGGAGGCGCGGAAGCGGACCCACCGCGGCATGGGGCGGACAGAGAGCCGGCCGCCGTACGGCCCCGCGTTGTCCGCCGGGGTGGCGGCCAGGCAGGATGACGCCCATGACGCACACGATGCTGAAGGGCTCGAACGTCCCGCTCGACACCGCGGCCGTGCGGGCCGTGCTGCGGTGGACACCTGGCCCGGGGGTCCCGGACGTGGACGCCTCGGCCCTGCTGCTCGGCCCCGACGGGCGAGTGCGTTCCGACGAGGACTTCGTCTTCTACAACCAGCCGCGCCACCCCTCCGGACTGGTGCGGCACCTGCCGAAGAAGCGGGTGGAGGACGGGCTGACGGACACGGTCAGGGCGGACCTGTCGGGGCTCGACGCGTCGGTGGACCAGATCGTGCTGGCCGCCTCCTCCGACGGGGACACGTTCGCGCACGTACCGGACCTCAGGATCGAGGTGTACGACGCAGCCGCCGATCCCGGCGTCGAGGGCGCCGGGCCGCTCGCGGTGTTCGAGGTGCGGCCGGAGACGGGTGAGGAGACAGCCATCATCTGCGGCGAGCTGTACCGCCGGGGCGAGGGCTGGAAGTTCCGGGCCGTGGGTCAGGGCTACCCGACGGGGTTGATCGGACTGGCCACGGCGTTCGGCATCTCGGTGGAGGAGAGCGAGGAGGAGGGCGCGACCGCCTCCACGGACGCGTCCCTTGCCGCGGCGGGCGAGGAAAGCACCTCGGGCCTCCCGGACGCCGGCCGGTCGGACCCCGGTCCCGGCGCTGCCGCCGACACCGGGACCGGCGGGGCCGCCACAACGCCCGCGGCGACGCCGGACGACGCCACCGCCGCCCTCCCCGCCCGCCCACCGGCGCCGGCAGCCCCGCTGCCGGACGTTCCGCCCATGCCGACGGCGCCGCCCGCGTACGGCTACCCGCACGCCGCCGCGGCGGCGGCCCCACCGGCGTACGGCTACCCCCAGCCCACGTCGGCGCCTCCGCACGGCTCGCCGCAGCCCGGCTACGGATATCCGCAGCCGGCAGCGGGACCGGGCCCGGTCACGGGGGCGCCCGCCCCGGATCCGCAGTTCCTGTTGCCGCCCATGGGACCGCAGTTCCTTCGTCTCTGAGAGTGCTGGGCCGCCGGGACCACGGTGGGGAACGGCCACGTGCCGGCACGCACCGCCACCACGGGAGCCGCCGCACGCAGCAGTTCCGCACGCCGCCTTGCTGCCCGTACGGGGGCCGGGTCCGCCCGGTCCCGGTGCCCCGTGGCGGTGGTGCCGCGCGGTGGCGGTGCCGCGCCCGGTCTCCGTGGAACGGGCCGGCCACCCACCCCGCCGGTGTTCACGCCTTGGTCGGCTTGAAGCCGCGCCCCCACTGCATGCCCCACCCGTACATCCGGTCCAGCTCGCCCTGGAAGCCGTAGACGAACTGCACCTCGCGCCGGACCAGCAGGTCGCCCTTGACGTTCTCCAGCAGGAACACGGCGCAGGAACGCGCCTCGGGGGCGCGTTCGTCGAGTGCTATCTCGATACGGGGCCCGCTGCTCGGGAACAGAGTCATCGTGGCGTGGGTGCGGTCGAAGGCCGGGGTCTGGTCGTAGATGTAGACGAAGAACAGCAGGCGCTTGATGGAGTCGCGGTGGTCGAGGTTGACGAAGATCGTCTCGCCTGACCCCGAACCGAACCGGTCGTCCCCCGTGAGCTTGACGTACGGCGGTTCGTTCAGATCGCCGAAGTGGCCGCCCAGCGGCTGGACGACGCCCTTGCTGCCGTCGGCGAGCTCGTACAGGCAGCCGATGTCGAGGTCCACGGTCGCCATGCCCTGCGTGTGCGCCTGGATGGGCTCCGGCTGGAACAGCTTGAGGGGGTGCCGCAGCAGGCGTCCGCTCTGCCGTGACCTCCCCCCCAGGTCGGACGTCCGCATCTGCCAGGACAGGTTGACGCGGAGGTTGCCGGTCGCGGCGCCCTGCTTGGTCAGTGAGACGGTCGGCCGGCGGCTGGTGAGGCCGATCGTGTTGCTCGACGCGCCGCCCATGTCGAACTGCGCCGCGCGGTTCGGTCGGAGACCGTCCAGCAATCCCATGTTCCACCCCCATGTCCTACGGATACGCGACGGGGCGGCCGGGACCACCCGGCCGCCCCGCCCAGAAGCGTTCCGCATTGCCGGGGCGGTCACACCCCGGTGTGACGCAGCGGTCGTCACACCGGCGGCGCCGCGTCGGCGGCCTCAGACGCCGGAGGAGACCTTCGCCTTGTCGTCCGGGCCCTCGGCCTTCCCCTCGGCCAGGGCGAGGGACCTGTTGCGGCGGACCGACGACAGGAACGAAGCCCCGATGAGGAGGACGCCCAGGAGACCGGTGATGATCTCGTTGACCTCGTACTGGATGGTGACGAGCAGGATCGCGGCAAGCGCGCCGATCGCGTAGTGAGCGCCGTGCTCCAGGTACACGTACTCGTCGAGGGTGCCCTGGCGGACCAGGTAGACCGTGAGCGAGCGGACGTACATGGCACCGATACCGAGGCCGAGCGCCATCCAGAAGATGTGGTTGGTGATGGCGAAGGCGCCGATGACGCCGTCGAAGGAGAACGAGGCGTCCAGGACCTCCAGGTACAGGAACAGGAAGAAGGCCGCCTTGCCCGCCAGCCCCACAGCGGAGACCGGCTTGCCCTCGCGTTGCGCCTGCTCCTCCTCCTCGTGCTCGCGCTCCTCTTCCTCCTCCAGCTTGTTCTCGAAGAAGCCGGACAGGCCCCCGACGATCAGGTATGTGACGAGGCCCGCGACACCGGACAGCAGGACGGTCGCCGACTTGTCCACGGCTCCGGTGCTGGTGTGGGCGTGCGTGGCGAACGTGAGCGCGCTGCCGAGCAGGACGATCAGGGCAATGCAGACCGACAGCATGTCGACCTTGCCGAGCTTCGCCAGGGGGCGTTCCAGCCAGGTCAGCCAGGTGAACTCGCGCTCTTCGAAGATGAAGTCGAGGAAGATCATCAAGAGGAACATTCCGCCGAACGCCGCGATGGCCGCGTGCGCGTCGGTGACGAGATCCTCGTACTGGTCGGGCTTGTCCAGCGCCAGCTGGACGGCTTCGATCGGGCCGACGCTGGCGCTGACGGCGACGATCACGACGGGGAAGACCAGCCGCATTCCGAAGACCGCGATCAGGATGCCGATGGTCAGGAAGATGCGCTGCCAGAAGGCGTTCATCTTCTTGAGGATTCCGGCGTTGACGACCGCGTTGTCGAAGGAGAGGGAGATCTCAAGGATGGACAGGATCAGGACGATCCCGAACGCCTCCCACCCCCACGCCCAGGCGGCGAAGGCAAGGCCGCCCGCCGTGACGGCGAACGACCACCCGAAGGTTTTCAGAACCACTGGCTACCCAATCGTGTCGGGGGTCCTCCCGGACATGACTCCGCGGAGGGGCCCTGGACCAGGCTGCTCCGCGCAGAGTTCGCCGGGCCGTGAACGAACCCTGAAACTGGCTTTACGCGACATTGACCCCGAAGTCTAGAGCGATGCCGCGGAGCCCGGACGCGTACCCCTGGCCCACCGCCCGGAACTTCCATTCGCCGCCGTACCGGTAGAGCTCACCGAAGATCATCGCGGTTTCCGTGGAGGCGTCCTCGGTGAGGTCGTAGCGGGCCAGCTCCTGACCGTCGGCCTGGTTCACGACGCGGATGAACGCGTTGCTGACCTGCCCGAACGTCTGCCCCCTGTTGTCGGCCTCATGGATCGAGACCGGGAAGATGATCTTGTCGCAGTGGGCGGGAACCATGTCGAGGTCGACGATCAGCGACTCGTCGTCGCCGTCGCCCTCGCCCGTGAGGTTGTCCCCGGTGTGCCGCACGGAGCCGTCCGGGCTGACGAGGTTGTTGTAGAAGACGAACCACTCGTCGCCGAGGATCCTGCCGGCCTGGCAGAGAAGAGCGCTGGCGTCGAGGTCGAAAGGTGCTCCGGTGGTGGAGCGTGCGTCCCAGCCGAGTCCGACCATGACCTGGGTCAGATCAGGTGCGACCTTGGAGAGGGAGACGTTGCCTCCCTTGGCGAGCGTGACGCCCATGAGATGTTCCTCCCCGATGACGTGCTGCATGTCGTACATCCATGTGACGCCGGTGCGCAAGGCGTGCGTGCACCCTCTGCCCGTGCGGTGCCCCCCGTGCGGTGCGTCGCGTGGTGTTCGCCCTCATCGTGCCCCGCTGCCGGCGTCCTTGCACCGGCCGCGGGGAGAGGGGCTCGTCCGGCGCCGCGCGATGCGGCGCCGGACGGGGATCGCGGCGGCTCAGACGTTGACGCCGAAGTCCTGCGCGATGCCGCGCAGGCCGGAGGCGTACCCCTGGCCGATGGCGCGGAACTTCCACTCCGCGCCGTGGCGGTACAGCTCGCCGAAGACCATCGCGGTCTCCGTCGAGGCGTCCTCACTGAGGTCGTAGCGCGCCAGCTCCTCGTTGTTGGCCTGGTTCACCACGCGGATGAACGCGTTGCGGACCTGGCCGAAGGACTGCTGGCGGGTCTCGGCGTCGTAGATCGAGACCGGGAAGACGATCTTGTCGACGTCGGCCGGGACGGTGGCGAGGCTGACCTTGATCTGCTCGTCGTCGCCCTCGCCCTCACCGGTGAGGTTGTCCCCGGTGTGCTCGACCGAACCGTCGGCGCTCTTCAGGTTGTTGAAGAAGACGAAGTTGCCGTCGACGGCGACCTTGCCCTGGGCGTTGAGCAGCAGGGCACTGGCGTCCAGGTCGAAGTCCGTACCGGTGGTGGTGCGGACGTCCCAGCCGAGACCGACGGTGACGGCGGTCAGGTTGGGCGCGGCCTTGGTCAGCGAGACGTTGCCGCCCTTGCTGAGGCTGACTCCCACGAGTCCCTCCATTGGTTTCCAGGGGCAGCGCCCCCGTCGTGCGTTGGCATCGGATCAACGAATGGATCCTAGTAACGGGTTCCCGCCGCCGGCAGGCTCTTGACCGGCAGGGCCGGAGTGTCGGCTCCCGGCGGTCGCGCGGGCCTGGGGGCGCGGGCCGTTCAGAGGGCTTCGAGCGCCTTGACGTACTCGTTCAGGTCGCGGGCGTCGGGCAGCGCGTTGACGACGCTCCACTGGACGACGCCGTCCTTGTCGATGATGAAGGTGCCGCGGACGGCGCAGCCCTTGTCCTCGTCGAACACGCCGTAGGCCCGGGAGACCTCGCCGTGCGGCCAGAAGTCGGACAGCAGCGGGTACTCCAGGCCCTGCTCCTCGGCGAAGACGCGGAGGCTGTGCATGGAGTCCGCGGACACGGCGAGGAGCTGCGTGTCGTCGTTGACGAACCGCGGCAGCTGGTCGCGCAGGGCGCACAGCTCGCCGGTGCAGACGCCGGTGAACGCGAAGGGGTAGAAGAGCAGGACGACGTTCTTCTCACCGCGGTAGTCACCGAGCCGCACGGTGCGCCCGTGGTTGTCCTTCAGTTCGAAGTCCGGGGCCTTCGTACCGACCTCGATCGCCATGTGGCTCACGCATCCCTTTCAGTGGACTGACACGTGGGGTCCACCCTACGCACCAGGCCCCCGCAGATGTGCTCGGCGGGGGCCTCTCGACTCGGGGATGCGGCGGTCAGCGCTTCTTCGCCGCCGCCTTGGGGGTGCTCAGGCGGCTGCCGACCCAGTCCTTGCCCGCGCTGATGCTCTTGGTCTGGGACAGGCCCGCGGTGGTGGCGGCCTCACCGATGTCACTCGGCTCGACGTAGCCGTCGCGGCCGGTCTTCGGGGTGAGCAGCAGGATGTTGCCGCCCTCCTCCATGTACGCGATGGCATCCACCAGCGCGTCGGTCAGGTCCCCGTCGTCCTCACGGAACCAGAGCACCACGGCGTCGGCCACGTCGTCGTAATCCTCGTCGACGAGCTCTGTGCCGGTAGCCGCTTCAATGGCCTCGCGGAGCTCCTGGTCGACGTCCTCGTCGTAGCCGATCTCCTGGACCACCTGGTCGGGCTGGAAACCCAGCCTTACGGCCAGGTTCGTCTCCGCGTGGTCCGCGGTCGCGCTCACGGCTTGCCTCCTGATCATGAATGGGAAAGTACTCCAGCCGCGCGCGTACGCGTGGCATGGGGCGTAGTCCACACGTGCTGGGCGGATCGCGCAAGTACCCGGCGGCGTAGACCGCCGAAACGGTGACTTTTAGGGCCGTCCTGCCGCAAGACACAGCACCCGACCCATCGCGCTCGTGACATGCACCACACCTCTTGACCCACTTTAGGGCGTTGTATGGCTGTTGCTCTCCGGGAGGTGCGTCCGGGCTCCCGCGGACGGCCCCCGGCGCGCCTCCGCATCCCCTCCCGGCCTGTCGCAGCAGGTCGGGAGCTGCGAGTTACCCATGAGTAGAGATGACGTACGGGCGCCAGGGGTAGACGATGGTGGCGACCGATCGCAAAGCCGACACTCCACACCACCCCTGACCCGCGTACCCCGCCCGTCCCGGTCCATCCCGGGACCACGATCCCCGTAGGCACCCGAGCAGCGAAGGAACAGCGTGGCTTCCGGATCCGATCGCAACCCGATCATCATTGGCGGCCTTCCCAGCCAGGTCCCGGACTTCGATCCCGAAGAGACCGGTGAGTGGCTCGACTCCCTCGACGCCGCCGTCGACGAGCGGGGCCGCGAGCGCGCCCGCTACCTCATGCTCCGCCTGATCGAGCGGGCCCGCGAGAAGCGCGTGGCCGTGCCCGAGATGCGCAGCACGGACTACGTCAACACCATCGCCACCAAGGACGAGCCGTTCTTCCCCGGCAACGAGGAGATCGAACGCCGCATCCTCAACGCGACCCGTTGGAACGCCGCCGTCATGGTCTCCCGCGCCCAGCGGCCGGGCGTCGGCGTCGGCGGCCACATCGCCACGTTCGCGTCCTCGGCATCCCTGTACGACGTGGGCTTCAACCACTTCTTCCGCGGCAAGGACGGCGGGGACGGCGGGGACCAGATCTTCTTCCAGGGGCATGCGTCGCCGGGCATCTACGCGCGCGCGTTCCTGCTGGACCGGCTGTCCGAGGAGCACCTGGACGGCTTCCGCCAGGAGAAGTCGAAGGCCCCCTACGGACTGTCCTCGTATCCGCATCCGCGGCTGATGCCGGACTTCTGGGAGTTCCCGACGGTCTCCATGGGCCTCGGCCCGATCGGCGCGATCTACCAGGCGCGCATGAACCGGTACATGGAGGCCCGTGGCATCGCCGACACCTCGCAGTCCCATGTGTGGGCGTTCCTCGGTGACGGCGAGATGGACGAGCCGGAGTCGCTGGGCCAGCTGACGCTGGCCGCCCGTGAGGGCCTGGACAACCTGACCTTCGTCGTCAACTGCAACCTGCAGCGGCTCGACGGCCCGGTGCGCGGCAACGGCAAGGTCATCCAGGAACTCGAGTCGGTGTTCCGCGGCGCCGGCTGGAACGTGATCAAGCTGATCTGGGACCGTTCCTGGGACCCGCTGCTGGCGCAGGACCGGGACGGGATCCTGGTCAACAAGATGAACACCACGCCGGACGGCCAGTTCCAGACCTACGCGACGGAGACCGGCGCCTACATCCGCGACCACTTCTTCGGCGGCGACCACCGGTTGCGCGCCATGGTGGAAGGGATGACCGACGACCAGATCCTGCACCTGGGCCGCGGCGGTCACGACCACCGGAAGATCTACGCCGCGTATGCGGCCGCCCGGGCCCACAAGGGCCAGCCGACGGTGATCCTGGCCAAGACGATCAAGGGCTGGACGCTCGGCCCGAACTTCGAGGGCCGCAACGCGACCCACCAGATGAAGAAGCTCACGGTCGACGACCTCAAGCGGTTCCGCGACCGGCTGCACCTGCCGATCTCCGACAGCGCCCTGGAGTCCGGACTTCCGCCGTACTACCACCCGGGCCGGGAGTCGGAGGAGATCCAGTACATGCACGACCGCCGCACCTCGCTGGGCGGGTACGTGCCTACCCGGGTGCTGCGGTCGAAGCCGCTGGTGCTGCCGGGCGACAAGACGTACGAGGCGATGAAGAAGGGCTCCGGCCAGCAGTCGATCGCGACGACCATGGCGTTCGTCAGGCTGCTGAAGGACCTGATGCGGGACAAGGAGATCGGCAAGCGGTTCGTGCTGATCGCGCCGGACGAGTACCGCACCTTCGGAATGGACTCGTTCTTCCCGAGCGCCAAGATCTACAACCCGCTGGGGCAGCAGTACGAGGCCGTGGACCGCGAACTGCTGCTGGCGTACAAGGAGTCGCCGACCGGCCAGATGCTGCATGACGGCATCTCGGAAGCAGGGTGCACGGCGTCCCTGATCGCGGCCGGCTCCGCCTATGCCACGCACGGCGAGCCGCTGATCCCGGTCTACGTCTTCTACTCGATGTTCGGTTTCCAGCGCACCGGAGACCAGTTCTGGCAGATGGCGGACCAGCTGGCGCGCGGTTTCGTCCTGGGTGCGACCGCGGGCCGTACGACACTGACCGGTGAAGGACTTCAGCACGCCGACGGGCACTCGCAGCTCCTGGCGTCGACGAACCCGGCCTGCGTCGCCTACGACCCGGCGTTCGGGTTCGAGATCGCCCACATCGTCAAGGACGGGCTGCGCCGGATGTACGGGTCCTCCGAGGAGCACCCGCACGGCGAGGACGTCTTCTACTACCTGACCGTGTACAACGAGCCGATCCAGCACCCGGCCGAGCCCGCCGACGTCGACGTCGAGGGGATCGTCAAGGGCATCCACCGGTTCCGCAGGGGCGAGTCGGGGACGATTCCCGCGCAGATCATGGCCTCCGGGGTCGCCGTGCCGTGGGCCCTGGAAGCACAGCGGATCCTCGCACAGGAGTGGAACGTCCGGGCCGACGTGTGGTCGGCGACGTCGTGGAACGAACTGCGCCGGGACGCGGTGCAGGCCGAGGAGTACAACCTGCTGCACCCGGAGGAAGAGGCCCGCGTTCCGTACGTGACGCGGAAGCTGTCGGGGGCCGAGGGCCCGTTCGTGGCCGTCTCCGACTGGATGCGGTCGGTTCCCGACCAGATCTCCCGCTGGGTGCCTGGCCCGTACACCTCCCTCGGTGCGGACGGCTTCGGGTTCGCGGACACCCGGGGTGCGGCCCGGCGGTACTTCCACATCGATGCCGAGTCGATCGTGCTGGCCGTGCTCACGGAGCTGTCGCGGCAGGGCAAGGTGGACCGCTCGGTGCTGAAGCAGGCGGTGGACCGCTACCGGCTGCTCGACGTCACGGCGGCCGACCCCGGTCCGGCCGGCGGCGACGCCTGACGCCTTCGCCGGGACGGCGGTTGCGGGGCGCGGCAGGGAGTCCGGGCGGGCAGGTGTCCGGGCTCTTGGCCGCGCCCCTCTACTATGCGCGGCATGAAGGAAGCGACTGCGCAGGTCCAGTGGGAGGCGCGTACACAGAGGCCGCTGCTGGCGTTGGCGCTGGCGTTCGCCGTGGCGTACTCGGTGCCGATCGTGGCGACGGACGCGGCGTCCTGGGTTCACCGGCTCTGCGCCGTGGTGGAGTGGCTGGTCTGGGGGGCCTTCGCCGTCGACTACGTCGTCCGGCTGGGCCTGAGCCGCGCACGGTGGCATTTCGTTCGGACGCACTGGCTCGACCTCCTCGCTGTCATGCTTCCGCTGATCCAGCCACTGCGGCTGCTGCGGCTGGTGTCGACACTGCTGCTCGTGGGGCGCCGGGCGCGGATGGCGTCCCAGATCAGGCTGACGACGTACGTGGTGGGCTCCGTGGCCGGGCTGATGATGTTCGGCTCGCTGGCCGTGCTCCAGGTGGAGCGGGACGCCCCGGACGGGAATATCAAGACGCTGGGTGACGCGGTCTGGTGGTCCTTCACGACCATGACGACCGTGGGCTACGGCGACCACGCGCCGACGACCGGCCTCGGCAGGCTGCTGGCGGTGGGGCTCATGCTGTCGGGCATCGCTCTGCTCGGCGTGGTGACCGCGAACATCGCCGCATGGTTCATCGCCCGCTTCGAGCGCGACGACGTGGAGGAGCGCCACAGGACGGCACTGCTGGAGGCGCTCACCCACGAGGTGCGGGAACTGCGGGCAGAGGTGGCCCGGCTCTCGTCAGAACCGGGCACCGCAGCCTCACGGCCCCTGCCCCCGCCGGACGCTCCGCTGCCGGACCAAGCGGCCGGGCCCGCGCCGGAACGGGTCGGTGGGGCGGCGGTCAGTTCTCCCAGATCTTGAACGCTCGCACCTGATACGGCGAGTGCGGCACCCAGGTGCCGCCGCCCGGATAGGTCTCGAACTCTCCGGTCTCCGCGCAGGTAGCGGACTGGTAGGTCGTGACGGGCCGGCCGGTCCTGTTGGCGACGGCGGCGGCGCTGGTGCCGGCGGGGAGCGGGACGCAACTGTCGATGTCGGTGTCGGCAAGTTCGTACGTGAGCCGCTTGCCCTTGAATCCCTCTTTCTGCCAGAGGCACAGCTGCCCGCTGCCGCACGCACCGAGGGCCGGCGGGGCGGCCACCGCCGCGGGCAGTGTGAGGGCCAGGGCTCCCGCGGTGAGGACGGCAGCCGTGACAACCGTGCGTGTGGTGGTGCGCGTGGTAGTAGAGCGCATGATGGTGATACCCCCGAGTGTGTAACTCTCCGTACTGGAAGTCTTCCCATAGCTTGACGCTCTGTGATGGGCCGGGGGAAGGGGGCACCGGCGGATCCACTCGTACGGGTGATGATGCCGAGACGCCCCGGGCCCGGCACACCGTGGGTGTGCCGGGCCCGGGGCCGACAGTGCGCGGCGCGGCGCGTCTGGTGCAGCGGGTCAGATGTGGACTCCGCCGCCGGTACCCGCGTTGGCCCCGGCTTTGGTGAGGGTGGCGACGAGAGCGGCCACGACCGCGACGCCGCCGGCGACGGCGAAGGCCAGGCCCATGCCGGACATGAACGTGTCGTGGATGACCTTGGTGATGGCGGCCAGGACCTCCGGCGTCATCCCCGGGGCCTGCGCCAGTTCGTCGGGGACGATGCCGAACTCCGCCGCTTGCTCCAGCCTGGGGTCCGGCGGGACGGGGATGCCCGCCGCCTGCCAGTTGCCACCGAACTCGGCGTTGACCTTGGAGGACATCACTGCGCCCAGCACGGCGGTGCCCAGCGCGCCACCGACCTGCATGGCCGCCTGCTGCAGGCCGCCTGCCACGCCGGAGAGCTCCAGCGGCGCGTTGCCGACGATGACCTCAGTGGCACCCACCATCACCGGGGCGAGCCCGAGGCCCAGCAGTGCGAACCACAGCGACGTGGCCAGCGTGCCCGTCTCCGAGGTGAGGGTGAGCATGCCGAACATGGCTGAGGCGGTGCAGACCATGCCGCCGACCAGCGGAATGCGCGGCCCGAACCTGGTGATGAGGGCGCCGGCCAACGGAGAGGACACGATCATCATGGCGGTCAGCGGCAGCAGCCGCAGGCCGCTGTCCACCGGGCTGAGGTCCTTGACGCCCTGGAGGTAGAACGTCACGAAGAACAGGCCGCCCATGAACGCGAACGCCATGAGGACCATGAGGACCACACCCGCGGAGAGCGGGACGGAACGGAACAGGCCCAGCGGGACGAGCGGCTCCCGCACCCGCGTCTGCCAGAGTGCGAAGAGAACGAAGAGGACAAGGGCGCCGAGCAGGAACGCCCAGGTGTTGAGGCTGCCCCAGCCCCAGCTTTCGCCGGCCTTGATGATGCCCCAGATGAGGGACGCCATCGCGGCGGACAGCAGCAGGATGCCGAGCAGGTCGAAGGAGCGCGGCGCGTTCTGCGCCCGGTGGTCCTTGAGGATGAGCAGGCCCATCACCAGCGCCAGCGCGCCGACCGGCACGTTGATGAAGAACACCGACTGCCAGCTCACGTGCTCGACGAGCAGGCCGCCGACGATCGGCCCCCCGGCCGTCGAGGCACCGATGACCATGCCCCAGATGCCGATCGCCATGTTGAGCTTCTCCGCCGGGAAGGTGGCGCGCAGCAGGCCGAGCGCGGCGGGCATCAGCAGGGCACCGAACAGGCCCTGCAGCACGCGGAAGGCGATGACCAGGGCGATCGTGTCGGAGAGGCCGATCGCGGCGGACGCCGCCGCGAAGCCGGTTATGCCTATGAGGAACGTTTGGCGGTGGCCGAAGCGGTCGCCGAGCTTCCCCGCCGTGATGAGCGCGACGGCGAGGGCGAGCAGGTAGCCGTTGGTGATCCACTGGACGTCGGCCAGCGACGCGCCGAGGTCACGCTGGATCGCCGGATTGGCGATGGCGACGATGGTGCCGTCGAGCGCGACCATCATCACACCGACGGCCACGGCGAGGAGGGTGCCCCAGGGGTGGCCGCGCAGCCCCTTGCCCGGTACAGGCACCGGTTCCGGGCCGTTCGGTGCCTTCTCGATGGTGGTCTGACCAGTCATACCGTGAGACTAAAGTCAGCGACTGACAATTGACAAAGCAATTCACACGCCGGTAACTGTCACTTCGCTCACAGCTAGGCTGAGCAGGGAAAATCCGGTGAAACGAGGGTCATGAAGTGACGGCTGAGCCGCCGACCGCCGACACGCAGGCGTCCACCGCGGGGCTGCGCGAGCGAAAGAAACAGCGCACCCGCGCCGCCCTGCTGCGCACCGCGGTGGAGCTCTTCACGACGCAGGGGTACGAGGAGACAACGATCGACGAGATCGTCGACGCGGTAGAGGTCTCGCAGCGCACCTTCTTCCGCTACTTCGCCAGCAAGGAGGAGGTGGCTTTCGCCCTTCAGCACATGGTGGAGCAGCACTTCGCGGCGGCCCTGCACGAGCGGCCCGCCCATGAGGGGCCGTTCGACGCGCTCCGCAACTCCGTGCTCGCAGCCTGGGACACCATCGGCGAGGCCATCACAGAGCTCGTCCCCATCGAGGACTACCTGCGGTTGCTACAGGTCATCGAGTCCACACCGGCGCTCCTCGCGGTCCATCTGCGCCGCTCCTTCGAGATGGAGGAGAACGTGGCCCGACTGATCGCGGAGCGGGAGGGCGTCGACGTGGACCGCGACCCGCGACCCCGGGTCGCGGTCGCCGCCTTCAGCGGCGTCATGCGCGTCACCGGCCAGTTGTGGGGCCGCCGCGAAGACACCTCTCTTGAGGCGATCCGGACGCTGACCGAGGACTACCTCGACCACCTGGGCCCCGCCTTGGCTTCCGACTGGCACACGGACCTCAGGAGCACCGCCGGTTCCCGCGCCTGACGGGAGGCGGTCTCCCCTTTCCCCTGACGGTCACAGCCAACCGTGATCTCCATCACCCTGCCCGCGGGTCGTTGCCGCCGTCTCCTAGGGTGTGCCGGAGTGACTCCCCTCCCGCCTTCCCCCACGCTCACCGTCTGGCGCGCGCTCCTCGCCCTCGCGGTGGTCTTCGTCCTCCTCGCGACGACCGGCTGGACGTCGGCACACCGACCGCGTGGGGCCGTCGGAGGTGCGGGCGGGTCCTGGGCGGAGGCCGTCGCCGGCTGGCGTGCGGAACGCGTCGGCGGCCGCGCGCTCCCCGGGACTGACGCCTCGGTGCGTGCCGTGGCCGCGTTCTTCGCCTCCCTGGGGCCCGCCGATCGGCAGCGGCTCGCCCGACGGCACCCCCTGGTCGTCGGCAACCTCAACGGCGCACCGCTTGACCTGCGATACCGGGCGAACAGGCGGTCGCTGGGCATGGCCCTGGCCAGGGAGCGGCTGCGCGTCGAGGACCAGCGACTCTCCCCCGAAGGCCGTCGGGAGGCCGCGCACCGCGTCCACCGGTTCTCCGGACTCATGAGCGAGGACCGCAGGATCCTCGCCTTCGACCCCTCGGGTACCGGCCGCGTCGCCGAAGTCATCGGTGATCTCGATCGGGCGGAGCGGGTCTCGGTGATCGTCCCGGGCGTGGACACGACGCTGATCACCTTCCAGAGGACCGCGCGGCGCTACGAGGCACCGGTCGGCATGGCCGAGTCGCTGTACGCCGCCGAGCGGGCGGCAGCACCGGGCGTGCGTACCGCCGTCATCGCGTGGGCCGACTACACCGCTCCGACCGGTGTGGGCATGGACGCGGTCACGGGGCGGCTCGCCCGGTCGGGCGCCGAACGGCTCGTAGCCATGACGGAGGGCCTGCCGGGGAACGCGCGGGTCGCCTGGCTCTGCCACAGTTACGGTTCCGTCGTGTGCGGGCTGGCGGCCCGCCGGCTGCCGTCCAGGGTGAGCGACATCGCCGTGGCGGGAAGCCCCGGGATGCGGGCCGAGCGCGCGGCCGACATCCGCGGCCACGCGCGCGTATGGACCATGCTCGACCCCGAGGACTGGATCGCGGACATGCCCCACATGGACGTCGGGGGGCTGGGCCACGGGCCTGATCCGAACGCCCCGGAGTTCGGCGCCAGACGGCTGTCCGCCTCCGGGGCGGGCGGGCACGGCGGCTACTTCCTGCCGGGCACCGACAGCGTGCGCAACCTCGCAGGGATAGGGGTCGGCGCATACGGCATCCTCCGCTGCGCGGATGCCGACGACGCCTGCAGACGAGGAATTTTCGGTACCGAGTCGGCCTGACCCGCGTAGAGCGCGGCGCGCGGCGCGCATTCCGGCACCTCTTGCAGGGGCGACGCGCGGGCGCACGCCGCATACGATGAGCCGCATGGGTGATGTGCTGGCCGGAATTCATGCCACCTGGGAGTTCGAACCCGACGCCGTGCTCATCCGCTTCGAACGGGGGATCCGCGCGCCGAAGCTGTACCAGGCGCTGCGCGAGAGACGCATCCCCCACGAAGCCCTGGCGTCGGTGGCCGTCTCCCCTGGCAAGCGGGACACCGTGGTGCTGCATGCGGTACCGCGCGCGGGTGCCGACCCGCTGATGGATGCTGCCGCGGGCCAGCTGAAGGAAGGCTGCGACCCGTACCGCCTGGTGCTGCCCGCGAACCAGGCGACCCTCGCCGAGCACTGCGCCGACCGTCTGCGGGCCCGGCTGGGCCCCGACCGCGACGAGCGGGCCGAGCGGTTCCTGGTCAGCGCGCCGGAGGCGCCGGTGCAGTTCAAGGCATACGACGGCAAGGCGTCGTTCGACGGCAGGACCGTCGTGTTCCGCTGGTTCTGGACGGGCGCGTCGTCCACGAAGTGGAAGGCAGGCGACCAGACCTTCGCGGTGAGTGAGCTGAGCGGAGTGGAATGGCGGTCGCCGGACCTCGCGGACGGCCACCTGCGGCTGCTGCTGCGGGGCCGGGAGGAGTACGAGCCTCAGCCCGACCAGGACCCGGCAGCAGTCGTGTTCGGACGCGGTTACGGTCCGGTGCACGAGTCGCTGCCGTTCGCCGCGGCGGTGCTGGAGGCGTCACGGAGACCGGGCGCAGCGGTGCCCGTGCCGGTGCCGGCTCGGGTGGCCACCGCGCGCTGCGACCCTGCGGACATCGCGGACCGTATCCGGCACCTCGGGGACCTGTACCAAGCAGGTCTCGTGACCGACGAGGAGTTCGCTTCGAAGAAGGCGCAGCTGCTCGCGGAGCTGTAGGGGGTACCGTGCGGTCCTGCGACCTCCCAGTCAGGGAGCGGGCAGGACCGGACGTACGACGGCGTCCGACGTGGACGGGCAGGCCGTAGGGTGCCTGCTGGAGATGAGCGCTACTCGGGCCGGCAGTGCAGACTCGGCGGCGCGCGCCGCCCGGTACGGCCGTCGCGCGGGTCATACCGGGGTAGGGGTGGCGAACTGGCTCCCCGGTATGACGCGGTGCCGAAGGTGGCGCGCCTACGCTGGCGGCACCATGAGCAGCCTCCACACGCCCCCGAGCAGTCCGGCGCCAGGTCGCCCCGGTGAGCCGGGCACGCCCGGCGCCATCGGCGGGACGGCACGCAGTGTGCGTCGATCCGCCCGTCACGTGCTGCACGCGCTGGGGACGGCGGTGTCGACGCCGACGGGCCCGGCGACGGCGCTGCTCGGACAGGCGACCTCGCGCTGGATGCGCCTGCTGCCGTACGCGGTGGCGCTGGCCCTGGTCGCCTCGCTGCTGCCCGTCACCGTCGTCGTCCTCATCGGCACCTACGGGGTGAACGGCGGTGTCGCCGGCGTGCTGGCCACCGCGCAGACGGCCCCGTTGCTGATGGCCGTGTCGCGGCCGTTGCAGGCGTGGTGGATCGTTTTCGCCGCCGACGTGCTCGGCGCGCTGGCGACGATGGACGCCTCCGATCTCCACGGCCTGCCGTGGCCGTGGACGCCCATGGTCGTGATCGGCTACTCCGGACTGATGTTGGCCGTGGGGCTGCGCGAGCAGCGCCGGACTCTGCTCGGCGTCTGGCTGGTCACCGGTGCGGCAGGGTTCGCGTTCAGGTTGGCGCCCTCGTCGACGGGTCAGGACACCCACTTGCTGATGTTCGTGCTGAGCGGTGTCATCCTCCTCGTCACGGGCATGCTGCGGGAACACGGCGATGCCCAGCGGCGGCTGGTGGAGCAGGAGACGATCAGTGAGGCCGAGCGGGCCCGCAGGACGCTGCTCGAGGAGCGGGCCCGGATCGCGCGGGAACTGCACGACGTGGTGGCCCACCACATGTCGGTGATCACGGTCCAGGCCGATTCGGCGCCGTACAGGATCGAGGGCCTTCCACCGGTGGCGTCCGAGGAGTTCTCGGCGATCGCGGCCTCGGCGCGCGAATCGCTCACCGAGATGCGTCGGCTGCTGGCGGTGCTGCGCAGCGAGAACGCGGAGGGCGAGCGGGCCCCGCAACCGGGCGTCGACCGGGTGCAGCAGCTGGTGGAGGCGACCATACGGGCCGGTGTGCCGGTCGAGCTGCGGCTCGCGGCCGAACTGGGCCAGGTGCCGCAGGCGGTCGACCTGTCCGCGTACCGGATCGTGCAGGAGGCGTTGGCCAACGTGGTGCGGCACGCGCCGGGTGCCCGGACACGGGTGTCGGTGTCCCGCTCGCCGAACCTGGAGTGGCTGATCGTCCTGGTCGTCAACGGGCCTGCCACAGAACGGAGTTCGCCGCTGGAGTCCTCCGGGACCGGTCACGGCCTGGTGGGCATGCGGGAGCGCGTACGGTTGATCGGCGGCAATCTCGACACCGGGCCGCTGCCGGACGGAGGGTTCCGGGTGGCAGCGCGACTTCCGCTGTTCCCGAAGCTGCCCTGAACCGTACGGAGGAAGCCCCGTGACCATCCGCGTGATCATCGTCGACGACCAGGCCATGGTGCGGGCGGGGTTCGCCGCACTGCTCTCGGCCCAGCCCGACATCGACGTGGTCGGGGAAGCCCCGGACGGCCGGGCAGGGGTCGAGGTCGGTCGGTCCTCGCATCCGGATGTGGTGCTGATGGACGTCCGCATGCCGGAAATGGACGGGCTGGCCGCGGCAAGGGAGTTGCTGAACCCCCCGCCGGGGGTGACGCACCGCCCGAAGGTCCTGATGCTGACCACCTTCGACGTCGACGACTACGTGTACGAGGCCCTGCGTGCCGGTGCGTCCGGGTTCCTTCTGAAAGACGCGCCGCCCGCCGATCTGATCTCCGCGGTGCGGGTCGTGGCGGGGGGCGAGGCCCTCCTGGCCCCCTCGGTGACCCGGCGTCTGATCGAGGACTTCGCCGCGCAGCGCCCCGCCTCCCGCCGTGCGCGGTCGGTGCGGCTGAACGGGTTGACGCCGCGTGAGACCGAGGTGCTGGAGCTGGTCGCGCGTGGCCTGTCCAACCAGGAGATCGCCGAGCGACTGGTCCTGGCGGAGCAGACCGTGAAGACCCACATCGGTCGGGTACTGGCCAAGCTGGGGCTGCGGGACCGGGCGCAGGCAGTGGTCTTCGCGTACGAGTCCGGGCTGGTCACACCCGGCGAGCCGACCTGACCCGACGGCTGGGCTCCCGCGAGCCGGTCGGCCTCACCCACCCCCTACCCCGGTATCACACCGCAGTTGGCCCCGTGGGGTGACGATCATTCAGGTCTCCGCTCCCTACCTTCCTCCACGTCACACCGGAGGACGGCAGGAACGGGGGGCGTCATGCGCCGCTACAGGAGGACACTGAAGGCAGCCGCGCTGGCGACGGCGTTGGTGGTCGGGACCGCGGGATGGGCCTCCGGGACGGCGCAGCAGCCGATGACGGGGCCGCCGCCCGGCAGCGCCGCCTGGCGGGCGGACCGGTCCCTGGGCCTGGAACTGCCCGACCCGGAGTCGGCCTCGCCCTCGGAGGTCTCGGCGTTCTTCAGGAGCCTCTCCGGTCCCCAGGAAAGGGTGCTGCTGCGGCGGCACCCGGGGGTCGTCGGCAACCTGGACGGAGTACCGCTCGCACTGCGGTACGAGGCCAACGCCCTGTCGGTGCGCCGCGACAGCCGCTTCGCGCATCTGGCGGGGCGCAGGCTCCTCGCGTTCGACCCGCGGGGGCGCGGCCTGGTGGCGGAGGTGTTCGGGGACCCGGAGCGCAGTCGGCGGGTGGCGGTCGTGGTGCCGGGCGCCGACATCGACGCCGGTTCCTACGACAACCCCCGCAATCCGTACGGCACACCGGCCGGCATGGCGAGACAGTTGCGGACCGCGACCCAAGAGCGCACGGCGGTCATCGCCTGGGTCGGCTACACGACGCCCGAAGGGGTGGGTCTGGGTGCGGCAACGGGCGAGCTGGCCGAGGCGGGGGCGGAGCGGCTCGTGCGGTTCGGAGACGGGCTCGCCGCGGAGGGCGTCGCGACGCCGTCGGTCTTCTGCCACAGCTACGGCTCCGTGGTGTGCGGGCTGGCGGCGGCGCGCCTGAAGGCGAAGGACCTCGTGGTGTTCGGGTCACCCGGGATGCGCGCCGACAACGTCACGGCGCTGGGGACGTCCGCGCGGGTGTGGGCGGCGAAGGACCCGAGCGACTGGATCGGGAAGGTGCCGAACGTACGGTTCCTCGGCCTCGGGCACGGCACCGACCCGGCGTCGGAGGAGTTCGGCGCGCGGTACGTCCCGGCGAGGGACGCCCGGGGCCACTCCGGCTACTTCGCCCCGGACACGACGTCGCTGCGCGCCTTCGCCGCGATCGCTGAGACAGGCGGCGCGGCATGAGCCTCGTGGAGCGGATCGAGCGGACGACCCCGGCGCACCGGGACCGGGCCGTCGACGGGCTGAGAGCCCTCGCCCTGCTGGCGGTGCCCGTCGGGCACTGGCTGGTCGGTGGCTTCACCGTGGACGAGCAGGGCGCCCTGCACAACGCGAGCCCCTTGTCGACCCTGACGTTCCTGGCCCCGGTCAGCTGGGTGCTGCAGATGCTCGGGATCTTCTTCCTCGTCGGCGGATACGCGTCGGCCCTCTCCTACCGGCGCCGTACCGGCAGCACGGGGCGGTGGTTGCGGGGCAGGGTGATCAGGCTCGGCCGTCCGGTCCTGGGCGTCACGGTGGTGTGGGCCGGGCTCATAGTCGTGGGCTTCGCGCTCGGTGTGCCGGAGGACACGCTGCGCACCGCGGCGACGCTGGTCGTCCAGCCCCTGTGGTTCGTGGGCGTCTACACGGTGGTGACGGCGCTCACCCCGTACTGCGTGCGGGCGGCGGACGCCGCAGGTGGCTGGGCAGCGGTACCGCTGCTGGGGTTCGTCGCGGTGGTCGACTTCCTGCGGTACGGACCGCTCGCGACGGTCGTGCCGGACGGGGCAGGTGTGCTGAACCTGCTGCCTGGCTGGTTGTTCGCCTACCAGTTGGGCGCGGCGTGGGCCGTAAGGCGGCTCGGCAGGCGGGATGCGTGGGTGCTCCTGGCGGGGGGCGCGCTGCTGTTCGCGGTGCTGCTGACGGTGTTCCACTATCCGGCGTCGATGGTCGGTGTTCCCGGTGAGGCGCGCACGAACGCGCATCCGCCGTCGCTGCTGGTCCTGGCGCTGGCAGCGGCGCAGAGCGGGGCGGCGATCCTGCTGCGCGACCGTATCGCGGCCCTGCTGCGCAGGCCCGCCCTGTGGGCGCCGGTGGCGGTGGTGAACCTGTCGGCGATGACGGTGCTGTGCTGGCATCAGACAGCGATGCTGGCCGCTGCCGTGCCGGTGTCGCTCACCGTCGGCGAGATACCCGGCTTGACCACGGCCCCCGACTCCCTGGGCTGGCTGCTGGCGCGGGCGGGGTGGCTGCCGGTGTTCGCCGGCCTGCTCGTCCTCATAGCCCGGCCGGCGTGGCGGCTGGAGGGGCCCTGGCGGGGGGCCACCAGGAGCCGCCGGGCGGTGGCGGGCATCCTGGCGGCCGCGTTCGCAGTCTTCGCCCTGGGCCTGGCGTGACCGCGGAAGTCACAGCTCCCGGGCGGCGGAGGTGGAGGACATGTCCGGGTAGCGGTCCCCGGCCACCTGGGCCGCGACGGGTTCGAGCAGGGCGAGGTCCGCCTCGGTGAGGGTGATGCGGGTCGCGGCGGTGTTCTCCAGCAGCCGGCCGCGCTTGCGGGTGCCTGGGATGGGCACGACGGTCAGGCCGTGGACGGCGGCCTGCTGATGGACCCAGGCGAGGGCGATCTGGGCGGGGGTGGCGCTGTGGGCGGTCGCCACGGTGCGCACGGGGTCGAGGAGGGAGGCGTTGCGGCGGGCGTTGGCGCCGGAGAAGCGGGGCTGGTTGCGGCGGAAGTCCCCGTCAGGTAGCTCCGTGGCCGCGTCGGTGAAGGATCCGGTGAGGAAGCCGCGGCCGAGCGGGGAGTACGGGACGAAGGCGACGCCGAGCTCGGCGGCGGCGGGCACCGCGCTGCGTTCCACGTCGCGGGAGAAGAGCGACCATTCGGACTGCAGGGCGGCGATGGGGTGTACGGCGTGGGCCTCGCGCAGTTCGGCTCCGGTGACCTCGCTCAAGCCGAGGTACCTGACCTTGCCCTCCTTGACCAGCTCGGCCATGGCACCGACGGACTCGGCGAGGGGGACGGCCGGGTCGCGGCGGTGCATGTAGTAGAGGTCGATGACGTCGACGCGGAGGCGGCGCAGACTGCCTTCGACGGCGGACCGGATGTAGGTCGGGTCGTTGCTGATGCCCCGGGCCCCCGGGTCGTCGCCGCGGACGACGCCGAACTTCGTCGCCAGAGTGATCTCGTCGCGGTGGGCGGCGACGAACGGGGCGAGGAACTCCTCGTTGGCGCCCCGGCCGTACATGTCGGCGGTGTCGAGGAGCGTGACACCGGCCTCCAAGGCGGCGTCGAGGGTGTCGCGGGCGGCGGCCTCGTCGGTGTCGCCGTAGAACTCGCTCATCCCCATGACACCAAGACCCTGGACGCCGACCAGGGGGCCGTCGGTGCCGAGGCGGACCTGGGCGATCCGCTGAGCGGGGCGGGTGGTGTGCGTGGTCATGCGTCGGGCCTTTCCTGGGCGCGGCCGGCGCCCGAGTAGATGTCGATCTTGTAGTCCAGGACGGCGAGGGTGTCCTGCAGTTCCGCAATGCGGGAGAGCACGTCTCTGCGAGTGGCTTCCAGGAGTTCGCGGCGTTCGTCGAAGGTGTGCTCGCCCCGGCGTACGAGATCGGCGTAGCGCACCATCGCGGCGACGGACATGCCGGTCAGCCGCAGCTTGCCGACGAGGACGAGCCAGTCCAGGTCACGGTTGGTGAACCGGCGCTGCCCCGTGGCGGAGCGGTCGACGTGCGGCATGAGGCCGATGCGCTCGTACCAGCGCAGGGTGTGGGCGGTGAGTCCCGTCCAGGCCGCGACCTCGCTGATGGTGTAACGGTCTTGGCCGTCGGGGCGGGGGTGAGCAGGTGGTGGGTCGGCGCACACGTCGGTGCGCGGGGTGGTCGTCGGAGTGCTCTCGATCACCGTCATGTCGTCCACGCTAGGAGGTTGGAGTGCACTCCAGGCAAGGGCCGCCCTGCGAGCAAGTACGCTCGACGGCATGCAGAGCCTGGCGTTGATCGATAACTGGCCCGTACCCGCCGCCGCGGCGGCCGTCGTACACGCGGACGGCACGGTGGCCGGATCCCACGGCCCGACGGACCGGCGGTTCCCGCTGGCTTCGGTGACCAAGCCGCTGGCGGCGTACGCGGTACTGGTCGCCTACGAGGAAGGCGCCGTCGAACTCGACGAGCCGGCCGGGCCGGAGGGCTCCACCGTGCGCCATCTGCTGGCGCACACCTCGGGGGTCGCGTTCGACGAACAGCGGGTCATGGCGCCCCCCGGCACCCGGAGGATCTACTCCAACACCGGGTTCGAGGTGCTGGCGGACCACGTGGCGAAGGCCGCGGACATCCCGTTCGGGGAGTACCTGCGCGAGGCGGTGCTGGAGCCGCTGGGCATGACGCGGACGACGTTGGACGGTTCGCCCGCGAAGGACGGGGTGTCGACGGTCGACGACCTCGTGCGGTTCGCAGCGGAGCTCCAGGCACCGAGCCTGCTGGACCCGCGTACCGTTCTGGAAGCCATGACCGTCGTCCACCCGGGACTGACCGGTGTCCTCCCCGGGTACGGCCACCAGAAGCCGAACGACTGGGGGCTCGGCTTCGAGATCAGGGACGGCAAGTCGCCGCACTGGACGGGTGTCGCTTCGTCGCCGCGCACCTTCGGCCACTTCGGCCAGTCCGGGACGTTCCTCTGGGTCGACCCGGACGCCCGGGCGGCGTGCGTGGCGCTGACGGACCGGGCGTTCGGCCCCTGGGCCGTCGAAGCCTGGCCGCCGTTCACGGACGCGGTCCTCTCAGAGCTGCGCGGCGCCCGCGGCTGAACCAGGCAGGCCGAGGGGGCGGCGCCCCGCACCAACCGGCTCGTGGTTCGGGGCCCAGGCCCGTGGCTCACAGCTCGTGACCCGTAGAGGGGCTGTGTCCCACGCCGTCCCAGCAGCCCGGCGCCCGCCGCTGAAGCAGGCCGGCCAAGGGCTCGGCGCCCGCACCGACGGTTCCGCGCCCGTGGCTCGGAGCCCGTGGCTCGGGGCGGCCCGTAGAGGGGCCGCGCCGTCCGCCGTCCCGGTAGCGCGGCGGCGACGCCGAACCGCTGCCTGCGCCCCTCCGGCGACCCAGCCGCACGACCGCACGACGCACCTGGCCGGTACCGATCCGAGCGCGACCGCCTCGACCGCACGAGACACCCGCGGCGCCACCCGGCCCCACGGCGCCCGGCCCGCCAGCCGGGCTCACCGCGCAGCCCGTGGCTCCGTTCCGCCCGTGGCACGCCCAGCCCGGCCGACCACGGCCTGCCCCATGCTGGCGCCGCCCGCCCACCGGCTGCCTCGACCGCGCAGCCTGCAGCCGGGGCACCTTCCGTGGCCTAGTGGGCCTGGTGGTGCGATACATGGGCCGGCCTCCCGGCTTCGCCGCGCCCGGCCCGGGTGCGACGAAGCCGGACGATGGTTCGAGCTGGGCGAGGCCGGCCGGAGGGCAGCGCCCCGAGGTGGGCGGCGCAGGCTGAGCGGACCACCCGACAGAGCCCGGTCCACGCACCGCCCCACCGCACACAGGCGGCTGCCGCCCCACCGGGCCCGGTCCGACGGCGGGGAGCCGCCGCACCTGTTCAGGCGGGTGCGTTCATCTCCCACACGAGGATCTCGGCCGGTTCCGTCGCGGTCAGCTCCAGGCCGCGGGCGCCGGTGATGCGGGCCGCGTCACCCGGGGCGAGCCCGTGCCCGTCCAGCTCCGCACGGCCGCGCACGACGTGGACGTACAGGAAGTCGCCGTCCGGGAGGAGCGTGCGCTCGCCTGCGGCCGGGCGCCGCAGGTGCAGGACGGCGCCCGCGGCAGGCACGGCGTACGGCGCGGTGCCGACCGGGCCGGGCACGTGTGCGTACGACGGTTCGCCGCCCGGCTCGCGCGGCGCCAGCCACATCTGAACGAACGTCAGCGGTGCCGGTCCGTCGTTGCGTTCCACGTGCCGCACGCCCGCTGCTGCGCTCAGGTGCTGGAGGCCGCCGGCGCGGACGACCGTCGCATGCCCCGTGGAGTCCCGGTGCGTCAGCTCGCCCTCCACGACCCACGTGACGATCTCGGTGTGGCTGTGAGGGTGCTCGTCGAAGCCTGCGCCCGGGGCGAGCCGCTCCTCGTTGCAGGCGATGAGAGCGCCGAAGCGGATGTTGCCGGGGTCGTAGTGGGGCCCGAAGGAGAAGGCGTGCCGGGTGTCGATCCCGGCTGCCGGGTCGCCGCCGGGGTAGCGGTCGCCCGCCCGGTGCAGGGCCAGCTGCGTGTACGTCACGGATCCACCGTAGACGCCGCCCGCTGTGCGACCCTGCCCGCCCGCCGGGGCAGAGCGGGGCAGAAGGGACAACGGTGGACCGGCGGGGCGGGGCGCCGTCCCGATAAGGCAGTCTTGTTCCGTGCCTGATCCCGCAGCAAACGACGCCCACCCGCACGCGGCGACCCTGAAGCGCCTGGAGCAGTCCTCCGGGCGGCTGGCCGCGAACGCCATCGCCCGCATGGACGAGACACTGCCGTGGTACAGGGCGATGCCTCCGGAGAACCGGTCCTGGATCGGCCTGGTGGCCCAGGCCGGTATCGCGGCCTTCACCGAGTGGTTCCGGCATCCCGAGACGCCGCAGGCCATCTCCACCGACGTGTTCGGGACCGCGCCGCGCGAGCTGACCAGGGCGATCACGCTGCGGCAGACCGTGGAGATGGTGCGCACCACCATCGAGGTGATGGAGTCGGCGATCGAGGAGGTCGCCGCGCCGGGTGACGAGGCCGTGCTGCGCGAGGCGCTGCTGGTGTACGCCCGTGAGATCGCCTTCGCGACCGCGCAGGTGTACGCCCAGGCCGCGGAGGCACGGGGCGCGTGGGACGCCCGCCTGGAGTCCCTCGTGGTGAACGCGGTGCTGTCGGGCGAGGCCGACGAGGGTGCGGTGAGCCGGGCCGCGGCCCTCGGCTGGAACTCGCCGGAGCACGTGTGCGTGATCCTCGGCACCGCCCCGGACGGTGACAGCGAGCTGACGGTGGAGGCGATCCGCCGCGCCGCCCGCCACGCCAAGCTGCAGGTGCTCACCGGGGTGCTGGGCGACCGCCTCGTGGTGATCGCAGGCGGCAGTGACAACCCGCTGGCGGTCGCCAAGGCGCTGATCGGCCCGTACGCCGCCGGCCCGGTGGTGGCCGGCCCGGTGGTGTCGGACCTGCAGACGGCGACGCGGTCCGCGCAGGCGGCGGCTGCCGGCCTGAAGGCGTGTTCCGCCTGGCAGGACGCGCCGCGCCCGGTGCTGGCGGACGATCTCCTGCCGGAGCGGGCGATCGCCTCCGATCCCGCTGCCCGGGAGCAGTTGGTGGAGGAGATCTACAGCCCGCTCAAGGAGGCGGGCTCGGCTCTGCTGGAGACACTGAGTGTCTACCTGGAGCAGGCGAGCAGCTTGGAGGGTGCGGCGCGGATGTTGTTCGTCCACCCCAACACCGTGCGCTACCGCCTGCGCCGTGTGACCGATGTCACCGGATGGTCACCCTCCGATGTCCGATCGGCTTTCACGCTGCGGATCGCGCTCATTCTGGGGCGCTTGGCCGACGCGGACGGCCAGCTCTAGTCTTTTGTGGGGGATCAACAATTCGTCCGACGGTTCTTCGTCCCAGTCCCCACGGGCGCCAGGGACCGTCCACAAGAGAGAGTGTGAGGGTGCTCGTACTCGTCGCTCCCGGCCAGGGTGCTCAGACCCCTGGCTTCCTGACTCCTTGGCTCGACCTCCCCGGTGCCGCCGATCGTCTCGGCGTGTGGTCCGAGGAGCTGGGCCTGGACCTCCTCCACTACGGCACGAAGGCCGACGCGGAGGAGATCCGCGACACGGCGGTCGCGCAGCCGCTGCTGGTCGCGGCCGGTCTGCTGTCCGCCGCGGCACTGGATGACGTGAGCACCCTGGCGCCGGACGCGGTGGCGGGCCACAGCGTCGGCGAGATCACCGCGGCCGCGTTCGCCGGGGTCCTGGACGACACGGCCGCGCTCCGCCTGGTGCGCACGCGGGGCCTGGCGATGGCCGAGGCCGCCGCCGTCACCCGCACCGGGATGTCGGCGCTCCTCGGCGGCTCGCCCGAGACCACGGTCCCGCACCTGGAGAAGTTGGGCCTGACCCCGGCGAACGTCAACGGCGCGGGGCAGATCGTCGCCGCCGGCACGCTGGAGCGGTTGGCCGCGCTGGAGGCGGACAAGCCCGAGGGGGTGCGCCGCGTGGTGGCCCTCACCGTGGCGGGCGCGTTCCACACGCACCACATGGCTCCTGCCGTGGCGAAGCTGGAGGAGGCCGCGAAGGCCCTCACCCCGGCCGACCCGAAGGTCCCGTACGTCTCGAACAAGGACGGCGAGACCGTCGCCTCGGGTGCCGACGTCGTCACCCGTCTCGTCGGGCAGGTCGCCAACCCGGTCCGCTGGGACCTGTGCATGGAAACGTTCCAGCGGCTCGGCGCGACCGCGCTCGTCGAGGTGTGCCCGGGAGGCACGCTGACCGGTATCGCCAAGCGGGCCCTCCCCGGGGTGCGGACGCTCGCCCTGAAGACCCCCGACGACCTGGACGCGGCCCGCGAGCTCATCGCCGAGCACGCCGGCGCAGCCGCCTGACGACCGGGACGACCGAGCAAGGAGCCGTAGAGAGCATGGCGAAGATCAGGCCCAGCAAAGGCGCCCCGTACGCACGCATCATGGGCGTCGGCGGCTACCGCCCCACCCGTGTCGTGCCCAACGAGGTGATCCTGGAGAAGATCGACTCGTCCGACGAGTGGATCCGCTCGCGCTCCGGCATCGCCACGCGCCACTGGGCGTCGCCCGAGGAGACGGTGACGGCGATGTCGGTCGAGGCGGCCGGCAAGGCCCTCGCCGACGCGGGGCTGACTCCGGAGCAGATCGGTGCGGTCGTCGTCTCCACCGTGTCCCACTTCAAGCAGACCCCGGCCGTGGCCACCGAGATCGCCGACCGCATCGGCGCGCACCGGCCCGCGGCGTTCGACATCTCGGCGGGCTGTGCGGGCTTCGGCTACGGACTGACGCTCGCCAAGGGCATGGTCGTCGAGGGTTCGGCGGAGTACGTGCTGGTCATCGGCGTTGAGCGGCTCAGCGACCTCACCGACCTGGAAGACCGCGCGACGGCCTTCCTGTTCGGTGACGGTGCCGGTGCCGTCATCGTCGGCCCCTCCGAGGAGCCGGCCATCGGCCCGACGGTCTGGGGCTCCGAGGGCGACAAGTCCGAGACGATCAAGCAGACCGTGCCGTGGACGGACTACCGCGACGGCACCGTCGACAAGTTCCCCGCGATCACGCAGGAGGGACAGGCGGTCTTCCGCTGGGCCGTCTTCGAGATGGCGAAGGTCGCCCAGCAGGCCCTCGACGAGGCCGGCGTCAGCCCGGCCGACCTGGACGTCTTCATCCCGCACCAGGCCAACATGCGGATCATCGACTCGATGGTGAAGACCCTCAAGCTGCCGGAGCACGTCACGGTCGCCCGCGACGTGGAGACCACCGGCAACACCTCGGCCGCCTCGATCCCGCTCGCGATGGAGCGGCTCCTGGCGACCGGGCAGGCGAAGAGCGGTGACACCGCGCTCGTCATCGGCTTCGGGGCGGGTCTCGTCTACGCCGCGACGGTCGTTACCCTCCCCTAGGGCACCGTCCGGATCTTCCGGACGATCCGCCCGCAGCACAGCCTCTGTGAAACCCAGAGCTACACACCGCTACACACTGAAGGAGCGCCACCATGGCCGCCACGCAGGAAGAGATCCTCGAGGGTCTCGCTGAGATCGTCAACGAGATCGCCGGTATCCCGACCGAGGACGTCGAGCTGGACAAGTCCTTCACCGACGACCTGGACGTCGACTCGCTGTCCATGGTCGAGGTCGTCGTCGCCGCCGAGGAGCGCTTCGAGGTGAAGATCCCGGACGAGGACGTCAAGGGCCTCAAGACCGTGGGCGACGCTGTCGACTACATCCTCAAGCACCAGGCTTGATCCGGTTCGCCACCCGGCGGTGGCGCCGCTCGCCTTACCTCTGACACGTGGAGAGAGAATTCCTGTGAGCTCGACCAATCGCACCGTGGTCGTCACCGGTATCGGCGCAACCACACCGCTGGGTGGCGACTCCGCCTCGACCTGGGAGGGTCTGCTGGCGGGACGCTCCGGCGTGCGCCCCCTGGAGGGGGAGCGCTTCGCCGACCTGCCCGTCAGCATCGCCGCCCGGGTGGCGGTCGAACCCACCGAGGTCCTGCCGCGGCCGCTGGCCCGCAAGCTGGACCGGTCGGCGCAGTTCGCGCTGATCGCCGCACGCGAGGCGTGGGCCGATGCCGGCTTCACCGCTCCCGCGGGAGAGGACGCCGCCGTGCGCCCCGAGCGGCTCGGTTCCGTCATCGCTTCCGGCATCGGCGGCGTGACGACGCTCCTCGACCAGTACGACGTGCTGAAGGAGAAGGGCTCGCGCCGGGTCTCCCCGCACACCGTGCCCATGCTCATGCCGAACAGCCCCTCCGCCAACGTCGGCCTGGAGGTGAACGCCCAGGCGGGTGTGCACACCCCGGTGTCGGCGTGCGCGTCGGGCGCCGAGGCCATCGGCTACGCCGTCGAGATGATCCGTACCGGCCGGGCCGACGTGGTCGTGGCGGGCGGCACCGAGGCGGCCATCCACCCGCTGCCCATCGCGGCGTTCGCCAACATGATGGCGATGTCCAAGAGCAACGACGAGCCCGAGAAGGCCTCCCGCCCGTACGACAAGGGCCGTGACGGCTTCGTGCTGGGTGAGGGCGCCGGCGTGGTCGTCCTGGAGTCGGCCGAGCACGCCGCCGCGCGCGGCGCCCGCGTGTACTGCGAGGCGCTGGGGCAGGGCCTGTCCGCCGACAGCCACCACATCGCCCAGCCGGAGCCGACAGGCCGCGGTATCGCCGCCGCGCTGCAGAACCTGCTGGACGGCACGGACCTGAAGCCGTCGGAGGTCGTGCACCTCAACGCGCACGCCACCTCCACTCCGCAGGGTGACGTCGCGGAGATCAAGGCGCTGCGCAAGGTGCTCGGCGACGACCTGGAGCACGTGGCGATCTCCGCCACCAAGTCGATGACGGGTCACCTGCTGGGTGGCGCGGGCGGCATCGAGACCGTCGCCACGGTCCTGGCGCTGCACCACCGCACGGCTCCGCCGACCATCAACGTCGACGAGCTGGACGAGGAGGTCGACGCCGACGTCGTCACCGGTGGGCCGCGCGCGCTGCCGGAGGGCACGATCGCGGCGCTGAACAACTCGTTCGGCTTCGGCGGCCACAACGTGGTGCTGGCGTTCCGTTCCGTCTGACGGCCCGCCAGGCACGTGCCGAGCATGAGTGAGGCCCCCGCCGGAAGGCGGGGGCCTCACTCATGCCCTCAGCCGCAGCTGCTTCCCGAGTGGGGCTCAGGGCCGCACACGACGCGTCCGTACGCTCAGACGACCTGGTGCAGCCACCGCACCGGTGCGCCCTCCCCGGCGTAGCGGAAGGGCTCCAGTTCGTCGTCCCAGGGCTTGCCGAGCAGTTTGGCGATCTCCGCCTCCAGCCGGGTCTCCCCTTGCGCGGAGCGGGCGAGGGCGGCGCGCAGCCGGTCCTCGGGGATCATGATGTCGCCGTGGATCCCGATGACCGCGTGGAAGATGCCGAGCTCGGGCGTGGCGCTGTAGCGCTCGCCCTCGGCCGCGGAGCAGGGTTCGGCGGTCACCTCGAAGCGCAGCATCTGCCAGCCGCGGAGCGCCGAGGCGAGTTTCGACGCGGTGCCCGCCTCGCCCTGCCAGGAGAACTCCGCTCTCCAGGTCCCCGGTGAGGCCGGCTGGCGGATCCAGTCGAGCTGGACTCTCGTGCCGAGCACTCCCGCCACCGCCCATTCGACGTGTGGGCACAGCGCACGCGGCGCGGAGTGGACGTACAGGACTCCACGTGTCGTCACCGGGACCTCCAGTGTGGGACGAGGTTCGCCTTTTCCCAGCGGCCTCAGTAAACAGCATCGGGAGCGAAACTCCACAAAAGGGACAGCTTGTGACGTGATGTAATTTACCGGAGCCGGTCGGTCGGGCGCCTCTGGTTCGACGGGGAAAAGCTATCGTGCGCCGGGGCGATGAGGATGACGTACGGTCGGTCCCGTGGGCCGTCGACACGAAGCTTTCACTCGCCAGGACGCCGACCGCTCAAGGGAATCCGGCGGTACGGTGCCCTCCGCGGCGTCCGCGCTCCGCGAACCGCCCCTGCGGCAGGGGGCCGGACGGGCGGTCGCCGCCGCGCTGGTCTGCGCGTCCGCGCTCTCCGGGTGTGTCGTGTCGCCCGGAAGCAGCAGCGGCGCCCCGGCGCCGACCGCCCGCACGGAGGCTCCCCGGCGGGCCACTCCGTCGCCGGCCCCGCCGTCGCCCTCCGCCCCACCGGGCCGCTCGGGGTGGAACACCCGCCCCGATTCGGTCGCGGCGGTGGGCGACTCCATCACCCGGGCCTTCGACGCCTGCGGTGTCCTGGCGGACTGCCCCGAGGCGTCCTGGGCCACGGGGTCCGACGCCCGGGTGAACAGCCTGGCACTGCGCCTGCTCGGGGAGTCCGGGGCCGCCGAGCGGAGTTGGAACCTCGCCCGGTCCGGGGCCCGCGCCGCGGACCTGCCCGGGCAGATGGCGCAGGCGGCGGAGCGCCGGCCCGGTCTGGTGACGGTCACCGCCGGCGCCAACGACGCGTGCCGCCCCACCCCCGCGCTGATGACCCCGGTCGCCGACTTCCGCGCGTCGTTCGCGGCGGCCCTGGCCCGGCTGTGGAAGGCGTCGCCGTCGACGCGGGTCTACGTGACGAGCGTGCCCGACCTGAAACGGCTCTGGTCGACGGGGCGGGACAGCGCCGAGGGCCGGCAGGTGTGGTCCCTGGGCGTCTGCGCGTCCATGCTGGCCGACCCGCTGGACACGGGGGCGGCGGCCGAGCGGCGCAGGTCAGCGGTGCGGGAGCGGGTCGTCGCGTACAACGAGGTGCTGCGGGAGGTGTGCGTACGGGACGAGCGGTGCCGGTACGACGGCGGCGCCGTTTTCGAGCACCCCTTCGGTGCGGCCCAGTTGAGCCCCTGGGACTGGTTCCATCCGAGCGTGGAGGGGCAGGCCCGGCTGGCGGACATCGCCTACCGGAACGTCACGGCGGCGCGCCCGCCCGCGTAGGCTCGGGCACGGTCGCGAAGGTCGGGGAGCGGGGCGGCCTGGCCTACGGCACGGACGTGCACCGCCGGACGCTGGAGCGGCAGACGCGCACTCTCCGGTACGGGTGCGGGTCCTCACGTACGGCGGCGTCGTGCAGTCGGTGGAGGTTCGGACCGCCACGGGACGGCGGCGCGCGTGGTGCTCGGCTTCGACGGTCCCGTCGGGTACGAGGCGCATCCCGGGCCCTGCTTCGGGGCGCTCGTCGGCCGGTACGCGAACCGGATCGCGCACGGCTCCTCCACCCGGGACGGGCGGACGCACCGGCTCGCCCGCGACGGCGGGCCGCGCGGCTTCGACCAGCGCGTGTGGACCGCGCCCCCGACCGATGCGGGGACGGCGTGCGGCTGACAGCGGAGAGCCCCGACGGGAGGAGGGCTCCCCGGGCAGGTACGTCGCCGACACCTCCAGGGTGTTCCGGTCGACGACGCGGTACGGCTTCGGCGTCGCCCTCGGCGGCCGGGGCTCACGACGCGGCCGGCGGTCGCGCCCCGCTCCGTCGGCGCCCTCCACAGGCCCCTCCGACGAGCGCCGCCGACCCTCGGCCGCGCCCCGGCGGCGGGCGTTCAGTCGAGTTCCAGGGCGACCCTCAGGCGGCTGTCCGTGAGGGAGCGGCCGGCGTGCACCTCGTACACGCCCGGTACCGCCGTCCACTCCCCCGCGTCCTCGTCCCACACGTCGAAGAGCCGGGGCGCGAGCCGCACGACGGCCTCCACCGCCTCGCCGGGCTCCGCCCGGACCGCCGCGAAGCCGGCGAGCCACCGCCGCGGCCGTTCGACGAGGTCGGCGCGGGGGGCGACGTACAGCTGGACGACCTCGCGGCCCGTCCGCGTGCCGGTGTTGCGGACGACGACGCGGGCCGTGGTGGGGGTGGCTTCCAGCGACTCGTACTCCCAGGTCGTGTAGCCCAGCCCGTGGCCGAAGGGGTACGCGGGCGTCGCACCGGACCGGTCCCAGGCGCGGTAGCCGACGAACAGCCCCTCCTCGTACGGGAGTGCCCCCTCGGGTGACGGGGTGACGCGGCTGACGGGGGCGTCCGCGAGGGCGACGGGCCAGGTGGTGGGCAGGCGGCCGCCGGGCTCCTGGGCGCCCAGGAGGACATCGGCGAGGGCGGCGCCGCCCTCCTGGCCGGGGAACCAGCTCAGCAGCACCGCGGCGACGTCCTCGCGCCACGGCATCTCGACGGGCGCCCCGGCGTTGACGACCACGACCGTGCGCGGGTTCGCCGCGGCCACGGCCCGGACCAGGTCGTCCTGCCGGCCGGGGAGCCGCAGGTCGGTGCGGTCGTGGCCCTCGGATTCGACGCGTTCGGTGGTGGCGACCACGACGACGGCGGTGTCGGCGGCCCGCGCGGCGGCGGCTGCCTCCCGGATGAGTTCGTCGGGGTCGCGGCGGGGCGGCCGGTGGAGGAGGCTGAAGGCGACCGCGGGTACGGGCGTCGGGATGCCGCGGTCCGTGGTGTGGCGCAGGGACACCTCGACGGGCTCGCCCGCGGCGAGGGATGCGGTGCCGCGTTCGGTCGGGGCGCCGGTGAATGCCTCGAACGGGTCGGTCTCCCCGCCCGCCTCCTGGACCCCGTCGTAGAGGACGCGGCCGGCCACGGCGAGGGTGAACGGACCGAGTCCGCGGGTGCCGAAGACGTGGTCGCCGCTCTCCCGCGGCAGGAAGGTCCCGGTGACCTCGACGCTGTGCAGGGTGCCGTGGTCGACCCCGGCCGGCAGGTCGGCGCCGACCCACTGGACCTGGCCGGTGGGCAGCGGCACGTCGGCGAGCACGGCACCCGACGCGTCCCGGCAGACCGCGCGCAGGGTGAAACCGGCGCCCGCGGGGGCGGGTTCGCGGTCGGGGTCGGCACCCACGGCGTAGGTGGGGGCGGTGCCGTCGGACAGGGCGGCGGCGAGGCCGTCGAGCGGGGAGACCGTCCGTGAGGGGAAGACGTGCGCGGACCCGCCTCCCAGGATGCGGGCGTCGCGTGCGGCCGCCCCGATGAGGGCGGTCCGGCAGCCGGGGGACAGCGGCAGGGCCCCGCCGGTGTTGCGCAGGAGCACGAAGGACCGGTGGGCGATCTCGCGGGCCAGGGCCTGCCCGTCCTCCGGCTCGGGCGGCTCCGGCACCGCCGGGTCCGCGCCCCGCAGCGCGCCGACCCGGCCGGCGAGCCGCAGCAGCCGCCGTACGGCTCCGTCGACGGCCTCCTCGTCGGCCTCGCCCGCCCGCACGGCGGCGGCCAGCGCCTGCCCATACACGGTGTGCGGGCCCGGCATGGCGATGTCGAGGCCGCCGCGCAGCGCGCCGGAGGTCGACCGGGCGGCGAACCAGTCGGAGACGGTGACGCCGTCGAAGCCCCACTCACCGCGCAGCACGTCGTGCTGGAGGTGCCGGTGCTCGGTCATGGTGATGCCGTTGACCCGGTTGTACGCGGCCATGACGGCCCAGGGGCGGGCCTCGCGGACGATCGTCTCGAACGGGCCGAGGTAGAGCTCGCGCAGCGGGCGGGGCGCGATGACGTTGTCGACGGTGAAGCGGTCGGTCTCGGCGTCGTTGGCGACGAAGTGCTTGACGCAGGCCGCGACGCCACCGTCCTGGACCCCGAGGACGTAACCGGTGCCGATCGCGCCGGTGAGGTGCGGATCCTCGCTGTACGCCTCGAAGTGGCGACCGCCGAGGGGCGAGCGGTGCAGGTTCACGGTGGGGGCGAGCAGCACGTGGACGCCCTTGCGGCGAGCCTCGGCGGCGAGGGCGCGTCCGGCGCGGCGGGCGAGGGCGGGGTCCCAGGTGGCGGCGAGCGCGGTGGGGGACGGGAGGGTGAGGGACGGGTCGTCGGGGGTCCAGCGCACCCCCCGCACGCCGACGGGGCCGTCGGACAGCACCAGGGAGGCGAGACCGACGGCGGGGACGGCGGGGAGGCTCCACATGTCCTGACCGGCCAGGAGCCGGGCCTTGGTGTCGAGGTCGAGTCTGCGGAGCGCGGCGTCGACCGCCGTGCCGAGCCGCTCCTCGCGCGCCCGCGCCCCACCGGGTCGGATCGCGCCGTTCCTCCCCCCGGACCTGGCTCGGTCACCCGCCGCCCCGCCGCCCGCTTCTCCGTCCGGCCGTCCGCGCCTGGTCGCTCCGAGGCTGCGCTCGCCGGTTCCCGCCCTGTCGGCCGCCATGGCCACCTCCCGCTTCCGGGCCGTCGGTTGGCGCCCATCGTGGACCGGGAACCTATCGATTGGTAGGTCTCGTTTCGTTTTCGTGATCTGAAGCACGGAGGGATGGCGTACGGTCCTTTCGGGCGAGCGGGCGCCCCGCTCGGGCGCCGGAGGCGGCGCAGCCCGGCAGGGCGCGTGAGAAGGGAGCGGCGGATGGCGGGGGCCAGGCCCAGGAGCGAGGAGCGGCGCGCGGACATCCTGCGCGCCGCCTTCGAGGTGATCGCGGAACGCGGCTACCGGGGGGCCTCGCTGGCGGCGGTGGCCGAGCGGGCGGGGCTCACCCAGCAGGGGCTGCTGCACCACTACCCCAGCAAGGAGGCGCTGCTCGTCGCGGTGCTGGAGGAGCGCGACCAGTGGGACACCGGCGGCGCGGGCCCCCGGGGCCGCGAGGGCTGGCGGCTGGACCTGCTGGCTTCCCTGGTCGAGTACAACGCGATGCGTCCGGGCATCGTGCAGACCTTCTCGGCGCTGCTCGGGGAGAGCGTCACCGAGGACCACCCGGCGCGCGACTTCTTCACGCGGCGCTATACGCAGGTGCGGCAGGACATGGCGGCCGTGCTGCGCGCCGAGTTCGGTGACCGGCTGCCGGGCGGTCTCGCTCCCGAGCGCGCCGCACCCCTGCTGACGGCGGTGCTGGACGGGCTCCAGTACCAGTGGCTGCTGGACCCGGAGTCGGTGGACATGGCGGCGGCGTTCCGCGACTTCCTGGTCCTCCTCACGGGAGGGAGCGCCGATCCGTCCGCCGACGAGGGGGAGTAACGTGCCGGGGTGGGCGGCGACATGCCCGCCCCGGCCGGCGCCGGTACGGCGTCCGCCTGCATACGGCGCCTCGGCCCGCGGCCGGCGGGGCGTGTACGGGCGGACCGGCCACGCATCGCTCGGGGAGGGCAGAACCACCATGATCGTCGCTGCAGCCCAGTTCAGCAGTGTCCCAGGGGACGTCGACGGCAACGCCCGGACGATGGCCGGACTGGTCCGGGAGGCCGCCGGAGCCCGAGTGGTCGTCTTCCCGGAGCTGGCGCTCACCGGGTACGAGCCGGAGCTGATCGCCCGCGACCCGGGGCTGCGGCTGGCGGACGGCGACCCGCGGCTCGACCCGGTGCGGGAGGCGTGCCGCGAGAGCGGCGCCGCCGCGGTCGTGAACACGGCGGCCCCGGGCCGGCAGGGCGGCCCCCGCCCGGCCCTCACCTCGTACGTCATCGGTCCCGACGGGGCGACGCTTGCACGCTACGACAAGCAGCACCTCCACGACGCGGAGCGCGGGGTCTTCGAGGCCGGTACGGGCGACGGGCGGTTCACCCTGGACGGCCACAGGTTCGCCCTCGCCACCTGCTTCGACAACCACTTCCCCGAGCTGGGCGGCCGGGCCGCGGCCGACGGCTGCCGGGTGTACCTGGCGAGCTCGCTGTACGGCACGGGGAACGGGGTGCTGGAGCGGGCCGCGGTGTATCCGGCGCTCGCCCGGGACCACGGGCTGTTCGTCGTCCTCGCCAACCACGTGGGCCCCGCGGGCCCCTGGACGGGTTGCGGGCGCAGCGCGGTGTGGGGGACGGACGGCACGCTGCTCGCGGAGGCCGACGGGGTGCGGCCGGGAGTCGTCAGCACCCGGCTCCCGCTCGCCGCCTAGTCCTTCGGCAGGCCGGACGCCCCGGGGGCCTGCGGGTGGGTGTACGGCTGGGGGTGCGGCTGCGGCGGGAGGGGCTGGGCCTGCGGCGGCGCCTGCCCGGACGCCTCCGCGGGCAGCGGCCCGCCGTCCTCACCGGTCAGCTCGCGTGCCAGCAGCGTGGCGCCGGCCACCGCGCCCGGCATCAGGAAGACGGCGGCGAACGGCACCAGGTAGGCGAGTGCCAGCGGCACTCCGAAGCCGAGGGTCAGCAGCCTGCGGCCCCGCAGGAGGACGAGGCGGTCCTTCAGCCGCATGCGGCGGCGCTGGAGCGCGACGGCGGTGAGCTCCTCGGCGAGGAAGAATCCGGACACGCAGAAGCCGACGACGGGCACGACGGTCTGGCCGGCGACCGGGATGAACCCGAGGGCGAAGAGCAGGACGCCCCACAGGAGGACCCGCAGCAGCACGCGCAGGCTGTCCCAGGCCGAGATCCACAGCTCCCGCCACAGCGGCAGCCCGGAGACGGGCACCTTCCCGCCCTCGGTGCGGTCGACCTCCTCGGAGAGGGACTCGTAGAACGGCTGGCCGACGATCAGCGTCACCGCGGTGAACGTGATCACGGCGAGAAAAAGGCCGAGGGCGAAGACCAGAGCGGTGAGGAAGCCTCGGAAGAGGCCCTGCCACGGCGACGCCCAGTCGTCGGCGAAGGGCGTCACCCAGGCCGTCAGGTCGTCCGCGCCGTACCCGAGGCCGACGAGGGCGCCGGCGTAGAGGACGAGGGTGATGAGCCCGGGCAGCAGCCCGATGCCGAACCAGCGGCCGTTCCGGACGACCCACCGCTGACCGGCGAGCAGGTGGCGGAAACCCTTGGCAAGATCACGCATGGGGGTCACCCTATCGAGGTCGCGAGAAATCGGATGAGTAGGGGAAACGCGGATGTCTGGGGTGCCGAACGAAGTCCGGGGTGTCGTGGCGGAGGGGTACGAGGAGGTACGTGAGGCGTTCGCCACCGTGGTGGCGCAGGAGCGTCCCGACCATGCGGGGCAGCTCGCGGCGTACGTCCGGGGGCGGAAGGTCGTCGACCTGTGGGCGGGTCCGGAGACCGACGGGGTCGACGGCGACACGCTGTTCGGCGTGTTCTCCTCCACGAAGGGCGCCGCGCACCTGGTGGTGGCCCTGCTGGTGCAGGACGGGGTCCTGGAACTGGACCGCCCGGTGGCCGCGTACTGGCCGGAGTTCGGCGCGGGCGGCAAGGAGGGTGTCACCCTGCGGCAGGTGCTGGCCCACCAGGCGGGCCTCATCGGCGTCGACACCGGCTTCACGCCCGAGGAACTGGCCGACGACCGGGCGCTCGCCGCGCGGCTCGCGGCGCACCGCCCGTACTGGCGGCCCGGTGCCGCCTTCGGCTACCACGCGCTGACGATCGGGGCGCTCACCGGCGAGGTGGTGTTCCGGACGACCGGGCGGACGCTGCAGCAGGTGTACGAGGAGCGGATCCGCGCCCCGTACGGGCTGGGCTTCTTCCTCGGGCTGCCGGAGGAGCAGGAGCACCGCTTCCGCTCGCTGCTGCCGATGGACCCCACGCCGGAGCAGCAGGCGGAGCTCGGGGCCGTGCCGCAGGGACCGGCCACCCTGGAGGCGATCTCGTTCAACACCCACGGCGAGCACCCGACCGACCTGGAGGCGCTGCCCAACAGCCGCCTGGTACGGGCCAAGGGGCCCGCGTCGGTGGGCGGCGTGGCGTCCGCCCGTGGGCTGGCCGGGATGTACGCGGCGGCCGTCGGCCTCCTGGGCGGGGGGCACGCGCCGCTGTTGAAGGCGGACACGGTCGCGGAGTTCGGGCAGGTCCACGCGCACGGCATCGACGTGGTGGCCCGCACCCCCGCGGCCTTCGTCCTGGGCTTCCAGGATCCGACGGTGCGCTACCCGTGGCTGGGGGCGGGCTCCTTCGGCCACAGCGGCGCGGGGGGTTCCCAGGCGTTCGCCGACCCGCGGGCGGGCTTGGCGTACGGCTACACCCGTCGGCGGTTCGCCTACCCGGGCGGGGCGGCGCCCGAGAACGTGGATCTGGTGGCGGCGGTGCACCGGGCAGCGACCCGCTGAGGCGCACGGTGCAGGACGCGCGGCACCTGCGCCACACCGGGGAGAGTGCGGTGCCCGGGGCCCGGCCCACGAGGCAGGGCTCTGCACGGGGCGGAGCCGTGCGGCGGACAAGGCAGGGCACGGCGTGCTTCGCTCGACCCGGGCGGACCGGTACCGCGTCCGTCGCAGCGCGGCCGGGGGGCCTGCCGCATGGAGCGAAACGGCCGGGCAGGCGGCGCGGTGCCGACCGGGGACGTCATGCGCGGGGGCGACCGTGCAGGGCAGGGCGGGAGCGCGTCCGGCACAGGTCGGTGCGCCCCGGGCCGGACGGTACGGCGAGGGCCGCATCCCGGGATGCGGCCCTCGCCCTCCCGCGAGCGTCAGACGGCCAGCTCGACGGTGATGTTGCCGCGGGTCGCCTTGGAGTACGGGCAGACCTGGTGGGCCTTCTCCACGAGCTCCACGGCGGTGGCGGCGCTCACGTTCGGGATGCTCGCGGAGATCCTGACGATGAGGCCGAAGCCCTCGGCGTTCTTGCCGATGCCGACCTCCGCGGTGACGGTCGAACCGGTGAGGTCGGCGCCCTCCTGACGGGCAACCACACCGAGCGCGCCCTGGAAGCAGGCGCTGTAGCCGGCGGCGAAGAGCTGCTCCGGGTTGGTGCCCTCCCCGGACCCGCCCATCTCCTTGGGCGGGTTCACGACCACGTCGAGCCTGCCGTCGTCGGTGGCGACGCGCCCGTCACGGCCGTTCTCCGCAGTGGCCACCGCGGTGTACAGGACGTCGGACTGCTGTATGGACATGTAAGAGTTTCCTCCTGTGTCGTCGCCGCGACTCGCGCCCACGATCGCGACGGCTGGGAGGGAGCCTAGCGGGTCAGCGAAACGATCATCTTGCCGGTGTTGGCACCGCGCAGCAGGCCGAGGAAGGCATCGACGCCGTTCTCGATGCCCTCGACGACGGTCTCGTCGTAGGTCATCTCGCCGGACCGCAGCCAGCCGGAGACCTCCTCGACGAAGCGCTGCTGCATGCCGTAGTGGTCGCCGACCAGCACGCCCTGGAGGCGCAGCCGCTTGGAGATGGCCTGTATGAGGTTGCGCGGGCCGGGTGCGGGCTCGGTCTCGTTGTACTGGGCGATCATGCCGCAGAGCGCGGCACGTCCGTGCACGTTGAGCGCGGAGATCGCGGCTTCGAGGTGCTCACCGCCGACGTTGTCGAAGTAGACGTCGATCCCGTCCGGTGCGGCCTTCTTCAGCTGGTCCTTCACGGGGCCGCTCTTGTAGTTGAAGGCGGCGTCGAAGCCGTAGCCTTCGACCAGCTTCCGCACCTTCTCGTCGGACCCGGCCGAGCCGACGACGCGGGACGCTCCCTTGAGCTTGGCGATCTGGCCGACGAGGCTGCCCACGGCGCCGGCGGCGCCGGAGACGAAGACCGCGTCGCCCTCCTTGAACGAGGCGACCTCCAGCAGGCCCGCGTAGGCCGTGAGCCCCGGCATGCCGAGCACGCCCAGGTAGTAGCTGAGCGGCGCGAGCGCAGCGTCGACCTTGGCCACGTGACGGGCCTCCACCTCGGCGTACTCGCGCCAGCCGAGACCGTGCAGCACGTGGTCCCCCACCGCGAAGCCCGCGGCCGCCGAGGCGACCACCTCGCCCACGGCGCCGCCCTCCATCGGCCGGTCGAGCGCGTACGGGTCGACGTACGTCTTCACGTCGTTCATCCGGCCGCGCATGTACGGGTCCACCGAGAAGTGCAGGTTGCGCACCAGGATGCGGCCCTCGCCCGGCTCGGCGACCGGCGCCTCGCGCAGGGCGAAGTCCTCCGGGGCGGGCCAGCCCTGCGGACGGGAGACGAGGTGCCATTCACGGCTGACGGCGGGGAGTCCTGACATGCTGATGCCTCCAAGAATGCTTCACTACCTGAAACAACCATGCTCCTTGATATTTCAGGTTGTCAAGTAAACCGGTAGGATGTGTGCATGGCCCCCAGCACACCTACGGATCCGCTCACTCGCGAGGTCGTGGAACTCATCGGCACGGTCGTGTCTCGCTACCACGAGGAGTACGAGCAGGCCGCCGCCCAGCACTCGCTGACCGGCGCGCAGGCGCGGGTGCTGAGCCTGCTCGCTCTGGAGCCCATGCCGATGCGGCGCATCGCCGTTTCCCTGCGCTGCGAGCCTTCGAACATCACCGGGATCGTCGACCGGCTGGAAGGCCGCGGCCTGGTGGAGCGGAGGCCGGACCCGGCGGACCGCCGCGTCAAGCTGGCGGCGCCCACGGAGGAGGGACGCGCCACGGCCCGGCGGCTGCGGGACGCACTGGACTTCGCCCGCGAACCCCTCGCCGGGCTGTCGGTCGCCGAGCGCACCCTGCTACGGGACCTGCTGCGCCGCATGCTCGGCGACGCGCTGGACTGACGCCCCTCGGCCCGGGGCCCTGCCGTCGCGGCGGGCAGCACCGCCGAGGCGGCACCGCCCGGTCAGAAGCACCACCACAGCCAGGGCGTGCACGTCTCGCTGGGCGAGGGCGAGGACTCCGGCGTCTGCGTGGGCGTGGGCGCGGGGTCGCCCGGCGGCGGGGACGCCCCGCCGGACGCGGACGCGGACGCGGACGGCCGAGGCGTCCCGCTCGGCGGGGCCTCTCCGCCACCCGTGCCCGGCTGCTGGGCCCCGTCCCCGTCCTCTTCCGAGCCTCCGCCGGCCGTGCCGCCCGCCCCGGAACCGCCCCCGGCGCCGGACCCGGCGCCCTGGTCGCCGGTGTCACCTGTGTCGCCGCCGGAGGCCGACGGGCCCGCCGGCCCGGCGGGTCCGTCCGAGGCGGGGCCGCCCCCGCCGGGCCCGCCACCGCTGCCGTGGCCCCGCGCCGCGGGGGCGTCGTCCGACGGTTCCGCGGTGGGCGAGGCGGACTCCGACACCTCGGCCGGTTCGGACGGCGCCTGCACGCCTTCCGAGGACACGGGCAGCGGCGCCGGGTCGGCCGGCCGGTCCTCCTGCCGCACGGCGGACGCGGCGCCCCCGTCCGGCGGCAGGCGGTCCATCGCCAGCCCGGCCAGACCCACGGAGCCCAGGGCCAGGGCCAGCCCTCCGGCACCGAGCAGGACGCTCCGGCCGCGCCGCCGCCGCGCCTTCCGGTCGGCCGAGCGCGCGGCGGCCCGACCGCTCCGGGCGCCCGCCGCACCGGCCGAGCGGGGGGCTCCCGCCTTCTGGGAGGCGCCGGCCCGCCCCTCACCGTGCCGAGCCAGCCGAACGACCTGGTCCGCTTCAGGGGCGGACGGCTCGGATCCGGTCCCTCCAGGGACCGCAGGGGCCGCCGGGGCAGACGGTGCGTGCGGGTCCGCGCCCGCGGGGTGGCGGGCGGCTGTCCCGGCCGCGCCGCCGTGGGCACCGGAGCCTCCGTCGGGGGCGGGCCCGGTCGCAGGGGCGCCGTACGGGGCGTGGGCGTCGGTGGTACCGGGGGCGGAAGGGGGGCGGGGGCCGGGCGGGGTGTCGAGGAGGTCGGCGTGG
>NZ_MKXB01000161.1:21460-30752 GCF_001865245.1 Streptomyces sp. CC53 | reverse complement strand
GGCGCCGCAACCGTCCGGGTCCGGGCCTCCGCGGGCGGCGTGGGTGCCGCGGCGGGATCCTCGGGGCATGACGAGGGCCCGCCCCCCTGGGAGTGGGGGGCGGGCCCGGTTCGTCTTGCGGTGGCACCGCCATGCAGCACCGCAGGACGGCTTATCCGAAGCGGCCCGAGATGTAGTCCTCGGTCGCCTGGACGGAGGGGTTGGAGAAGATCCGCTCCGTGTCGTCGAGCTCGATGAGCTTGCCGGGCTGGCCGACGGCCGCCAGGTTGAAGAAGGCGGTGCGGTCCGAGACACGGGCCGCCTGCTGCATGTTGTGCGTCACGATGACGATCGTGAAGCGCTCCTTCAGCTCACCGATCAGGTCCTCGATCGCCAGGGTGGAGATCGGGTCCAGCGCGGAGCAGGGCTCGTCCATCAGCAGCACGTCCGGCTCGACCGCGATCGCGCGGGCGATGCACAGGCGCTGCTGCTGGCCGCCGGAGAGGCCGGCGCCCGGCTTGTTCAGCCGGTCCTTGACCTCGTTCCACAGGTTCGCGCCCTTGAGGGAGCGCTCGACCACGTCGGCGAGCTCCGCCTTCTTGTACCGGCCGTTGAGGCGCAGGCCCGCCGCGACGTTGTCGAAGATCGACATGGTCGGGAACGGGTTCGGGCGCTGGAAGACCATGCCGACCGTGCGGCGCACGGCGACGGGGTCGACGTCCCTGCCGTACAGGTTCTGGTCGTCCAGCATCACCTTGCCCTCGACGCGGCCACCGGGGGTGACCTCGTGCATCCGGTTCAGGGTGCGCAGGAACGTGGACTTGCCGCAGCCGGACGGGCCGATGAAGGCCGTCACGGAGCGGGGCTCGACGGTCATCGAGATGTCGTCGATCGCCTTGTGGGTGCCGTAGTACGCGGAGAGGCCGCTGACGTCGATTCGCTTGGCCATCAGAATCACTTCCAGGTGTGCCGCGGTCAGCGGCCGGTCTTCGGGGCCTTCCAGCGGGCGATGCCGCGGGCCACCAGGTTGAGGAGCATGACGAAGACGATCAGCACGAGCGCGGCGGCCCAGGCGCGGGCCACGGCGGCGTCGGTGCCGACGGCGTACTGCTCGTACACATAGAGCGGGAGCGACGCCTGGGCGCCTTCGAAGGGGTTCGGGTTGATCAGCTTCGTACCGAAGACGAGGAGCAGCACGGGGGCCGTCTCGCCGGTGATACGGGCGATCGCGAGCATGACGCCGGTGGTGATGCCGCCGATCGCGGTCGGCAGGACCACCTTGAGGATGGTCTTCCACTTGGGGACGCCGAGCGCGAGGCTGGCCTCGCGCAGCTCGTTCGGGACGAGCTTGAGCATCTCCTCGGTGGAGCGGACGACCACCGGCATCATCAGGATGGCCAGCGCCATCGAACCGGCGAAGCCGGAGGGCCCGAAGCCCAGCATCAGATTCCAGGTGGCGAGGATGAACAGACCCGCGACGATGGACGGGATGCCCGTCATGACGTCCACGAAGAAGGTCACGGCCTGGGCGAGCCGGCCCTTGCCGTACTCGACGAGGTAGATCGCGGTCAGCATGCCGATCGGGGCGGCGATGACCGTCGCGATGAGCACCTGCTCGATGGTGCCGAGCAGGGCGTGGTAGACGCCGCCGCCGGTCTCGGCGTCGAGGACGCCGTTCATCGAGTGGGTGAGGAAGTAGACGTCGAGGACCTCGATGCCCTTGCTGACCGTCACCCAGCCGAGGGAGGCGAGCGGCACGACCGCGAGGACGAAGCAGACCCACACGACGCTCGTCGCGACGCGGTCCTTGGCCTGGCGGGGGTTCTCCACCTTGGCCGTGACGGCGTACGTCGTGACGACGAAGAGCAGCGCGGCGATCAGGCCCCACTGGATGCGGCTCTCCCAGCCGGCGGCCAGGCCGATGCCGACGCCCGCGGCGACGGAGCCGGCGGCGATCGCGGCCGGGGCCCAGCGCGGCATGCGCCCGTGGGAGAGCGGGGAGGGACGGCGCTCGGAGCGGGTCACGGGAGGCCGGTCCTGGATGGTCTGGCTCATGCGGCGGCCCCCGAGTACTCCTTGCGGCGCGCGATGATCCACCGGGCGGCGCCATTGACCAGCAGCGTGATGGCGAAGAGGACGAGGCCGGAGGCGATCAGCGCGTCACGGCCGAACTCGTCCGCCTCGTTGAACTTGGCGGCGATGTTCTGGGCGAACGTGCCGCCGCCCGGGTCCAGCAGCTTGCCCGAGATGACGAAGCTCGGGGACAGGACGACGGCGACGGCCATCGTCTCGCCCAGGGCGCGGCCGAGGCCCAGCATGGAGGCGCTGATGATGCCCGAGCGGCCGAAGGGCAGGACCGACATGCGGATGGTCTCCCAGCGGGTCGCGCCGAGGGCCAGGGCGGCCTCCTCGTGCATGCGCGGCACCTGGAGGAAGACCTCGCGGGTGACGTTGGTGATGATCGGCAGGATCATGATCGCCAGCAGGATGCCGACGGTGAACATGTTCCGGGCGACGCCGTCACTGGTCTTGTCGAAGATGTACGTCCAGCCCATGTACTGGTCGAGCCACTTGTTGAGGCCGTCCAGGTACGGGACGAGGAAGATCGCGCCCCACAGGCCGTAGATGATGCTCGGCACGGCGGCGAGGAGGTCGACGACGTACGCGAGGGGCGCGGCGAGCCGGCGCGGCGCGTAGTGCGAGATGAACAGCGCGATGCCGATGGCGACCGGGACGGCGATCGCCATGGCGATGACCGAGCTGACCACGGTGCCGAAGGCGAGGACGGCGATGCCGAAGACCGGCGGGTCGCCGGCCGGGTTCCACTCGGAGGTGGTGAGGAAGTTGCCTTCGTTCTCGGATATCGCGAGGACGGCCCGGTAGGTGAGGAAGACCGCGATCGCGGCCATGATCACCAGCAGGGTGATGCCGGAGCCGCGGGACAGGCCGAGGAATGCCTTGTCGCCCGCGCGGGACGCGGCGCTGCTCTTGAGGGTGTCTGCCTGGTGCCCCTGGTTCCGCCCGGAGGGCGGTGTGGGGCCGTGGGTGGTGGCTGTTGCCATCGTGTGTGTTCTCCGGTCTGCGGAGCCGCACGGGCGCGCGGGGCGCTGTGCGGGCTCCTGGCGGCGGTGCACCGGATACGGGGCCGGACCTCGGAGGGGTCCCGGGTCCGGCCCCGGTCGGGGGTTACGACAGGGTCGGGACGATCTCGCGGACCTTGGTCGCGATCTCGGCCGGGAGCGGGGCGTAGCCCGCGTCGGAGAGGACCTTCTGGCCCTCCTCGCTGGCCGTGTAGTTCAGGAACGCCTTCAGGGTGGGCAGGGTCTCCGCCTTGTTGCCCTTGTCGCAGGCGATCTCGTACGTGACCAGGATGATCGGGTAGGCGCCGTCGGCCTTGGTGGCGTAGTCCAGGGACAGGGCGAGGTCGTTGCCCGTGCCCTTGACCTTGGCGGCGGCGATGGCCTTGGAGGCGTTCTCCGTGGTGGCCTCGACCGGCTGGGCGGCGCCCGTGTTCACCTTGACGGTGCTGATGTTGTTGGCGGTGGCGTACGACAGCTCGAAGTAGCCGATCGCACCGTTGGTGTCCTTGACGGCGGTGGCGACACCGGAGGAGCCGTTCGCGGCCTGGCCGCCGGGGGCGGGCCACGACTTGGTCTTCGGGTCGTGCTTCCAGTCGTCGGGGGCGGCCTCGGAGAGGTACTTGCCGAGGTTCTGGGTGGTGCCCGACTCGTCGGAGCGGTGGAACGCCTGGATCGTGGTGTCCGGCAGCTTGACGCCCGGGTTCAGCTTGGCGATCGCCGGGTCGTTCCACTTGGTGATCTTCGAGTCGAAGATCTTGGCGATGGTCGGGGCGTCCAGCACCAGGCCGTCGACGCCGTCCAGCTTGTAGCCGATGGCGACCGGGCCGCCGACCATCGGCAGGTTGATGCCCTTGCCGCCCTTGCAGATCTTCTGCGACTCGGTGACCTCGTCCTCCTTGAGGGCGGAGTCCGAGCCGGCGAAGGCGACCTGGCCCTGGTTGAACTTGGTGATGCCGCCGCCGGAGCCGATGGCCTGGTAGTTGACCTCGACGCCCTCGCAGGCCGCCTGGAAGTTCTTGACCCAGAGGTCCATCGCGTTCTTCTGGGCCGTCGAGCCGGCCGCCAGGAGCTGGCCCTTCGCCTCGCCGCAGTCGATGTCGGAGGCGGCGGCGTTCGTCTTCCTCGCGCCTTCGGGGTTGGTGTTGTCGTCCGATCCACACGCCGTGAGAACCAGGGCGCCGGACACGGCGAGGGCACCGAGCGCGGTGGCGCGAAGCCCGGTCTTGCGATGAAGCTTCACTTCGGGGTGTTCCTTCCAGTAACCGCCGGCCTGGTGGCCCGTGGGTGCTTGCGCTGTCCGGGGCCGTTGTACGGCGGCGTGTGTCGGGGTGGGTGCTGTGACCACTGCGGGGTCACCGTGTACGGCCGAAATTAGGCAGATCAGGTGAAGGCGCCGACGGGGGTAAGTGAACGGGAAGTGAACCGTGCCGAAAGCCGCGGTGTGGCGCGGCGCGGCCTCGCCGGCGGGGGCCGTGGCGTGGTCCCGAAGGCCCTTGCACGGGAGCGCCGGCAGTCCCTGCGCGGAGCCTCGCGACCGGGTCCCCGCCGGCGCTCGGGGGTGGTGCGGGGCGTGCGGAGCCCGCCGCGGTGGGCGCAGGCGCGGCCGGTCCGGCACCGGTCGGAGGGGGTGCGGGGACATGGGCGGTCCGGTACCGGCCGGAGGGGGTGCGGGGCGCGCGGTTCCGGGCGTGAGCGCGGGGGTGTGGGGCGCAGGGGCGCGAGGGGGTCGGCCGGTGGTCGGCGGGTTCCCGGGCGGTGGGCCCGGCGCGGCGGAGACGAGGGGTGAGTCGTGCGGCGCGGGCCGGGGTCGGGCCGGCGGGGGCGGGCAGCCGGGCGGGGCGCGGCCGGCGCGCCCGCCACGCGCCCCGGCTGCCGTCGATCGTGTTCACCATTGCGTACCGCATCGGCGTTCCCGTGTCGGTCTCCACGTCCGCGCCGCTCGGCGCGAGCTGTCCCCCGCCCCGGGCCGCCGCACGGTGCTGCGTGCGCGGCGGTTCCGTGCCGGGCGGACCTTCCAGCGTAGGGCGCCCGTGCCCACCGCGCTCCTCGGGCGCGGTCACCGCGCGTCGGTCACGGCCTCCGGCCGCGGGCTGCGGGCCGGGCTGATGCCGTGGGGAGGGCTGCACCCTGGGGACCCCGGGGACCCCGGGGACGCCGGGTTCCGGCCTGCGGTGTGCGGTCGGCGGCCCCGCGGGGCGCGCGTTGGGGGGGTCCGCGCCGCGCGGCCTGCGCCGCGGGCAGGCGGGGGGCGTACGCGGGGCGGCGCACCCGCCCCAAGGCGAGCGCCTCGCCGTCCGGCGGGGCTACTCCAGCGTGGCGACGAAGGACCGGACCAGGGGCCGGTCCAGGGGGTGGGTCAGCCGGGCCTCGGCCTCGGCCGGGGGCAGCCACGCCACCGCGTCCACCTCGCGGTTCGGGACGAACGCGCCGCCCGTGGCCCGTGCCGACCAGTACGTGACCTCCTTGGCGCGGCCCTTGGCGGTGTAGTGGACCGTGCCCAGCAGGCCGCCCAGGGCGCAGGTGTGGCCGGTCTCCTCGCGGACCTCGCGGACCGCGGCCTCCTCACGGGTCTCGCCCCGCTTCAGCTTGCCCTTCGGCAGCGACCAGTCGTCGTACTCCGGCCGGTGCACCAGACACACCTCCAGGCCGCCGGAAGCCGCCTCGCGCCACAACACGCAACCCGCCGCCTCGACCGGTCCGCGCGTCACGGCGCCGCGACCGCCGTCCGCTGCCAGCACCGGCGGAACGCCAGCCGCGCCGCCTCCACCTCGTGGCGCTGGTCCGCGTGCAGCACCCCCAGCGCGTACGCCGTCGCCGGGGCGATCCGGGGCGTGCGGGCGGCCGTGGCGGCAGCGGCCGCGGCCTCGGCGGCGTCCCGGTGCCGGTCGAGCGCCGCACCCGCCTCGTACAGCTCGGGCGCCGGGGCCGACCGCACCTCCAGGGCGTACCGGTGCAGCCGCAGCAGCAGCCGCGCCTGGTGCCACGGGGTGTCCTGGTGCTCACCGCCCACCGCGGGTGCCATCGGCAGCGCCCGCACCGCCTCCCGCAGCCGCCGCTCCACGACCTCCGCCGGGGCGGCCAGCAGTTCCTCGGCGGGTCGCGTGGCCGCCGGGCCCAGGGGGACGTCCGACGCCAGCAGCGCCACCGCGTCGGCGACCGCGTGGAACCGCGCCGAGCCCAGCGCCTGCAGCGCCGCCGAGTGCGCCCGCGTACGGGCCAGCGTCAGCTGCCGCTCCAGCAGCGCACCGGCCTTGGCCCCGCCGAGCCGCAGGGCCTCGCCGCCCCCGCCCGCGCCGCGCGGCTGCGGCACCCGGTCCCGGGGCGCGCCCGCGGCGCCCGTCAACCGGGACAGCGCGTCCACCAGCCGGACCAGCCGCGACGTGCACGCCTGCTCCTGTGCCAGCGTGCCCGACACCCAGGCGAGCTCGGTGCGCAGCCCGTCGGCCCAGGCGCCGTCCAGCAGCGGCCGGAAGGTGTGCAGGGTCCCGCCGATGCGCCGGGCGGCCGCCCGCAGGCAGCGGGTGGCCTCCTCCGTCCCGGCGGCGTCGGTCCCGTTGCTCTCGCCGTGCCGGCGCAGGGCCCGCAGGAAGTCGTTCGCCCGGGCGTGCAGGTAGGGGGCGAGGACCTCACCGGCGGTCTCGGCGGTGACGACCTCGTCGTCAGGGTTGTGCACGTCGGCGCCTCCGGGCGTCAATCAGCATCTCCTGGACGTGGCGCAGCGGCTGCCCGTCCCCGTCCACCGCGTGGCGCGTCCAGTTGCCGTCCGGGCCCAGGTGCCAGGAGGACGTGGTGTCGGCCATGCCGGTCTCCAGCAGGCGGTTCAGGGCGGCGCGGTGCGCAGGGTCGACGACCCGCACGAGCGCTTCGATGCGGCGGTCGAGGTTGCGGGGCATCATGTCGGCGCTGCCGAGCCACACCTCCGGTTCGCCGCCGTTGCCGAAGACGAAGATCCGCGAGTGCTCCAGGAACCGGCCGAGCACCGACCGGACCCGGATGTTCTCCGACAGGCCGACGACGCCCGGGCGCAGCGCGCAGATGCCGCGGACCCAGACGTCCACGGGGACGCCGGCCTGGGACGCGCGGTAGCAGGCGTCGATGACGGCCTCGTCGACCATCGAGTTGACCTTGATGCGGACGGAGGCGGGGCGGCCCGCCCGGTGGTGGGCGATCTCCCGGTCGACGCGGGACACCAGGCCGTCGCGCAGCGACTTCGGGGCGACCAGCAGCCTCCGGTAGGTCTCCCGGCGGGAGTAGCCGGAGAGCCGGTTGAACAGGTCGGACAGGTCTGCGCCGACCTGCGGGTCCGCGGTGAGCAGGCCGAGGTCCTCGTACAGGCGGGCCGTCTTCGGGTGGTAGTTGCCGGTGCCGACGTGGCTGTACCGGCGCAGCACGTCGCCCTCCTGCCGCACGACGAGCGACAGCTTGCAGTGCGTCTTCAGGCCCACGAGGCCGTACACGACGTGGCAGCCGGCCTCCTCCAGCTTGCGCGCCCACTTGATGTTGGCCTGCTCGTCGAAGCGGGCCTTGATCTCGACGAGGACGAGGACCTGCTTGCCGGACTCGGCGGCGTCGATGAGCGCGTCGACTATCGGGGAGTCGCCGGAGGTCCGGTACAGCGTCTGCTTGATCGCGAGGACGTCCGGGTCGGCGGCGGCCTGCTCCAGGAACGCCTGCACGGACGTGGAGAAGCTGTCGTACGGGTGGTGCAGGAGCACGTCCCGTTCGCGGAGCGCCGCGAAGATGTCGGGCGCGGACGCGGACTCGACCTCGGCCAGGTCCCGGTGGGTGCCCGCGACGAACTTCGGGTACTTGAGCTCAGGCCGGTCCTGGGCGGCTATGCCGAACAGGCCGGTCAGGTCCAGCGGCCCGGGCAGCGGGTACACCTCGGCGTCGGAGACCTTCAGCTCCCGCACCAGCAGGTCGAGGACGTACGGGTCGATGGACTCCTCGACCTCCAGCCGCACCGGCGGGCCGAAGCGGCGCCGCATGAGCTCCTTATCCAGGGCCTGCAGGAGGTTCTCGGTGTCGTCCTCCTCGACCTCCAGGTCCTCGTTCCTGGTCACCCGGAACATGTGGTGCGCCAGCACCTCCATGCCGGGGAAGAGCTCCTCCAGGTGCGCGGCTATGACGTCCTCCAGGGGGACGTACCGGTGGGGGGACGCCTCCAGGAAGCGGGACAGCAGCGGCGGCACCTTGACGCGGGCGAAGTGCCGGTGCCCGGAGACCGGGTTCCGCACGACCACGGCCAGGTTGAGGGAGAGCCCGGAGATGTACGGGAAGGGGTGCGCGGGGTCGACGGCGAGCGGTGTGAGGACGGGGAAGATCTGCTGGCGGAAGAGCGTGAAGAGGCGCGCCTGCTCCTTCTCGGTCAGGTCGGGCCAGCGGATCAGGTGGATGCCCTCGTCGGCCAGGGCGGGGGAGACGTCCTGCTGGAAGCAGGCGGCGTGCCGGGCCATGAGCTCCCGCGACCGGTTCCAGATCAGCTCCAGCACCTCGCGGGGCTGGAGTCCGGAGGCGGAGCGGGTGGCGACGCCGGTGGCGATGCGGCGCTTGAGTCCGGCCACCCGGACCATGAAGAACTCGTCCAGGTTCGAGGCGAAGATCGCGAGGAAGTTCGCGCGTTCCAGGAGCGGGGTGGAGGGGTCCTCGGCGAGCTCCAGGACCCGCTCGTTGAAGGCGAGCCAGCTGCGCTCGCGGTCCAGGAACCGGCCTTCGGGCAGTTCGGTGCGGGCCGCGCTCTCGGCGGCGTACGTGTCCGGGTCGGCGTCGAGCTCGTGCTCCAGGTCGGAGGCGGGCACGTGGGCGATGCTGCGCGGGCGGTGCGCGGCGATGGCACCCACGGACGGCTGGGCGGGCTGGGCGGACGACGGTACCTGCTGGGCGACCGGGACCTCGGCGGGCTGCTGGCTCATAGCACCATTCTTCCGCGCTAAGGACTGGTCAGGCGCGTCGGAGCGGGCCGTGAGTGCGGACACGGCGGGCTTCATTGGTTGAGCGTCGCAAGCGATTCTGAATGATCGGTGACGAGGACGTGACGTTCCGGGGGTCCTGAGGCGGCCGCCCGTGGGCCGGGAACGGCCTGAGCGGCCCTGATGCGCTGCCCCGAGGGCGCCGGCGGGTGGCCTGTGCGCGGGACCGGACGCCGGTGCGGGGAGAGGCTGCCCGGGCTGCGGGCCGCGCAGGCGGCGGGTGCCGCGGGAAGGGGTGCGGCGGCGTCCGGTGTGCGCGGGAGC
>NZ_MKXB01000161.1:714-21450 GCF_001865245.1 Streptomyces sp. CC53 | reverse complement strand
GGGGGGGGGGGGTTCCGGAGCTGCTCGGCCGGCGTGCCGCACCCGGCGCATGCCAGGGCTCCGTTGAGGTGCCGCTGACACGGCTGGCAGTAATCCATGGCGCCCGCAGAGTATGCGCCGCGCGGGCCTCAGCGGCGGGAGAGCCTGTGAGAGTGTTATGTGAAACGTGCTGACCCCCGTGCCGGCTGTGGCGCACGGTGAACGTGTCTTTCCCCGGGGTCACCGTGACGGATCGGGGCGGGGAAAGAGGGGCACGCCCGCGCCTGTGGCCCCGGCCCGAACGGGGCAGGATGGCGCCATGGCCTCCGCCTCCCCCGCCGCCCCGTTCGGCCCCCGGGACTTCCAGCTCGTCCTGCTGCGCCGCCTGGCCGACCACCAGCCGTCACTCGTCGACGACGCGCGCCGTGCGCTCGGGGCTTCCGCCGGGGACATGCGGGAGGCCAACCGCCGCTGGCAGGTCATGGTGCGCTCGCGCCGCGCCCGTGGCGCCCTCGCGCGCTATCGCTCCGTACTGGGCGAGCCCGAGAGCAGGGAGCGGCGCGCGGTGGGCGACCTGGAGTGCGAGGCGCTGGCATGGCGACTGCCGTTGTGGCCCGACCTCCGCTTCGAGGTGCTGGCCGCGGCCGGGACCGGCGCGGTGTGGAACGAATGGCTGGTCCGCGCACCGGGGTCGCCTCCACCGACGCTTCGCACCGTCGCCGACCTGCGGCCCTGGGCGTGCACCGTCGACGAAGTGGCCCGGGCCTTCGCGCCCGCCCGGCCGCTGCCGGGCGACGCGCCGACACGGATGCGGCTGGCCTTCACCGACCCGGGCGGGCAGCCGCAGGTCGCGGACTTCACCTGGGGCCTCTTCCAGCGCCTCGCGGACCCGCCCGGCAGCCCGCGCGCGCGAGGCTGACGGTTTCGCGGCCGGCGTCCGGCGCCGGCGGACGGCGTCCCGTTTCCGGGCCACGACTGCGGGCCGACGACCGGCTCGCCCGCGAGCGGCGTCCCCACGCTCACCGGGTACGGGTGCGGATGCGGCAACCGGCTCGGCGGCCCCTTGCCCGGCTGCGGGCAGCCACCGACGGCGCGGGCTCGGGGGAGGCCCGTGCCGCGCGTCTTCCGTGCTCTGCCCGATCTCCCGTCCGTCGTATCGAGGCCCCCGGGCGGCGCAGCCCAGCGCGCGCGGCGCCCCGGCGGCCCGCACGATGCAGACACACACCGCACTCGGGAGGATCCGCCGTGACCGTCAGTCTTGAGCAGTTGCGCCGCTGCCACGTAGCCGTCGATCTCGGGGCCGCGAGGACCCGCGTCTTCGTCAAGGGGGCCGGGCTGGTCGTCGACGAGCCGAGCGTCGCCGCGGTGAACACCCACACGGGCGCCCTCATCGCGGTCGGGGACTTCGCCGAGAAGATGACCGGCCGTACCCCGGACTACATCCGGGTCGCCCGGCCCGTCTCCGGGGGGTCCGTCGTCGACATCGAGATGGCCCAGCGGATGCTCCGTCACCTCCTGGGCGAGAAACTCCGCCGCCAGCTGCGCCGCAAGCCGATGCTGCGGGCCGCCGCCTGCACCCCGCACGACAGCGATCCCCTGGCGCAGCGCGCCACCGTCGAGACGCTCGTCGGCCTCGGCGCGCGGCGCGTCGAACTGGTGGACACACTGATCGCGGCGGCGGTCGGCAGCGGCCTGCCCGTCGACCAGCCGACGGCCAGCATGATCATGGTGTGCGGGGCGGCGACCACCCAGGTCGCGGTGCTGTCGCTCGGCTCCATCGTCACGGCGGAGCGCATCCCCGTGGGCGGCAACGCCATCGACCACGCCGTGATCCAGTACCTGCGCCACCAGCACGAGCTGATGCTGCCCTCGCAGTCCGTGCGGCCGCTGCAGCTCGCCCTGCACGGCAACGGCCTCACCTCGCACGGTCCGTCCTCGACCGAGATCCACGGCAGGGACGTGGCGACGGGTCTGGCCCGGTCGGTCCACGTGGACACGGCGGCCGTGCGGCGGGCCATCCACACTCCGCTGACGGCGGTGCTGGACGGCATCGGGAAGGTGCTGCGCGACTGCCCGCCCGACCTGGTCGCGGACCTGGCCGACCGGGGCATCACCATGGTCGGCGGCAGCGCCCGCCTGCCGGGGCTGGACCAGATGCTGCGGGACGCCACCGGCATGCCGGTGGCCATCGCGGAACGGCCGGACGTGTGCGCGGTCCTGGGGCTGGGCGAGATGCTCGAAGGCCGCGTCCAACCGCTGGCCCTGGCGCCGCTGACGGAGGCGGACTGAGCGGCGCCGCTCCCGACGCGGCGAAGGCGGGCGGCGCCCCCGTCCAGGCCACCCGAGCCGGAGGCCGCCGCGGGTGGGGCCGCCGGCGGCGGCTCCCTCCCGTCGGCCCGCCGGTGCCCGCACGGCCGCCCTCGCCGCGAGCCGCTCCGGCCCACGGGCCCACCGGACGGCCGTTCCGCGCGCCCACCCGGCCACCGGCACCTCCGCGCGCCGGGCACCGGGCGGTCTCCACCGGTCCACCGCGCAGCTGTGACGGGACTCTCAAGGCCCCGGCGTCGGCGACACGCCCCGCCGGGGCCTCCGGCTGCGACGATGGGGGCCGCACCGACCCCTGCCGTGACCGCCGCGACACGAGGAGGACGACGACCCGTGGATGCTCTCTTCCCGGCCCTGGCCGCCGGACCGGACGACGACCCGCGGCCCGCGCTGCGCTTCGGCGAGCGTGCCCTGTCGTACGGTCAGCTCCGCGCTGCCGCGGCGGCGCTGACGCCGCGCCTGGCCGGTGCCCGGCGTGTCGCGGTGTGGGCGACGCCCACCCTGGAGACCGCGGTCGCGGTGGTCGCGGCGCTGCACGCGGGGGTCCCCGCCGTACCGCTGAATCCGAGGACCGGGCCGCGCGAGCTGACCCACATCGTCACCGACAGCGCCCCCGACGCCGTGCTCGCCGCGCCCGGTGACGAGCTGCCCGCGCCCCTGGCCCACCTGCCGCGTGTCGACGTGCGGCCGGAGGCCGACGGGAACGCGGGCCGGGGCGCTCCGGCTGCGGGACCGCCGGTCCCCGCGCACGCGGAACCGCTCCCCGTGGGCAGGGCCGCGGCGGAACCGGACCTCTCGGCTCCGGCTCTCGTCGTCTACACCTCCGGCACCACCGGCCCGCCCAAGGGTGCCGTCCTCCCCCGGCGGGCCCTCGCCGCCACGCTCGACGCGGTCGCGGACGCGTGGACGTGGACCTCCGAGGACGTCCTCGTGCACGCCCTGCCGCTGTTCCACGTGCACGGGCTGGTCCTCGGCGTCCTCGGCCCACTGCGCCGGGGCGGGTGCCTGCGGCACCTCGGCGGCTTTTCCGCGGAGGGGGTCGCCCGGGAGCTCGCGTCCGGCGGGACGATGCTGTTCGGCGTGCCGACCATGTACCACCGGCTGGCAGAGGTCCTCGGCACCGACCAGGAGCTGCGGAAGGCCCTCACCGGCGCCCGGCTGCTGGTCTCCGGGTCAGCCCCGCTGCCGCTGCCCGACCACGAGCGGATCACCGCGGCGACCGGCAGGCGGGTCGTCGAACGGTACGGGATGACGGAGACGCTCATGCTGACCAGCGTGCGGGCGGGCGCCGAACCGGAGCGCCCCGGATCGGTGGGGCTGCCGCTGCCCGGCGTGGAGCTGCGGCTGGTCCTCGACGACGGGACGCCGGTCACGGCTCGCGACGGGGAGACCATCGGGGAGGTGCAGGTGCGGGGCCCGAACCTGTTCACCGCGTACCTGAACCGGCCGGACGCCACGGCCGCGGCGTTCGACGGGGACTGGTTCCGCACCGGCGACATGGCGGTGCGGGACCCGGACGGTTCCGTACGGCTCGTGGGCCGGCGGGCCACCGACCTCATCAAGAGCGGCGGCTACAAGATCGGAGCCGGGGAGATCGAGAACGTGCTCCTCGACCATCCGGGCGTGCGGGAGGCCGCGGTGACGGGCGAGCCGGACGCCGACCTGGGCGAGCGGGTGGTGGCCTGGATCGTCCCGTCGGACCCCGCCGCTCCCCCGACGGACCGGGAGCTCGCCGACCACGTCGCCGCACAGCTGGCCCCGCACAAGCGGCCGCGGGTGGTCCGCACGCTGGACGCACTGCCCCGGAACGACATGGGCAAGGTCGTGAAGCGGGCCCTCCGTGGCTGATCGGGAGGGGCGCTCCGGGCGGCTGACGGCCCGGCAGGTGATCGCCCTGGTCGCCGAAGCGTTCACCGAGCACCGGCCGCCGACGCCGGAGGGGCCCCGTCCGCCGGACGGCCCGCTCGGCTGGGACGGGTACGGGGAGGCACGGGCGCGGGCCGTCGGGCGCACCGGCGAGGACGAGTCGGTGGTCTACGGAGAGGGGCAGGTGTCGGGGCGCGCATGCGTGCTGCTGGCCTTCGAGTTCGGCTTCCTGGGCGGCTCGTTGGGGCAGGGCACCGGTGACCGGATCTGCGCCGCCTACCGGCTGGCGCGGGAGCGGGGCGTACCGCTGGTGTCCCTGGTGGCGACCGGGGGCAGCCGGATGCAGGAGGGCATGGTCGCGCTGACCCAGTTGCAGCGCGTGGCGCGGGAGGCGGTGCTGCTGCGCCAGGCGGGCGTGCCGCACGTCACGGTGCTGCGGGATCCGGCGACCGGAGGCGGCTGGGCGACGGTCGGTGCCGGCGCGGACGTGCTGCTGGCGCTGCCGGGGGCCCAGATCGGTTTCGCCGGCTCGCGGGTGAGGCCTCCGGACGCGGATCCGGTGGCGTACACGGCGGAGGGGCAGCTCGCGGCGGGACAGGTGGACGCGGTGGTTCCGGCAACGGAGCTCCGCACGGTGCTGGGCCACTGGCTGACCGCCCTGTCGCACCCGGCGGCCGGTCCCGTGCCGCCGCCCGCGGCACTGGGGCGCACGGACCTGCCGGGCACCGGCTGGGAGGCGGTGCTGCGGGCCCGCGAGCCGGGGCGTCCGCGCGCGGACGCCTATCTGGACGCGTACTTCACGCTGCTGCTGCCCCTGGTCGGCGACCGCTGCGGCGGTGCGGACCCGGGGGTGCGGTGCGGGGTGGGCCTGCGCGACGGGTACGGCGTCGCCTACGTGGCCCAGTGCGGGACCGCGACCCGGCCCGCCGGCTACCGCACGGCGGCGCGCGTCATCCGGCTCGCGGACCGGTGGGGCCTGCCGGTGCTGACGCTGGTCGACACGCCGGGTGCCGCGAACGACACGGAGGCGGAGCACACGGGCGCGGGCGCGGCGATCGCCGAGCTCTTCGCCGCGGTCGCGGGCGTGCGGGTGCCGGTGACGACGCTGGTGGTCGGTGAGGGCGGTTCGGGGGGCGCACTCGCCCTCGCGGCGCCCGGCAACACCTGGGCCACCCCGGACAGCTACTTCTCGGTCATCGCCCCGGAGCCGGCCGCGGCCATACTGAAGCGGCCACCGCAGGACGCCCCGCACACAGCGGAGCAACTGCGGCTGCGTCCGCAGGACCTGGTCGAACTGGGGGTGGTACGGGGCATCGTGTGACGCCCCGCCACCGCTTCCGGCGGCGCCGCGGAAGCGGGCCGCCGTGGCACCCTTTGCGGCCCCGCGGCGGACACCGGCAGCCGGCGTGCCGGGCCCGGGCAGGCCCTGCACGGGGTGGGCGACGGCCGCGGCCCCTACTCGGCCGGCTCGTGCTCCTGCGCCACCGCCGACAGCGCGCCGTCCAGAGCCACGGTCAGGGTGTGGAGGCGGTCGCGCAGATCGCGGGCCTCGGTGAGGGACAGGCCGGTCACCTCCGCCATGCGTCGGGGCAGCCGCCGGGCCCGCTCCCGCAGGGCGGCGCCCTCGGCGGTGGGGCGCACGGTCACCGAACGCTCGTCCTCGGCACTGCGCCGCCGCTCGACGTACCCCGCCGCCTCCAGCCGCTTCAGCAGCGGTGACAGCGTGCCGGAGTCCAGCCGCAGCAGCTCCCCGATGCGCTTGACGGGGAGCTCGCCCCGCTCCCAGAGGACCAGCATCACCAGGTACTGGGGATAGGTCAGCCCCAGGTCCTTGAGCACGACGCGGTAGACGCCGTTGAAGGCGCGGGTGGCGGCGTGCAGGGAGAAGCAGATCTGGTGGTCGAGGCGCAGGAAGTCCTCGTCCTGCGGGGTGCCGGGCGCGTCCATGCCTCCAGGCTAACGCCACACAACCATCTACCTCACACGCAATTAAGTTGTGCACAACTTAATTGCCCGCTATAAATGTCATCAGCGCCGCCCCACCGGGCGGGGACGAGACCAGAGAAGAAGGACGGGACACATGAACGCCCTGTACACCGCCGTCGCCACCGCCAACGGCCGCGAGGGCCGGGCCGTCAGCTCCGACGGCCAGATCGACCTGCCGCTCGGCTTCCCCCAGGCCCTCGGCGGCAACGGCCAGGGCACCAACCCGGAGCAGCTCTTCGCCGCCGGCTACGCGGCGTGCTTCGCCAGTGCGATGGGGTCGATAGCGCGCCAGGAGAAGATCGACGTCAAGGACGTCTCGATCACCGCCGAGGTCAGCATCGGCAAGGACGAGGAGGACGGAGGATTCGGCCTGGCGGTCGTCCTGCGCGCCGAGATGCCCGCCCACCTGGAAGGCGAGCCGGGCCGCGAACTGCTGGAGAGGACCCACGCGTACTGCCCGTACTCCAAGGCCACCCGCGGCAACATCGACGTGCGGCTCGTCGTCGAGTGACGACCGCCCTGAAGGCCTGCTGCGGGCCCCGGCCCTCCACCCGGAGGCCCGGGGCCCGCTTTCGTCGCACCGACCGGAGGATGCACTTCCAGGAGGAAGGGACAGCGGCCTGCAAGCCCTGCCGGGGCCGTCGGGCCGCGTGGGCACCGTCCCCCACGGGAGCGAAGGCACCGCCGGGACCCGGCCGGACCGTGTGCCGCCGCTCGGGCGTACACCGGGCGTGACCTGAGCGAGTGAACGCGGGGCGCCGCTCCGGCGCGGCTGCCACCGCCGCGATGCCGCCGCAGGTAGAAACGGTTCACCTGCGGGAGCCGCTGGTGGGGCGGGTGGGACTCGAACCCACGGCCGACGGATTATGAGTCCGCTGCTCTAACCGGCTGAGCTACCGCCCCGTGCGGCGCGTCGCGCACATTTGTGCGCGCCGTCTGCCGCAGCATAGCCGCTCATACGATCTCCTGCTCCGGCTGGTCGGCCATGCACGCCCATGAGGACGATCACGCCGGCCCGCGCGGTTCCGGAGGTCGGCCGGAATCCCTCAGGACGGGGAGGGCGTCGCCGGGCGCAGCAGGTACCCGCCCGGCACAACGAGAGAGAGGACCCCCGGAAGGGCCCTCTCTCATCACCGCTCCCCCGGCTGGACTCGAACCAGCAACCCTCCGGTTAACAGCCGAATGCTCTGCCAATTGAGCTACAGGGGATCGCGCTCCCCCGACTGGACTCGAACCAGTAACCTGCCGGTTAACAGCCGGCTGCTCTGCCAATTGAGCTACAGGGGACTGCTGCGTTGCACCGAACGTACCCACCCGGTGCGTTCCGGGCGGCGCTCGCTCGCTGCGACACATACATTAGCGCAAGCTGGGGGGTGCTCCGCCAATCGGTCTCCCCCTGGCCTGCCGCAGGGGATCTCCGGCCGCCCGCGGCAGGCGGTGCGCACCGACACCTACGGAAGGGTGGCAGCCATGCGGTACAAGCTCACGTTCGTCGTGGGACTCGCCATCGGTTACGTCCTGGGGACCAGGGCGGGACGGGAGCGCTACGAGAAGCTCGTGACGTCCGCGCGGCGGGTCTCCGAGAACCCGGCCGTGCGCAACGCGGCCGAGTCGGCCGCCCAGACCGGCCGGGAGGTGGCGGGCCGGGCGTACCACGTGGTGAGCGAGAAGGTCGGGGACCGCATGCCCGAAGGGATGGCCGAGCGGGTGCGGTCCCTGCGCGACCGGGGGCAGGGCGCCGACGACGAGTGGGGCACGAGCAACACCTGACGCCCCGGCCCGGCGGAGGCGGGCGGGAAATCCGGCCCGGTGCGGCAGAATCTCCAGCATGGGGATAGTCGCCGGGTTGGACAGTTCGTCGGGTTTCACGCGCATCGTGGTCTGCGACACGGACACGGGCGCGGTACTGCGCCAGGGGTACGCGGCGCACCCCGTCGATCCCAAGGCCACCGAGGTGGACCCGCAGGCATGGCTGCTGTCACTCGGGGAGGCCGCCACCGGCGGGCTGCTGGAGGGCGTGCAGGCCATCGGCGTGTCCACGCAGGCGCACTGCGTCGTGCCGCTGGACCACGACGGGGCCCCGGTGCGGGCCGCCCTCGTCGGCAACGACAAGCGGGCGCAGGTGGCGGCCGCCGACCTGGTGGAGGCGCTGGGCGGCCGGCAGGCGTGGGCTCAGGCCGTGGGCTGCGTGCCGCAGGCGGTGCAGCCGGTGGCGAAGCTCCGCTGGCTGGCCAGGACCGAGCCGGAGGCGGCCCGGCGGACGGCCGGGGTGCTCCAGGCGCACGACTGGCTGGTGTGGCAGTTGCTGGGGCGCCCCGCGCGGCGGACCACGGACCGCGGAGGTGCTTCGGGCACCGGCTACTGGTCGGCGGCAGCCGAGGCGTACCGGCCGGACCTGGTCGAACTCGCGCTGGGCCACCAGGTGGCGCTGCCCGACGTGCTGGGTCCGGCCGAGGCCGCGGGTGTGACGCCCGAGGGCCTGCTGATCTCGGCGGGCACCGGGGAGACGATGGCGGCGGCGCTGGGCCTCGGGCTGGGGATCGGTGACGCGGTGGTGTCGCTGGGCGCGTCGGGTTCGGTGATGGCGGTCCACCACGAGGCGCTGGCGGACCCCCGGGGCTTGATCACCTCCCTGGCGGACGCCGCCGGGACGCACCTTCCGGTGGTGCACACCGCGAACGCGGTGCGGGTGCTGCGCGGCACCGCGGAGATGCTGGGGCTGGAGAGCCTGGAGGAGTTGTCGGCGCTGGCGCTGAAGTCGACGCCGGGCGCGTCGGGCCTGGTGCTGCTGCCGTACCTGGAAGGCGAGCGCACCCCGCCGCTGCCGCACACGGCGGGCACCCTCAGCGGGCTGCGGCGCGAGTCGATGAAACCGGAGCACCTGGCGCGTGCGGCGTTCGAGGGCATGTTGTGCTCCCTCGCGGACGCGATGGACGTACTGCGGGGCCGGGGTGTGGCGGTGCGCCGGGTCTTCCTGCTGGGGGCGGCCGCCGAGCTGCCCGCCGTGCAGGCCGTCGCGCCGGCGGTCTTCGGGGCGCAGGTGGTCGTGCCGCAGCCGGCGGACTACGCGGCGGTGGGGGCGGCACGGCAGGCGGCGTGGGCGTTGGGGGTGGCGCAGGGCTCTCTGTCGCCCCAGGCTCCCCCGGCGTGGCAGGGCGCGGCGGCGCAGGTCTTCGAGGCGGGCGACGAGGGACCGGTCGGACAGGCGGTACGCCAGCAGTACGCGGCGACCCGCGACCAGATCCACCCGGGCGCGTTCGCCTCGTAGGGCGGGACGGGCGAGCGTCAGGTACGCGTGGCCGGCTGATGGGACGGTCGGCCCGGTCTGCCGTGGGGGGGTGGCCTGGGCGCGGCCGGGAAGGACGGCGACGGGGCGGGGCAGGCCCGGCCGGGCGCGGCGACCCGAGCGAACCGCCGGCCGGTCGTCCGGAGGGGCGGCGGGCGGCCGAGGTGCCGGCGTGCCCGGACGGACGACGGGGTTCCGGCTGGTGCGGGCCCGGGGCCGGCGTGATCGGGCGGATGACGGCGCGATCGGACGGGTGGCGACGGGCGCCGGGGAGGCCGTCCGGCGGCGCGGTCGGACCAGCCGGCGGCACGGCCGGACGGGTGGTGGCGAGGACTAGTACGACTGATCGTGCCGCCTGTGGAAAACGCGTTCGTCGCTGTCGGGGGGACGGGCGATAGTGGATCCGTGCTCCTTCGACTACTTCGCAACCATCTCGGGCCGTACAGACGGCCCATCGCTCTGTTGGTGGCGCTCCAACTGGTGCAGACGTGCGCGACCTTGTACTTGCCGACGTTGAACGCCGACATCATCGACCACGGTGTCGTGAGAGGTGACACCGGCTACATCCTGCGGTTCGGCGCGCTGATGATCGCCGTGTCCCTGGTCCAGGTCGCGGGGAACGTGGGCGCGGTCTACTTCGGCGCGCGGACGGCCGCGGCACTCGGCAGGGACGTGCGGGCGGCGCTGTACGCCCGCGTGCAGTCGTTCTCGGCTCAGGAGGTCGGCCGGTTCGGGGCGCCCTCGCTGATCACCCGCACCACCAACGACGTGCAGCAGGTCCAGATGATGGTCCTGATGGCGTTCACCCTGGTGGTGTCGGCGCCGATCATGTGCGTCGGCGGGATCGTGCTGGCCCTGGGTCAGGACGTGCCGCTGTCGGCGGTGCTGCTTGCGGTGGTTCCGGTGCTGGGCATCGCGGTGACCTTGATCGTGCGGCGCATGCGGCCGCTGTTCCGGTCGATGCAGGACCGGCTCGACGACGTGAACCGGGTGCTGCGCGAGCAGATCACCGGCAACCGCGTGATCCGCGCCTTCGTACGCGACGCGTACGAGAAGGAGCGCTTCCGGGACGCCAACGACCGGCTGACCGACGTGTCGATGGGTGCGGGTCGGCTGATGGCGCTGATGTTCCCGACGGTGATGACCGTGGTGAACGTGTCCAGTGTGGCGGTCGTCTGGTTCGGCGCCCACCGGATCGACAGCGGGGGGATGCAGATCGGGGCGCTGACGGCGTTCCTCGCGTATCTGATGCAGATCGTGATGGCCGTGATGATGGCCACCTTCATGTTCATGATGGTGCCGCGGGCGGAGGTGTGCGCCGAGCGCATCGAGGATGTGCTGCGCACGGAGCCCGGCGTGCTGCCGCCGACCGAGCCGGTGCGGGAGCTCGGCCGCCGGGGTCACCTGGAAGTACGGGGGGCGGGCTTCCGGTACCCCGGTGCCGAGGAGCCGGTGCTGCGGGAGGTTGACCTGGTCGCCAGGCCCGGGGAGACCACCGCGGTCATCGGTTCGACCGGCAGCGGCAAGTCGACGCTGCTCGGGCTGGTGCCGCGGCTGTTCGACGTGACGAGCGGCGAGATCCTCGTCGACGGGGTGGACGTGCGGCGGCTCGATCCCGCTCTCGCCGCCCGGACGGTCGGCCTGGTCCCGCAGAAGCCGTACCTGTTCTCCGGGACGGTGGCCACCAACCTGCGGTACGGGCGGCCCGACGCCACCGACGAGGAGCTGTGGCACGCGCTGGAGGTGGCGCAGGCGGCCGACTTCGTCCGCGGCCTGGAGGGCGGGCTGGACGCGCCGGTCTCGCAGGGCGGCACGAACGTGTCGGGTGGTCAGCGTCAGCGCCTCGCCATCGCGCGGACGCTGGTGCAGCAGCCGGAGATCTACCTCTTCGACGACTCGTTCTCGGCACTCGACTACGAGACGGACGCCCGGCTGCGGGCCGCGCTCGCGCAGGAGACGGCCGAGGCGACCGTGGTGATCGTGGCCCAGCGGGTGTCGACCATCCGGGACGCCGACCGCATCCTCGTCCTCGACGAGGGGCGGGTCGTGGGGACGGGACGCCATCACGAGCTGATGGAGACCAATGAGACGTACCGGGAGATCGTGCTCTCCCAGCTGACCGAGGCGGAGGCTGTCTGATGGCCGGTCCTGGCGGACGGATGATGATGGCCGGAGGCGGCCCCGACCAGCGGTCCATGGACTTCAAGGGCTCGGGCAAGCGGCTGCTGCGGAGGTTCGCTCCGGAGAAGGCCACGATGTGGGTGATGAGCCTGGCGGTGGTGGCGAGCGTCGCGCTGTCGGTGGTGGGTCCGATGGTGCTCGGCCGCGCCACGGACCTCGTGTTCGCCGGCGTCGTGGGCCGTGGGATGGATCAGGGCGCGAGCAAGGAGCGGGTGCTGGAGGCGCTGCGGGCCCGCGGCGACGACGGGCTCGCGGACATGCTGGCGGCCGTGGACTTCGTGCCCGGGCATGGCATCGACTTCGGGGCCGTACGGGACATCCTGCTGATCGTCCTCGCGGTGTACGTGGCGGCCGGGCTCCTGATGCTGGTGTCGACGCGGTTGTCGACCCGGGTGATCAACCGCACGGTGCAGCGGATGCGGGAGGACGTGCAGGCCAAGCTGGAGCGGCTGCCCCTAGCGTACTTCGACCGGTCCAAGCGCGGTGAGGTGCTCAGCCGGACGACGAACGACATCGACAACATCGGGCAGACCCTGCAGCAGACGCTGGGCCAGCTGATCAACTCGCTGCTCACCATCATCGGCGTGCTCGTGATGATGTTCTGGATATCGCCGCTGCTGGCGCTGGTGGCGCTGGTCACCGTGCCGCTGTCGGTGGTGATCGCGGCCCGGGTGGGCAAACGGTCGCAGCCGCAGTTCGTGGCGCAGTGGCAGGCCACCGGCAGCCTCAGCGGCCACGTGGAGGAGATGTTCACCGGGCACACGCTGGTGAAGGTGTTCGGGCGGCAGGAGGAAGCCGCCGCGGAGTTCCGCGAGCACAACGACGCGCTGTACGAGGCCGGTTTCCGCGCGCAGTTCACCAGCGGTCTGATGCAGCCGCTGATGTTCTTCGTGTCGAACATCAACTACGTGCTGGTGGCGGTGGTCGGTGGTCTGCGGGTCGCTTCGGGGGCCCTGACCATCGGTGAGGTCCAGGCGTTCATCCAGTACTCGCGGCAGTTCTCGATGCCGCTGACGCAGGTTGCGTCGATGGCGAACCTGGTGCAGTCCGGTGTGGCGTCCGCCGAGCGGGTCTTCGAACTGCTCGACGCGCCGGAGCAGCCGGAGTCGCCGCCCCTGGAGCGGCCGGCGCGGGTGCGGGGCGCGGTGGCCCTGGAGAAGGTGTCGTTCCGGTACGAGCCGGACAGGCCGCTGATCGAGGGGCTGTCGCTGGAGGTTTCGCCGGGCCAGACGGTGGCCATCGTCGGCCCCACCGGGGCGGGCAAGACGACGCTCGTCAACCTGCTGATGCGGTTCTACGAGGTGACGGGGGGCCGGATCCTCCTCGACGGGGTCGACGTGGCCCGGATGTCGCGGGAGGAACTGCGCTCGTCGATCGGCATGGTCCTGCAGGACACGTGGCTGTTCGGAGGCACGATCGCGGAGAACATCGCCTACGGCGCGGCCCCCGGCCGCGAGGTGACCCGGGAGGAGGTCGAGGCGGCGGCCAGGGCGGCGCACGCCGACCGGTTCATACGCACCTTGCCCGACGGGTACGACACGGTCATCGACGACGAAGGGGCGGGCGTCAGCGCCGGCGAGAAGCAGTTGATCACTATCGCCCGGGCCTTCCTCTCGGACCCCGTGATCCTGGTCCTGGACGAGGCGACGAGTTCCGTGGACACGCGCACCGAGGTCCTCATCCAGAAGGCGATGGCCCGGCTATCCCACGGCCGCACCAGCTTCGTCATCGCCCACCGGCTGTCCACCATCCGGGACGCCGACGTCATCCTGGTGATGGAGGACGGCTCCATCGTCGAACAGGGCACGCACGCCGAGCTGCTGGAGGCCGAGGGGACGTACGCGCGCCTGTACGCGGCGCAGTTCGCGCAGGCGGTGGCGGAGGTCGACTGAGGCCCTCGGGCCCCGGGCACGAACCGACGACGGGGGCGGGAGGCATGACGGCCACCCGCACCGGTTCCGCCGCGGCGGAGGGGTGCCCGGGCGGCGCAGACGGCAAGCGGCCGGTCGAGCTCCGTCCTGGCCCTGTAGAGCTCCGTCCTGACCCTGCCGGTAGGCACCTCCCTGGGGACCGTCCTGGGAGTGGCGCCGGACGACCTGCCGTTGGGCGTCGCGCTGGGGCCGGCTCCGGGCATCGTGCTCCCCCTGGCCCTGGGCAGGCCCGACGGATCGGGGAAGGGGGCCGCGCGATGCACGGGGGCGCTCAGTCGAGGTAGCCGCGCAGTTGCTCCGCGAAGGCATGGTCCCGCAGCTTGCCGAGGGTCTTCGACTCGATCTGGCGGATGCGTTCGCGTGTCACGCCGAAGAGGCCGCCGATCTCCTCCAGGGTGCGGGGCCTGCCGTCGGCGAGGCCGTAGCGCAGTTGGACGACCTTGCGTTCGCGCTCGCCGAGTGTGGACAGGACGGCCTCCACGTGCTGGCGGAGCAGCAGGAACGCGGCGGACTCCGCGGGAGACGCCGCGTCGCCGTCCTCGATGAGGTCGCCGAGGGCGACGTCCTCCTCCTCGCCGACGGGGGCGTGCAGGGAGATCGGTTCCTGCGCCAGCCGCAGCACCTCGGTGATCCGTTCGGGCGGGAGCTGGAGGAGGGCGGCGACCTCCTCGGTGGTGGGCTCCTCGCCGCGTTCCTGCAGGAGGCGGCGCTGCGTGCGGACGACCCGGTTGATCAGCTCGACGACGTGGACGGGGACGCGGATGGTGCGGGCCTGGTCGGCCAGGGCCCGCGACATGGCCTGGCGGATCCACCAGGTGGCGTAGGTGGAGAACTTGTAGCCGCGGGTGTAGTCGAACTTCTCGACAGCCCGGATCAGCCCGAGGTTGCCTTCCTGTACCAGGTCCAGCATGGTCAGGCCGCGCCCCACGTACCGCTTGGCGACGGAGACGACGAGGCGCAGGTTGGCCTCGATGAGGCGGCGCTTGGCCATACGGCCCAGCACGACCAGGGCGTCCAGGTCGCCGGCGAGCTGCGAGTCGAGGTCGGGGGTGCGGGCCAGCTTCTCCTCGGCGAAGAGCCCGGCCTCCACGCAGCGGGCCAGCTCGACCTCCTCCGCGGCGGTCAGCAGCGGGACGCGGCCGATCTCCCGAAGGTACTGGCGGAGCAGATCGGAGGCCGGGCCACCACCGCCCGTGCCGTCGCCGGACGCGGCCCGGGCGGGCGGGGTGTCCGGGGGGTCCGTGGGATCCGGGGCCTCCTCCGGGTCGAGGGCGCCCGCCGCGCCCTGTGCCCCGGTCTGGCCCGGGACCCCGGGACCGGGGTCGTGCGCCGGATCGAGGGCCTGCGCCACCGGGTCCGGTGGTCCTGGTGTGTACGGCACCTCCACCGGGTCCGGTGACCCTGACGTGTCCAGCACCTCCACCAGCGCCGTGGAGGGTGCCGGGCCCGGGGCGTCCTGCGCGTCCGGGGCTCCGACCGCCCGCGGGGCCAGGGGGCGCGCACCGGGTAAGACGTCGGGGATGCCGTCGGGCAGGCCGCCCGCCGCGTCGGGCTGCTTCGGCACGGTGACGGCCACGGAGCTCACGGTCTGGGTCTGCACGGGGGCGACCTCCCGGGGGCGGCGGTCTCAGGAACCGCCCCCAGTGTGGGGTACGGCACATCGCTGCCACGAGGGTTGTGCGCCCACTTTTTGCGACCGTCGCGTGACGGCGCGCCCGCCGGTGCCCGGCCGGGTCCCGCTACAGCGCCGCGACGCCGTGGGTGCGCAGGGACTGGGCGTACTGCTGGAGGACCCACAGTTCGTTCTGCACGCCGGCCAGGTGCTGGGGGTCGGCGTGGGAGCCGAGCCGGGTCAGTGAGCTCTGCACCTCCAGGATGCGGCGGTCGACGGCGCGGAGGCGGACCTGGACCAACTGCTCGCCTGCGTAGGCCTCGTCGACGGTGCGGGCGAGGACGGCCTCGACGGCCAGTTCCGTCACCATCGCGCGGACCCGGTCGTCCGGCGCGGCTTCGCGGACCCGGGCCAGGTAGCCGGGGGTGTCGTCGACGCCCTGGGCGGCGCCGCCCGCCTCGGCGATGGTCTGGCGGACCGCGGTGTAGGGCGGGGCGGTGAACTCGTCGGCGCCGTACGCGTCGAAGGCCGGCGACACCAGCGCCGGGTACTGGAGGGCGAGCTTCAGCAGTTCCCGCTCCGTGCGGTGGGCGGGGCTGCGCAGGTTGAGGGGCGGGCCGGTGACGGACGGCCCCTGCGGGGAATGCGCGGCCTGCCGGGGCCCGTCGGCCGGCTGCGGTGGCCGGCCGCCCTTGTCCCTGGACCAGCGGGCCAGTTGGGCGACCCGCTTGACGACGAACTGGGTGTCGAGGATGCCGAGCATGCCGGCGAGTTCGACGGCGACCTCGTGCTGGGAGGCGATGTTCTTGATGCGGGCCACGATCGGGGCCGCCTCGTCGAGGGCGGCGGCCCGGCCGGCCGGGGTCTCCAGGTCGTACCGGTTCACGATCTGGCGCAGTGCGAACTCGAACAGCGGGATGCGGGGCTCCGCCAGGTCCCGTACCGCCTCGTCGCCCTTGACGAGCCGCAGGTCGCAGGGGTCCATGCCGTCGGGAGCGATGGCGATGTACGTCTCGGCGGCGAACTTCTGGTCGTCCTCGAAGGCCCGCAGCGCGGCCTTCTGGCCTGCCGCGTCGCCGTCGAAGGTGAAGATCACCCGCGCCGAGCCGTTGTCCATGAGGAGTCGGCGGAGGATCTTGATGTGGTCGCCGCCGAAGGCGGTCCCGCAGGTGGCGATGGCGGTGGTGACCCCGGCGAGGTGGCAGGCCATGACGTCGGTGTAGCCCTCGACGACGACGGCGCGGCTGGTCTTCGCGATCTCCTTCTTGGCCTGGTCGATGCCGTAGAGGACCTGCGACTTGCGGTAGATCGGCGTCTCGGGCGTGTTGAGGTACTTGGGCCCCGTGTCGTCGTCGCGGAGCCTGCGGGCGCCGAACCCGACGACGTCGCCGCCGACGTCCCGGATGGGCCACATGAGGCGGCCCCGGAACCGGTCGATGGGTTTGCCGCCGCGGCTCTCCTGGGCGAGGCCGGAGAGCAGCAGTTCCTTGTCGGAGAAGCCCTGGCCGCGCAGGAACCGGGTGAGGTGGTCCCAGCCGGCGGGGCTGTAGCCGACGCCGAAGTGCCGGGCGGCGGCCTGGTCGAAGCCGCGCTCGGCGAGGAAGCGGCGCCCCACCTCGGCCTCCGGGCCGTCGAGCTGTTCCGCGTAGTACCGGGCGGCGGCCTTGTGGGCCTCGATGAGGCGGATGCGCTCGCCGCGCTGCTGGACGGGGTTGTAGCCGCCCTCCTCGTAGCGGAGGGTGATCCCGGCGCGGGCCGCGAGCCGCTCGACCGTCTCCGAGAAGGAGAGGTGGTCGATCTTCATCACGAAGGCGATGGTGTCCCCGCCCTCCTGGCAGCCGAAGCAGTGGAAGAGACCCTTGCTGGGGCTGACCTGGAAGGAGGGGGACTTCTCGTCGTGGAAGGGGCACAGGCCCTTGAGGTTGCCGCCGCCCGCGTTGCGCAGCTGGAGGTACTCGGACACGACGGCGTCGATGGGGACGGCGTCCCGCACCGCCTTCACGTCGTCATCGTTGATCCTGCCTGCCACGCGGAGATTCTACGGGGCGGCGAACGGGTGGGGCGGGCCCTCAGTCCCGGTCCGGCCGGTCCGGGAGGGAGCCGAGCGGGGTTCCGGGGTCGGCGAGGGCGTCGGGATCCACGGGCCGGCGGGACCTGATGAGGTCCTGGACGGGTTCTGTGACGTCCCACACGTTCACGTTCATCCCGGCGAGGACCCGCCGGTCCTTCAGCCAGAACGCGACGAACTGCCGCTTGGCGACGTCGCCGCGCAGGACGACCTGGTCGTACGAGCCGGGGGGCGCCCAGCCGGAGTACTCCATGCCCAGGTCGTACTGGTCGGTGAAGAAGTAGGGGACCCGGTCGTAGGACACGTCGTGTCCGAGCATGGCGCGGGCGGCGGCCGGCCCGCCGTTCAGGGCGTTGGCCCAGTGCTCGACGCGCAGTCGGACGCCGAGCAGCGGGTGGTGGGCGGCGGCCACGTCTCCGGCGGCGAAGACGTCCGGGTCGGAGGTGCGCAGGGAGGCGTCGACGGCGATGCCGCCGCCGTGGGCCCGGTCCACGAGCGCCAGGCCGGCGGTCTCGGCGAGGGCGGTGTTCGGCACGGCGCCGACCGCGGCGAGCACGGCGTGCGCGGGGTGCTCCTCGCCGTCGTCGGTGCGGGCGGCGAGCACCATGCCGTCCTGGCCGACGATCTCGGTGAGCCGGGTGCCGAACCGGAAGCGGACGCCGTGCTCGGCGTGGAGGTCGGCGAAGACCTGCCCCAGCTCGGGGCCGACGGCCTGGTGCAGCGGGGTCGGCTGGGGCTCCACGACGGTCACTTCGGCGCCGTAGCCGCGTGCGGCGGCGGCGACCTCCAGGCCGATCCAGCCGGCGCCCACCACGACGAGGTGGCCGTTGTCCCGGCCGAGGGCCGCGAGGACCCCCTGCAGCCGGTCGGCGTGGGACAGGCGGCGCAGGTGGTGGACGCCGGTGAGGTCGCTGCCGGGGACGTCGAGGGGGCGCGGTGCGGCACCCGTGGCGAGCAGCAGCTTGTCGTAGTTGAGGGTGGTGCCGTCGGCGAGGCGGACGGCCTTGTGGTCGCGGTCGACGGCGGTGACCGGCTGGCCGAGGTGGAGCTCGATGTCGGCCTGCGCGTACCAGGCGGGCGGGTGGACGAGCGCGCTGTCGCGGGCGTCCTTGCCGGTCAGGTAGCCCTTGGAGAGCGGCGGGCGTTCGTACGGGTGGTCGCGTTCGTCACCGATGAGGATGACGCGGCCGGCGAACCCCTCGGCCCGGAGGGTCTCGGCCGCCTTGGCGCCGGCCAGCCCCCCGCCGACGATGACGAAGGTCTCATCTGCGTCGACCACTTGTTGCCTCCTACCCGGAATGCACGGAACGTCCCTGTCCACGCTACGCCGCGGCACCGCTGTCGCGGTCGTGGCCGCGGCGGCCGTGGCGCCTTCAGGAGGGTCCCGCACGGCGGGTGGTCAGGGAAGAGGCACTCGTCCGGGGAAAGGGGAGCTATCGGGCGTGTGGCGTGGTGAGCCGGGCGTGCAGGGCCCGTGCGGCGGCGTCGGTGAGCGACGCGATCTGGTCGATGACGACCCGGGTGCGGGCGCGCTCGTCGGGCGAAGCGTCGAACAGGGCCCGGAACTGTGGGTCGAGGCCCTCGGGGGCGCGGCGGACGAGGGCGTCGGCGAGCTCGGCGATGACGACGCGCTGGTCGGCGCGGAGCGCCTCCTGCTCGGCGCGCTGCATGACGTACCGGTCGGCGACGGCCTTGAGGACGGCGCACTCGTTGCGGGTCTCGCGGGGGACGACGAGCCGGGCGCCGTAGCGGGTGAGGCGGCCGGGGCCGTAGGCCTGCCGGGTGGCGGTCTCGGCGGCGAGGCAGAACCGGCCGATGAGCTGGCTGGTGGCGTCCTTCAGCCGGGCCTGGGCCGTGGCGGAGCCGTCGTAGCCGTGCGGCCACCACTCCTGGTCGATGAGCCGGTCGAGGGCCTCGGCGAGTTCCTGCGGGTCGGTGTCCGACGGTACGTAGCGGCCGATGGCGCAGGCCCAGATGTCGGCGCGCTCGGGTTCCGCGAGGAGGAGGTTGGGGTCGATGTGGCCGGCGTGCAGGCCGTCCTCGAAGTCGTGCACGGAGTACGCCACGTCGTCGGACCAGTCCATGACCTGCGCCTCGAAGCAGACGCGGCCGGCGGGGGCGCTCTGGCGGACCCACTGGAAGACGGGCAGGTCGTCGTCGTACACGCCGAACTTCGGGGAGTGCGGGTCGGTGGGGTGGGCGCCGCGCGGCCACGGGTACTTGGTGGCGGCGTCGAGGGCGGCACGGGTGAGGTTGAGCCCGACGCTGACCGGCTCCCCCGTTTCGGGGTCCGGCACGAACCGCTTGGGCTCGATCCGGGTGAGCAGGCGCAGCGACTGGGCGTTGCCCTCGAAGCCGCCGCAGTCCCCGGCGAACTCGTTGAGCGCCTGCTCGCCGTTGTGCCCGAAGGGCGGGTGGCCCATGTCGTGGGACAGGCAGGCGGCCTCGACGAGGTCGGGGTCGCAGCCGAGCGCGGCGCCGAGCTCGCGGCCGACCTGGGCGCATTCGAGGGAGTGGGTGAGCCGGGTGCGGGGGCTCGCGTCCCAGGCGGGACTCCTCGTGCCGGGGGTGACGACCTGCGTCTTCCCCGCGAGGCGGCGCAGCGCGGCGGAGTGCAGGACGCGGGCGCGGTCCCGCTGGAAGGCGGTGCGGCCGGGCCGCTTGTCGGGTTCCGGGGCCCAGCGCTCGGTCGCCGCGGGGTCGTAGCCGTCGTCCGCCGGGTGCGCGTACGGCGCGGTGGCCGCGCGGGCGGTGGGGGTCGGGGGGGTGGTGTGGGTCGTGCCTTCCGTGCCGTCCATGCTTGGAAGGTAACCCCACGGGGTGACAGTGAAGCGTGCGGCGGGTCAGACGGACGCGTACGCCTCCGCTACGGGAGCCGTCGCGCGGGCCGCGGCCTCGTCGTAGCGCCGCAGGACCAGCCGGGCGAGGGCCGGGTGCGGGCCGAGGGGCGCGGCGGCGGGGCCGGGTGCCGCGGCGGCGCTGCGGGCGGCGAACAGGCCGGGCGCGGTGAAGCAGGAGGCCACGGCGATGTCGGTACGGCCCCGGGCGGCCAGTTCCCGGACGGCTTCGGGCACGGTCGGTGCGGCGGCGGAGGCGTACGCGGCGAGGACCGGCACGCCGTCGAGGCGGACGCTCAACTGCGCGGCGAGGCGGCGGGTGACGGCCGCGGAATCCGGGTGCCGGGACCCGGCGGCGGCGAGCACGACACCCGCGTCGGGCGAGGGCCGCCAGCCCGCCTCGGTGAGGCGGTCCCGCAGCGCGTCGACGAGGAGCGGGTGGGCGCCGAGCGGGGCGGCGACGCGGGCGCGGATCCGCGGCGCCGCCGCGGCGGCGGCCTGCGGCAGGTCGTGGGTGACGTGGTGGCCGGGTGCGAAGAGCAGCGGGACGAGCACCGCGTCGGAGCCCTCGGGCAGGGCGGCCAAGGTGTCGCCCAGCAGGGGTTCGTTCAGCTCGATGTGGCCGAGCCGCACGGTCAGTCCGGGCCGCAGGGCGCGGACCACGT
>NZ_MKXB01000161.1:0-347 GCF_001865245.1 Streptomyces sp. CC53 | reverse complement strand
GGGGATCGTGTGTCGATCCTGACGCGGCCACGTTGCCGGGGTGTTGCGCGGGGGTGACGGCGCCTTTGGACCCGGCTCACGTCGCGCGGAGGGCGGCTGCCAGGTCGGGTGCGGCGGTCCGGGATCTCGCCGGAGGGTCTCACCGCGGTGCGGCCGCCGACACCCGCGTCGGGGTGCGGCCGGCAGCGGGCGCGGGCCCGGCGCGGCGGTCCGGGGCGCCGCCGCGGCCGGTGCCCGGCGGCCGCCGGATGAGGCGCGGCTGCTGCACGTCGGGGTGACGTGGTGCACCTCGGCGTCCGCGTCCCGCAGGCCCGGGTGGTCGGAGCACGGCAGCCAGACAGGCGGGG
>NZ_MKXB01000160.1 GCF_001865245.1 Streptomyces sp. CC53 | reverse complement strand
CCGCGCCCGCCGCGGAGGGCGTCCAGGCCGAGGCCGTGGTGGAGGCGCCGGCCGAGGTCGCGGTGGAGCAGGCCGCCGAGGCCGCGGAGGCTCCGGTGGAGGCCGCGCCGCCGGCCCGTACGCGCCGCCGTGCCACCCGCAAGACCGCCGCGCCCGCCGCTGCCGCCCCCGCGGCGGAACCGAAGGACGACGAGGAGGCCGCCACCGAGGGAGGCGAGAGCCTGCCCGCCGACACCGTCGCCCAGATCACCACCGGCACCGCCGGGGCGGACGTGGCCGCAGCCGAGCAGGCCGCCACCCGCGGCCGCACCCGCCGCCGGGTGTCCACCCCGCAGTTCACCGCCGAGTCGGCGAAGGGCGCGGAGTCGGGCCGGTCCCGCCGGCCCGCACGGCCCGCCGTGCCGGTGTTCCAGGCGCCCGTCTTCGCCGAGCCGATGTTCCAGACGCCCGAGACGGCCGCTGCCGCCGCCGCTGCGGAGGCCGCCGCGGTGGAGGCCGCCGAGGAGGAGGAGGAGACCGAGGCCGCGCCCGAGCCGGTCGTCGCCGAGCCCGCCGCGGAGCGTCCCGAGACCGGCCGCCGTCGCCGTCGCCGCCGTGCGGAGGCCCCCGAGCCCGCCCGGGCCGCCGAGCCCGCGGCCGCCGAGGACGAGGCCGAGGCCGACGACGAGGCGGACGCCGAAGAGACCGGAGCGGAGGCTGGCGACTTCGAGGAGCGCCCGTCGCGCCGCCGTCGTCGCGGCGGCCGACGCCGCCGCCGTGGCGAGGCCGCGGACGCCGAGGACGCGGAGGAGTCCGCCGAGACGGAGGCCGAGGAGCCGGAGGACGAGGCGGACGAGGCCGAGGAAGGCGAGCAGGAGGAGGAGTCCGCCGAGGACGAGGTCACCCCCGCCGCCGCCGGCACCAGCAGCTCCCGCCGCCGTCGCCGTCGCCGTCGCCGCAGCGGCGAGCCCTCCGGTGAGGGCGAAGCCGCGGAGGAGGACGGCGTCCGCACCGTCGTCAAGGTGCGCGAACCGCGGCCCGCCCGGGAGAGGAGCACCGAGCCCTCCGACGAGGTGCAGTCCATCAAGGGCTCCACCCGGCTGGAGGCGAAGAAGCAGCGTCGCCGCGAGGGCCGCGAGCAGGGCCGCCGCCGGGTGCCGATCATCACCGAGGCCGAGTTCCTGGCCCGCCGCGAGGCCGTCGAGCGCGTCATGGTCGTCCGCCAGAACGGCGACCGCACCCAGATCGGCGTCCTGGAAGACAACGTGCTCGTCGAGCACTACGTCAACAAGGAGCAGACCACCTCCTACGTCGGCAACGTCTACCTGGGCAAGGTCCAGAACGTGCTGCCGTCGATGGAGGCCGCCTTCGTCGACATCGGCAAGGGCCGCAACGCCGTCCTGTACGCCGGTGAGGTGAACTTCGAGGCGCTCGGCCTCGCCAACGGCCCGCGCCGCATCGAGAGCGCCCTCAAGTCCGGGCAGTCCGTCCTCGTCCAGGTGACGAAGGACCCCATCGGACACAAGGGCGCCCGCCTCACCAGCCAGGTCTCCCTGCCGGGCCGCTACCTCGTGTACGTGCCCGAGGGCTCCATGACCGGCATCAGCCGCAAGCTGCCCGACACCGAGCGCGCCCGGCTGAAGACCATCCTCAAGAAGATCGTCCCCGAGGACGCGGGCGTCATCGTGCGCACCGCCGCCGAGGGCGCGAGCGAGGACGAGCTGCGCCGCGACGTCGAGCGTCTGCAGGCGCAGTGGGAGGACATCCAGAAGAAGGCCAAGAACGGCAACGCGCCGACCCTGCTGTACGGCGAGCCCGACATGACGGTCCGGGTCGTCCGCGACATCTTCAACGAGGACTTCTCGAAGGTCATCGTCAGCGGCGACGAGGCGTGGGAGACCATCCACGGGTACGTGTCGCACGTCGCGCCCGACCTGGCGGACCGGCTGCAGCGCTGGACGTCCGAGACCGACGTCTTCGCCACGTACCGGATCGACGAGCAGCTCATGAAGGCGCTGGACCGCAAGGTCTGGCTGCCGTCCGGCGGTTCGCTGGTGATCGACAAGACCGAGGCGATGATCGTCGTCGACGTCAACACCGGCAAGTTCACCGGCCAGGGCGGCAACCTGGAGGAGACCGTCACCAGGAACAACCTGGAGGCGGCCGAGGAGATCGTGCGCCAGCTCCGGCTGCGCGACCTGGGCGGCATCGTCGTCATCGACTTCATCGACATGGTGCTGGAGTCCAACCGGGACCTGGTGCTGCGACGGCTGCTGGAATGCCTGGGCCGGGACCGGACCAAGCACCAGGTCGCCGAGGTCACGTCGCTGGGCCTGGTGCAGATGACCCGCAAGCGGGTCGGCCAGGGACTCCTGGAGTCGTTCTCCGAGACCTGCGTCCACTGCAACGGGCGCGGCGTCATCGTCCACATGGAGCAGCCGACCACGGCCGGTGGCGGCGGTGGCGGCAAGCGGGCGCGCAAGCGCGGCCGCGGCGGCGCCGACCAGCCCGAGGCCGCGGCCGCCGCGGTGGAGGCGCCGGTGACCGAGGCCGAGCCGGCCCCGCAGGCCGTCGCGCCGGCGATGGCGCCCGAGCCTCCCGCGGAGTTCGCCCCGGACGAGGAGCTGTACTCCAGCGCCGCGGAGGCCGAGGCCGCCGTCGCACGCGGCCGGGGCCGCCGCCGCTCCCGTCGCGCGGCCGCCC
>NZ_MKXB01000159.1 GCF_001865245.1 Streptomyces sp. CC53 | reverse complement strand
CGCGCGGCCGCACACGTGGAGGGCGCGGGCCGTGGAGTGGCGGCCCGCGCCCGGAGAGCGGCTGGGATGGTGCTGCGCCGACACGGCACCATCCCGTCGCGTACCGGGAGCCGCGCGGGGACCGCGCGGAATCCGGTACGGCCCCACTGTCGTACAAGCGGACGGATTCGCGGGAGAGTTGCAGGAGGTTGCACCCGGCGCCACGGGCCCCGGGGGCGCGGGGGATGATGACGTGGACCGGCACCGGTGCGCGGGGGCGGGGAGGGCCCATGCGGAACGCCACAGTGGAGATGACGCGCCTCGCCGCGATGGACCCCCGGGAGGCGACACGGCTCCTGAAGGGCATCCGGGACGCGGCGCTGCGCGGCCGCAGCGCGCCGCTGACCCCGCGCGCCGACATTCAGGCGTCGTGGCAGCGGATGCTCAGCGGGGGCGTGGACCCGGACCGGGACCGCCGCTCCGACCTGCTGACGGCGGCCGAGCTGGAGGCGCGCCGGGCGGCGTCGCCGCTGCTGCACGTCCTGCCGGTGCTGCGGGAGGGCCTGATGCAGCTGCCCGGCTCGGTGGCCGACCCGGTGCGGCACATCATGGTCGTGGCGGACGCCGAGGGCCGGGTGCTGTGGCGGGAGGGGCACGCCTCGGTGCTGCGGATGGCGGACGGGCACGGCTTCGAGCCGGGCGCGGACTGGCGCGAGTCCACCGTCGGCACGAACGGCGTGGGGACGGCGCTGGTGGCGCGCCGCCCCGTGCAGGTGCACTCGGCGGAGCACTTCGTGGCGACCCACCACCCGTGGACGTGTGCGGGGGCGCCGATCACGGACCCGCGGGACGGGCGGCTCATGGGGGTGCTCGACCTGAGCGGTCCGGTCGCGACGGTGCACCCGGCGACCCTGCTGCTGGTGGGCTCGGTGGCCCGGTTGGCGGAGGCGGAGCTGCGCAACCGGCACCTGTCGGAGCTGGCGCGGCTCCGGGCGGTCGCGGCGCCGCTGCTGCACCGGGTGGGCGGCCGCGCCGTGGCGGTGGACCTGCACGGGTGGACCGCGGCGGTGACGGGCACGGCCGCGCAGGACCGGCTGCCGCTGCCGGGTTCCGTCGGGCCGGGCGGCCGGGTGTGGCTGCCGTCGCTCGGCGAGTGCGCGGTGGAACCGCTGCCGGGCGGCTGGCTGCTCAGGGTGGTGGACGGCGGGGAGGCGGGGGCGGCGGACGCCGCGGCGACGCGGGTGGTGCTGGACCTGAGCCGGGCGCGGGAGTGGACGGTGCGCGTGTCGGGGGCGGCGGGCGGCTGGACGCGCGGGCTGAGCCCGCGCCACGCGGAGCTGCTGTACGTGCTAGCCGCGCACCGGGACGGGCGGACGGCGGCGCAGCTCGCCGCGGACGTGTTCGGGGACCGGACGCGGACGGTGACCGTGCGGGCGGAGATGTCGCGGGTGCGGCGCACTCTGGGGGGTGTGCTGGCGCACCGCCCGTACCGGTTCCGGGACGACGTGGAGGTGGAGGTGGTGGGGCCGGGCGAGCCGCGGGACCTCCTGCCGCATTCCACGGCGCCGGCGGTGGTGGCGGCGCGCGGAGTGTGAGACGGCGTCCCACTCTGTGACACGCGGGCCCCCTGTGCCGCTGTCGTCAGGCTTTGGCCAGGGCCGATCCGGCGTGGTTCGCTGGCCCCATGAGCATCACCGTGACGACCTGGTACCTGGAGCAGACCTCCCCCGAGGACCTGCGGCCCTCCCCCGCGCCCGGCGGGGACCTGCGGATCGAGCGGGCGGGCGTGCCCTCGCCGGAGTTCAGCCGGTTCCTCTACACCGCGGTCGGCGGCGACCTGTGCTGGGTGGACCGGCTGGGGCTGACGTACGCGCAGTGGCGGGAGATCCTGGAGCGCCCCGGCGCGGAGACGTGGGTGGCGTACGTGCAGGGGACGCCGGCCGGGTACGTGGAGCTGAAGCCGCACGACCCCGACGGGGGCGTCGTGGAGATCATCTACTTCGGGCTGCTGCCGGCGTTCCGGGGCCGCGGCATCGGCGGGCACCTGCTGTCGTACGGCACGGCCCGGGCCTGGGACCTGGGCGGACCGCCGGCCGGGGCGGACGCCGACGAAGCGGGTGGTGCTGAACACCTGCTCCCTGGACGGCGAGCACGCCATGACCAACTACCGGCGGCGGGGCTTCCGGCTGTACGACACGAGGACGGCCGAGCAGCCGGAGGTCCAGACGCCCGGCGCGTGGCCCGGTGCCGGTGACCGCGAGGGCGGCACGAGGGAGGTCGGCACGGGGGCGTGACCCGGCGGCGGGCGGCGGGTGTGACCCGCGGCGGGAAGCGCGGGGGTGGCGACCGGCGGTGGGCGGCGCCGGGACGTGACCCCGACCACACTTGCCCACGATGCGGGACACCTCTGTCCACATCACGGACAAAGGTGGACTGGGTCCAATCTCCCGTGACACGCTTCCGTCATGTCTGAAGCTGGAATTGCCTTGGTGAGTCGGCGGCACGTCGACCTCGGCCGCATGTCCAGCGCCATGTGTCCGGCGCTCTGAGCGAACCCGCACGCCCAGCACCGCCGCGATCAGAAGACCTCCCGACTTTCCCGCGCAATGTCGCGCAAGGCCCTGCCTTGCGCGACATTGCGCAGGTCAGAGCCGCCCTCCTGCAGTCCCGAAGGACGTATAGCCATGGCCGCCACCCCCGAAAAGCCCACACCCGCCACGCCCCGGCGCAAGCCGGGACGCCACCGTGGCGAGGGCCAGTGGGCCAGGGGACACTTCACTCCCCTCAACGGCAATGAGCAGTTCAAGAAGGACGACGATGGTCTCAATGTGCGGACACGCATTGAGACGATCTACGCGAAGACCGGTTTCGACTCCATCGACCCCAACGACCTGCGCGGCCGGATGCGCTGGTGGGGCCTCTACACCCAGCGCAAGCCCGGCATCGACGGCGGCAAGACGGCTGTCCTGGAGCCGGAAGAGCTGGACGACGAGTACTTCATGCTGCGCGTCCGCATCGACGGCGGTCGCTTGACCACCCGGCAGCTCCGGGTGATCGGCGAGATCTCGCAGGAGTTCGCGCGCGGCACCGCCGACATCACCGACCGGCAGAACGTCCAGTACCACTGGATCCGCATCGAGGACGTCCCGGAGATCTGGCGCCGCCTCGAAGAGGTCGGCCTGTCCACCACCGAGGCGTGCGGCGACACCCCGCGCGTCGTCCTCGGCTCGCCGGTCGCCGGCATCGCCGAGGACGAGATCATCGACGGCACGCCCGCCATCGAGGAGATCTACCGCCGCATCGTCGGCAACAAGGACTTCTCCAACCTGCCCCGCAAGTTCAAGTCGGCCGTCTCCGGCTCGCCGCTCCTCGACGTGGCCCACGAGATCAACGACATCGCCTTCGTGGGCGTCGAGCACCCCGAGCACGGCCCGGGCTTCGACCTGTGGGTCGGCGGCGGCCTGTCGACCAACCCGAAGATCGGTGTCCGGCTCGGCGCCTGGGTGCCCCTCGACGAGGTCCCCGACGTCTACACCGGCGTCATCTCGATCTTCCGGGACCACGGCTACCGGCGGCTGCGCAACCGCGCCCGCCTCAAGTTCCTGGTCGCCGACTGGGGCGCCGAGAAGTTCCGCCAGGTGCTGGAGGACGACTACCTCAAGCGCAAGCTGGTCGACGGCCCCGCTCCCGCCCGGCCCGTCGCCGAGTGGCGCGACCACGTCGGCGTGCACCGCCAGAAGGACGGCCGGTACTACGTCGGCTTCGCGCCGCGCGTCGGCCGGGTCGACGGCGCCACCCTCACCAAGATCGCCGAGGTGGCGGAGGCGCACGGCTCCCAGCGGGTCCGCACCACCGTCGAGCAGAAGATGATCGTGCTCGACGTGGCGGAGGACCAGGTCGAGCCGCTCAGCGCGGCCCTGGAGTCCCTGGACCTGCGGGTCACCCCGTCGCCGTTCCGGCGCGGCACGATGGCCTGCACCGGCATCGAGTTCTGCAAGCTGGCCATCGTCGAGACGAAGGCGCGCGGCGCGTCCCTCATCGACGAGCTGGAGCGCCGCATGCCGGACTTCGACCAGCCGATCACCATCAACGTCAACGGCTGCCCCAACGCCTGCGCCCGCATCCAGGTCGCCGACATCGGGCTCAAGGGCCAGCTGGTCCTCGACGACGAGGGCCGGCAGGTCGAGGGCTTCCAGGTGCACCTGGGCGGCGCCCTCGGCCTGGAGGCCGGCTTCGGGCGCAAGGTGCGCGGCCTCAAGGTCACCTCCGCCGAGCTCCCGGACTACGTCGAGCGCGTCCTCACCCGCTTCCAGGCGGAGCGCGAGGACGGCGAGCGGTTCGCCACCTGGGTGGCCAGGGCCTCCGAGGAGTCCCTGTCGTGAGCGGCGCCACGAAGGCCACCGGGCAGCCGGACACAGAACCCGCCCGGGTGCCCCGCACCGGCGGGGCGGCGCAGGAGGAGACGCGATGAGCGAGCGAGCTGCGCCCTTCTACTGCCCGTACTGCGGCGACGAGGACCTCAGGCCGAACGAGACCGGGCACGGCGCGTGGGACTGCGCGGCCTGCAACCGCGCCTTCCAGCTGAAGTTCCTGGGCCTGCTGGCGCAGGGCCTCCAGCGCCACGACAGCAGCGGAGGGGACGACCGGACATGACGGAGACCGCCACAGAGGACCGGCTGCGGGCGCTCGCCGAGCAGGCGGGCCGCGAGTTGGAGGACGCCCCGGCGCTGGACATCCTGGCCTGGGCCGCCGACACCTTCGGCAAGCGCTTCTGCGTCACCTCCTCCATGGAGGACGCGGTCGTCGCCCACCTCGCCTCCCGGGCCTTCCCCGGCGTGGACGTGGTGTTCCTGGACACCGGCTACCACTTCGAGGAGACCATCGGCACCCGCGACGCGGTGGCCGCGGTGATGAACGTCAACGTCATCACGCTGACCCCGCGCCAGACCGTCGCCGAGCAGGACGCGCAGTACGGTCCGGCGCTGCACGACCGGGACCCGGACCTGTGCTGCGCGCTGCGCAAGGTGAAGCCGCTGGAGGAGGGCCTCGGCGCCTACGACGCGTGGGCGACCGGGCTGCGCCGCGACGAGTCCCCCACCCGGGCGGGCACGCCGGTCGTCGGCTGGGACGCCAGGCGCCGCAAGGTCAAGGTGTCGCCGATCGCCCGCTGGACGCAGGACGACGTCGACGCGTACGTGGCCGAGCACGGCGTCCTCACCAACCCGCTGCTGACGGACGGCTACGCCTCCGTCGGCTGCGCCCCGTGCACCCGGCGGACCGCGGAGGGCGAGGACGCCCGCGCCGGCCGCTGGGCGGGCCGCGCCAAGACGGAATGCGGGCTGCACGGATGACGTACCGACAGAACTCACAGGACGAGCAGGAGAAGCACGTGACTGCGGCCGGGACCACCGGGGCCACCATCTGGCTCACGGGTCTGCCGAGCGCCGGCAAGACCACCATCGCGTACGAGCTGGCGGGACGGCTGCGCGACGAGGGCCACCGGGTGGAGGTCCTCGACGGCGACGAGATCCGCGAGTTCCTCTCCGCGGGCCTCGGCTTCAGCCGCGAGGACCGGCACACCAACGTGCAGCGCATCGGCTTCGTCGCCGAACTGCTCGCCTCCCACGGTGTGAAGGTCCTGGTGCCCGTCATCGCCCCGTACGCCGACAGCCGCGAGGCGGTGCGCAAGCGCCACCAGCAGGAGGGCACCCCGTACGTCGAGGTGCACGTCGCGACCCCGGTCGAGGTGTGCTCCGTACGCGACGTCAAGGGCCTGTACGCCAAGCAGGCGGCCGGCGAGCTCAGCGGGCTGACCGGCGTCGACGACCCGTACGAGGAGCCGGACAGCCCCGACCTGCGGATCGAGTCCCACCACCAGACGGTGCAGGAGTCCGCCGAGGCCCTGTACGCGCTGCTCACCGAGAGGGGTCTGGCGTGACGACCACCGTCAGCAACACCGTCCCGTCGGAGACCGACAGCCCGTTCGCGCTGTCGCACCTGGACGCGCTGGAGTCCGAGGCCGTCCACATCTTCCGCGAGGTGGCGGGCGAGTTCGAGCGGCCGGTGATCCTCTTCTCCGGCGGCAAGGACTCGATCGTCATGCTGCACCTGGCGCTCAAGGCGTTCGCGCCCGCCGCGGTCCCCTTCGCCCTGCTGCACGTGGACACCGGGCACAACTTCCCCGAGGTCATCGAGTACCGCGACCGGACCGTCGCCGCGCACGGGCTGCGGCTCCACGTGGCGTCGGTGCAGGACTACATCGACCGGGGCGCGCTCAGGGAGCGCCCGGACGGCACCCGCAACCCGCTGCAGACCGTGCCGCTCACCGAGGCGATCCAGCAGCACCGCTTCGACGCCGTCTTCGGCGGCGGGCGGCGCGACGAGGAGAAGGCCCGCGCCAAGGAGCGCGTGTTCAGCCTCCGCGACGAGTTCTCGCAGTGGGACCCGCGCCGGCAGCGGCCCGAGCTGTGGCAGCTCTACAACGGCCGGCACGCGCCCGGTGAGCACGTGCGGGTGTTCCCGCTGTCGAACTGGACCGAGCTGGACGTGTGGCAGTACATCGCCCGCGAGGGCATCGAGCTGCCGGAGATCTACTTCGCGCACGAGCGCGAGGTGTTCGCCCGCAACGGCATGTGGCTGACGGCGGGCGACTGGGGCGGCCCGAAGGACGGCGAGACCGTCGAGAAGCGGATGATCCGCTACCGGACGGTGGGCGACATGTCCTGCACCGGCGCCGTCGACTCCGACGCCACCACGCTCGACGCCGTGATCGCCGAGATCGCCGCGTCCCGCCTGACCGAGCGGGGCGCCACCCGCGCCGACGACAAGCTGTCCGAGGCCGCGATGGAAGACCGCAAGCGCGAAGGGTACTTCTAGACATGACCAGCACCACCACCGCGGCCGCCGAGCGGCTGTCGGCCACCACCCTGCTGCGCTTCGCCACCGCCGGTTCCGTCGACGACGGCAAGTCGACCCTGGTGGGCCGGCTGCTGCACGACTCCAAGTCGGTGCTCGCCGACCAGCTGGAGGCCGTCGAGCACGCCTCGCGCAGCCGCGGCCAGGAGGCCCCGGACCTGGCACTGCTCACCGACGGCCTGCGGGCCGAGCGGGAGCAGGGCATCACGATCGACGTGGCGTACCGCTACTTCGCCACGGCGCGGCGCCGGTTCATCCTCGCCGACACGCCCGGCCACGTTCAGTACACGCGCAACATGGTCACCGGCGCCTCCACGGCCGAACTGACCGTGATCCTCGTCGACGCCCGCAACGGCGTCGTCGAGCAGACCCGCCGGCACGCCGCCATCGCCGCGCTGCTGCGGGTCCCCCACGTCGTCCTCGCCGTCAACAAGATGGACCTCGTCGGCTACGAGGAGCCCGTCTTCGCCCGGATCGCCGAGGAGTTCACGGCGTACGCCGGCGAGCTCGGCGTCCCGGAGATCACCGCGATCCCGATCTCGGCGCTCGCCGGCGACAACGTGGTGGAGGCGTCCGCGCACATGGACTGGTACGGCGGCCCGACGGTGCTGGAGCACCTGGAGACCGTCCCGGTCAGCCACGACCTGACGTCCTGCCACGCCCGCCTGCCCGTGCAGTACGTGATCCGCCCGCAGACCGCCGAGCACCCCGACTACCGCGGCTACGCCGGCCAGATCGCCGCCGGAACGTTCCGCGTCGGCCAGGAGGTCACCGTCCTGCCGTCGGGGCGCACCTCGCGGATCAGCGGCATCGACCTGCTCGGCGAGCCCGTCGACGTGGCGTGGACCCCGCAGTCCGTCACGCTCCTGCTGGAGGACGACATCGACGTCTCGCGCGGCGACCTGATCGTGCCCAGCGGCGACGCGCCCGCCACCACGCAGGACGTCGAGGCGACCGTCTGCCACGTCGCCGACCAGCCGCTCACCGTCGGGCAGCGCGTGCTGCTGAAGCACACCACCCGCACGGTCAAGGCGATCGTCAAGGAGATCCCGTCCCGGCTGACGCTCGACGACCTGTCGCAGCACCCGGACCCGCAGCGGCTCGTCGCCAACGACATCGGCACGGTCAGGGTCCGCACGGCCGAGCCGCTCGCCCTGGACTCCTACGCCGACTCGCGCCGCACCGGCTCCTTCCTCCTCATCGACCCCGCCGACGGCACCACGCTGGCGGCCGGCATGGCCGGCGACTCCTTCGCCACCGCGAAGGCCGCGGCCGCCGTGGACGACGACGAGGGCTGGGACTTCTGATGGGACGCCGGCTGGCCTGCGCCGACGTGTACGCGACCTTCGCCAAGGAAGGCGGTCGCGTCGGCTCCGGCTGCGTCGGCTCCGGAACGGGAGGCGTCGCGCGATGTGTCCGATGACCCCCGGCCGGCCGATGCCGCCCGGCCCCCGACGACGACCCCCCGCCGACCGCCCGGCGCCGCCCCCGACCCCGTACGGGACGTAGGCCCCGGGCCGACGAGAGGAACCCCTCCCGTGCCCCCTGCCTCCCGCCCCGCGCACCCGCGGCGCCGCACCCTCGCCGCCGCGGTGGTGCTGCCGCTGCTGCTGGCCCTCACGTCGTGCCTCGGCTACGGCTCGCAGGCGGTGAAGGACGCACCGAGAGTGGCCCCGCAGGGGCCGAAGCTGTCGGCGGACGCGGTGCGGGTCGGGTACTTCGCGAACCTCACGCACGGCACGGCGCTGGTGGGCGACCGGGAGGGCTTCTTCCAGAAGGAGCTGCGCGGTACCCGGCTGACCACCGCCGTGTTCGGCGCGGGCCCGTCCGCGGTCGAGGCGCTCAACGGCGGCTCCGTGGACATCGCCTTCCTCGGCCCGTCCCCCGCCGTCAACGGCTACGTCCGGTCGGGCGGCACCAACCTGCGGATCGTGGGCGGCGCGGCCTCCGGCGGGGTGAAGCTGGTCGTCGACCCGGAGCGCATCCGCACGGTCGCGGACGTCAAGGGCAAGCGGATCGCGTCACCGCAGTACGGCAACACCCAGGACGTGGCCCTGCTGCACTGGCTCGCTCAGCAGGGCTGGAAGGTGGACCCGCACAGCGGCAAGGGCGATGTGTCGGTGGTCCGCACCGACAACAAGATCGCCCCCGACGCGTACCGGTCCGGTGCCATCGACGGGGCGTGGGTGCCGGAGCCGACCGCGTCGAAGCTCGTCGCCGAGGGCGCCCGGGTACTGCTGGACGAGGCGTCGCTGTGGCCGGACGAGAAGTTCCTCATCACCGCCATCGCGGTGTCCCAGCGCTTCCTCGACGCCCATCCGGACGTCGTCGAGGCGGTGCTGCGCGGCGCGGCGCAGGCCAACGCGTGGATCAACGCCGACCGCGAACGGGCCAAGCAGTCGGTGAACGCACAGCTGCAGAAGGTGTCGGGCAAGCCGCTGCCGGCCGAGGTGCTCGACCCGGCCTGGGCGTCCGTCCGCTTCCTGGACGACCCGCTGGCCGACACCCTGCGGGCCCAGGCCGGCCACGCGGTGGCGGCGGGCCTGCTGGAGAAGCCCGACCTGAGCGGCATCTACGACCTGAGGCCGCTCAACAGGACCCGCACGGCCGCCGGGGAACCCGCGGCCTCCGACGCCGGCCTCGGCGTCCGCTGACCGTACGAGACCGCACACACAGGAGGTGACGACCGTGGCCATCACACTCGCGACGGCCCGGGCCGAGGACCGCACCGCGGTCGAGTACGCCGCTCGTCTGGAGCACGTGTCGAAGTCCTTCGCCGGACCCTCGGGGCAGCAGCTCGTCCTCGACGACATCAGCCTCGACGTCGCGCCGGGCGAGTTCGTGACCCTGCTCGGGGCCTCCGGCTGCGGCAAGTCGACGCTGCTGAACCTCGTCGCCGGCCTCGACCGCCCGACCTCGGGCACCCTGGCCACCGACGGCCGTCCCGCGCTGATGTTCCAGGAGCACGCGCTCTTCCCGTGGCTGACCGCCGGCAAGAACATCGAGCTGGCGCTGAAGCTGCGGGGCGTGCCCAAGGCGGAGCGGCGCGGCGAGGCCGAGCGGCTGCTGGAGCTGGTGCGGTTGGGCGGCGCCCACGGCAAGCGCGTGCACGAGCTGTCCGGCGGCATGCGCCAGCGGGTCGCCATGGCCCGCGCGCTGGCGCAGGACAGCCGGCTGCTGCTGATGGACGAGCCGTTCGCCGCGCTCGACGCGATCACCCGGGACGTGCTGCACGGCGAGCTGACCCGGATCTGGCAGGAGACGGGCCTGTCGGTGCTGTTCGTCACCCACAACGTACGGGAGGCCGTGCGGCTGGCGCAGCGCGTGGTGCTGCTGTCGTCCCGGCCGGGCCGCATCGCCCGGGAGTGGACCGTCGGCATCCCGCAGCCGCGCCGCATCGAGGACGCCGCGGTGGCGGAGCTGTCCCTGGAGATCACGGAACAACTGCGGGGGGAGATCCGCCGACATGGCCAGCACTGACACGAGGAAGGACGCGGGCGGCCGGGCGGACGACCTGGAGGACCTGGAAGCGGGACTCGACGCCCTGGAGGCGGTGGAGACCCGCAGGACGCCGCTCCGCCAGACGCTGGTGAGCAAGGTGCTGCCGCCCGTGGTGGCGGTGGCGCTGGTCCTCGCCGTCTGGCAGGGCCTGGTCTGGGCGGAGGTCACCGACGCCTACAAGCTGCCGTCACCGTCCGCGGTGTGGGACAGCCTGGCCGAGATGTGGCTGCAGGGCACCCTGTTCGACGTGATGTGGACCAGCGTGTCCCGGGCGCTGCTCGGTTTCGTGCTGGCGCTCGCGATCGGCACGCCACTGGGCCTGCTCGTGGCCCGGGTCAGGCCCGTCCGGGCGGCCATCGGCCCGATCCTGTCCGGCCTGCAGTCGCTGCCCTCGGTGGCCTGGGTGCCGCCGGCGGTCCTGTGGCTGGGCCTGAACGACCGGATGATGTTCGCGGTGATCCTGCTGGGCGCCGTCCCGTCGATCGCCAACGGCCTGGTGGCGGGCGTCGACCAGGTGCCCCCGCTGTTCCTGCGTGCCGGCCGCACCCTGGGCGCCACCGGCCTGCGCGGTGCCTGGCACGTCGTCATGCCGGCCGCGCTTCCCGGCTACCTGGCGGGCCTGAAGCAGGGCTGGGCCTTCTCCTGGCGGTCCCTCATGGCCGCCGAGATCATCGCCTCCTCCCCCGACCTCGGACTGGGCCTCGGCCAGTTGCTCGACAACGGCCGCAACAACGCCGACATGCCCGGCATCTTCCTGGCGATCCTGCTCATCCTGCTCGTCGGCATCGCCGTCGACCTGCTGGTCTTCAGCCCGCTGGAACGCCGGGTGCTGCGCCGCCGCGGCCTGCTGGGCAGGAGCTGAACCCATGACTCCTCCCGTGCTCCTGGTCGTCGCCCACGGCAGCCGCGACCCGCGGCACGCCGCGACCGTCCACGCCCTCGCGCGGGCGACGGCCGGACTGCGGCCGGACCTCCGCGTCGAGACGGCGTTCCTCGACTTCACCCTCCCGTCGGTTCCGGCGGTCCTGGAGTCCCTGGCCGCGCAGGGCGTACGGGACGTCGTGGCGCTGCCGCTGCTGCTGACCCGCGCCTTCCACGCGAAGGCCGACATCCCGTCGGTCCTCCGCGAGGCGCCCGCAAGCCTTCGCGTCCGCCGGGCGGAGGTGCTCGGCCCGTCCCCCCTGCTGCTCCAGGCGGTGGAACGCCGCCTGTACGAGGCGGGCCTGACACCCGCCGACAAGTCCGCGACCGGCCTCGTGCTGGCCTCCGCGGGCTCCACCGACCCGGAGGCGAACGCGGTGATCGCAGAAACGGCGCGGGAGCTGCGGCGCGCCGGTTGGTGCGCCGTGCGGCCCGCGTTCGCCTCCGCGGTGTCCCCCCGCACGGAGGACGCCGTGCGGGCCCTGCGCGCCGACGGGGTGCGGCGCGTCGCGGTCGCCCCGTACGTCATCGCCCCGGGCCGCCTCCCGGACCGCATCGCGGCGGGCGCGGCGGACGCCGACGTCCTCGCGGACGTCCTCGGCCCCAGCCCGGAACTGGCCCGGCTGCTGCTGCTCCGGTACGACGCCGCAGCCGCGCCCGCACGGCGGTGGGCGGCGGCGGTCTGACGCGGTCCTCACCGGGTGCCGCCGGACGGCAGCGGTTAGCGCGCCCCGAGCCGCACGGGCACGTCGGCCGCCCCGGCGCACAGGGGAGAGACCACGTCGGGCACGCAGCAGTGCGGCGTGGATCCTGACGGCGGCCCGCAGCACCTCGTCGTGGTGCCTGGCCTGCTGCATCCCGGGCAGTCGGGCGTGCTGCGCACGCGGCCGAGGAACCGGTCGCTTCCGGCGGGCCGCCGACGGTCACGAGCCTCCTGTCACGCTACGGGCGGGGTGCGCGGGGATCCGTTCCAGGACGCCTCCCGCGAAGACGTCGTAGAGCGGGAGCGTCTCCAGGTGGACGTAGCCGATGTGGCAGTCGCAGCGGGCGAGCGGGCAGGGGCGAGGGGCGAGGGCGGTGCGGTAGGTGCCGTCGTAGAGGTTGCCGAGCGGGGCGGGGACGAAGTGGCAGCGGCGTACCGTGCCCTCGCCGTCCACGGAGACGACGGACTCGCCGGTGCGGCACGGCAGGCCCGCAGAGCGGTGCGGGTGGCGGCTGTAGGGGAACAGCGGGTCGAGACCGGTCCACTCGGCGGCCTCCGCGTCGGTGTAGGTGTGGCCCTCGGCCGCGTTGACCCACAGGTAGACGTGCGGGGGCAGCTCTGCGCGCAGGCGGCGGGCGTGCTCCAGGTGCTCGGGCAGGCCGACCGTGCCGACGCTGAAGCGGATGCCCCGCTCGGAGAGGTCGCGGGTCTTCGCCAGAAACCGGTCGTAGGGCGTCTGTCCCGGGTGGTACGTGCACCACAGGGCGACGGTGTCCGGGTCGGCGTCCGCCAGCCAGTCGGTGCGGCAGCTGAGGTTGGTCTGGATGGCGACCCGCCGGACGTGCGGGGTGTGCGACAGCTCGACGAGTGCCTGCCGGTACCAGGAGCGGACGAGTCCCTCGCCCCAGGGGGTGAACAGGACGGAGAGCCGGTCCCCCGTCTGCTGCCGCGCCCAGGCGGTGAAGCGGGTGAGGGCGGCCCGGTCGGCGCGCAACTGGCCGGGGGTGTCGCGGCGCTTGGCGAAGGGGCAGTAAGGACAGTCGTAGTCGCAGGACGAGAGGGGGCCGCGGTAGAGGATCGTGAGGTCCATGGGGGTCGGCTACTTCGGTTCGTAGGCGGCCATCGCGGCTCGGACCGCCGGGGAGAACAGCTCGGGGCCGAGGGCGTCGGAGTGCGCGAGGCCCTCCTCGGAGAGCCGCAGGACTCCGGTGGGCGCGGTGCCGTCGAGCCAGCCGCGGGCCGCGAACGCGGCGATTTCGGCGGGGAAGTCGTCGTCCGGTGCCGAGCCGAAGCGGTCCCGGTAGTCGGCGAGCGGCATGCCGCGGGCCTGAAGCAGGGACTGCAGGAGGTGGCGTCGGCGGGCCTCGTCGCCGTCGGCGTACCAGCCGTTGACGGCCCGGGTGAAGTCCTCGGTGGCGGTGTAGCCGTCGATGATCGCCCGTATCTCGTGCATGTCGACGGCGTAGTCGAAGGAGTAGTGGAGCGCGGACGTGTAGGAGCGGGCGCCGCAGCCGAGGCCGATCATGCCGTCGGTCTGGCAGGCGTGGTCGTCGGGGCCCTGCGGGGCGCGTCGGCCCGCCGGAACATGCGCATCGACACCTGCTCGTAGCCGTGGGCGAGCAGGTGGTCGCGGCCCTGCCGGTAGAGGGCGAGGCGCTGCGCGTCCCAGTCGCGGTCGCAGTGGGTGGTGCGGCGCGACAGGCCGGTGAGCGGCCGGACGTACAGCGGGTACAGGTACAGCTCTTCGGGCCGCCACGCCAGGGCGGCGTCGAGGGAGGTGCGCCACGTGGCCGGGGTCTGGCCGTCGATGCCGTAGATGAGGTCGATGTTGAGGACGGGGACGGCGGTGTCGCGGATGCGGCCGAGCGCGGCCTCCACGTCGGCGCGGCGCTGGGGGCGTACGGCGGCGCGGGCCTCGTCGTCGACGAAGCTCTGCACGCCGATGCTGAGCCGAGTGGCGCCGCGCTCCGCGAGGACGGCCAGCCGGTCGGCGGTGGCCGTGGCGGGCGAGACCTCCACGGAGAGCGGGACCGCCCGCAGGTCCGCGCCCATGCGCTTCTCCGCGATGTCGCAGAGGCGGCCCAGTTCGTCCGCGGTCAGGAAGGTGGGCGTGCCGCCGCCGAACGCGGCGTTCGCGAACCGCACGGGCTCGGCGGATTCGTCGCCGAGCGCGTCGCGCACGGCGACGGCCTGCCGGTCGAGCGCGTCGAGGTAGCGGCCGGTGAGACCGTCGGGTGCGCCGATGCGGGTGAAGAGGTTGCAGAAGCCGCAGCGCACCTCGCAGAACGGTATGTGCAGGTACAGCGACAGGGCGTCCTTGCGCTCGCCGCGCCACAGGTCCCGCAGGGCGGGCCGGTCCCCTGGGGAGAAGGGCCGGTAGGCGGTCTTGTGGGGGTAGGCGTAGACGTAGCTCTGGTAGGGCCGTGAGGTGTTCATGCGGTCGGCTCCAGGGAGAAGTGGGCGTACGGCACGGTCCACACGGCTTCGTGGCCGAGGCGGTGACCGGTGTATCCGTCGTCGCCGTAGGCGGTGCCGTGGTCGGAGCAGACGATGGCGAAGCAGCGGCGGCGGGAGCTCATCGCGGTGAAGAGGCGGCCGATGTGCCGGTCGACGTACTCCAGTGCGGCGGCGTGGGTGGCCCGGCTGTCGCCGGCTTCGCGGGTCGCGCCCGGCAGGTGGAACCAGTTGGGCTGGTGGAGGGCCGACACGTTGACGAACAGGAACAGCCGCCGGTCGCGGGGGACCCGGGCGGTGACCTCCTCGGCCCGTGCCACCTGTGCCTCGAAGGAGGTGGGGGACGCCACGCCGAACGCGGGCTCCCAGTGGGACTCCCGGAACATCCCCGGCAGGACGTCTCCGAGCGCGCCCTGCTTGTTGAAGAAGCCGACCCCGCCGATGCACACGGTGTGGTAGCCGGCGGTGGCGAGTCCGGACACGAGGTCGGGCGTGTCGAAGACGTAGGTGCGTCCGGCGGTGGTCTCGCTGCCGGCGAAGCGTGCCGCGAAGAGCCTCGGGTGCGGGCCGGGCGCGGCCGGGGTGGGCAGGAAACCGGCGAACATCGCCTGGTGCGAGGCGTAGGTGAAGCTGCCGGGCGCGTGGCGCTTCTCCCAGGCACCGCCGGGCAGGTGCCGGGCGAGGTGGGGGATGCGGCCCGCGGCGGCCAGTTCGACGGCCACGTCGTAGCGCAGGGTGTCCAGGGTGACGAGGAGGAGGTCGTCGCGACCGACGATACGGTTCATGTCGGGCAGGGCGTCGGGCTCAGATGCCGGCACGGTGGTCCTTCGTGGGCTGGTGCGGTGTGTATCGCCTCTGCACGGCGGCGACTTGGGCGGCGTGGGTGCCGAGGTGCTCGGCGCCGCCGCCGGGGAAGCCGGTGAGGCCGGGCAGCAGGTCGCCGAAGGCGTTGACCTCGCCGACGGCGAAGCGGCGCCAGCCGGTGGCCGGCAGGAGGTCGACGCCGACGCAGAGGGTGCCGGGGAAGCAGGCCGCCGCGCGTTCGCAGACGTCGAGGGCGTCGGCCCAGCGGGGGCCCATCGCGTCGACGGCGGCGGTCAGGTCGCCGCGCGCACCGCCGAGGTGGAGATTGGTCATGGGGGCGCGGCTGGTGCGGACGACTGCGTGGGTGGCGCGACCGGCCACCACGACGACCCGCAGGTCCGCGGTGCGGCCCGCGCCGAGGGACGCCTTGGGCCACCACCGCTCGACGTGCAGCCCGTCGGGGGCGAGGGCGTCGACGAGGGCGGCGATCTCCACCTCGCTGGTGCTGCGGCGTATCCGCAGGGAGTTGTGGAGTGCGCCGTCGACGGCTTCCACGCTGGTGGTGGCACGGATCCGGCCGCGGCCCGCCGTCTCCAGGGCGACGATTCCGGAGGCGGACGACCCGTGGGCCGGTTTCAGGAAGGCCCGCGGCATGGCGTGCGCGTGCAGCAGGGCGCGTACGTCGTCCCAGCCGCGCACGGGCGTGTGGTCCCCGGAGGTGGGTGACTCCGGCACCGGCACGCCGGCGCCCGCCAGGGCGGCGTGGCAGAGCCGCTTGTCGAAGAGCACGGCGAGCTCGCCGGGGTCATCGAGCCGCACGCCCCCGCGCAGGGTGCGGACGGCGGCGGTGAACCGCGCGTACCAGCGGGCGCCGCCCTCGACCCGGGTGGGGTCGTCCGTGTCCCGCAGGAGCCGGTCCACTTCGGCGTTCTCGCCGGGCGAGTCGAGGCGTACGGTCTCGTCCGCGCCGAAGACGGCTCCGCCGCCGCGGAGCACGTCCAGCCAGGGCACGACGCGGGGCTCGGGCAGCCCGGCCGCCCGCACCGCCGCGGCGAACAGGGCGACGCGGCGGTTCTCGGGGTTGCCGACGACCGCGAAACACGGACCGCCGGGCCTATTCGCCGACTGCGACATACCGCCAGACCCGTCCGTCCCACTCGTCCTCGTCGGCGTGGCCGCTGTCCAGGTCGAGGCTCACACCGGCCCGCCCGAGGACCTCTTCGAAGCGCTCCTTCAGCGGTCCGCTCAGGTAGTTGTGGCTGAGGTCCAGCCGCTTGAGGTGGGTGAGCGGCTGGCCAGCGAGGAGCGCGGTGCCGCCCTCGTCGGTGAGGACGCCCATGGAGAGGTCCAGGGTCTCCAGCCGGGCGACGACCGGCGCGGAGGCCGCGGCGGCGGCTATCTCGTCCTCGTAGTCGCTGTTGCACAGGCCGAGGCTGCGCAGGGACGGGAGGCGGGTGCCGTCCAGGATCGGCGCCACGTCCGCCGGTTCGCTGTCACCCCCGTAGTTCGCGGTGCCCAGCCACAGCTCCAGGCGCTCCAGGGCCGGCAGGTCGCTGGCCGCCACGCCCCGGACCGCGTCGGCCGGCATGCCGCCGGTCTCGACGGTGAGGGACCTGAGCCGCCGGTGCGTCAGGGCGGGGAAGACGAGGCCCGTGCCGCCTCGCACGCCGAATTCCTCCAGGTCGGGGAAGCCGTCGAGGAGCGGGCTGACGTCGCCCTGGCTGATCCAGGAGATCTCGCACTCCTCCGACTCCATGTCGCCGAGGAACAGCGCCCGCAGGGCGGGCAGCTCGGCCCGGGCCTCCAGCAGTGCGGCGAGGACCGGTTCGGGCCCGTCCTCGTACGCCTCCTCCCACGCGCCGACGACGAGGGACCGGACCCGGGTCGTGTCGACGGCCGCGGCGAACCGGGCGAACGCCTCCGGCCAGCTCTCCTCGCTGTCGTAGGCGTCGGCGCCGATCCGCCAGGCGACGGCGTCGGCCTCGGGCAGCACGATGTCGCGCGCCTCCCCCGGCCGGGGGAAGTCGAAGACGGGGAGTCCGTACGACTCCGTCAGGTGCCCCGTAGTGTGCATGTCCGCCCGCTCCTCGCGACTCGCTGTCCGGCTGTGCTGCAAGTTGTAACAGGCCGCACTGACAGCGCCCGTGGCCGGGGCGGGTGGGACGGCGTTGTCAGTCCCGCCCCCTACGGTCGGAGACAGCACGGCGCGGTGGGCGCCGGTCGCAGGAAGGGGACGGGTGTGTACCGGCAGGGGGATGTGCTGATCGTTCCGGTCGCGGAGTCGGCGGTGCCGCCGCACGTCGCGGACGCGGCCGAGGTGCCGAGGGACCCGCGGGGGCGGATGGTGCTGGCGCTGGGAGAGGTGACGGGTCACGCGCATGCCGTGGTCGGCCCGGGCCGGCTGGTGCGGGAACCGGGGCCGTTCGGCCCGATGGTGCTGCACCTGCCGGACGGCGGGCGGGTGGTGCACGAGGAGCACGCGCCGATCCCGCTGCCGAAGGGCTGGTACCGGGTGGTGCGGCAGCGGGAGTACGTGCCGGGCTCGGTGCGGATCGTCGCGGACTGACGTCGGGCCGGGGTGGACAGGGAGTGGGGAAGGGCTTGGAGATGACGGGTCAGACGTACTGGAGGGCGGTCGCGGCCGCCACGGGCGGTGCCGACCGGGACGCGGCCGAGGCCGGTGTGCGCCTCGCCTACCGCACCGCGGGCCTCGCGGGGCCCGAGCGGATCGTGTGGGCGGGGTCGCCCCGTGAGGCCCTCAGGCTGCTGGGCCCCGGCGGTCCGGAGGCGGCGCCGGCCACACGCGGGCGCAGTGTGCGCGACCCGGTGCGCAGCACGCCGTGGGCCGCTGAGCGGGCCCGGCTGCACGGGCGGCTCGGGCCGCGCGGCTGGAGCGAGCACTGGAACGCGACGGGGGCGGGGCTCTGGGAGTCGGTGCAGGCCTTGGTGGACCGGGTCCGCACGGGCCTGGTGGAGGAGGTCGCCGAAGGGCCCGCCCAGGAGTCGGCGACGCGGCTGCTGCTGCTCGACGCGGTGCTGGGACAGCACGACGCGCCGTGGTTGTGCGCGTTCGACCCGGTCGAGGGCACGCCCCTGGAGGGGCTGGCCGCGGTGGCGGGCGCGGCGGGCTGGTGGTGGCCGTACGAGCGGCTGGCCGTGGTCTGCGAACGGCCGGTGGAACTGCACCGGGACGAGGCGGGCCGGCTCGATCGGGGCGACGGTCCCGCCCTCGCGTACCCGGACGGCTTCCGGCTCCACGCGTGGCGGGGGATGCCGGTGCCCGGCGCGTTCCTCGCGGAGCTCGCCTCGCTCACGCCGGAGCGGATCAGGGACGAGGAGAACGCCGAGCTGCGCCGGGTGATGCTGGAGCACTACGGCTACGAGCGCTACCTGCGGGAGTCCGGGGCGAGCCCGGTGGACCGCGACGCGGCGGGGGTGCTGTGGCGGATACCGCTGGAGGGCGACGAGGACGTGGTGATGGTCGAGGTGGTCAACTCCACACCCGAGCCGGACGGGACGTACCGGACGTACTGGCTGCGGGTGCCGCCGGAGACCCGGACCGCGAAGGAGGGCGTGGCCTGGACGTTCGGACTGGCCGCCGACGCGTACGAGCCGGTGCGCCAGACCTGACGGTTTCCGTCCTGCCGCCCGCAGCGGGGCTCGGGCCTTCGTGTAGGAGCCACCGCCGGGGCCGGCACGGTGCGGTTGCGGGCGCGCGCCGCCGCGAGGAGGGCCTGGTGCACGGCGCGGGGCACCGGGGTGCCGCCCGGTTCCGGCGCCGCTCGGCGCGGGGCGGGTGGAGGCCAGGGGACGACGGGGCCGGGGTGGGCGGCGACCGCGCCACGTGCGGCCGGTGTGGGACGGGCGGCTACGGCTGGGTCATCTCGGCGAGCTTGACGACGGTGTTCCAGTTGCGGGTGGTGGCGGTGAGGCCCTTGAGGAGCGCTGGACGGGCCAGGGTGTCGGCGAGCTTGGAGCGGCCGAGTCCGTCGGGGACGTACAGGTACAGCTCGCGTTCCCCGAGGCGGAACTCCTCGGGGAGGAAGGTGTCCTGGTCGACGGAGGCGAAACGCTCGGGGGTGACGAGTGCGGAGAAGTAGGTGACGTGCAGTTGCCTCGGCTCCAGGTCGGCGGCGGGGAAGGGGCACGCGTCGACGACGCCCTGCAGGTAGGCACCGCTGCGGACGAGGCAGTCGGCGTGGAACCCGAAGCGCTGCTCCAGGGCCGCTTCGAGGTCCTCGGCGAGGGCCGCCTCGCCGACGTCGGAGCCGGCGCTGAACACGGCGTTGCCGGACTGGAGGTAGGTCCGCACGTCCTGGTGGCCGAGGCCGGTGAGCACGGTGCGCAGTTCGGCCATCGGGACCTTCTTGGCCCCTCCGACGTTGACCCCGCGCAGCAGCGCGGCGTAGCGGGTGGTGGTCATGGCCGCCACCTTACTGATCCTCCCCGGACGGACTCCGTTCTGCGGGCGCGGTCGACGAGCGGGGCCCCATGCCCCCCTACGGCGCCCCACGCCTCCGCGCCGCGACGGAAGGACGTCAGGGCGGGCGTTCGGGGGGCGGCTCGGCAGCGGGCCGGGGCGCCGCGCGGCAGGCGCGGGGGCGCGGGCCGCCGGCTCCGCCCGTTCGGCGGCGGGCGGCAGGCGAGGGCGCCGAAGGGCGGGGAGGCGGTGGGAGACTGGGCGGCGGCGGCCGGGCACGCCGTACACCACTACCCGGACGCCGCGATCCGGACGGAACGCCGCATGGCACGCACCGCATGGCACACACCGCATGCCACGCACCGGACGGCACGCAACGGATGGCACGAACCGGGCAGGTCAAGCGAGGAGCGGCATGGACGAGACGCGGGCACGGGAGGTCCTCGGGGCCGCCGGGTACGGGTCGCGCGGCGGGGGCGCGGAGCTGCTGGCCCTCGGGGAGAACGCGGTGTTCGAGGTCGGTGGCCTCGTCGTGAAGGTGGGGCGGGACCGCGAGCTGCTGGGGCGTGCGCGGCGCGAGGTGGCCGTGGCGAGGTGGCTGGCCGAGGCCGGGGTTCCCGCCGTGCGCGCGGCGGCTCCGGACGCGCGGCTCGTGGCGGGCCACCCGGTGACCGTGTGGCACCGGCTGCCCGCGGCCGTACGCCCCGCGGGACCGGAGGACCTGGCGCCGTTGCTGCGCCGGGTGCACGCCTTGCCCGCGCCGCCGTTCCCGCTGCCGCCGCGGGACCTCCTGAGCGGCGTGGAGCGGTGGCTGCGGCTCGCCGGTGACGCGGTCGACCCGGCGGATGCCGCGTACCTGCGGGAGCGGAGGGACGCGTACGCCGCCGCGGCCGGCGCGCTCGTGCCCCGTCTGGAGCCGGGACCTGTCCACGGGGACGCGTTGCCCCGCAACGTGCACGTGGGCCCGGAGGGGCCGGTGCTGGTGGATCTGGAGACCTTCGCCATCGATCTGCGGGAGCACGACCTGGTGGTGCTCGCCCTGGCCCGGGACCGCTACGGCCTCGACCCGGCGGCGTACGGGGCGTTCACCGCGGCGTACGGCTGGGACGTGCGGGAGTGGGACGGCTGCGCCGTGCTGCGCGGGGCGCGGGAGACGGCGAGCTGCGCGTGGGTCGCCCAGCACGCGCCGTCCGATCCGCGGGCTCTGGCCGAGTTCCGACGCCGGGTCGCGTCGCTGCGGGACGGGGACCCGGAGGTCCGCTGGTACGCGTTCTGACGCGGGGGCGCACCGCGCCGCCTGCACTCCGGACGCACGCCGCCCGGGGGACGCGCGCCCGCCGCAGCGCGCACCGTACCCGGACGCGCTCGTGACGAGGTCACCGCTTCGTCCCAACGCCTTTGCGCTCGGGCCCCGTTGTCGGTGCCGCGGCGTACGATCCGCTCACCAGCCGGTGGGTCCGTGACCGTACGTGGGGGAGATCGTGGCGGAGTCCGGGAGAGGACTGCTGCGCGCCTGCGGCGCCCTGTCGGCAGCAGCCGTGGTCCTGGTGGTGGGCTGCTCGTCGGAAGGCGGCAGGACCGCCAAGGGGACGGCGGATACGCAGCCGGGTGCCGGAGCAGGCACCCGCGGGTCCTCGCCGCCCGCGGCGGAGGCGCCCGCGGCCGCGCCGTCCGCTCCGGTGACACCCACCGCCCTCGGCTTCACCCCGGACCCGGGGCGCGCGCCGGAGACGGCCGCCGACGCCCGCCGGATGGCCCTCGCCGTCGTCGCCGGGCCTGACGCGTGGGGCGCCGACTACGTCGAGCGCGTCCCGCATCTGGCCGACGGGTTCTGGCCCGTCCTCGGCGGCGACTGCACCTGGCGCACCGGCGTCAGCCCTGCCCCGGTGCTTCACAGCGTCACCGCCCGCAGTGAGGTCCCCGCCTCCGCGGGGCGGGCCACGCTGCGGGTCGCCGCGACCGTCACCGTCCACCGTACGGAGACCGACGCCGACTGGGAGATGGCCCGGATGCTGGAGGAGGCCCTGCGCTGCCCCGACCAGATCCTCGGCCCGGGGGAACGGGTCACCGCTCTGCGCTCCATCGGCAGCCCCTTCGGCACCGGCGGCAACTTCACGGCCACCGACTCGCTCGGCGAGATGGGCACGTACCATTCCTCGGCCTTCAAGGGCGGTCAGAAGTACACGTGGTTCCAGTCCCGCGTCGGCCAGGTGACCGTCGCCACCGTCGTGAAGGGCGCGCCCGGCCACGGCGAGCAGGAGGTCACCCACGCCCAGGTGCAGGCGCTCGTCGCCATGACGGACCGGGCCAAGGCGCAGTTGGAGGCCCCGCGGTGAACGGAATCCCCGGAGCGGGGGGCCGCGCCAGGGCCGCGGCAGCCCTCCAGCCGCTGCTGCCCGCAGACCCGTCCTCCCTCGCCGGCTACCGCCTCCTGGGCCGCCTGGGCGCCGGCGGCATGGGCGTGGTGTACCTCGGCCGCACCGCGGGCGGAGAGCTCGCCGCCGTGAAGGTCACCCACGCCGACCGGGCGGACCAGGCCGATTTCCGGGCCCGTTTCCGCCGCGATGTGGAGGCCGCGCGCCGGGTGACCAGCCCGTGGGCGGTGCCCGTCACCGGGGCCGACCCCGACGCCCCCGAGCCGTGGATGGCGACCGCCTTCGTGCCCGGCCCCTCCCTCGGTGAGGCGGTCCACGCGCACGGCCCGCTGCCGGAGCGGAGCGTGCGGGTCCTCGGCGGCGCCGTCGCCCGCGCCCTGGCCGCGGTCCACGAGGCCGGGCTCGTCCACCGCGACGTCAAGCCCGGCAACGTCCTGCTCGCCGTCGACGGGCCCCGCCTCATCGACTTCGGCATCGCCCGCGTGGCCGGTGAGACGGGACTGACCTCCGCGGACGTGGTGGTGGGGACGCCTGGCTTCCTCGCACCGGAGCAGGCCGCGGCCCGCGCCGCCGACATCGGCCCCGCCTCCGACGTCTTCTCCCTGGGCTGCCTCCTCGCCTTCGCCGCGACCGGCCGCCCCCGTTCGGCACCGGTACCCCGGACGCCCTGCTGTACCGCACGGTCCACGACGATCCCGACGTCGACGGGTGCGGAGCCGCTGCTCCCCCTCGTACGGCGGTGCCTCGCCAAGGACCCTGCCGAGCGGCCCGCCGCCGAGGACGTCGCCGACCGCCTCACCGCGGACGCCGAGGCGGAGCCGCCGGACTGGCTGCCCGCACCCGTCGTCCGCACCATCGCGGAACGCTCGGCGCGGATGCTGGCCCTGCCCGACATCGACCCGACCGAGCCGGGAGCGCCGCCGGAGGGGCGCCGGGCACCCGGCAGGAGGAGGTTCCTGCTGTCCGCGGGCGGGGCCGTCCTGGCGGCCGGCGCGGCCGTCGGCGCCCGTGCGCTCTACGGCCGGAGCGGCGACGCGGGCGGCGCGAGGACGGGCGCCGGCGCCCGGGAGCGCCGCTGGGTCATCGGCGTCCACGCGGACCTCACCGGCCCGGCCGGGGCGATCGGCCGGGCGCAGGAACAGGGCGCCCGGCTGGCCGTCGAGCAGTTCAACCGGCGCTCCGAGCGCCCCTTCGACCTGGTGCTGAAGGTCCGCGACGACCGCGGTGACGCCGGCGCCGCCGGCGCGGCGGCCCGGGCCCTGGTCGCCGAGCGTGCCGTGGCCGTGCTCGGTCCGACCTCGCGGGAGACCGTCGCCGCCGTCGCCGGCACGTACCACAGCCATCGCGCGGTGCTGATCAGTGTGGCGACCGGCGTCGAGCAGGGCGACGTGTCCGAGGAGCTGAGCGACCCCGGCTACTTCGAGATGCGGCCGCTGCACGACACGTTGGAGGTGCCGTACGTCCGCTACCTCGTGCTGCGCGGGGTGGCCCGGGTCGCCGTCGTGGAGGACCGCGATGCCGGCGACTACGCGTGGCGCATCCTGCGGGCCCGGCGCATGCATCCGCCGAACGGCGCGGCGGTGACGGGCCACCGGATCGCCGCCGACAGCGAGGACTTCGCCTCCGTGGTGCGCGAGGCGCTGGCCACCCGTCCGGACGGCGTGCTGTACGCAGGGATCTCCCAGCGCCGCGCCGCCCTGTGCGCCCGGGCCCTGGCGGCACAGGGCTTCGCCGGCTACCGGGGCGGCGTCGAGTACGCGCTGGGGCCGCTGTTCCTGGCGGCTGCCGGCGACGCGGCGGAGGGCTGGTTCTTCGGCACCAGCTACGTCGATCCCGCCCGGCTCGACACGGCCCGCCGGTTCGCGACCGACTACCGCGCCCGCTGGGGTCTCGAGGCGGACGCGCCCGTCGACCGCCTCGCCGCGGAGGCGTACGACGCGGTCCTCGCGGCGGCCGAGGCGATGCGGCAGCTGGCCGAGGAGCACGCGGACGTGGCGGCGGGCGGGCTGCGCCGGAAGCTCCGCCGCATCTCGTACCGGGGGATCACCAAGACGATCGCCTTCAGCCAGGGCACCACGGCCTTCGAGGGTACGGCCTCGCTGTTCCTGTGGCAGATCAGGCAAGGTGTGCCGTATTTCCGCGGCCACTTCGAGGAGGTCGCCAAGACGCCCTGACACCGCGGGTCCGGCCGGCCTCGCCTGGGGCGGGGGCAGCGGCCGCCACGGTCACGGCGGGCAACGGGGCTCCCGGGGGAAGCAGCCGTCGGCGGGTGGCGGGCCACGGCCGTGTCGGGCAGGGCGGGCAACGGGGCGCCCGCGTACGGGCGCGGACCGCGTGGGGCGGGGCGGTCGAGCTGGTCTTCCGCGCGGAAGCAGGTGGCGCGGGGCGCGGGGGCGCGACGGCCGCGGGCGGGACGGGGCGGCTGCTTCCGGGCTGCTCGACCGTGCTCCCGAAGGGTCGGTCGTGCCGGGGCGCGGGCGGCCCGCGCGCGGCGTCAGCCGGCGGCCATCTCCGACTCCGGCTCGCGCAGCGGCCACTGGGGGTCGACGACGGCGTCCGGGGAGCCCTTGCGGCGCAGGAACGCCTGGAAGTCCGCCGCCCACGACGCGTACCACTCGACCTGCCGGGTGTGCAGTTCCCCCGGGCTGAGGGCGGCGACCGTGCGGTGCCGCTCGGCTATCGCGCAGGCGACGAGCACCGCGGCCTGTGCGTCGGCGGCCGCCTCGTGGGCACCGTCGAGCACGACGCCGTACTCGGCGCACACCGCTTCCAGGTTCCGCTTGCCGCGCCGGTACCGGTCGACGGCCCGGTCGATGGTGTACGGGTCGATGACCGGGCCTATGGCGGCACCTCCCAGCCGGTCCCCCAGCGACGGCAGGCCGTGCCGCCTGAGTTCGGCGGCGAGCAGCGTCAGGTCGAAGGCGGCGTTGTAGGCGACGACGGGGACACCCCGCTGCCAGTGGGCGGTGAGGGCGGCGGCCACCTCGTCGACGACCTCGCGGGCGGGCCGGCCCTCGGCGGCGGCGCGCTCGCTGCTGATGCCGTGAATCGCGGACGCCTGGGCGGGGATGAGGACGCCGGGGTCGGCGAGCCATTCGCGGCGCGCGAGGACCGACCCGTCCCGCATCTCGACGACCGCGGCGGTGACGATCCGCGCCTCCTGCGGGTCCGTGCCCGTCGTCTCCAGGTCGAACCCGACCAGTGCCTGCCCATGCCAGCGCATGCGATCCTCCTTCGTGGTGCCGCTCTTCGGGCGGCCCCTCCCCCAGTGGGTCTTCACCCTCGCACGCGCCACTGACATCGCCCGGGGGCGATGCTCCCGCTCCTCATGACACGGGGCGCGAATCCACCCAGAATGACTCGAACTCCTCCCGATATGTCTCGAAAAGGCCGTGCTCGGTGTCCCTGTTCGAGGTGACGACCGGCCTCCGCCCGCCCCGCAGCACCAGCACCGGTGCCTCCATGCCGCGGGCCCGCCGCAGGTACGACTGCACGATGCCGACCCCGTCCGGCCCGTCACCGTCGACCAGGTAGGCGGTGAACCGGGGCGTCTCGTCGAACACCTGGATCTCGAAGGCCCCCGGGTCCCGCAGTCGGGAGCGGACGCGTCGCATGTGCAGGATGTTCATCTCCACGGACCGGCTCAGCTCGCCCTTCTTGATGCCGAGCTCCCGCTCCCGCCGCTTCACGGCGCTGCTCGCCGGGTTGAGGAACAGCAGCCGCACGCGGCACCCGGACTCGGCGAGGCGCACCAGCCGCCGGCCCGAGAAGTTCTGCACGAGCAGGTTGAGGCCTATGCCGATGGCGTCGAGGCGACGCGCCCCGCCGAACAGGTCCTCGGCGGGAAGCTGCCGCTGGAGGCGCACGCGGTCGGGGTGCACCGACACCACGTCCGCGTACCGGTCCCCCACGAGGTCTTCGACGGCGTCGACCGGCAGCCGGTGCGCGGACGGCACGCCCGTGCTGCTGCCGAGGATCTCCAGCAGCCGCGCGGAGGCCCGCTCGGCCTGGTCCAGGACCGTCCGGGACAGGGCCCGGTTGCGGGAGACCACGTTCCTGGTGACCTCCAGCTCGTCGAGGGCAAGCTCGACCTCGCGGCGCTCGTCGAAGTACGGCGCGAAGCAGGGCCAGTGCTGCACCATCAGCTCGCGCAGCTGCGGGAGCGTCAGGAAGCTGAGGACGTTGTCGTCCGCCGGGTCCAGCAGGTAGCCCTTGCGGCGGGACACCTCCCGCACGGCGACCGCCCGCTGCACCCACTCCTGCCCCGCGGGCCCCGCGGCGGCCACCACCCAGTCGTCGCCGTGCATGGGTTCGTAGATGGGCCGCAGCACGGCTGCCACCACCGCCCGCAGCCGCTGTTCGACGAGATTGAGCCAGATGTAGGCGCGTCCCGCCCGCTGTGCGCGGGTGCGGACCTCCCTCCAGTCCTCGGCGTCCCACTCCAGCTCCGCGCCGATCTCCATGGGCCGGGCGAGGGAGACCGCGCCGGGCGGGACATCAGCGGGTTCTGTGGAGTTCCCCTCTTGACCTGCGTCGCCGTGGTCTGCGTCGCCGTGTCCCGAGTCGCCATGACCCGAGTCGCCTGGGGGCAGCTCCAGCCCTCCCGAGCTCACCCGCGCACCGCCTTCTGCTTCTTTCACACACCGATCTCCAACGATCAAGGAGACTACTCCGGGAGAGGGAGCGAGTGCAGCCGGATGGGTGGCCTCACTTTCCCAACCTCGTTCGCGGAGGCCGGTGTTCCGGGCCGCGCGGACGGTCGGAGTGAGCCGATTCATAGTGGTGGACCGCGCTCCGGGAAGGCCGCGCGGCGGCCCGATCGGGCTGCCGTGCGGCTCGCCCGGGACGCGCGGGCGTTCCGCGCCGCGAGGGACCCCGTGGAACGCGGGATTGACCGGGGCCCGGCCCCCGGGTCACCCGGTAGCACCGTCGGGCATGCTAGGCGGCGGGCCCACTTTGGTGGAGGATCGAGCGGAACCGATTCGCCGGATCGAAGTGGAAGAGACGCGCCTATGCAGGTCTGGCCGGGACAGGCGTACCCCCTCGGTGCCACCTATGACGGCGCCGGGACGAACTTCGCGGTCTTCTCGGAGGCCGCCGACCGCATCGAGCTGTGCCTGCTGCACGAGGACGGCTCGGAGACCGCGGTGGAGCTGCGGGAGACCGACGCCTTCGTGCGCCACGCGTACCTGCCGGGGGTGATGCCGGGCCAGCGCTACGGGTTCCGGGTCCACGGCCCGTACGCCCCGGAGCAGGGGCTGCGCTGCAACTCCGCGAAGCTGCTCCTCGACCCGTACGCACGTGCGATGGCGGGGGCCATCGACTGGGACGAGGCGGTGTACGGCTACCACTTCGGCCGTCCGGACTCGCGCAACGACCTGGACTCCGCGCCGCACACGATGTCGTCGGTGGTGGTCAACCCGTACTTCGACTGGGGCGACGACCGGCCGCCCCGCACCGACTACCACCGGACGGTGATCTACGAGGCCCACGTGAAGGGCCTCACCATGACGCACCCGGCGCTGCCGAAGGAGCTGCGCGGCACGTACGCGGGCCTCGCGCACCCGGCGATCGTCGAGCACCTGACGGAGCTGGGCGTGACGGCGATCGAGCTGATGCCGGTGCACCAGTTCGTCCACGACCACCGCCTGGTGGACGCCGGGATGGCGAACTACTGGGGGTACAACACCATCGGCTACTTCGCCCCGCACAACGCGTACGCCTCCTGGGGCGACCGCGGGCAGCAGGTGCTGGAGTTCAAGTCGGCGGTCAGGGCGCTGCACAAGGCGGGCATCGAGGTGATCCTCGACGTGGTGTACAACCACACCGCGGAGGGCAACCACCTGGGGCCGACGCTGTCCTTCCGCGGCCTGGACAACCTCTCGTACTACCGGCTGGTGGAGGACAACCCCCGCTACTACATGGACACCACCGGCACCGGGAACTCGCTGCTCATGCGGTCCCCGCACGTGCTGCAGCTGATCATGGACTCGCTGCGCTACTGGGTGACGGAGATGCACGTCGACGGGTTCCGCTTCGACCTGGCGGCGACCCTGGCCCGGCAGTTCCACGAGGTGGACCGGCTGTCGTCGTTCTTCGACCTGGTGCAGCAGGACCCCGTGGTCAGCCAGGTGAAGCTGATCGCCGAGCCCTGGGACGTCGGGGAGGGCGGCTACCAGGTGGGGAACTTCCCGCCGCTGTGGACCGAGTGGAACGGGAAGTACCGGGACACCGTCCGCGACCTGTGGCGCGGCGAGCCGAGGACGCTCGCGGAGTTCGCGTCCCGGCTGACCGGCTCGTCCGACCTGTACCAGGACGACGGGCGGCGGCCGCTGGCCTCGGTGAACTTCGTGACCTGCCACGACGGCTTCACCCTGCGGGACCTGGTCTCGTACAACGAGAAGCACAACGACGCCAACGGCGAGGGCAACCGCGACGGCGAGAGCCACAACCGGTCGTGGAACTGCGGGGCGGAGGGCGCGACCGACGACCCGGGCGTCCGGGCGCTGCGCATGCGGCAGATGCGCAACTTCATCGCCACGCTGATGCTGTCGCAGGGCGTGCCGATGATCAGTCACGGCGACGAGTTCGGCCGGACCCAGCACGGCAACAACAACGCCTACTGCCAGGACGGCGAGCTGGCCTGGGTGCACTGGCCGGGCGCCGCGGCCGGCGAGGCGGAGGAGGACGACGGGGGCGGGGCCGCGGAGGAGGCCGAGGCGCGGGCACTGCTGGAGTTCACCCGTTCGATGGTGTGGCTGCGCCGCGACCACCCGGTCTTCCGGCGACGGCGGTTCTTCCACGGGCGACCGGTGGAGGGGACGCACGACGACCTGTCGGACATCGCGTGGTTCACCCCGGAGGGCCGGGAGATGACGGCCCGGGACTGGCAGGCGGCCTCCGCGCGGGCGCTGTCGGTGTTCCTGAACGGGCACGCGATCTCGGAGCCGGGGCCGCGCGGGGAACGGATCTCGGACGACTCCTTCCTGCTGATGTTCAACGCCAGTCCGGACGAGAAGGAGTTCGTCGTCCCCGTCAACCACGGCCGGCAGTGGCAGGTGGTCGTCGACACCGCGGTCCCGGAGGGCGTCGCCCCCGGCCAGGGCGACAAGGTGGCGGCGGGAGACCGGCTCACGCTGGTGGGCCGCAGTCTGGCGGTGCTGCGCCGCCCGGCGTGACCCGGAGCGGCCCGCGCGCCCGCCCGGCCTGCGGCCCGCGGGGTGGCCGCGGGCCGGGCCGCCGAGGCCCGTCCGGCCGCCCGCGCCGTTGGGCCGTTCGGCGCAGTGGCCGGACGGGGGGATGAGAGACCCGCCGCGCAGCCGGGTACGTACGTTCGCATGACGCCGCACGCGCCTGTCGCCCCCTCGTCCACGTACCGGCTCCAGCTCCAGCCGGAGTTCCCCTTCGCCGCGGCCGCCGGAGCCGTGCCGTACCTGGCCTCCCTCGGGGTCACCCATCTGCACCTGTCACCCGTCCTGGAGGCCGTGCCCGGGTCCACCCACGGCTACGACGTCACCGACCACGGCCGGGTGCGGGAGGAACTCGGCGGCGAGGAGGGGCTGCGGGCGCTGGCGGCCACCGCCCGGGACCACGGGCTGGGGCTCGTCGTGGACCTGGTGCCGAACCACATGGCCGCCGCGCTGCCGCACAACCGGCCCCTGTGGGAGGTGCTGCGGGACGGGCCGGCGTCCCCGTACGCGCGCTGGTTCGACATCGACTGGGACGCGGGTGGCGGCAAGGTGCTGCTGCCGGTGCTCCCGGCCCGGATCGGGGACCTCCTCGACGGCCTGCGGGTGGACTCCGGGAAGGGGCTGCTGCGCCACGGCACGCAGGTGTTCCCGCTGCGGGAGGGCACGGCGGGCCTGCCGCTGCCGGAGCTGCTGGACGCCCAGTGGTACCGGCCCGTGTGGTGGCGGCTGGCCCGCACGGAGCTGAACTACCGGCGGTTCTTCACCGTCTCGGACCTCATCGGGGTGCGGGTGGAGGACCCGGAGGTGTTCGCGGCCACCCACGGCAAGGTCCTGGAGCTGGTGCGGGACGGGGTCGTGGAGGGGCTGCGGATCGACCACCCGGACGGGCTCGCGGACCCGGACGGGTACCTGGAGGCGCTGCGGGAGGCGACGGGCGGGGCCTGCTGGATCGTGCTGGAGAAGATCCTCACCGGTGACGAGCGCCTCCCGGCGGGCTGGCCGGTGGCCGGCACCACCGGGTACGACGCGCTGCGCCGGATCGACGGGCTGTTCGTGGACCCGGCGGGCACGGCGGAGCTGACGGAGCTGTACCGGCAGGTCGCGGCTCCGGCCGGGGACCGCGGGGGGCACTGGGAGGCGACGGCGCGCCGGGCGGCGTACAAGGTGGTGACGCACGAGCTGGCGGCGGAGGTGGCGCACCTGACCCGGACGGCGGGCCGGGTCTGCGCCGCTTCGCCGGCCCTGCGCGACCACGCGCCGTGGGCACTGCGGGCGGCGGTGCGGGAGCTGCTGATCCGGGTGCCGGTGTACCGGCCGTACCGGGTCGGCGGGGAGCGTGTCCTGACCGAGGAGGCGGCGCTGGCGGCGAAGGGCACCTTCGCGGTGCCGGAGGAGTCGGCGGCGGTCGACGTGGTGCGGGACCTGGCGCTGGGGCGGCTCGGGGACGGGCCGGCCCAGCGGGCGTTCCGGGCCCGGTTCGCCCAGACGGCGTCGGCGCTGCGGGCGAAGTCGGTGGAGGACAAGGCGTTCTACCGGTACGTGCCGCTGCTGTCGGCGAACGAGGTGGGCGGGGAACCGGGGCGCCCGGCGGTGGCGCCGGAGGAGTTCCACACGTACTGCGCGCGGATCGCCCGGGACTGGCCGCTGACGGGGACGGTGCTGTCGACGCACGACACGAAGCGCAGCGCGGACGTGCGGGCCAGGATCGCGGTGCTGTCGGAGTGCCCCGGCCGGTGGGCGAAGCTGCTCGGCGACGTGGCGCGGGTACCCGCGCCCGACGGGCAGCTCGGCTGGTCCGCGTGGCAGACGGCCCTGGGGCTGGGCGGGCCCGGCGGTGAGCGGCTGGCCGGCGCGTTGCTGAAGGCGGCGCGGGAGGCGGGGCTGCACACGAGCTGGACGGAGCAGGACGCGGAGTACGAGCAGGCCGTGGCGGAGTTCCTGGCGGCGGGTCCGGCCGGGGCGCTGCAGCACACCGTGGCCGAGCTGGCCCGGGAGCTCGCCCCGCACGTCCGGGCGAACGTGCTGGGCGCGGCGCTGCTGCACCTGGCGATGCCGGGCGTACCGGATCTGTACCAGGGCACGGAGGCGGTGTACGAGGCGCTGGTGGACCCGGACAACCGGGCGCCGTTCCGGCAGGTGCCGCCCGACGAGAAGACGGCGCTCACGCGGGCGGTGCTGGCGCTGCGCCGCCGGCGTCCGGAGGTGTTCGGGGCGTCGGGCACGTATGTGCCGCTGGCGGCGGAGGGCCCGGCGGCCGGGCACTGCGTGGCCTTCTGCCGCTCGGGCGGGGTGGTGGTGGCGGTGACCCGGCTGTCGCTGCGGCTCACGGAGGCGGGCGGCTGGGCCGGTACGGCGCTGCCGCTGCCGCCGGGGCGGTGGCGTGACGCACTGGCGGAGCCGGACGCCGGGGCCGTCGACGGCGGGCGTCCGGTGCCGCTGGCGGAGCTGTTCGCGCACCGGCCGGTGGCGCTGCTCGAAGGGGCGCGGTGAGCGGCCGCCGTCCGGTGCGGCGGCTCCGCCCGCGGCGCAGGCGGCCGGCACACAGCGCGACGGAGCCGGTCCGTGCGGGGGTGGCCGGCGCGGCGCCGGCGGTCGGCGTCCGGCACCGG
>NZ_MKXB01000158.1 GCF_001865245.1 Streptomyces sp. CC53 | reverse complement strand
CTCACTCGCCAAGGCTTCCTCACCCAACCCGGACGAGGCCGCTACCAGAAACGGACTTAACGCCCACGAGACGTCAGAAGCTGTTTTGGGTCCTGCCATGACAACTTGGCACGTGCCCTGGAGGACTGCTTGCCTCCCTTGCTGATATTCCATTTGGGGCATCTCGTAGCAAATAGGCGTATCTCGCCATGCGCATGGTCATAGTGGGCTATGTCCTGGCAGGCTTCCTGGCAGCTCCGGTCGGTACCGCTGTGGGATCGCCGATGTGAGGGCGGGTGTCCCGTTGCCGGGTGCCATGTGTGCCCGGATATGACAGCGAAGAGAGGTATCCGATTATGCGTGAGCACACCTCGTCCTTCCCCCGTCGGCGCCGCCGTGTCACTCTGGTGGCTGCGGCCGTCGTGACGGCAGCTGCGGCGGGCACCACGGTGCTGGCCGCTCCGGCGCAGGCCGCCGCCGTCTGCCTCGTCAACGGCGTCCCGGCGGTAACCGTCAACGGTGTCATCAACGGCACGCCCGGCAACGACACCATCACCTGCCTGACCGCCCTCAACGGCACCTCCATCCACGGCAACGCCGGCGACGACACCATCAGAGTCCTCCAGCTGGACTCCGGCGACAGTATCGACGGCGGCGACGGCGACGACCACATCGAGATCACCGGCCTGGAGACCGCCACCAGAGGAACCGTCAGCGGCGGAGCCGGGAACGACACCATCGTCAGCAGCAGTGCTCTTGGGACCGGCGGCACCCTGAGCGGTGACGACGGCGACGACCACATCGAGATCACCGACATCATCGCCCTGACCTCCGTCACCAGAGGAACCATCAGCGGCGGGGCCGGGAACGACACCATCGTCAGCGGGAGCCTTGTCGGCACCATCAACGGCGACGACGGCAACGACAGCATCAGGATCGCCACGCCGTACTTCCCGGAAACGCACGGGACCATCAACGGCGGAGCGGGCGACGACACCATCCTCCCCGGGAACGTCACGGAATCAGGGGTCGTCAACGGCGACGACGGCAACGACAGCATCAGGAACGCCAAGCCGGTCTTCCCGGAAACGCACGGGACCATCAACGGCGGAGCGGGCGACGACACCATCCTCCCCGGGAACGTCGGGCAATCAGGGGTCGTCAACGGGGATGACGGCGCCGACACCATCACCTTCGCCACCGATCATGGTCGTATCGATGGCGGGAACGACGCCGACAGCATCAGCGGTGACGGGGTAGGGAGGAGATACCTCGGCGCTCCCTACGCCACGGTGACCGGCGGTGGCGGTGACGACACCGTGGCCGTCACAGGCACCAGTACCGGCGGGAGCGTGGAAGGGGGCGGCGGCAACGACACCCTCAAGGTCGATGAGGTCCGCGGGGGGAGCCTGCGCGGCGAGAACGGCGACGACCTGATCGAAGGACGCACCCGGCCCACCGTTGAGATCCCGTACTTCGATCGCAACAACTCCACCGTCACCGGTGGTCCCGGCTTCGACACCTGCCGCACCGACCCGGCAGGCTTCGCAGACGACTGCGAAGCCTCCTGACCTCCTTGTGTGCCCGGCCCGCCAGGGCCGGGGGTTGTGGTCACGGCTCGCAGACCTGGCCACCACAGCCAAGGTCATCGCTGAACTCGCACCGGCTGG
>NZ_MKXB01000157.1:184668-185197 GCF_001865245.1 Streptomyces sp. CC53 | reverse complement strand
CCACTGGCACCCCGGCGCACTCCCCGACGACGCCACCCTCCCCACCCCCTTCCTCGCCGACCTCGTCACCCTCGCCGACCCCACCAACCCCTGGACCTTCCTCAACTACCTCCGCTCCCACCACCGCCTCCTCCCCTTCCACCTCGCCCGCCAACTCCACATCCACCGCGCCGAATACCAGGCCTACGCCCGCTGGGTCAGCGACCACCTCCCCGGACTCCACTTCCACCACCACATCGACTCCATCCGCTGGAACCACGAACTCGCCCTCTTCGAAGTCGACCACACCCGACACGACCCCCACAGCGACACCCACACCCACGGCCGCACCCACACCCGCAACATCGCCCTCGCCACCGGCACGGAACCCCACATCCCCGACCCCCTCAAGCCCCTCGTCGACGCCCCCGCCGTCCCCGTCATCCACTCCTCCGACTACCTCCACCACCGCGACCGCCTCCGCACCACCCCCCACGTCACCGTCATCGGCTCCGGCCAGTCAGGCGCCGAGATCTTCCTCGACCTCCTC
>NZ_MKXB01000157.1:164825-184309 GCF_001865245.1 Streptomyces sp. CC53 | reverse complement strand
ACCACCCTCACCGCCATCCACCAGGAGCTCTACCGCCGCACCCTGAACGGCGGCTGGCCCGACACGACCCTCACCCCCGGCGTCCACGTCCGCACCGCAGGACGCCTCGCCACCACCAAGGTCGAACTCCACCTCGAACACACCCACCAAGGCACCCGCTCACGCCTCACCACCGACGCCGTCATCCTCGCCACCGGCTACCGCGAACGCCCCCACCACCGCCTCCTCGCCGCACTCGACCCCTACATCCGCCACGACTCCGAAGGACGACCCCGCACCGACGAACACCACCGCCTCATCCTCGACCCCGCCATCACGGGAAACATCTACGCCCAGAACAGCACCACCCACACCCACGGCATCGGCGTCCCCAGCCACACCCTCACCGCCTGGCGCGCCGCCACCATCCTCAACCACCTCACCGGCAAGAACCCCTACCCCCAACCCGACCGCACCGCCTTCACCACCTTCGGCCTGGAACGACACCAGACCCCGCACATCCCCCCACAGGAACGCCGGCTCACACCGCTCACCCACCACACCTGACCGGTCAACCACGCCCACCCGCCCTTCCCCTACACCCCCTCACGCACGCGCTGACCCGGTGACCCCGCACCGCAGCCGCAGACCGGCGTCACCACCCCTCACACCCGCACCCGCCCACCCCCCACCACCCTCTGAACACTGCTCATCAGAGCATCCCCCCGCACACTTCAACACTTGTCAACCCGTCGTCACCCAAAGGCTGTTGAAAGGCCATCCACACCCCCATCCCTACCCATTGGTAAGCCATAGGCTCACGTCATGCGCCGAGCCAAAATCGTCTGCACGCTGGGACCCGCCACCCACACATACGACCAGATCAAAGCCCTCGTCGAAGCCGGCATGGACATCGCCCGCTTCAACCTCAGCCACGGCACCTACGCCGAACACGAAGAGCGCTACGAGCGCGTCCGCAAGGCCGCCGACGAAACCGGCCGCAACGTCGGCGTCCTCGCCGACCTTCAAGGTCCGAAGATCCGCCTCGGCCGCTTCCACGAAGGCCCCGTCCTCCTCGAACGCGGCGACGACTTCACCATCACCACCGACTACGTCACAGGCGACCGCACCCGCTGCGGCACCACCTACACCGGCCTCCACACCGACGTCACCCCCGGCGAACGCATCCTCGTCGACGACGGCCGCGTCACCCTCCAGGTCACCGCCGTCGACGGCCCCCAGGTCCACACCACCGTCCTCGAAGGCGGCCTCGTCTCCGACCACAAGGGCCTCAACCTCCCCGGCGTCGCCGTCTCCGTCCCCGCCCTCTCCGACAAGGACATCGACGACCTCCGCTGGGCCCTGCGCACCGGCGCCGACATCATCGCCCTCTCCTTCGTCCGCAGCGCCCGCGACATCGAGGACGTCCACCGCGTCATGGACGAGGAGGGCCGCAGGGTCCCCGTCATCGCCAAGGTCGAGAAGCCCCAGGCCGTCGAGAACATCGACGACATCGTCGCCGCCTTCGACGGCATCATGGTCGCCCGCGGCGACCTCGGCGTCGAAATGCCCCTGGAGCGCGTGCCCCTCGTCCAGAAGCACGCCATCAAACTCGCCAAGCGCAACGCCAAGCCGGTCATCGTCGCCACCCAGATGCTCGACTCGATGATCGACAACTCCCGTCCCACCCGGGCCGAGGCCAGCGACGTCGCCAACGCCGTCATCGACGGCACCGACGCCGTCATGCTGTCCGGCGAGACCAGCGTGGGCCGCTACCCCGTCGAGACGGTCCGCACCATGAGCCGTGTGGTCGAGGCCGCCGAGGAGGACGTCCTGGCCAAGGGCCTCCCCCCGCTGACGGAACGCAGCAAGCCCCGCACCCAGGGCGGCGCCGTGGCCCGCGCCGCCGCGGAGATCGGCGACTTCCTGGGCGCCAAGTTCCTCGTCGCCTTCACCCAGTCCGGCGACACCGCCCGCCGTCTGAGCCGCTACCGCTCGCCCATCCCCCTGCTGGCCTTCACCCCCGACCCGGCCACCCGCTCCCAGCTCAACCTGACCTGGGGCGTCGAGACCTTCCTCGGCCCGCACGTGGAGTCCACGGACGCGATGGTGGCCCAGGTCGACGAGCACCTGCTGGAGATCGGCCGCTGCCGCCCCGGCGACATCGTGGTCATCACGGCCGGCTCCCCGCCCGGCGTCTCCGGTTCCACGAACCTCGTCCGCGTCCACCGCATCGGCGAGGCCGTCCGCTAGCCGTGCTGCCCTGCGCGGTTCAGTACTTCGCCCCCACATGGGCGTCCATCAACGCGACGGACGCCCTCCGGGCGACGGAGACGTTGTACGGGTTGCCGTTCCGCGTGCAGTGCGTCCACTCGACGCCCAGCTTGTCCAGCGTGTCCGTGAAGAGCCGCCGGATGTCGTCGGACCTGTTGGTGAAGAAGTACCGGGGATACTCGTACCGCTTCGTCACGCCGCCGACGACGCGCATGGTCCAGTTGGTGATGCGGCAACCGTCGGAGTGCACGAGTCCCCGCACGAATTCCCACGGGTAGGTATCCACGGCGGCCTGCTGCCAGTCAGACAGAGCAATTGCGCGTTCGTGCTTCTTGCCCGGCCCGTGCTGGGGAAAGAGGCAGTGGACGTGCCGACTGTAGATCTTCAGTTCCTGGCAGCCGGAGCGCTGCACCCTGGTCACGCCGCAGCCCGGCAGCACCGCACGCATGGCGTTCGCGCATGCTTCGATGAGTCCGGGCCATGTATCCGTACACCACACGGACAGGCTCGGTACCCGCATGGCTCGGTTCTGTACGACGTGCCCGTCCCCCAGATAGAGGCCGAGGAGATAGGCATACGCCTTGGCGGCAAGTGGCACGGGGTCGCAGAGTGGACACTCAGGAGCTGACCGTCGCGGGCAGACGCCACGGGCTGAGCGGTCCAGGTGACGCCAGTAGCTGACCGTTCCCACGGGTATGCCGAGCTTCCTGGAAACATCCACGTTCCTGGAGCCATTCCGCAGCATGGCCAGTGCCTTCTGCCGTGTGGCCCACTCGTAAGATCGCATACCACCACTGTGTGCCGCGGGTGGTTGCCGTGTGTGACACGAAGCGAACGTTCACTCGATTAAGTGAACGCTTGCCCTCCTTCTCTGTGCCGGGTGCGGGACTCGAACCCGCACGCCCTCGCGGGCAGATGTGTTTGAGACATCCGTGTCTGCCGTTCCACCAACCCGGCTGGGTGCACGTCGCAGTGTACCGGGTGAACGTTGTGCTCAGCAGCTAGGTAACCTTTGCTGGTGCAGGCCATTGCCATGGAATGAGGAGCCTCCGTGACCGCCCCCGAGTCGCCCCAGCCCGTCGCCGACGACGACACCCCGTCGCACGTCCCGCCGCTGACGACCCGCGTCGTCATCGCCGAGGACGAGGCCCTCATCCGCCTCGACCTCAAGGAGATGCTCGAAGAGGAGGGCTACACCGTCGTCGGTGAGGCCGGGGACGGGCAGCGGGCCGTGGAGCTGGCCCGTGAGCTCAGCCCCGACCTGGTGATCCTGGACGTGAAGATGCCCGTCCTGGACGGCATCTCCGCCGCCGAGAAGATCGCCGGCGAGTCCATCGCGCCCGTGCTGATGCTCACCGCGTTCTCCCAGCGCGAGCTGGTCGAGCGGGCGCGGGACGCCGGTGCCATGGCGTACCTCGTCAAGCCGTTCAGCAAGAGCGACGTCGTGCCGGCGATCGAGATGGCGGTCTCCCGCTTCGCGGAGCTGCGGGCGCTGGAGAAGGAGGTCCAGGACCTCGCGCAGCGGCTGGAGACGAGGAAGCTGGTGGACAGGGCGAAGAGCGTGCTGCAGACGCAGTACGGGCTGACGGAGCCGGCCGCCTTCCGGTGGATCCAGAAGACGTCGATGGACCGGCGCATGTCGATGCAGCAGGTGGCGCAGGCAGTCATCGAGGACGCCGAGGAGAAGAAGGCGGCCAAGGGCGGTGGGCAGTAGGCCGCGAGCCGACGTGAACGGGTGGAGGCCCGCCGCGTGCCCGTGGGGTGCGGGGCGGGCCTCCGCCGTCGGTGGTCAGTCCTCGCCGAGGTACGCCTTGCGGACGTTCTCGTCGTGGAGGAGGTCCTGGCCGGTGCCGCTGAGGGCGATCTCGCCGATCTCCATGACGTAGCCCTGGTCGGCCAGGGCCAGGGCGGCCTGGGCGTTCTGCTCCACGAGCAGGATGGTGGTGCCCTGGGCCTTGAGTTCCGCGATGGTCGTCATGATCTTCTGCATCATGATCGGGGAGAGGCCCATGGAGGGCTCGTCGAGCATGAGCAGCTTGGGCTGGGACATGAGGGCCCTGCCCATGGCGAGCATCTGCTGCTCTCCGCCGGAGAGGGTGCCGGCGGCCTGCTTGCGGCGTTCTCCGAGGATGGGGAAGAGGTCGTACGCCCGCTGGACGTCCTTCGCGATGCCTTCGGTGTCCTTGCGGAGGAAGGCGCCGAGGAGGAGGTTGTCCTCGATGGACATCCTCGGGAAGATGTGGCGCCCTTCGGGGGAGTGGGCGAGCCCGAGGGACACGATCTGGTGCGCGGGGTACTTCTTGAGGGACTTGCCGTTGAACTTGATCTGGCCGCTGACGGGCTTGATGAGGCCGGAGAGGGTGCGCAGGGTGGTCGTCTTGCCGGCGCCGTTGGTGCCGATGAGGGTGACGACCTGGCCTTCCTCGACCTTGAACGAGATGCCCTTGACGGCTTCGATCTTGCCGTAGGCGACGCGCAGGTCCTCGACTTCGAGCAGTGCGGTCATGCGTCGTTCTCCTTGCGGGAGCCGGTGGCCTTGGCGGAGTCGTTGTCGTCGCCGCGGGGTGTCGTGGCCGTGGTGTCCGGGGTGGTGGTGCTGTCGGGGGTGTCGTCGGCCGTGTCGCCGCCGGGGGTGTCGTCGTCCGCCGGTGCGTCGGGGGCCGCGTCGGCGGTGCCGTCGGTGTTCTCGGCTGCGGGGTCGCTCGCGGCAGGAGGCGCGGGCCGGTCGTCGGGTGTGGTGCCGCCGTCAGTGTCCTCCGCCGTGCCCGCCGCGTCTGCTGTGTCGGCGCTTTCGGGGGCTTCTGCGGTGTCGGCCGCGTCGGTGCCGGCCGTGCCGGTGTCCTCCGAGGTGTCCGAGGCGGGGGTGTCCTGGGCGGCCGGCTCCGGGGCGCCCGTGTCGGGTGCTTCCGGTGCTTCCGCGGCAGGTGTGTCCGCTTCGGGGGCTTCCGTGACGGTTCCGCCGTGGGCGTGGGCCTCCGCTGCGGCGACCTCCGCGGCCTCCTCTTCGCCGGGGGCGCCTTCGAAGGGCTCCCCGAGGTAGGCGGCGATGACACGTTCGTCGCTCTGGACGGTCTGGCTGTCGCCTTCGACGAGCTTCTTGCCCTGGACCAGGACGGCGACCCGGTCGCAGAGGTTGAAGATGAAGCGCATGTCGTGCTCGATGACGAGGACGGCGATGCCCATGTCGCGGATGGCGAAGACGAGTTCCTCGGTGGCGCGGGTCTCCTGGGGGTTCATGCCCGCGGTGGGCTCGTCCAGGAGGAGCAGGCCGGGTTCGCTGGCGAGGGCGCGGGCGATCTCCAGTTTGCGCTGCTCGCCGTAGGGGAGGTTGCGGGCGAGGTGCTCGGCCTTGTGGTCGAGGCCGACGAACTCCAGGAGCTCCAGGGCGCGGGCGCGGGAGGCGGCTTCGGCGCGGTGGAACCCGGGGCCGCGGAGGAGGGCGGACCAGAGGCCCTCCTTGGTGCGGGTGTGGCGGCCGACGAGCACGTTCTCCAGGACGGTCATGTTGGCGAAGAGCCGGATGTTCTGGAAGGTGCGGGCGATGCCTGCGGCGGTGACCTTGAAGGACTTGGGCGGGAGGACCGTGCCCTTGTAGCGGACTTCGCCCTCGGTGGGGACGTAGAGGCCGGTGAGGCAGTTGAAGAAGGTGGTCTTGCCGGCGCCGTTGGGTCCGATGAGGCCGACGATCTCGCCGCTGTTGACGGTGAGGTCGACGTTGCGGACGGCGGTGAGGCCGCCGAAGCGCATGGTGACGCCGCGTGCGTCGAGGACGGTCTCGCCGGTGGGCGCGGTGGCCTGCGTCGGGGTTTCGGTCTTGGTGGTCATGTGTCAGGCACCTGCCTTGGTGAGGGTGGCGGGCGCTTCCTCGTTCTCGTGGAACTCGAGCTGGCGGCGGCGGTTGGGGATGAGTCCTTCGGGGCGGAACCGCATGAGCAGGATGAGGGCGATGCCGAAGGCGAGGAGCTGGTATTCGCCGAGGAACTGCAGCTTGTTGGGGATGAGGAAGAGGAGTGCGGCGCCGACGAGGGGTCCGCTCATGGTGCCCATGCCGCCGAGGACGACCGCGGCGAGCAGGAAGGCCGAGTTGGGCGGGATGGGGCCGGCGAAGAGGTACTGCTCGGGGGTCACGGTGTAGGTGACGTGGGCCTGGACGGTGCCGGCGAGGCCGGCGAGGGCGGCGCCGAGGGCGAAGGCGATGAGCTTGACGCGGAAGCCGTTGATGCCCATGGCGAGGGCGGCGGTCTCGTCCTCGCGGATGGCGACCCAGGCGCGGCCGATGCGGGAGTCGCCGCTGCGTCGGAAGACGAGGACGACGACGGCCGTGATGAGCAGCATGAGGAGCAGGTAGTTGGCGAAGCGTCCGATGGTGAATCCGGCGATGGTGTGTTCGGCGCCGAAGTCGAATCCGAGGATGTTGAGGTTGGGGATGGACGCGATGCCGTTGGAGCCGTTGGTGATGTCGGGGCCGCTGGTGCCGTCGAGGTTCATGACGGTGATGCGGAAGATCTCTCCGAAGCCGAGGGTGACGATGGCGAGGTAGTCGCCGCGGAGTCGGAGGGTGGGGGCGCCGATGAGGACGCCGAAGATGAGGGAGGCGACGGCTCCGACGATGACGGCGGCCCAGAAGGGCAGTTGGATGCCGAAGGGGGAGGTGGGGGCGCCGGATACGAGGGCGGCCGCGTAGGCGCCGACGCCGAGGAAGGCGACGTATCCGAGGTCGAGGAGGCCGGCGAGGCCGACGACGATGTTCAGACCGAGGGCGACGGTGGCGAAGATGAGGATGTAGACGCCGAGGGTGGCGTACTGGTCGTCGGTCTGGGTGAAGGGGAAGAGCGCGGCGGCGATGAAGGCGCCGGCGATGGTGAGGCCTTGGTGCTTGGCGGTGATGTGGGTGGCCTGCTGGAGGAGTCCGGCCTTGTGGAAGGCGGCGAAGCCGAGGCCGGCGGTGATGAGGAAGCCGATGAAGAGCTGCTCGTACTCGGTGCCGATGCCGTAGGTGAAGATCCCGAGGGCGGCGGCGAGGAGTGCGGTGATGATGAGTATCTCGGCGTACGAGGGGAGGGGCCGGGGTCGCTTGACGGGGCCGGTGGCGAAGGCGGCGCGGAAGGTGGTGAGGCCGTTCCGCGCGCGGTGCTTGGTGAGGTGCCAGCCGGTGTCGTCGGGGTCGGCGGGGAGGTGTTCGGGGTGGGTGAAGGGGAGTGCGAGGGCGCCGAGGAGGGTGATGAGGCTGGCGAGTGCGGCGACGTACGCGCCGGGTTCGAGGTGGACGAGTCCGCCGAGCTGGACGGCTATGGCGGTGAGTGCGTACCAGGCGGTGCCGAAGGCGGCGAGTGCGGAGAGCTTGATGGCCGCGTCGGGTCCGGCGGGGGTGAGCCAGCGGGTGCCCTTGACTCCGTAGGAGGAAAGGCCGAAGAGGGTGGTGAGGAGGCCGGCGACGAGGACCTGCCACTGGAGTCCGCCGGGGTAGCCGTAGACGGTGAGGTTGCCGGGGAAGGCGGGGGTCCAGGTCCAGGCGAGGAAGGCGCTGAGTGCGGTGACGGCGCCGCCGCCGGTGGCCAGGGCGCGGGCGGTGGTGGCGGACGGTACGGGGAGGAGCCCGGCCTGTCGCGGGGCGGCCGGTGCGGTGTCGGCCGTGCTGGTGGTGCTGGTGTCTGTGGTCATGGTGCTCACGCCCTGTCCGCGACGCGCTCGCCGAGGATGCCCTGGGGCCTGGCGAGGAGTACGACGATGAGGAGGATGAAGGCCCAGACGTCGGCCCAGGACTGACCGCCGAGCTGGTGCATGCCGGGGATGTGGCTGATGTAGGCGGTGGCCATGGTTTCGGCGATGCCGAGGACGAGGCCGCCGATCATGGCGCCGTAGATGTTGCCGATGCCGCCGAGGACGGCGGCGGTGAACGCCTTGAGGCCGAGGAGGAAGCCCATGCGGTAGTCGACCTGGCCGTACTTGAGGCCGTAGGCGACGGCTCCGACGGCGGCGAACGCGGCGCCGAGGGCGAAGGCGATCACGATGATGCGGTCGGTGTTGACGCCCATGAGCTTGGCGGTGTCGGGGTCCTGCGCGGTGGCCTGCATGCCGCGGCCGGTGCGGGTGCGCATGACGAAGTAGCCGAGGAGGGCCATGCAGGTGGGGGCGGCGACGAGGAGGAAGACGTCGCCGGGCTGGATGGTGACGCCGGCGATTTCGAAGGGGCCGCCTTCGAGCTGGGGGAAGCGTCGTGCGGAGGTGGCTTCGGGGTAGAAGCCCCAGACGGCCTGCTGGAGTGCCAGGGAGAGGCCGATGGCGGTGATCAGGGGTGCGAGGCGTGGTCCTCCGCGCAGGGGCCGGTAGGCGAAGCGTTCCGCCCCGATGGCGACGGTGGTGGCGACGATGACGGCACCGATGATCATGAGTGGCAGGGCGAGCCACATGGTGACGCCGGCGGGGAGGATCAGCCACACCGTGAGTGCGCCGAAGCCTCCGGTCATGAAGATCTCGCCGTGGGCGAAGTTGATGAGCTGGACGATGCCATAGACCATCGTGTAGCCGATGGCGACCAGCCCGTACATGGATCCCAGGAGCAGGCCGTTGACCAGCTGCTGCGGCAGTTCGTTCACCGCATTGTCCTCCGAGACTTGGACGTATGTGACACCGCGCGGGGCGCCTGGTGCGGCGCCCCGCGCGGCGGAAGGGGGGTGAAGCGTTGTGGTGTTTCGGTGGATCAGCCGGTGAAGGTGCCGGACTCGACGTCCTTGAAGGCGTCGCCCTCGACGGTGTAGACGGTCAGCTGCTTGTTGGTGGTGTCACCGAACTCGTCGAAGGAGACCTTGCCGGTCACGCCGTCGAAGGAGACGCCCTGCATGGCGTCGACGACCTTGGCGCGGGCGTCCTCGGGCAGCTTGCCGTTGTTCTCGTCGACGACCTTCTTGACGGCCTCGATGACGGCCCAGGCGGAGTCGTAGGCGTAGCCGCCGTAGGCCTCGTAGGCCTCCTTGAAGTTGGCCTTCTTGTAGTTGGCCAGGAACTCCTTGGCGGAGTCGAGCTGCTCGATCGGGGCGCCGACGGAGGTGGCGATGTCGCCCTGGGCGCTGGCGCCGGCGAGCTTGATGTACTCGGCGCTGTAGAGCGCGTCGCCGCCGGCGACGACGACCTTGGCGCCGGCTTCCTTGATCTGCTTGCTCAGCGGGCCGCCGGCGGGGTACTCGCCGCCGTAGTAGACGACGTCGGCGCCGGAGCTCTTGACCTTGGTGGCGACGGCGCTGAAGTCCTTGGCCTCGGGGTTGACGTGGTCGGTGCCGACGACCTTGCCGCCGAGCTTCTCGAACTCGGCCTTGAAGGTGGCGGCGAGACCGGCGCCGTAGGTCTTCTTGTCGTCGATGATGAAGGCCTTGGTCTTCTTGGCCTTGTTGACGATGTACTGGGCGGCGAAGGGGCCCTGGATGGCGTCCGTGGTGGCGGTGCGGAAGTACGCCTTGTAGGTGCGCTTCTTGTCGCCGGAGTTCCAGTTGGGGCCCTGGGAGAGTGCGGGGTTCGTGTTGGCGGGGGAGACCTGGACGAGCTTGGCGTCGTCGAGGACCTTCTGCATCGACTCGGCGACGGAGGAGTTCAGCGGGCCGACGACGCCGAGGACGTCCTTGTTGGCGACGAGCTTGGAGGCGTTCTGCTGGCCGGAGGAGGGCTGGGCCTGGTCGTCGAGGGCTTCCATCTTGAAGGTGACGCCGTCGACGTACTTCTTCTCGTTCGCGGTGCGGACCGCGAGTTCGACGGAGTTCTTGATGCCGAGGCCGAGGGCGGAGAGGTCGCCGGTGAGCGGGGCGTCGAGGCCGATGACGACGGTGGTGTTGCTGTCGCCGCCGGCGGTGCCGCCGCCGGTGTTGTCGCGCGAACCGCAGGCGGTGAGGGTGAGTGCTCCGGTCAGTACGGTGCTGAGTATGAGCAAGGAACGGTGTCGCACGATGAGTCCTTTCCCTGGCGCGGCCTCCTCTGAGTGAGGTGCCGTTTCCTGCGCCGGGGCGTACGTGTGGTGTGGTGGTGGTGCGGTGGTTCACGCCCGGCGGCGCGGTGACTGGGCGTGACTCTAAGCGCATGCGGGGCGGTCGGGGAGCGCCCTGGGAATGATGTGACGCTCTTGTTATGCCGTGGCCAGGGATTGGTGGTTGCGTGCGTCATGCATCCGTATTCGGGGTGCGGGGTGGCATCTCGCATGCTGAGAACCCCCAGTACTGCTAAGGGGCTTGGGGGGATCTTGGTCCTGACGCGGGCCGCGGGGGCGCGGCGGTGGTTCGTGGGGGAAGTGTGAGAGCCGCGGAAGGCGTGCGGCGGCGGGCGAGCGCGGGCGCACATGGCGTCGATGTTACGTAGAGTTACATTCCTGGGTGGCGTGGGGCGCGTCGACCGTGTGGCGCGGGAGGGTGGCCGCTACCGTCGCGGCGCCCGGTCCGGTCGTGGTGGCTGCGTCCCGCGCGGCCGGTCGCGGACGGCTTGTCCGGGGCGGTGGAGCGCCGTTCGCGGCGAGCGGCCGGTGGTTCCCGGGGATGCCTTTTCGCCACGGTGCGGGGGCACTTGGGGGACAGTCGCCTCCGTCGGGCCCTGTGCCCGCTCCGCGTGCCCCGTCCGAAGCCGGTGGCTTGCGCGCGGCGTCTGGCCAACTGGCATGTGCTGAAGGCACATTGACGGGGCGGCGGGTCGGGTTCCGGTGCGTGGGCTGTGCTGAGCGGCGCGGCGGAGCGGGCGCGGCCCGGCAGTCGCGCCGACCGGTCGGCCGGTCTCCGGCCCGGCGGCGGCGCCGGCGGTCGTCGGGCGGGGAGGTGGCGGGCGGGTGCGGTCGGACCGCAACTCTCGGTGCGGTGCGGGGCGGTTGACGGCCGGGGCGGCCGGTGCGGCGGTGGTGTTCCGGTCACCGGACCGGCGCTGCGCGGGCACCGGTTCCCCGCGGCTCCGGCGGCTGTCCGGTGAACGGTGGCGGGGTGGCGAAAACCGGAGGGGCGCACCCTGGCGCCGCTGCCGCCGGTGGCTTGTCCGGCGGGTGCGGGAGCGGGCCCGGGGCCGCGCGTGGGCTGCCGTGGTGTGGCGCGCGGGGCGCACGCTGCGTGACCGGCCGGGCCGAGGGGACGGGCCGGCCACGGGCGGCGGCGGGGGCTCCGGTGCCGCTGTGGCGGGCGGGCTTTCGGGGCCCGGGTGGGGGCTGCGGGTCAGGCCGTGCCGGGGATGCCGTCGGCGTCCTTCGGCGTGACCTCGCGGAGCATGCAGGTGAGGCGGGCGCTGCACACCCGCTTGTCCTGTTCGTCCGTGATGACGATCTCGTACGTGGCGGTGGAACGGCCCCGGTGGACCGGGGTGGCGACGCCGGTGACGAGTCCCGAGCGCACACCGCGGTGGTGGGTGCAGTTCAGGTCGACGCCCACGGCGATCTTGCGGGAGCCGCCGTGGAGCATCGCGCCGATGGAGCCGAGGGTCTCGGCGAGGACGGCGGATGCCCCGCCGTGGAGGAGCCCGTAGGGCTGGGTGTTGCCCTCGACCGGCATGGTGCCCACCACGCGGTCCGGGGCGGCCTCGATGATCTGCACGCCCATGCGGTTGCCGAGGTGGCCCGCGGAGAAGAGGGCGGGCAGGTCGACGCCGAGCGCGGCGTACTCGTCGAGGACCTCCTGCGGGAACTTCACGGTCGTCTGCTCGCCCATGGGGTGCGGCTCCGTTCGTCGTCGTACGGCTGTCCTGGTGGTGCTGCGGTCCGGTGCCGCGGGTCCTGTCGGCGCCGCGGTCCGGTACCGCGATTGAGCGAACGCTCAGTCGGCCGGTGATTGTTCCAGACGGATGACGACGGACTTGCTGGCGGGGGTGTTGCTGATGTCGGCCGTGGCGTCCAGGGGGACGAGGACGTTCGTCTCCGGGTAGTAGGCGGCGGCGCAGCCCCGCGCGGTGGGGTAGTGGACGACGCGGAACCCGGGGGCGCGGCGCTCGGTGCCGTCCGTCCACTCGCTGACGAGGTCGGCGTACGCCCCGTCGGCGAAACCCTGCGCGCGGGCGTCGTCGGGGTGGACGAGGACGACGCGGCGGCCGCCCTTGATGCCGCGGTAGCGGTCGTCGAGGCCGTAGACCGTGGTGTTGTACTGGTCGTGGGAGCGCAGCGTCTGCAGCAGCAGCCGGCCCGCGGGGACGCGGGGGTACTCGACCGGGGCCGCGGTGAAGTTCGCCCTGCCGGTGGCGGTGGGGAAGCGCCGTTCGTCGCGCGGGGCGTGCGGGAGGGCGAAGCCGCCCGGGTGGGCGGCGAGGCGGGCGTTGAAGTCCTCGAAGCCGGGGACGACCCGGGCGATGCGGTCCCGGATCACGGCGTAGTCCCGCTCGAACTCCTCCCACGGGGTGGCGGAGGCGTCGCCGAGGACGGCGCGTGCCATGCGGGCGATGATGGCGGGCTCCGACAACAGGTGCGGGGAGGCCGGCGGCAGGTTGCCGCGCGAGGCGTGGACGAGGCTCATGGAGTCCTCGACGGTGACGACCTGCCGGCCGCCCGCCTGGACGTCCCGGTCGGTACGGCCGAGGGTGGGCAGGATCAGGGCGCGCGTGCCGGTGACGGCGTGGGAGCGGTTGAGCTTGGTCGACACGTGGACGGTGAGGCGGGCGCGGCGCATCGCGGCCTCGGTGACGTCGGTGTCGGGGGAGGCGCTGACGAAGTTGCCGCCCATGGCGAAGAACACCTTGGCGCGGCCGTCCCGCAGCGCCTGGATGGACCGGACGACGTCGAGGCCGTGGTGCCGGGGGGAGGTGATGCCGAATTCCTTGTCGAGGGCGTCGAGGAAGGCGGCGGAGGGGCGCTCGAAGATGCCCATGGTGCGGTCGCCCTGCACGTTGGAGTGCCCGCGGACGGGGCAGACACCGGCGCCTGGGCGGCCGACCGCGCCGCGCAGCAGCAGCAGGTTCACGATCTCGCGGATGGTGGGCACCGCGTGCTTGTGCTGCGTGAGGCCCATGGCCCAGCAGACGATCGTGCGCCGGGAGGCGAGGATCATGCGCAGGGCCCGCTCGATGTCCGTGCGCTCCAGGCCGGTGGCGGTGAGGGTCTCCTCCCAGGTGGCGGCCCGGGCGGCGGCGGCGAACTCCTCGTAGCCGTGCGTGTGGGTCCGTACGAAGTCCTCGTCGACGGCTCCGCCCGCCTCGATGACCAGCTTGTTGAGGAGCCGGAAGAGTGCCTGGTCGCCGCCGATGCGGATCTGGAGGAACAGGTCGGTGAGGGCGGTGCCCCGGAGCATGCCCTGCGGGGTCTGCGGGTTCTTGAAGCGTTCGAGGCCGGCCTCGGGCAGCGGGTTGACGGAGATGATCCGCGCCCCGGCCCCCTTGGCCTTCTCCAGGGCGGACAGCATCCGCGGGTGGTTGGTGCCCGGGTTCTGCCCGGCGACGATGATCAGGTCGGCGCGGTGCAGGTCGTCCAGGGAGACGCTGCCCTTGCCGACGCCGAGCGTCTCGGTGAGGGCCGACCCCGACGACTCGTGGCACATGTTGGAGCAGTCCGGCAGGTTGTTGGTGCCGAACTCGCGGGCGAACAGCTGCAGCAGGAACGCCGCCTCGTTGCTGGTGCGCCCGGAGGTGTAGAAGAGGGCCTCGTCGGGGGAGCCGAGGGCGGTCAGCTCGTCGGCGATGATCCGGAACGCCTGGTCCCACGTGACCGGCTCGTACCGGTCGGCGCCTTCGGCCAGGTACACGGGATGGGTGAGGCGGCCCTGCTGGCCGAGCCAGTACCCGCTGCGGGAGGCGAGGTCGGCCACGGGGTGCGCGGCGAAGAACGCGGGGGTGACGCGGCGCAGCGTGGCCTCCTCGGCGACGGCCTTCGCGCCGTTCTCGCAGAACTCGGCGACGTGCCGCTTGTCGCCCTCCGGCCAGGCGCAGCCGGGGCAGTCGAAGCCGTCCTTCTGGTTGACCTTGAGGAGGGTGCGGGCGGTGCGCGCGAGGCCCATCTGCTGCCGGGAGATCCGTAGGCTGTGGGCGACGGCGGGCAGGCCCGCGGCGGCGTGCGGGGCCGCCGTGACCTCGGGGGCGTCCTGGACGGGGTCGCCTGCGGGCGGTTGCGTGGCCATCGCGCTCTCCCTCGAGTCGCTGCGGGTGGACGCGGGGGCAGTGGGCGCTCCCCGCGGTCCGGTGTCCTTCGATCCTGTCACGCGCCTCGGACATCGTGTGAGGGGCGTCGGTGGTTGTCAGTGGAGCGTGGCAGGATCGTCTGCGTGGCAGAGACAGCATCGAAGAAGACCGCACAAGACCGTCCGCGTCTGCTCCTCATGGACGGGCACTCCCTGGCGTACCGGGCGTTCTTCGCGCTGCCCGCGGAGAACTTCACCTCGTCGAGCGGGCAGACCACCAACGCCGTGTACGGCTTCGCGTCGATGCTGGCGAACACCCTCCGCGACGAGGAGCCCACGCACTTCGCGGTCGCGTTCGACGTCTCCCGCAAGACCTGGCGGTCGCAGGAGTTCCCCGAGTACAAGGCGAACAGGTCGTCGACGCCGGACGACTTCAAGGGGCAGGTGGAGCTCATCGGCGAGCTGCTGGACGCGATGAACGCGCAGCGCTTCGCCGTGGCGGGGTACGAGGCGGACGATGTCATCGCGACACTGACCGCGCAGGCCGAGGCCGCCGGTTTCGAGGTGCTGATCGTCACCGGAGACCGGGACTCGTTCCAGCTGGTCAGCGAGCACACGACGGTGCTGTACCCGACGAAGGGCGTGTCGGAGCTGACCCGGTTCACGCCGGAGAAGGTGCAGGAGAAGTACGGGCTGTCGCCGAACCAGTACCCGGACTTCGCGGCGCTGCGCGGCGACCCGTCGGACAACCTGCCGGGCATCCCCGGGGTGGGGGAGAAGACCGCCACCAAGTGGATCAACCAGTTCGGCTCGTTCGCGGAGCTCGTGGAGCGGGCCGACGAGGTCAAGGGCAAGGTGGGCCAGGCGCTGCGCGACCACCTGGAGGCCGTCAAACTGAACCGGCACCTGACGGAGCTGGTGCGGGACGTGGAGCTGCCGAAGTCGGTGGCGGACCTGGAGCGGGCCCCCTACGACCGCAAGATGCTCGCCGTGCTGCTGGACACGCTGGAGATCCGCAACCCGTCGCTCCGCGAGCGGCTGCTCGCCGTGGACCCGGGCGCCGCCGAGGAGGAGCCGGTGCCCGCGGCGGGTGTGGAGATCGACGGCGAGGTGCTGACGGCCGGTGCGCTGGCCCCGTGGCTGCACCGGCACGGCGACCGGACGCTCGGCATGGCCACGGTCGACAGCTGGGCGCTGGGTGTCGGCACGGTCACCGAGATCGCGCTCGCGGCGGGCGGCGGGGCGGCCGCCTGGTTCGACCCGGCGGAGCTCGACGAGGCGGACGAGCAGGCCTTCGCCGCGTGGATCGCGGACCCCCACCGGCCGAAGGTGCTGCACAACGCCAAGAACGTGATGCGCGTGTTCCCCGAGCACGGCTGGAGCGTCGCCGGCGTCACCATGGACACGGCACTCGCCGCGTACCTGGTGAAGCCGGGTCGGCGCACGTTCGCCCTCGACGCGCTGTCGCTGGAGTACCTCGGCCGGGAGCTGGCCCCGGCCGCCGCCGCGGACGGCCAGCTCGCGTTCGGCGCCGAGGACGCGGCGGAGCGGGACGCGCTGATGCTCCAGGCCCGGGCGGTGCTCGACCTGGGCGAGGCGTTCACGGCGCGGCTGGAGGAGGTCGGGGCGACCCGGCTGCTGCACGAGGTGGAGCTGCCCACGTCGGAACTGCTGGCCCGGATGGAGCGGCACGGCATCGCCGCCGACCGGCCGCACCTGGAGGCGATGGAGCAGCAGTTCGCGGGCGCCGTGCAGCAGGCGGTGAAGGAGGCGCACGCCTCGGTCGGCCGCGAGTTCAACCTCGGCTCGCCCAAGCAGCTCCAGGAGGTGCTGTTCGGCGAGCTGAACCTGCCGAAGACCAAGAAGACCAAGACCGGGTACACGACGGACGCCGACGCACTGGCGTGGCTCGCCGGCCAGACGGAGCACGAACTGCCGGTGATCATGCTCCGGCACCGGGAGCAGGCCAAGCTGCGGGTGACCGTGGAAGGCCTGATCAAGTGCGTCGCGGGCGACGGCCGCATCCACACCACCTTCAACCAGACGGTGGCGGCGACCGGCCGGCTGTCGTCGACCGACCCGAACCTGCAGAACATCCCGGTCCGCACCGACGAGGGCCGGGCGATCCGCCGCGGCTTCGTCGTCGGTGAGGGTTTCGCGTCCCTCATGACGGCGGACTACAGCCAGATCGAGCTGCGCGTGATGGCGCACCTGTCGGAGGACGCCGGGCTGATCGAGGCGTTCACGTCCGGCGAGGACCTGCACACCACGGTCGCGTCGCAGGTCTTCGGCGTGGACAAGTCCGCGGTCGACGCCGAGATGCGCCGCAAGATCAAGGCGATGTCGTACGGCCTGGCGTACGGTCTGTCCGCGTTCGGTCTGTCGCAGCAGCTCAACATCGAGGCGGCCGAGGCCAGGGCGCTCATGGACACGTACTTCGAGCGGTTCGGCGGGGTGCGGGACTACCTGCACCGCGTCGTCGACGAGGCCCGTGCGACGGGGTACACGGAGACGGTCCTCGGGCGCCGCCGCTACCTGCCCGACCTCAACAGCGACAACCGGCAGCGGCGCGAGATGGCCGAGCGGATGGCGTTGAACGCCCCCATCCAGGGCACCGCCGCGGACATCGTGAAGGTCGCGATGCTGAACGTCGACCGGGCACTGCGGGAGGCCGGACTGCGGTCCCGCATGCTGCTCCAGGTGCACGACGAGATCGTGCTGGAGCTTGCCCCGGGCGAACGGGAGCAGACGGAGGAGCTGGTGCGCTGCGAGATGGCCTCGGCCGTCGAACTGCGCGCACCGCTCGACGTCTCGGTGGGCGTCGGCGGCGACTGGGAGTCGGCCGCGCACTGACACCGCGCCCTGCGCGCAGGACGTACCGCGGCGGAGCCTGCCCCGGCAGTGCCCCGCCGCACACGGCCGGGGGCGTGGTGGACGGTTCCCGCCCGGCCCGGACGGCCGCAGGGCGCGGGGCGCGGGTGGGGGGACGAGCCGGACCGGGGCCGGGCGCGGCTCCCGGCCCCGGTCCGCCGGGCGTCAGGTACGGGGGCGGAGGCCCCCGCCGCGCAGGCGCATCCCGGCTCCGTACAGGAGCAGTCCGACGCCGAGCCCGGCGCCGGCACCGAAGCACGCCGTGGGGATGATGTCGATCGGCGTCTCGATCCTGCCCCAGTACGCGTACCAGCGCAGGCAGCGGTGCAGCACGCCCGCCAGCGTGCACCCCGCCAGCACCCCGACCGCGAGCCACCTGCTCCGGCGGGTGGGCCCGGTGGGCGCCCCGGCGCCGGCACCCGTCGGGACCCGCCGCAGCGCCCCGTACCCGAACCAGCAGAGGACCACCAGGGCCAGTGCGGAACTGCCGTACTGCACGTACGTGTAGAGGGGGAAGCCGCCGAACGTCTCGCCCAGCACCGGCAGCACCCGTGTGCCCCAGCGGCCGGGGTGGGTGAACAGGTCCCACCCGACGTGCGTGGCCGCGCCGGCGACCGCCGAGAGGTAGAACCACACCGCCAGCGCCACCGGATGCCTGTCCCGCCACGGCCCGCCCCGCAGAAGGGTGTGCACCGGGCCGCGCCATCGTCCCGGCAGCAGGGCCACCAGAGGCTCACGCACCATCAGCCACAGCCCGGCCAGCACTGCGGCCGTCACCGCATCGGCCGTCAACACGCCCCACACGCTGTGGGTGACCTCGCCGAAAGACATGGCGCCCGGGATGAGGCTGTCGGCGAAATAGGTCATGTCGGGCGCAAGCGATCCCATGACCAGGGCGGACGCCACCAGAGGGCCGCGTCCTGCACCGGAGCGGCGTATGCCGGGAAGGACGGCGGCCGCATGGCTGAGCGTGAACGGCATGGGGGAGGGGCTCCTGTCGAATGCCAGCAGGACGAGCTGTTCTGTGATCAGTGCTCTGCCAGTATCGATCGCATATGACCATGTGTGGTTGCGTCAGAACCGTGATCCGGAAGGATGACCGGTGACGAAACCGTGAAATACGGTCACGTGTGAGTGTGGTGGGGCCGCGAGTTGACGTAGGGTTTCGCCAGTCCGTGCAGTGGGGAGCTGCGGGCAGTGGTCGGGTCGGGAGCGGCGTCACCGAACCCAGGGGGCGCTGACGGGGAGGGACACACGCATGGCAGGACATCTCGGGCGGCGGCTCCGCAAGCAGGCCACCACGACGGCGGTGGCCGCGGCAGCCGTGGCGGCGCTCTCCGCGTCGCAGGGACCGGGCGTGGCCCCCGTGGGCGGCGAGTCGCTCACCACGGACGGTACGCCCCCGGCCTCCTCGGGAGACTCCGCCACCGGAAACTCCCCGTACTACACCGAGCTGCCGCCCCTCAACAGCCCGGTCCCCGACCGGCCGGGGGCCGGGATCGTCGACGCCCACGGCACCACCCCCGCGGGCGGCGCGACGGCGGCCGGCATACCCGCGACCGTCTTCTCCGCCTACCAGCAGGCCGAGCAGCATCTGCGGAGCGTCGACCCGGGGTGCAACCTGTCGTGGCAACTCCTCGCCGGCATCGGCAAGGTGGAGTCCGGCCACGCCCGCGGCGGCCGGGTCGACTCCGGCGGCACCACGACCTCCCCGATCCTGGGGCCCGTTCTCAACGGCGTCGGGTTCGCCAACATCTCGGACACCGACGGCGGCGCCCACGACGGCGACACCCGCTACGACCGTGCCGTCGGCCCGATGCAGTTCATCCCGTCGACCTGGGCCTCCTGGGGCCAGGACGCCAACGACGACGGCCGCAAGGACCCCAACAACATCTTCGACGCGGCCCGCGCGGCCGGCATGTACCTGTGCGCGGGGAACCGCAACCTCGCCCTCCAGGCGGATCTGGACCGGGCCGTCCTCAGCTACAACCAGTCGCGGGAGTACCTGCGCACGGTCCTGTCCTGGTTCGACTACTACAAGCGGGACGGGGCCCACCGGATCCCGGACGGCACCGGCCACGTCCCCACCGAGCGCAGCGACCGGCCCTCGGGCAACGCCGGCGGCACCCGCCCCGGCATGGGCAGGACGACGGGGAACGGTTCCGGGAACAGCACCGGTACCACCACCGGCAAGGGCAGCGGCACCGGCTCAGGCTCCGGTGGCAAGGGTGGGAGCACGCCGAGTGCCACCCCCGGCACCCCCGACGCGAAGCCGTCGCCGGCGAAGCCGGTGCCGCCGTCCGGCTGGCCCAC
>NZ_MKXB01000157.1:138709-164491 GCF_001865245.1 Streptomyces sp. CC53 | reverse complement strand
ACGCCGACCCCGACTCCGACGAAGCCCGCTGACCGGGTGCACAGCCTGCAGGACGCAGCTGGCGGCTCCCTCAGCGCCACGGCCGGCACCGAGTTCGCCGAGCGCGCGGCCGTCGTGGCACGCGACGAGCAGGGCGCCGGCGTCGCCGGCGTGACGGTCGAGTTCCGGATCGTCGGCGACACCGACAGCCGCTTTGCCGACGGCGCCACCACCGCCACGGCCACCACCGGCGCCGACGGCACCGCCACCGCCCCGGTCCTCCTCGCGGGCGAGAAGACCGGCGAGTTCACCGTCCGGGCCACCGTCGTCGAGAGGGCCACGCTGCCCGGTGTCGACCACCGGGCCACGGTCACAGCACCGCCGCGGGCCGACGCCCTCGCCCGTGCCGGGACCACCGAGCCCACCGCCGCGGCCGGCGGCGAGTTCGCCGAGCGCCTCACGGTGACGGCCACCCACAAGGGTGCCGCCGCGGCAGGGGTCGCCCTGACCGCCACCATGATCGCCGGCACGGACAGCTCCCAGGCCGCCGACGCAGGACCGTACTTCAAGGACGCCCAGGGCGAGCCCGTACGCACCCTCGCCGGCCTGGAGACCGGCGCCGACGGCACGCTCCGACTGCCCCGGATGTACGCCGACGACCGGGCCGGCACGTTCCTGCTGCGGGTCACCGCGGAAGGCGGCGTGACGCTCACCATCGAGCTGCACGTCGACTGACGCGGCAGGCCACCGCGGGGACTCGCACGCGTGCCGGACCGCGGGCCCGGCACGCGCCGGCGCTCTGCGCGCCGGATCGCCGTCCTCGCCGGGCAGCCGGGCGGCGAGGACGGGACGCCGCGACCGTGCCCGGCCCCGCCAGGCGGTCCCGCACCGGTCGCGTTCCGCCCCGGCGGCAGTCGTGGCCGGTGCGCCCAGCCCCTGTGCGCGGCCGCAGACCGAGCGGTGCACGGCCGCACCCGCCCGCCCCCGTCGGACGTCGACGTCAGCGGCGGGGGTTCGTCCGATGGGTGGGCCGCGCCGTCGACGGGTCCTCCGGCCACGGGTGCTTCGGGTAGCGGCCCCGCAGCTCCGCCCGCACGGCCCGGTAGCCGTCCCGCCAGAACGACGCCAGGTCCGCCGTCACGGCCGCCGGACGCCCCGCCGGCGACAGCAGGTGCACCAGCACGGGCACCCCCGCCACCCTCGGGGTCCTGGCCAGTCCGAACATCTCCTGCAGCTTCACCGCGAGCACGGGCTGCTCACCCGCATAGTCGAGGCGCACCCGGGAGCCGCTCGGCACCTCCAGCCGTTCGGGGGCGAGCTCGTCGAGGCGCGCCGCCTCACCGCTCGCCCACGGCAGCAGCCGCCGCAGCGCCTCTCCGGCGTCGATCCGCGCGAGGTCCGCCCGCCGCCGGGCCGCCGACAGCTCCGGTTCCAGCCACTCGTCGGCGCGCTCCGCCAGCGCCGTGTCCGAGACGTCCGGCCACGCGCCGCCCACCACCCGGTGCAGGAAGGCGAGCCGCTCCCGCAGCTGCCGCGCCTCCCGCGACCAGCCCAGCAGGCCGAGCCCGTCGCGCCGCAAGCCGTCCAGCAGGGCCGCCCGTACGAGCCCGGGGTCCGCGTCCCGCAGCGGCCGCACCACCAGCTCCACCGCCCCGAGCCGCTCCACGCGGCGGGCCGTGACCTCGCCGTCCTCCCAGCGCACCTCGTCACCGGCGGCCCGCAGATGCCCGGCCGCCAGCCGGGCCACGTCCTCGTCGCAGACCGCCGCGAGCCGCACCCGCGCCGACGCCGCACGGGCGGAACGGTCCGCCACCGCCACGGCCAGCCACGGCGCCGACCGCAGCCCCGAGCCGCCCTCGACCTCGGCTCCCGTCCCGGACACCATCAGGAAGGCGCCGCCGCCCCGTGCCCGCGCCACCCGCTCGGGGAACGCCAGCGCGGTCACCAGACCCGCGGCCACGTCATCGGACACGTCGGCGGAGTCGTGCGGAAGGGCGCCGGTCCGTCCGCCGGGACGGTCCCCGAGGACAGCGGCCTCCGCGGGGCCGGAGGCTCCGCCCCCGAACTGCTCCCCCGGGGCGGCGCTGTCCCGTCCGGGGCGACCGCGCGCGGGGTCGGAGAGTCCGGCCGCCGCCCCCGTCAGCCTCCGGGCCTCCGCGCGCCACCGCGCCGCGTAGGCGTCGCCGCCGCGCCGGGCCGCCCGCCACGCCGCCGCCAGATCGTCCCCGTACGTCCGCGGCGGCTCCTCCGCCACCAGTGCCACGATCTCCGCCGCGCGCCGCGCGCCCACGTGCGGCGCACCGTCCAGCAGCGCCCGCCCCAACCGGGGGTGCACGCCCAGGCGCGCCAGAGCGCGGCCGCGCTCCGTAGCGCGCCCCGCCGCGTCCACCGCGCCGATCGCTGCCAGCACCGCACGGGCCGCCGCCATCGCCCCGGCGGGCGGGGCGTCCAGCAGCGCGAGGCCCGACGCACCGGGATCGCCCCACACCGCGGCCTGCAGGGCGAACGAGGTCAGGTCCGCCACCTGGATCTCCGGCGCAGGGAAGGCGGGCAGCCGCCCGTCCTCCGCCTCCGGCCAGCACCGGTAGACCGCGCCCGGCGCCTCACGCCCCGCCCGGCCGGCCCGCTGCCGGGCCGACGCCCGTGACGCGCGCAGCGTCGTCAGGGCACTCAGTCCGCGGGCGTGGTCCACGCGCGGCTCCCGCGCCAGACCGGAGTCGACGACCACCCGGACCCCCGGCACGGTCAGCGACGACTCGGCCACCGCCGTCGCCAGCACCACACGGCGCCCCCGCCCCGGAGCCAGCACCGCTTCCTGTACCGCCGCAGGAGCCCTCCCGTGCACCTGGAGCACCTCGACGCCCGGCAGCCCGTCCAGCAGGCCCGCCACCCGGGTGATCTCCCCGACCCCGGGCAGGAAGCACAGCACGTCGCCGTCCCGCTCGCCGAGCGCCCGGCGCACGACCCCCGCCACGTGCGCCAGCAGTGCCGGGTCGACGGACATCCCGTGCGGCGGCCGTACGGGACCGGGCGGCGGTGCCCAGACGACCTCCACCGGATGCGTCACGCCCGACGCCTCGACCACCGGCGCGCCGCCCAGCAGCCGGGCCCAGCCCTCGGCGTCCGTCGTCGCCGACGCCGCCAGGAGCCGCAGCTCGGGCCGCAGCGTCTCCCGCACGTCTAGGAGGAACGCGGCGGCGGTGTCGGCGTCCAGGTGCCTCTCGTGGCACTCGTCGAGCATCACCGCGTCGACCCCGGCCAGCTCCTGGTCCCGCTGGAGCCGCTGCAGCAGCACACCGGTCGTCACGACCTCGACGACCGTGTCCCGCGACACCGCGCGCTCGCCGCGCACGGTGAAGCCGACCCGGCCGCCCGGCTCCTCGCCGAGCAGCCACGCCATGCGCCGCGCCGCCGCCCGGGCCGCGATCCGGCGGGGCTCGGCGACCACCACACGCGCGCCGCGCTCCGCCAGGACCAGCGGCACCAGCGTCGTCTTGCCGGTCCCGGGCGGCGCGCACAGCACCGCCGCGCCGTGCCCGTCCAGCGCCTGCTCCAGGGCGGGCAGGGCCGTGTGCACGGGAAGCCGCTCCCGCTGCTCCGGGGGGATCACCGCCGACCAGCCGCCTTTGCCACTCCGCCCGCGGGGCCGCCGGGCGGCGGTCCCCCGTGGACCGGCCCCCCGCCCATCAGTCCCTCTCGCACACGAAGATCGCCGTGCCCGGGATGAGGTTCCCGCGCAGCGGGGACCAGCCGCCCCACTCCTGGCTGTTCCAGGCCGGCCACTCGGGCTCCACCAGGTCCACCAGCCGGAAACCGCCCGCCACCACGTCCCGCACCCGGTCGCCCAGGGTCCGGTGGTGCTCGACGTACACCGCCCGCCCCTGGTCGTCCTGCTCGACGTACGGGGTGCGGTCGAAGTACGACGCGGCGACCGACAGGCCCTCGGGGCCGGGTTCGTCGGGGAACGCCCAGCGGACGGGGTGGGTCACCGAGAAGACCCACCGGCCGCCCGGCCGCAGCACCCTGCGCACCTCCCGGAACACCCGCACCGGGTCGGCGACGAAGGGCACCGCCCCGTACGCCGAACAGGCCAGGTCGAAGGAGCCGTCCCGGAACGGCAGAGCGCCGGCGTCCGCCTCCACCAGCGCGACCCCGTCGTCGCCCGCTCCGATCCGCAGGGCGTGCTGGAGCTGGCGGTGGGAGAGGTCCAGGGCGACCGGCCGCGCCCCCTGCGCCGCCAGCCAGCGTGAGCACTGCGCGGCGCCCGCGCCGATCTCCAGCACGTCGCGGCCCTCCAGTGAGCCGGCGGGGCCCAGGAGCCGGGCCTCCTCCTCGTCCAGCCCCTCGGGTCCCCAGACGAACCGGTCGTCCCCGAGGAACGAGCCGTGCTCGTCCTGGTACTCGTCGGCGTTCCGGTCCCACCAGCCCCGGCTGGCCCGGCTGCTCTCCGCGTCGCCCGTCGCCCGGCGCGTGGCCTGCGGCTCGTGGTCCTGGATGTCTTGGATCATCTCGCCCGTCGTTGTAGGTTGCGCGAGCGCACGGCCGCGCGCCCCGGTGCACGGCGGGCGCGGGGCGCGTCCACGGGGAGTACGGCCCGGCGGTGTCTGTCCGCCACGTCCGTTCCGCCCGGCCCGCCCGAGTATGTGACGCATGCGACACGCGTGCGGCGTCATCGAATGTCAGGCCATCGTGGCCTGCGGCAAGCTTAGTTGCGCCGGGTATGCGGCGGTGCGCCCCGGGTGTGCCCCTTCGCGCATTGACCATGCCCCGCGGCGCCCGTATGCTAAAGGTTGCGCTGCGGGCCTGCGCGCCTCAGACGGAGCAGGCCGCGCTCGCATCTGTTGTATGTCCCCTCGGTTGTCGAGGCGCCGCCTGTTCACCAGGCCCGGCGCTTCCTTGGCTGTCCGGCTTCTGCAGAGGCGATACGGGCCTACGGCGTGGCAGTACCTACGACTTCAATGTCCGTACCGGAGCCCTTTCCCACATGACGAGCAGCACCGAGACCACCGCCACCACCCCGCAGGTTGCGGTCAACGACATCGGTAACGAGGAAGCTTTCCTCGCCGCGATCGACGAGACGATCAAGTACTTCAACGACGGCGACATCGTCGACGGCGTCATCGTGAAGGTCGACCGGGACGAGGTCCTGCTCGACATCGGTTACAAGACCGAAGGTGTCATCCCGAGCCGCGAGCTCTCGATCAAGCACGACGTCGACCCGAACGAGGTCGTCAAGGTCGGCGACGAGATCGAGGCCCTGGTCCTCCAGAAGGAGGACAAGGAAGGCCGCCTGATCCTCTCGAAGAAGCGCGCCCAGTACGAGCGTGCCTGGGGCACCATCGAGAAGATCAAGGAAGAGGACGGCATCGTCACCGGTACCGTCATCGAGGTCGTCAAGGGTGGTCTCATCCTCGACATCGGCCTCCGTGGCTTCCTCCCGGCGTCCCTCGTCGAGATGCGCCGTGTCCGCGACCTCCAGCCGTACGTCGGCAAGGAGCTCGAGGCCAAGATCATCGAGCTGGACAAGAACCGCAACAACGTGGTCCTGTCCCGCCGCGCCTGGCTGGAGCAGACCCAGTCCGAGGTCCGCCAGACGTTCCTCACCACCCTGCAGAAGGGCCAGGTCCGCTCCGGCGTCGTCTCCTCGATCGTCAACTTCGGTGCGTTCGTGGACCTGGGCGGCGTCGACGGCCTGGTGCACGTCTCCGAGCTGTCCTGGAAGCACATCGACCACCCGTCCGAGGTGGTCGAGGTCGGCCAGGAGGTCACCGTCGAGGTCCTCGACGTCGACATGGACCGCGAGCGTGTCTCCCTGTCGCTGAAGGCGACCCAGGAGGACCCGTGGCAGCAGTTCGCCCGGACCCACCAGATCGGTCAGGTCGTCCCGGGTAAGGTCACCAAGCTCGTTCCGTTCGGTGCGTTCGTCCGCGTCGACGAGGGCATCGAGGGCCTGGTCCACATCTCCGAGCTGGCCGAGCGCCACGTGGAGATCCCGGAGCAGGTCGTCCAGGTCAACGACGAGATCTTCGTCAAGGTCATCGACATCGACCTGGAGCGCCGCCGGATCTCGCTGTCGCTGAAGCAGGCCAACGAGTCCTTCGGCGCCGACCCGTCGGCCGTCGAGTTCGACCCGACCCTGTACGGCATGGCCGCGTCCTACGACGACCAGGGCAACTACATCTACCCCGAGGGCTTCGACCCGGAGACCAACGACTGGCTGCCCGGCTACGAGAAGCAGCGCGAGGAGTGGGAGCGGCAGTACGCCGAGGCCCAGCAGCGCTTCGAGCAGCACCAGGCACAGGTCATCAAGCCCCGCGAGCCCGACGCCGCCGCCGCTGCCGAGGGTGGCCCCGCCGCTCCGGCCGCCGCGCCGACCGGTGGTTCGTACTCCTCGGAGTCGGACGACACCTCCGGCGCCCTGGCGTCGGACGAGGCGCTGGCCGCCCTCCGCGAGAAGCTGGCCGGCGGCCAGAGCTGACACCCTCACGCGGCTCTCACTGAGGCCGCCGTGCGGTTGACGCTCGGACCCGCTCCGGCTCCTGGCTGGTGACACTGGGGCCCGTCCCGAAAGGGACGGGCCCCAGTGCCGTTTCCGCGTGCTGACGCAACTCGTGACCACTCCGGGCGCTCCTGCGCGCTGCGAGAGCCTGAGCCTGCCGGTGAACCGGGGCCCCGCCCCCGGGGCTCAGAGGCCGCGCATGACCTCGGGTGCAGCGGTGGCACGGGAATGTCAGTGGCCCATGCGACGTTCTTCCGTAGGAATACGAGGAGGAGCGGTAAACGTGCTTGATCCGCAGGACTTGTACGCATGGGAGCCAAAGGGCCTGGCGGTGGCCGACATGGCACTGGCCCAGGAGTCCGCCGGCCTGATCATGCTCTATCACTTCGACGGATACATCGACGCGGGCGAGGTCGGCGAGCAGATCGTCGACGGCCTGCTGGACACCCTGCCGCACCAGGTCGTGGCCCGCTTCGACCACGATCGCCTGGTGGACTACCGGGCCCGGCGCCCCCTGCTCACCTTCCGCCGCGACCGCTGGACGGGGTTCGACACACCCGCCCTCGAGGTCCGCATCGTCCAGGACGCGACCGGTGCGCCCTTCCTGCTGCTCTCCGGCCCCGAGCCGGACGTCGAATGGGAGCGGTTCGCCCAGGCCGTACGGCAGATCGCCGAGCGGCTGCGCGTCCGGCTCGCCGTCAACGTCCACGGCATCCCCATGGGCGTCCCCCACACTCGCCCCGTGGGCCTCACGCCCCACGGCAACCGCACCGACCTCGTGCCCGGGCACCGCAGCCCGTTCGACGAGGCCCAGGTGCCGAGCAGCGCGGAGGCGCTGATCGAGTACCGCCTGATGGAAGCCGGCCACGACGTCCTCGGCGTGGCGGCGCACGTGCCGCACTACGTGGCACGTTCCCCCTACCCGGACGCCGCGCTGACCGCGCTGGAGGCGATCACCGCCGCCACCGGGCTCGTGCTCCCCGGTATCGCCCACGGGCTGCGCAACGCCGCCCAGCGGACCCAGACCGAGATCGAGCGCCAGGTCCGCGACGGCGACGAGGAACTGGTCGCCCTGGTCAAGGGCCTTGAGCACCAGTACGACGCGATGGCCGGCGCGGAGACCCGCGGCAGCCTGGTCGCCGAACCCGTCGACCTGCCGTCGGCCGACGAACTGGGCCGGCAGTTCGAGCGCTTCCTCGCCGAACGTGACGGCGACACCCCGTAGGGGTCCGGCCCCGCCCCAGGGCATAGGCTGCCGCCATGCTGACCGTGGGGCTGACCGGTGGAATCGGAGCCGGCAAGAGTGAGGTGTCGCGGCTGCTCGTCTCGTACGGGGCCGTGCTGATCGACGCCGACAAGATCGCCCGCGAGGTCGTCGAGCCCGGTACGCCCGGGCTCGCGGCCGTCGTGGAGGCGTTCGGGCGGGACGTCCTGACCCCGGACGGGGCGCTCGACCGTCCGCGGCTCGGCGCCGTCGTCTTCGCGGACCCGGACCGCCTCGCCACCCTGAACGGCATCATCCACCCGCTGGTGCGGGACCGGTCGGCCGAGCTCCAGTCCGCCGCGGCGCCCGACGCGGTCGTGGTCCATGACGTCCCCCTCCTCACCGAGAACGGCCTCGCCCCGCTCTACGACGTCGTCGTGGTCGTCGACGCCTCTCCCGAAACCCAGCTGGACCGGCTAGTGCGGTTCCGGGGCATGACCGAGGCCGAAGCCCGCTCCCGCATGGCCGCCCAGGCGACGAGGGAGCAGCGGTGCGCCCTCGCGGACTACGTGATCGACAACGACGGACCGCTGGAGGCGTTGGAGCCGCAGGTCCGCTCGATCTGGCAGGCCCTGACGGACAGGGCCGCGGACGCCGACCTGCCCGGCTGACGACCAGGGTTGGCGCACTGCGGCCCCAGGTGTGCGGGGCTGACCGGCAGGGCCGGGGCCGGAAGCCGCCTGCGCGGATCGGTGCAGAGGGCCGGCTTCGGGAGGGGCCCGACGGGAAGCCGGCGGGCCCCCGGGACTTGCGCCGCGGGAAGCTCCACGAGGCCGCGCAGGTTCCCGGAGTCGCGCAGGACGGGCAGGGCCGTGCCAGGCGCGGTGCTGCTGAGTGCCGTGCCCATCGCGCGGCGCGACGATGTCGCCTGGCGGATGACGGGGCCGTCCGTCCTGCCGTCGTCGCCCGACGCGGCCCTCGGGGCCCGGCGTCCGCCGCCGATGCCCCGAGCGACGGGTCCGACGGCGCCCGGCCGGCGACCCGCTGCACCCCCTGGCGGACCCCTGCGGCGCCCGGGAGGCCGCGCAGACGCACAGCAGCCACCCGCCGCCGACGCCTGCCGGAGCACCCGAGGCCTTCCGCACCTCCTGCGGCGGTGACCCGCCGACATGCCCCGAGCCCCCGCGAGCTGCCGGCTGCCCCACCTGCGCAGGGTCCGGCGGCAGCCGGGACGTCCCGGCTGCCGCCGCCGCAGTCCGCGCCAAGCCGCCGCCCACCCCGGGCGCCGCGGTCCCTGCGGCTGCCTTCGCCGCGGGGAATACGGCGGTCGTACGCGCTGTTGAACGGCCGCAGCGAAGGGGAAGGATGGAAGCGTGCCCGACAGCGACCCGGAGACCCACGTCATCGACTACCGGGCGGCCGAGCAGTTGCTCGCCGCACGGGACCCCCGCGGGGCGGTCAAGCTGCTCGACTCGGTGATCGCGGCCCACCCCGAGAACACCGCCGCACGGCTGCTGCGCGCCCGTGCGTTCTTCATGGCGGCTCAGCTGCGCTCCGCTGAGCTGGAGTTCGAGCTCGTCGTCGAACGCGAACCGGACAACGCCTACGCCCACTTCGGGCTGGCCCGCACCCTCCAGAGGGCCGGGCGGCCGCAGCACGCCCGCCGCCACTTCCGGCTCGCCGCGGCCCTGGACCCGAGGCCCGAGTACCGCGAGGCCGCCGGCTTCGACGACGAGGACTGACCTCCCCGGCCCCCGCCGTAACGCGGTGATCACGCAACGCTAGGGGCGAGGGGGTGGCGTAGGGCGTCCCGGAGGGTACGGAGGGACGTCACGGCCGGGCTGGTAGCGGGGGCCCTGGCGGATGCGGTGGACCACCATCGCCAGGTCCGCGAGCACGACCAGCGCCAGCACCCCGCAGATGACGGCCCAGCTCCTGACGCCGATCACGGCGAAGGCGACCGTGCCGCCCACGGCCCAGACGAGGCCCCACAGGCTCAGCCAGAACCGCAGCCTCAGCGGGCTGCGTGCCGTGACAGGCTCGTTTCCACTGCGCAGGAACATAGTCATCGGTCTCCTCCCCGCCGTGTACCCGTGAACCGTCCGCCGATCCCGGCGGACCGCACGGAATCTGCCGCCGCGGTGTGTCAGACCCTCGCCGTAAGGTCGGAGACCCGGGGGCCGGACCCCGGAAGAACGCCCGGAAGGAGGCCGCCCCGGTCATGGACGCACCGCGCACCGCAACCGCCGCGCCCGCCGCGCACGGCTCCGCCGGGGCGCGCTCCCTGCACACCTGCCCCGCCGTGTTCCTGCCGGACGCGCTGCCGCGCGCCGGACGCGTGGCCTTCTGGGCGCCCGACGGCCGCGGCCTGCCGCCGTCCGCCCCCGGAGCGGCGGCCGCCACCGAGCAGCTCACGGTCGTCAGGCGGCACGGCTCCGGAGCCCGCGCCCGGACCGTGCCGGCCGTGGTCCTGCCCGTCGACGACGCCCTTCCGGTGCTCGCCGCAGCCCGGCACGCCCCGGACACCCACCCGGCCACCGCCTGCTGGGGCGCGGCCGCCTTGCACGCGCTCCACCTGGTGGCACGCGGGCGGCTGCTCCCCGGGCTGACCGCCGACGACCTCGACGCCTGGCGGGCCGGCCCGCTGGACGCCGACGACATCGCGCACCTCCGGGCGATCGCCGCCGCCATGCCGTACGAGGCGCACGCCGTGCCCGTGCCCGACCGCCAGCCCCTGCACCTGCCCGAACCCGAGGCGCTCGTGCGGGCCTTCCTCGACGCGGTCGCCGACACCCTGCCGCGCACCCCGGCGGCGCCGCACGCCGCCGGGCGGCCCTTCGCCGCACGGGAACCGCAGCGGCTCCCGGGAGCCAGGGCCTGGGCCGCGGAGGTGGCCGCGGGCATGGACGCCGGCGTCCGCGTGTCGCTGCGGCTCGACCTCTCCCCGTTCGAGCTCTTCGACCCGGACCCCGGAATCCCGGACACCGGCGGCGGCACGGAGGAGCGGCAGGCCGCCGCGGCGGTCGTGCAGGTGCACAGCCTCGCCGACCCGGCCCTGGTCGCCGACGCGGCGGAGCTGTGGACCGGGGACGCGGAGCAGCACTTCGGGGCCCGCGCCCGGATCGACACCATGCTCGCCCTCCGCCGGGCCGCCCGCGTCTGGCCGCCGCTCACCCGGCTCCTGGAGCGGCCCGTGCCCGACGTCCTCGCCGTCACCGAGCGCGAGCTGTACGACCTGCTCGGCCCCGCCGCAGACCGGCTCACCGCAGCGGGGGTCCGTGTCCACTGGCCCCGCGAACTGGCCCGGTCCCTGTCCGCGGCAGCCGTCGTCCGGCCCGCACCCGGCTCGGCCGCCGACGGCACGCCGTTCTTCGACAGCACCGAACTCCTCCGCTTCCAGTGGCAGCTGGCCCTGGACGGCGACCCGCTCACCGAACGGGAGATGGACGCGCTCGCGGAGGCCCACCGCCCCGTGGTCCGGCTCAGGGACCGGTGGGTCGTCGTCGACCCCGCACTCGTCCGCAAGGCACGCGCACGCCAGCTCGGGCTGCTGCAACCCGTGGACGCCCTCGCGGCAGCGCTCACGGGGACCGCCGACGTGGACGGTGAGACGGTGGAGGCCGTGCCGGTCGGCGCGCTCGCCGCCCTGCGCGACCGGCTCCTGGCCGGACCCGCCCCCGTGCCGCCCCCACCCGGCCTCGACGCCACACTGCGCGACTACCAGCTGCGCGGGCTGGCCTGGCTGGACCTGATGACCTCCCTCGGCCTCGGCGGCTGCCTCGCCGACGACATGGGCCTCGGCAAGACCGTCACGCTGATCGCGCTGCACCTGCGGCGCGCCCACCGGGCGCCCACCCTCGTGGTGTGCCCGGCATCCCTGCTCGGCAACTGGGAGCGGGAGATCCGCCGCTTCGCGCCCGGCGTGCCGGTGCTGCGCTTCCACGGCGCGGGCCGCAGCCTCGACGCGGCGACGGGCGGCTTCGTCCTCACCACGTACGGCACGATGCGCACCAGCGCCCGGGAGCTGGCCGACCGGTCCTGGGGCATGGTGGTCGCCGACGAGGCACAGCACGTGAAGAACCCGTTCTCCGCCACGGCGAGGGCCCTGCGGACCATCCCCGCTCCGGCCAGGGTCGCCCTCACCGGTACGCCCGTCGAGAACAACCTCTCCGAACTGTGGGCGCTGCTCGACTGGACCACGCCCGGACTGCTCGGCCCCCTCAAGGCGTTCCGCGCCCGCCACGCCCGCGCCGTGGAGAACAGCGGGGAGCTGGGCGACACGGAGGCCGTCGAACGGCTCGCCCGGCTCGTCCGCCCGTTCCTCTTGCGCCGACGCAAGTCCGACCCCGGCATCGTCCCGGAGCTCCCGCCCAAGACGGAGTCCGATCATCCGGTGCCCCTGACGCGGGAGCAGGCCGCCCTGTACGAGGCGGTCGCCAGGGAGACCATGGCCGCTATCGAGGGCGCCGAGGGCATCGCACGCCGCGGCCTGGTCATGAAGCTGCTCACGTCCCTCAAGCAGATCTGCAACCACCCGGCGCAGTTCCTGAAGGAGGAACCGGGTCGGCTGGCGGGCCGCTCCGGCAAGCTGTCCCTCCTGGACGAACTCCTCGACACGATCGTGGCGGAGGACGGCGCGGCCCTCGTCTTCACCCAGTACGTGTCCATGGCCCGGCTGCTCACCAGCCATCTGACCGCGCGGGCCGTCCCCTCCCAACTGCTCCACGGCGGCACACCCGTCGCCGAGCGGGAGCGCATGGTGGACCGCTTCCAGGCCGGGGAGGTCCCGGTGTTCGTGCTGTCCCTGAAGGCGGCTGGCACCGGCCTCAACCTGACGCGGGCCGGCCACGTCGTCCACTACGACCGCTGGTGGAACCCGGCCGTCGAGGAGCAGGCGACCGACCGCGCCTACCGCATCGGCCAGACGCAGCCCGTGCAGGTGCACCGGCTCATCGCCGAAGGCACCGTCGAGGACCGCATCGCCGAGATGCTGGCCTCCAAACGCGCCCTCGCCGACGCCGTCCTCGGCTCCGGAGAGGCCGCCCTCACCGAGCTGACGGACCGGGAACTGGCCGACCTGGTGTCCCTGAGGAGGGAGCAGTGACCCCCGCGCGCCCCGGCAGACCCCCGGCGTACCACGACGACCGGCGACGCAGCTTCCCGCCGTTGCCGGCCCACGGCAAGGGGGACGGCGGGACCGCCGCGAGCTGGTGGGGCAACGCCTGGGTGGCGGCCCTGGAGAGCGCCGCACTCGACCCCGCCCGCCTCGCCCGCGGCCGTGCCTACGCGGGCCGGGGCCTCGTCGACGCGATCACCGTGACGCCCGGACGGGTCACCGCCTACGTCCACGGCAGCCGCGCCCGGCCGTACCGCACGGAGATCAGGCTGCGGGTGCTCGACGACGACGCGTGGGAGCGGCTGCTGGACACGGTGGCGGAGCGCCCCGACCACATCGCGGCCCTGCTCGACAAGGACGTGCCGCAGACGCTGGTCGAGGTCGGCGGGCTGCTGCCCCGCGCGGGGGACCTGGTGCCCGACTGCTCCTGCCCCGACCACGGCCATCCCTGCAAGCATGCGGCAGCCCTGTGCTACCAGGCGGCGAGGCTGCTCGACGAGGACCCGTTCACGCTGTTCCTGATGCGGGGCCGCGGGGAGCAGGAGGTCCTCGCCGGGCTCGGCCGGCGCAACACGGCGCGCACGGCCGCGGAGAGCGCCGCGGCGCCGCAGCCCCTGCCGGCCGTCCCCGCCCGGGCCGCCGTCACGGCCGCACCCCCGGCGCCCCTCCCGCCTCCGCTTCCACTGCCGGCCGGCCCCGGGCGGCCCCCGGTCTTCCCGGAGGACCGTGCGGCCCCCGATCCGCTGGCCCTGGACCTGCTGGCCACCGAAGCGGCCGCCCGGGCCCACGCCCACCTGGCGACCGGACGCGACCCCGTGGCCGCGCTCACCCCCTGGCAGGACGCGGTCCGCCTGGCCGCCGCCCACCCGGGGGCCGGGCTCACCGCCGCCACCCGCGCCCTCTACCGGGACCTCGCCACCGCCCTGGACCGCAGCCCCACGGACCTGTCCCGCGCCGTGGCCGCGTGGCGCCAGGGCGGACCGGCCGGGCTCGCCGTACTGGAGGAGCCCTGGGATCCGCCTGCGGGGCCCTTCGACCGGGCGCGGCCGGCTCTCATCGCCGCCGACTTCCCGCAGTTCCGGCCGTGGCGCAACCGGCTGTCCACCGCGTCCCTCCAGCTGCGCTTCGGCCGTGACGGCCTCTGGTACGGCTACGAGTCCGACGCGGGCCGCGAGGACTGGTGGCCGCGCGGCACCCCGGACGCCGACCCCGTGGGCGCGCTCGCCGGGCTCCTCGGCGGGTGACGGACGGGTTGGCCGCCGGCCAGGATCCGCCCTCAGGTGCGAACCGATGGAGAGGGGATGTGAAAAGTCTATGAGATCTCCCCCGATCGGGTGAAAGAGGGAGTCGTCATAACCCGCCTTGGAGGTAGGGCGTTAACCCCGGTGCGGGCGAGTGCCCGCGAACGTCTCCGGAAGGCAGGAAGCCATGCGGCATACGCGCCGAAAAGGTCTCGTCACTCTGATGGCCACGGGCGGCGCCCTCGCCCTGGCGGCGGGCTCCGCCCAGGCCGACGCCGACGCGTCGGGCGCCGCGGTCGACTCACCCGGCGTGGTCTCCGGCAACACCGTGCAACTGCCGGTCCACGTCCCCGTCAACGCCTGCGGCAACACCGTGAACGTGGTGGGGCTGCTCAACCCCGCGGCCGGCAACACGTGTGTGAACAAGGGCGGTCAGGCCCACCACGGCGAGGCGCCCGGTAGCCACGGGAGCGGCAGCGGCCACGGCGGCGGTGCTCATGAAGGCGGCGGCCAGGGAGGCGGCAGCGGCCACGGCGGCGGTGCTCACGAAGGCGGCGGCCACGGCGGTGGGCACGCCCCCGGCAACGGGGCGGCGTCCGGCAACGGCGGCGGCGCCTCCGCCGACGCGGGCACGCACGGATCCCCCGGCGTGATCTCCGGCAACGGCGTCCAGCTGCCCGTCGACCTGCCCGTGAACGTCTCCGGCAACCAGGTCAGCGTCGTCGGCCTCGGCAACCCCGTCTTCGGCAACACGTCCGTCAACGACAGCGGCGAGCCGCCGGCCACCACGGAACCGCCCGTGACCGAGGAGCCCGAGGTGCCGCAGCCCGTCGACCGGACGGTCGTGCCGCCCCAGCGCGACGAGACCGCGCCGCCCGCCGCGGACGCCGGTCCCGACCGGCCGGCAGAGACCGGCACCACGCCCGCGCTGGCCGAGACCGGTGCCGGAGACCTGGCCGGCGCGGTGCTGCCCGCCGCCGCGGGTCTGATCCTCGCCGGCGGCATGCTGCGCCGCCGCCTGAGGACCGCCGCCGACGGTTCCTGAACCGGCCGTCCACGCCGCCCCGTCACCGACACCGTCGCCAGGCCGTCAGCACCGCGTCGATCGCCGGTGCCACCCGCATCCGGGCTTGGCGGCGGGGGACCCCGCTCATCAGCAGGGCGTCGTACTCGGTGTCGAGGTGCCGCACCGACGCCCGCACCGCGGCCGTCACGGCGCCCTCGTCGAGCGCCCGGCCCGCCGCCGTCCGCCCCACCCGGCCGCTTCCCCGGACCGACGCGTGGGCCGCGATGTCCTCGGCCCGCTCGGCCGGGCACCCCGGGAAGAGCCGGCCGATCTCGGCCGCCAGCTCCGCCGTGAACCACACGTCCTGGGCTGCCCGGCGCCGCGCGTCCCTGGCCCGGCGCCGGGCCCGCGCCTCGGCGTCGCGCAGGCACGCCGCCTCCGCCCGGGCCAGGGCTGCCTCCTCCACGAGGATCCCCTGGCGCTCGTAGCGCGTGCGGCGCTTGTCGTGCCGTACGACGACCGCCCACAGACCTGCGGCCGCGCAGGCCCGCCGGGTCAGCGCGGCGTCCCCGCGCGGCAGGTACACGAGGTGTCCGAGGTCCGCGCAGACCAGGCAGAGCGGCGCACCCGACTCCAGCACCATCCGGCGCAGCGGCCCCCTGCTGCACTCCGCGCAGCGTGCCGCGCTCCTGGGCTCCACCACGACGATCGGCTCCACCGCCACCACGTCTCACGCCTCCCCGGCGACTGACGGCGCGTCTCACACGGAAACTACCCGCATCCCCGGGGCCCGATCCGCCCCGCGCCTACTGCCGGTAGCCGCTGAGGAAGCGCCCGATCCGGCTGATCGCGGCGTCCAGGTCGTCGGCGTGCGGGAGCGTCAGGATCCGGAAGTGGTCCGGACGCGGCCAGTTGAAGCCGGTGCCCTGCACCACCTGGATCTTCTCGCGCAGCAGCAGGTCGAGGACGAACTTCTCGTCGTCGTGGATAGCGTGCACCTCCGGATCGATCCGGGGGAACGCGTACAGCGCGCCGCGCGGCTTCACGCACGAGACGCCGGGGATCTCGTTCAGCTTCTCCCAGGCGCGGTTGCGCTGCTCGTACAGCCGCCCGCCGGGCGCGGTGAGGTCCTTGATGGACTGGCGTCCGCCGAGCGCGGCCTGGATGGCGTACTGCGCGGGCGCGTTGGGGCACAGCCGCATGGAGGCCAGCATCGTGAGGCCCTCCATGTAGCTGCGGGCATGCTGCTTCGGGCCGGTGGCGACGACCCACCCGGACCGGAACCCCGCCACGCGGTACGTCTTGGAGAGCCCGCCGAAGGTGAGGACCACCAGGTCCGGCGCGACCGTCGCCACCGGGTGGTGCACGGCGTCGTCGTAGACGATCTGGTCGTAGATCTCGTCGGCGAACACCATCAGCCCGTGTCGGCGCGCAAGGTCGAGCATGCCCTCCAGCACCTCGCGCGGATACACCGCGCCGGTGGGGTTGTTGGGGTTGATGATGACGAGGGCCCTGGTGCGGTCGGTGATCTTCGCGGCCATGTCGTCGAGGTCCGGGTACCAGTCGGCGGCCTCGTCGCACACGTAGTGCACCGGCCGCCCGCCCGCGAGCGTCGTCACGGCCGTCCACAGCGGGTAGTCCGGCGCCGGGACGAGGATCTCGTCGCCGTCCTCGACGAGCGCCTGCACGGCCATGGAGATGAGCTCCGAGATGCCGTTGCCGAGGAACACGTCGTCCACGTCCACGTCCGTGAGGCCGAGCGCCTGGTAGCGCTGGGCGACCGCCCGGCGGGCGGAGAGGATGCCCCGGGAGTCGGTGTACCCGTGGGCCTGGGGCAGCATCCGGATCATGTCCTGGACGATCTCCTCCGGCGCCTCGAAGCCGAACAGGGCCGGGTTGCCGGTGTTCAGGCGGAGCACGCTGTGGCCCGCCTCCTCCAGTGCGTTGGCGTGCTCGATCACGGGACCGCGGATCTCGTAGCAGACCTCGCTCAGCTTGCTCGACTGCCGGAACTCCATGGCGGCCACCCCGAATTCTCCTGGGAACTGTGATTCTTGGTTTTACCAAGCACGGGCTTGGAAAGTCCAACAACCGGTCTAGACTGCGGCGCATGCCACGTCCCAGCCAGCGCCCGACCGCCGCCCGCCGCCGGACTTACGACCAGTACTGCGCCGCCGCCCGCGCCCTCGACGCCGTGGGCGACCGCTGGACCCTCCTGATCGTCCGTGAACTCCTCGCGGGGCCGCGGCGCTACACCGACCTGCACGCCGACCTCCCGGGCGTCAGTACCGACATGCTCGCCGGGAGGCTCAAGGACATGGAGCGCGACGGCCTCGCCACCCGCCGCCGGCTGCCGCCCCCGTCCCCCGCCTCCGTGTACGAACTGACCCCCCGCGGCCGGTCCCTGCTGCCCCTGCTCCGGGAGCTCGCCCGCTGGGGCGCGGACGCCCTGGACGCCCCCCGGGCGACGGACGCGGTGCGCGCACACTGGTTCGCCGTCCCGCTCCTCGACGCCCTGGACCCGGCGGGGAAGACCGGGGAGGAGACCGTCGTGGAAGTGCACATCGACGAGGGTGTGTTCCACCTCGCCGTCGCCGGACCCGGCGACCCGTCCTACGGGGACGGCCCCGCCGAGCACCCGCACGTCCGGCTGCGCATGGACACCGCTACGTGCGCCGCCGTCAGCCGCGGCGACCTCACCGTCGCCGACGGGGTGAAGACCGGACGCGTCGACGTCGAAGGCGCCGGGCCCGCGGCCGCCGCGCTGAGGGGTGAGACGGGACACGGCTGAACCGGCAGGATGGAGGAGTGGCACTGGAACCGATCACCTGGGAACGACTGGCCGACCGGATCGCGGCCTCCGCGGACACCCGTACACCGGGGGACGGCGGGCCCTGGCTGAAGATCGCCGTCGACGGGGCCCCCGCGGCCCGTCCCGGCGCCCTGGCCGACCGGGTGGCCGAGGAGCTGCGGATCCGGGGGCGCGCGGTCCTCGCCATCGCCACCTCCGGGTTCGTGCGGCCGGCGTCGCTGCGCTACGAGTTCGGGAGGGAGGACCCCGACACGTACTACAGAGGATGGTTCGACACGGGGGCGCTGTGGCGGGAGGTGTTCCGGCCGCTGGAGCCGGGCGGCAACGGGCGGGTGCTCCCCGACCTGTGGGACCCGGCCACGGACCGGGCGACCCGTAGCCCGTACCAGGAACTGGCACCCGGCGGGGTGCTGCTGCTGCACGGCCCTTTCCTCCTGGGCCACTGGTTCCCGTTCGACCTGACCGTCCACCTCAGGCTGTCCCGGGCGGCGCTGGAGCGGAGGACGCCCGAGGGGTGGACCCTGCCCGCCTACGCGCGCTACGAGACGGAAGTCGCCCCGGCGGACGCCGCGGACGTCGTCGTGCGGGCGGACGACCCGCGCCATCCCGCGTGGACCGGGCTGCCGTAGCCGTACGCGTGGGTACGGGGCCGGTCAGACCGGGCGGGCGCCCACGAGGGTGACCGCCCGCGCCGCCGTGCGGCAGCCCGCTGCGGCCGCCTCGACCGGCGAGGCCCCCGACAGGAGGGCGGCCAGGAAGCCGCCGGTGAAGGCGTCACCGGCACCGGTGGTGTCCACGGCGGTCACCTGCGGGGCGGGCACCCGGGCGAGGACCGCGCCGGACACCGCCAGCAGTGCGCCGCCTCGGCCCAGGGTCACCACGGCCAGCGGAAACGCACGGCTCAGCGCGGCCGCCGCCGCCCCGGCGTCCGCCGCACCGGTCAGCAGCCGCGCCTCGTCGGCGTTGGGCAGCAGAACGGACGCGCCCGCCACCGCGCCGAGGAAGCGGTCGGTGCCCAGCTTTCGGAGGAATCCCGCGGAAGCGGGGTCCACGCTCACCGGTATGCCCCGCTCCCGCGCCGCCACCAGGGCGGCCGCCGCGGCGCCCCGGCCCGGCTCGCCGAAGAACAGGTAGCCCGACAGGTGCAACCGTGCCACCCCGTCGAGGAACGCCGGCGACCAGTCGGCGGGGGAGAGCCGCAGCACTGCCCCGCTGTCCGTCAGGAAGGTCCGCTCGGCCCCCGCCGTGGCGTCGACCAAGGACACCACCGTCCCCGTGGGCACCTCGGCGTCCCGCACCAGCAGCGGCCGCACACCTGCCCGGCGGAGCTCCGCCTCGTGCCACGACGCGCGGTCGGCACCCACCCGCCCGAGGAGCCGCACGTCACCGCAGCCGGAGCACGCCGCCCAGCAGGCCGCGTTCGCGCCCGCGCCGCCCGGCCGGATGCCGATCCGGGCAGCCGTGTCCGTGCCGGGGGCGAGCGGCTCGCCGTGCAGGGCCACCACGTCGGTGACGACGTCCCCCACCACCAGCAGACCGCTCACCGGGCGCTCGCCACCGCGATCCGCGCCGCCAGCCGCACGTTGCCGCGCACCGCCGCCAGATTCGCCTCCAGGGACGCGCCGCCCGTGCCCCGCACCAGGTGGTCCAGCAGGAACGGCGTGACCGCCTGGCCCGTGATGCCCCGTTCCCGGCACGCGTCCAGCCCCTCGCCCAGCACCCGGTCGTGCAGCACCGGATCCAGTTGCTCGGCCTCCGGTACGGGATGGGCGACGATCAGCGCGGCCGCAGGTCCGCCCAGCGCGTCCTGCGCCCGCATCACCGCCGCCACCTCCTCCGGCGACCGGACCGTCCAGTCCACCGGCTCACCGGACGACGTCAGGTAGAAGCCCGGGAACCGGTCCGTCCGGTAGCCCAGCACCCCCACCCCCAAGGTCTCCAGTCGCTGCAGCGTCGCCGGTACGTCGAGGATCGACTTGACGCCCGCGCACACCACCGTGATCCGTGTCCGCGCCAGCAGCCCCAGGTCCGCCGACTCGTCCTGCGTCTGCGCCCACTCCCGGTGGACGCCGCCCAGCCCGCCCGTGGCGAACACCCGGATGCCCGCCCGGGCCGCGAGGAACGCCGTCGCCGACACCGCCGTCGCCCCGCTCGCCAGCGCCGCCACCGCGGGCGCGAGATCACGGTGGCCAAGCTTCCGCATCCCCGGGTCCTCGGCCATCCGGGCCAGCTGCGCCCCGTCAAGGCCGACGCACGGCACCCCGTCGAGCACGGCGACCGTCGCCGGAACAGCGCCCCCGGCCCGTACGAGCGCCTCCAGCTCCTCACCGACGGCCAGGTTGCGCGGGCGGGGTAGACCGTGCGCCAGGATCGTCGACTCCAGGGCGACCACGGCCCGGCGCGCCGCCAGAGCCTCCCGCACCTCTTCCGACACCGCCAGCACCGAGGTCTCAGACATGCCCCATCCCTGGCGCGCACGGGCGGCGGCCAAACCTGCGGACCTCGGGAACGGCTCAGAACAGCGGCTGCGGAAGCACCCCCTCCAGCACCAGCAGCCGCCGCTTGGCCTCCAGGCCACCGCCGAAACCGCCCAGTCCGCCGTCGCTCTCCACCACCCGGTGGCAGGGCACGACCACCGGCAGCGGGTTCGCGCCCATCGCCGCGCCCACCGCCTGCGCGGCGCCCGGCTGCCCCGCCCGCGCGGCCAGCTCCCCGTACCCCACCAGCGTCCCGTAGGGCACTCCGGCCGCCAGCTCCCGCAGCGCCCGCCGGGTGAAGCCGCCCGTCAGCGACCAGTCCAGCGGCAGCCGGAAGTCCCTCAGCCGACCGTCGAAGTACGCCTCCAGCATCCGTATCGGCTCGGCCAGCCGACCCGCGCCGCCCTGGACAGGTTCCGGGCCGCCCAGCCGCTCCACCAGCCGCGACAGCGCCCGCTCGCGTACCGCGCCCTCCGCATGGAAGACGACGTTGACCAGCCCCGCTTCTGTGGCGGCCAGGAACAGCGGGCCGACGCCGCTGCCGACGACGGTCCACTCGACGGTCCGTACGGTGCTCTCCATACCGCCACGGTACGGCCCGCCACTGACAGCGCGGACGGGAGCGCACCCCCGCGGCCCGGGGGGCGGCAGGGCCTTTTCAAGTCGACTACCCTCCACGCAACGGTCCGGCGCGGGAACGAGGGGTGAGGGGCGCTACGGATATGCAGGGCACAGTCGACGGTTTCAGCTACGGTCTCGTCACTCCCGTCGTGGCCTACCTGATGGCCTGCATCGGCGGGGCGCTCGGCCTGCGCTGCACCACCCGGGCGCTACGGCACCCCGGCGCCTTCCGCCCCGGTTGGCTGGCCCTGGGCGCCACGTCGATCGGCGCGGGCATATGGACCATGCACTTCATCGCGATGATGGGTTTCCAGGTCGCGGAGGCGCCCGTCGACTACGACCGGCCCGTGACGTACGCAAGCCTCGCCATCGCGATCCTCATGGTCGGCATAGGGGTCTTCATCGTCGGCACGCGCGGGCCGACCGTGATGGCCCTGGTCACCGGCGGCACCATCACCGGCCTCGGCATCGCCTCCATGCACTACCTGGGCATGGTGGCGCTGGAGGTGCCGGGCCGGCTCGCGTACGACACGTCCACCGTGGCGCTGTCCGTGCTGATCGCGGTCGTCGCCGCCACGGCGGCGCTCTGGGCCGCCGTCGCCGTGCACGGAGTGCTGCCCGCCCTCGGCGCGGGGCTCGTCATGGGCCTCGCGGTGTCCGGAATGCACTACACCGGCATGGCGGCCGTCACCGTCCACCTGCACCCGGGCGAACAGGCCGACCCCTCCGCCGTCGCCGTGGGCGCCCTCGACCCCGGGAGCGGGCCGGCGGGGGGCGACGTGGTCGTCGGCGCGGCCGACCTCCTGCACGCGCCGCCCGCAGGGTCAGGTGACAGCGCCGCCTCCCTGCTGGCCCCCATGCTGGTCGGCCCCTCGGCGTTCCTGTTGTTCGCGGGCATCGTCGTGCTCTTCGACCCCCTGCTGGTGAGCGGCGACCGGGACGACCGCCCCCGGCTGCCGGGCATCCCCGCCCCGCGCCACCGCGACCACCAGTACCGCGACGGCCGCTAGCGCTGCGGGTCGCGGCGCCCGCCCGTACGCCGTTCGCCGTGCCACGGGCACCCGGCCCCCGCCCGTCCGGCAGGCCGCACGCCGTCGACCCGCCGACCGGGCCCCGGCCGGCTGCTCCGCGAGCCGCCCGGCAGGCCCGGAAGGGGCCGCGGCGGCCACCGGTGCCCGTCTGTCAGTGGCGGGTCGTACGGTGGTCTCATGCGGCCCGTAACCCAGATCGAACGTGCGGTGGCACCCTTCGAGGTGGTCAGCCCGTACCAGCCCAGCGGCGACCAGCCCGCGGCCATCGACGACCTTGAGCGGCGCATCCGCGCCGGCGAGAAGGACGTGGTGCTGCTCGGCGCCACCGGCACCGGCAAGTCGGCGACCACCGCCTGGATGATCGAGCGGCTCCAGCGCCCCACCCTCGTCATGGCGCCCAACAAGACTCTGGCCGCCCAGCTGGCCAACGAGTTCCGCGAACTGCTGCCGAACAACGCCGTCGAGTACTTCGTGTCGTACTACGACTACTACCAGCCGGAGGCGTACGTCCCGCAGTCGGACACCTACATCGAGAAGGACTCGTCCATCAACGAGGAGGTCGAGCGGCTGCGCCACTCCGCCACGAACTCGCTGCTGACCAGGCGGGACGTGGTCGTCGTCGCCTCGGTGTCCTGCATCTACGGCCTCGGCACGCCGCAGGAGTACGTCGACCGGATGGTCTCCCTCAAGGTCGGCGACGAGGTCGACCGCGACGAGCTGCTGCGCCGCTTCGTGGACATCCAGTACGCCCGCAACGACCTGGCCTTCACCCGGGGCACCTTCCGGGTGCGCGGCGACACGATCGAGATCTTCCCGGTGTACGAGGAGCTCGCGGTCCGCATCGAGATGTTCGGCGACGAGATCGAGGCACTGTCCACGCTGCACCCGCTCACCGGCGAGGTCATCAGCGACGACCGGCAGCTGTACGTGTTCCCCGCCAGCCACTACGTGGCGGGCCCGGAGCGCATGGAGCGGGCGGTCGACGGCATCGAACGGGAGCTGGAGGCGCGCCTCGCCGAGCTGGAGAAGCAGGGCAGGCTGCTGGAGGCCCAGCGGCTGCGGATGCGCACCACGTACGACATCGAGATGATGCGCCAGGTCGGGTCCTGCTCCGGCATCGAGAACTACTCGATGCACTTCGACCAGCGCGAGCCCGGCTCCCCGCCCAACACCCTGCTCGACTACTTCCCCGAGGACTTCCTCCTCGTCATCGACGAGTCCCATGTCACCGTGCCGCAGATCGGTGCCATGTACGAGGGCGACGCCTCCCGCAAGCGCACCCTCGTCGACCACGGCTTCCGGCTGCCCTCGGCGCTCGACAACCGGCCGCTGAAGTGGGAGGAGTTCCAGGAACGCATCGGCCAGGCCGTCTACCTGTCGGCCACCCCCGGGGCGTACGAACTGTCCCGCTCCGACGGATTCGTCGAGCAGATCATCCGCCCCACGGGCCTCGTCGACCCCGAGGTGGTCGTCAAGCCGACCGAGGGGCAGATCGACGACCTCGTGCACGAGATCCGACTGCGCACCGAGCGCGACGAGCGGGTCCTCGTCACCACGCTCACCAAGAAGATGGCGGAGGACCTCACCGACTACTTCCTCGAACTCGGCATCCAGGTGCGCTACCTGCACAGCGACGTGGACACCCTGCGCCGCGTGGAGCTGCTGCGGGAGCTCCGGGCCGGCGAGTACGACGTCCTGGTCGGCATCAACCTGCTGAGGGAGGGCCTGGACCTGCCGGAGGTGTCCCTCGTCGCCATCCTGGACGCCGACAAGCAGGGCTTCCTCCGCTCCGGCACCTCACTGATCCAGACCATCGGCCGTGCGGCGCGCAACGTCTCGGGACAGGTCCACATGTACGCCGACTCCGTCACCCCCGCGATGGCTCAGGCCATCGACGAGACCAACCGCCGCCGCGCCAAGCAGGTCGCCTACAACGAGGCCCACGGCATCGACCCGCAGCCGCTGCGCAAGAAGATCAACGACATCGTGGCCACCATCGCCCGGGAAGAGGTGGACACCGAGCAACTCCTCGGCAGCGGCTACCGGAGCGCCAAGGACGGCAAGGGAGCCAAGGCGCCCGTGCCGTCGTTGGGCACCGCCTCCCGTACCGCCAAGGCGGCCAAGGCCGGCGGCGGCCAGGCAGCCGTCAAACCCGTCAAGACGGCCAAGGGCGGCAGGGCCGCCGGCACGGGAGCGGTCACGAGCGACCGACCCGCCGCCGAACTCGCCGGCATCATCGAGGAGATGACGGAACGCATGCGGGCCGCAGCGGCCGAGCTCCAGTTCGAGGTGGCCGCACGCCTGCGGGACGAGGTCGGCGAGCTGAAGAAGGAGTTGCGGCAGATGAAGGAAGCGGGCATCGCCTGAGACGGCACAGCCACAGACCGGGGCCCGCCGGCGCTTTCGCCGGGCCCGGGGGCGACAGCCCTGCCGCTCCGGTGTGTTGCAACACCGATACAAAAGACGAAACGCCCTGATGCCGCCGGAGCGCCCCTGCATAGGGTGCTGGGGAACCCCGCAGCCGGGGGCGGCCGCGGGGAGCGCACAGAGAGGGGACAGCGCGTGTCGGTCAACTTGACCAAGGGTCAGGCCATCAGCCTGCAGAAGAGCGACGGGGGGGCCCTGACCGCGGTGCGGATGGGGCTCGGCTGGCAGGCGGCGCCGCGCCGCGGTCTGTTCGGCTCGCGTACCCGGGAGATCGACCTGGACGCCTCGGCGGTGCTGTTCGCCGACAAGACCGCCGTCGACGTGGTGTTCTTCCGCCACCTCGTCAGCGACGACGGCTCGGTCCGCCACACCGGCGACAACCTGGTGGGCGGCGCCGGCCAGGGCGGCGACGACGAGGCCATCCTGGTGGACCTCCAGCGGCTCCCCGTCCACATCGACCAGATCGTGTTCACGGTGAACTCCTTCACCGGCCAGACGTTCCAGGAAGTGCAGAACGCGTTCTGCCGCCTCGTCGACGAGACGAACGGCCAGGAGCTCGCCCGCTACACCCTGAACGGCGGCGGCCCCTACACCGCCCAGATCATGGCCAAGGTGCACCGCGCGGGCAGCGGCTGGCAGATGACGGCCATCGGCCAGGCCGCCAACGGGCGCACGTTCCAGGACCTGCTGCCGGCGATCCTGCCGCACCTGTAGTCCCGTCCGTACGGCCGCTCCGGCCGTACGACCGCGCACACCGCAGCTCCCGGAGGTACCAGGCCGCCGGGAGCTGCACCGTATCCGTACGCACGGGGACTTCCGTACCGACCCGCGAGGGGGAACGCAGGCGATGAGCGTCGAGCTGGTCCGGGGGCAGAATCACCCCCTGCCGGACACGCGACTGGAGATCCGCGTGACGGCCGGCGCCCCGGTCGTGGCGGGCATTCTGCTCACCGACAGTGAGGGCCGCGTCACCGGGCCGGACCGGGCCGCCCACCCGGGCTCGCCGCGCCTGCCCGGTGTCGAGGTGCCCCGGCAGGCAGCGGCGCAGCACCGGCTGGCGGTGGACCTGGGTGCGGTCCCGGAGGTGGTGCACCGAGTCGTCGTGCTCCTCGCCCTGCCGACCGGGTCCTCCGGGCCTGACCGGTTCGGTGCCGTCGCGGCCCCCTTCACCGCCGTCACCGGAACCGACGGTTCCGAGATTGCCGGGTTCACCCTCACCGGCCTCGGCAGCGAGTCCGCCGTCGTCGCCCTGGAGCTCTACCGCCGCCACGGCGCGTGGAAGGTCCGCGCCGTCGGCCAGGGGTACGCCGAGGGACTCGCCGCGCTCCTACAGGACCAGGGCGTGCCCGGTCCCGACGGACTCGCCCGG
>NZ_MKXB01000157.1:65739-138375 GCF_001865245.1 Streptomyces sp. CC53 | reverse complement strand
CCCGGCATCCCCCCCCGCCTCCCGGCCCCCCCCCCGCCCCGCCCGCAGAACCCCGTGCGGAACCGGCCGATGGCGCCGCCGCGCAGCCCCCGTCGCCATCGGGCGCCCCGGCCGGGTCCGGAGCCGCGCCGGGTAGCGGCGGCCGCATCGACTACACGCACCCGGGCCGCCGCCGGAGCGCCGCGCCCCCGGCCGCCGCACCTCCCGCGCAGCCCGCCACCCCGGTCGCGGGCGACGCCACCGGCTGGTCGATGGAGGAGCGCCTCTACAACCAGGTCTGGGGCATGTTCGAGGACCTGGCCAGGGCCACCGCTGCCTACCGCAGCGCCGTCGACTTCGCCGAAACGCGCATGGACCAGGAACTGGACCGTGTCCTCGCCGACCCCCGCAGCCGTGTCGGCCCCGGAGCCGATGCGGCCCGCGCGGCCGCCAAGGCCCGGTGCCAGGAGCTCACCGACCGTGCCCGCGAGGCGCTCGACCGCGACCTGGACCAGCTCGCCGCCGAGTCCGCCGTGGTCGAGCCCGCCCTGCCGCCCGCCTTCGCCGGCTGGGACAACCCCGTCTGGCACGCCCACCGCTCACCCACGGAGACCGCCATGGCCGTACGCCTGGGCGACCTCCACCTGCCGGAACGGCCCGAGCTCCGCATTCCCCTGCTGGTGCGGCTGCCCCTGGAGCGAGGTCTGTGGATCGACTGCGGCCGCCAGGGCTCCGAGCAGTCCCTGTTCGCGGACGGTGACCGCCTGCGTCGGCTCGCCCTGGACACCGCGGTCGCGCACGCCACGCGGCTCCTCGCCGTCCACCCGCCGGGCGAGTTCGCGGTCCAGGTCATCGACCCGGCCGGCGCCGCGGCTCCCGCCCTCGCGCCGCTCACCGACGCCGGCGTCCTCGCGGCGCCCCCCGCGGCGGGGGCCGCCGGGGTGGCCGCGCCGCTGTCCCAGCTGACCCGGCGCGTGGACCTGGTGCAGATGGCCGTGCGGTCGGGTGCTGGCGCCGGGGCCCTGCCGCCGGACCTGGACACCGTCCGGCACCTGCTCATCGTGCACGACTTCCCCCACGGCTTCGACGACCGGGCCGTCAACCAGCTGCGCTACCTCGCCGACGAGGGCCCGGCCGTCGGGGTGCACCTGCTCGTCGTGGCCGACCGGGAGGACGCGCGCGCGTACGGGCCCGTCCTGGACCCGCTGTGGCGTTCGCTGCTCCGGCTGACGCCCGTGGCCGACGACCATCTGGCGGACCCGTGGGTCGGCCACGCGTGGACGTACGAGCCGGCGAAGGTGCCCCCGGGCAGCGAGGTGCTGGGCCGTGTCCTGCGGCACGTGGCCGAGACGCGAGGCCGGAGCCACTGAGACCACGTCTCCCACGTCTCCGGGGTCTCCGGGGTCTCCGGGGTCTCCGGGGTCTCCCGGCCTCCCGGCCTCCCGGCCTCCCGGCCTCCCGGCCTCCCGGCCTCCCGGCCTCCCCGCCTCCCGGCCTCCCGGCCTCCCGGCCTCCCGGCCTCCCGGCCTCCCGGCCTCCCGGCCTCTCCGCAGCGGGCTTTACCCACTTGCCCGTCTCTTTACCTTTCTTTGGTACGTCGGGTACGGTGTGCGATGCGGAGGGGAGTACTCCCGCCTGCGGCGTGCCCGTCAGTACGGACGGTCGGACGGAAGACCGGTCCCGGGGCGCCGGCCCAGCGTCGGCCCGTCACCGGGTCGCCGCGGGTGGAAGAGACCTCCGGCAGCGACGACGCTGAGCAGTAGCCGTACGACGCCGGAGGCGCAGTGCACGTAACGACAACCATGTGGGTGGTGACCGTTCTCGGTCTGCTCGCCCTGATCTCGGTCGACTTCCTGATCGGCCGCAAACCCCACGACGTGTCGGTGAAGGAAGCCGGCATCTGGACGGTCGTCTGGGTCGTCCTCGCCGTGCTCTTCGGCCTCGGGCTCATCTTCATGGGGGAGAGCCGGGCGTCCGGTGAGTTCTTCGCCGGGTACATCACCGAGAAGTCGCTGAGTGTCGACAACCTCTTCGTCTTCGTCCTCATCATGGCGAAGTTCTCCGTGCCGTCCCACCTCCAGCAGCGCGTCCTTCTCGTCGGCGTGCTGATCGCGCTGGTGATGCGGGCCATCTTCATCGCGGCCGGTGCCGCGATCATCTCCACCTTCTCGTGGGTCTTCTTCATCTTCGGCGCGTTCCTCATCTACACCGCGTGGAAGCTCGTCAAGGAGGCGTCCTCCGACGAGCCCGAGGAGGAGTTCGAGGAGAACCGCCTCCTGAAGTCCATCGAGAAGCGCTTCGGCGTCGCCGACCGCTACCACGGCACGAAGCTCTTCCTCCGGGTGAACGGCAAGCGGGTGCTGACGCCGCTGATGGTCGTCATGCTGGCGATCGGCACCACCGACCTCCTCTTCGCTCTGGACTCCATCCCGGCGATCTTCGGTCTCACCCAGGACCCGTACATCGTGTTCACGGCCAACGCCTTCGCGCTGATGGGCCTGCGCCAGCTGTACTTCCTCATCGGCGGCCTCCTCAAGAAGCTGGTCCACCTCAGCTACGGGCTGTCCGTGATCCTCGGCTTCATCGGCGTGAAGCTCATCCTCCACGCCCTCCACGAGAGCGGAGTGCACGTCCCCGAGATCTCGATCCCGGTCTCGCTGGGCGTGATCTGCGGTGTCCTCGTCATCACGACCATCACCAGCCTGATCGCCTCGCGCCGCCTCGCGGCCGCCGAGCAGTCCGCCGACGCCCAGGCGGACGGGCGGCCTGCCGTGGACGACGACGACAAGGACCCCATGAAGGTCTGACCCCAGCGGAGTACACGCACGCACCGCCCGGTTGCCGAACGGCACGGGCGGTGTTTGCGTGGCCGCATGAGATTCACGCAGATCCTCGACTTCGAGACCGACCGCATGGACGAGATCCGCGCCCTCATGGACGAGTGGGGCGCCGAGAACGAGCCCCAGGACCACGGTCCCAGCCGCAGCATGATCCTCAAGGACCGCGACAACCCTGGGCGCTACTACGTCGTCGTCGAGTTCGACTCGTACGAGGAGGCCATGCGCAACAACGACGACCCCCGCACGAGTGAGATGGCCCAGCGGCTGGAGTCCCTGTGCTCCCGCCCGACGCGGTTCCTCAACTGCGACGTCCTGGAGATCCAGACCGCCTGAGCCCGCCGGCGCGGCCTGCCGCCCCCACGGACGTCAGGCCGCCGCCGCGGGCTCCCCGGCCCGCTCGCCGCTCGGCTCGCCGCCCTCCGGCTCGGGACGCGTCTCCGGCAGCAGGGCGAAGCAGCCCAGGCTCAGCAGCGCGATGCCCGTCAGATACGCCGCCACACCCCACGGCGGGCCGGAGCCCGCCGACGCGGCCGTCGCGACCATGGGCGTCAGCGCCCCGCCCAGCACCCCGGCCAGGTTGTAGCCCACCGCCGCGCCCGTGCACCGCACCCGCGGCTCGTACAGCTCCGGCAGGTACGCGGCGACCACGGCGAACATCGTGATGAACGCGAGCAGCGCCACCAGCAGTCCCAGGAACATCGCCGCGGGCCGTCCCGTGTACAACAGCCACACCATCGGGAACATCCACAGCGCCGACATCGCGCACCCCGCCAGACACATCGGCCGCCGCCCGTACCGGTCGCCCAGCAGCGCCGCCAGCGGCGTCACGGCTCCCTTGACGGCCACCGCCGCCATCACGACCAGCAGCATGACGGTACGGTCCACCCCGAGCCGCTCCGTCCCGTACGCGAGCGCCCATGTCGACACCGTGTAGAACACCGCGTAGCCGACGGCCAGCGCCCCGGCCGTCAGCAGCACCGGTCGCCAGTGGTCCCGCACCACCTCGACGACCGGCGCGGTCGCCCGCGCCCCGCTCTCCGTGAGGTCCCGGAACTGCGGCGTCTCATGGAGCGACGTGCGCAGCAGCAGACCGCCTGCCGCGAGCAGACCCGCGGCCCAGAACGGCACCCGCCAGCCCCACTCCCGGAACGCCTCGTCGCTCAGCGACGCCGACAGGGCCAGCACCACGCCGTTCGCCAGCAGGAACCCGACCGGCGGGCCCATCTGAGTGAAGCTCGCCCCCAGGGCCCGCCGCCCGGGCGGCGCGTGCTCGGAGGTCAGCAGCACCGCACCGCCCCACTCCCCGCCGAGCCCGAGCCCCTGGAGGAACCTCAGCACCACGAGCAGCACCGGCGCCGCCACACCGATCGACGCGTACGTGGGGACGAACCCCACCGCGACCGTCGCCGCTCCGGTCAGCGCGAGCGACGCGAAGAGCACCGGCCGGCGCCCGTACCGGTCCCCGATGTGGCCGAAGATCATCGAGCCGAGGGGCCGGGAGACGAAGCCGACGGCGAACGTGCCGAAGGCGGCGAGGGTGCCCGCGACGGGCGAGAACGCGGGGAAGAACAGGGGGCCGAGGACCAGCGCCGCCGCCGTGCCGTACACGAAGAAGTCGTAGAACTCGATGGCGGTCCCGGTGAGGGAGGCCGCGGCGAGCCGCCCCATGGACGGCGTCGGCGGTGCAGCGGGCGGGAGTTGACGTGCGTGCATGCCGCGCAAACTACCGGGCGCGGGGCCCTGCTGCGGGCGCACACACGAGGAGGCCCGCCCTCACCAGCCGCGTTCACGCCATTCCGCGAGGTGGGGCCGCTCCGTGCCGAGAGTGGTGTCGCTGCCGTGGCCGTGGTAGACCCACGTCTCGTCCGGCAGGGCGCCGAACAGTGTGGTCTCCCGTCGTGCGGCAGGCTCCCGAACGCCTCAGGATCGTTCCAGGTGCTGCCGACACCGCCCGGGAACAGGTGCCCCATGTCAGCCACCGCCCGAGGCAGTACGGGCGGGGCAGCGATGAGCTCAGTCCGTCCTGCCCGGACCGATCGTCGGGCCGCGACGGATTCCCGGAGACGAGGAGGGCCCGCGCGACCGGTATCAGGTCGTGCGGGCCCTCGCGCCGTGCGGGTGGGACACAGGCCGGCCCGCTCGGGAGTGCGGCCTCGCCCGGTGGAGCGTGAGAGGACAGCGGCTAGTAGTGGAGGTCCTTCTGCTCGGTGATCAGACGTCCGGCGATGTGCAGGTTTCCATCGGAGTCGAGCACCGCGATGATCTTCTTCGTCGAACCGTGATGGGTCGTGAAGTAGATCTTGTCCGCCTCCTGGGAGGTGGAGTAGTTCGAGTTCACCGAGAGCTCGATGCTCACGGGCGAGCTGATGAGCACGTCCTTCTTGGGCGAGTTCGGGTAGACCTGGTTCTGCCGCAGCCTCACGCGGCCGTGGGTGTCCCCCTCGTCCCAGTCCGTCGCCACTCCGAGATCGATGTCAGGCATGCGACTCCCCCTTCGGATTCGGTGAATCGGCCTCCGGTTCGGGCCGCTGTGGAGCTCCCGAACCACGGCTGAATCTAGGCGGACAGTGTGCATGTCGTCACTGAGGGTTCCCGTATATGGCTGGATTCCCGCCTGAAAGGTCTCGAAGCAGTGCTCAGTCCATCAAGAGGGAGAAACGTCCAGAATGCGTCGGCGCAGCCGAGGGTTACCGGCTGCGCCGACGCGTACGGGTGCCGTCGGTTGTGCAGCGCGTCGTGGCTACCAGCCTCGCGCGCGCCATTCCGCGAGGTGGGGCCGCTCCGTGCCGAGGGTGGTGTCGCTGCCGTGGCCGGGGTAGACCCACGTCTCGTCCGGCAGGGCGCCGAACAGCTTGGTCTCCACGTCGTGCAGCAGGCTCCTGAACGCCTCCGGATCGTTCCAGGTGTTGCCGACACCGCCCGGGAACAGGCAGTCGCCGGTGAAGACGTGGGGATGGCCGTGCGGGTCGTCGAAGACCAGGGCGATCGAGCCGGGGGTGTGGCCCGCCAGGTGGCGGGCCGTCAGCTCGACCCGGCCGACCCGGACGGTGTCCCCGTCCTCGACGAGTACGTCCGTGGGGACGGCCACGCCTTCGGCGTCGTACCGCCCGGCGTACGTGCGGGCGCCCGTCGCGGCGACGACCTCGGCCAGCGCTCCCCAGTGGTCGTGGTGCCGGTGCGTGGTGACGACGGACGCGATGCCGTCGTCGCCGATCAGGCTCAGCAGGGTGTGCGGTTCGGCCGCCGCGTCGATCAGCAGCTGCTCGTCGGTCGCGCGGCAGCGCAGGAGGTAGGCGTTGTTGTCCATCGGGCCGACGGCGACCTTCGAGACGATCAGGTCCTGCAGTTCGTGCACGTCCGCGGGACCGCCGACCTTCACCACTCCGCTGTACGTCATGGGCTCAGCCTATCGCCGGGGCCTCACAGCGGGGGCAGCTTCGGCAGGGTGCCCCCGGAGGCCTTCAGGGCGGTGCCGTCGCGGCGCCCGGCCAGCCAGCCGAGGAGGTCGGCGGAGGTGCCGGTGACGGTGACCCGGGGCGTCTCGGCGCCCTCCGCCGTCCCCGTCCGCCACGTGCTGCCGTCGTCCGCGGTGAGCGCGGTGGCGGGCACCGCGGGGTGGCCGGTGAAGCGGTCCGCCAGGAAGTCGATCTCCCGCGCGGTGAAGTCCCCCGGGAGGTCCTCCAGCTCGTAGCCGACGCCGAGGTCGACGTGGTGCAGCTCCACCTCCACGAGGCGGCGGAAGGGGACGCGGGCCGCCTGGTCCGTGACGCCGTTGCGGAGCTCCACCGTGCGGCTCCAGTCGGCCGGTGCCTCTCCCTCCGCCTGGAACCGGGCCGCCGTCTCCCGCAGGTCGGCGAGGTGCGCCTCAAGGGGGCGGGGGGCGCCCGCCTCGATGTCGGCGTCGCGCGCCTCCGCGCCGGCGTACATGGGGCGGCCCTGGAGGACGTTCACCAGGGCGTCGGCGTTGCGGGCCAGGTGGGCGAGGACGTGCCCGCGGGTCCAGCCGGGCAGCCGTGACGGGGCGGCGACGGCCGCGTTGTCGAGTGTGGCGGCTGCGCTGAGCAGCCGCTCGGTCGCCTCGCGTACCGAGGCCAGGTCACGTACGTGGTCGATCATGCCGCCGACCCTAACGCCGCCACTCGATCGGGTGAAGGTGGCGCAGCGCGGCCGTAAATCGAATGCACGTGCTATACGCTCGGTGGAGGCATCCTGGAAAGTCAGGGATTCATCCATCCGGCGGCCCCCATAGGCTCGAAGAGTCAGGGACGGGGGCTGTGCCCCCGCTTCTCTCAAGAAAGGTGCGGACCGGCGTGGCCGACCGTCTCATCGTCCGTGGCGCGCGCGAGCACAATCTGAAGAACGTCTCGCTCGACCTCCCGCGTGACTCGCTCATCGTCTTCACCGGTCTGTCCGGATCCGGCAAGTCGTCCCTCGCGTTCGACACGATCTTCGCCGAGGGCCAGCGCAGATACGTCGAATCGCTGTCCTCGTACGCCCGGCAGTTCCTCGGCCAGATGGACAAGCCGGACGTCGACTTCATCGAGGGCCTGTCCCCGGCGGTCTCGATCGACCAGAAGTCGACCTCCCGCAACCCGCGCTCCACGGTCGGCACGATCACCGAGGTGTACGACTACCTGCGGCTGCTCTTCGCGCGCATCGGCAAGCCGCACTGCCCGGAGTGCCGGCGCCCCATCTCGCGCCAGTCGCCGCAGGCGATCGTCGACCGGGTGCTGGAGCTGCCCGAGGGCAGCCGCTTCCAGGTGCTGTCCCCGCTCGTGCGCGAGCGGAAGGGCGAGTTCGTCGACCTCTTCTCCGATCTCCAGACCAAGGGCTACAGCAGGGCGCGGGTCGACGGGAAGACCGTCCAGCTGACCGAGCCGCCGAAGCTGAAGAAGCAGGAGAAGCACACCATCGAGGTGGTCGTCGACCGCCTCACCGTCAAGGAGAGCGCCAAGCGCCGGCTCACCGACTCCGTCGAGACCGCGCTCGGCCTGTCCGGCGGCATGGTCGTGCTCGACTTCGTCGACCTCCCCGAGGACGACCCCGAGCGTGAGCGGATGTACTCCGAGCACCTGTACTGCCCGTACGACGACCTGTCCTTCGAGGAGCTGGAGCCGCGCTCCTTCTCCTTCAACTCGCCCTTCGGCGCCTGCCCCGACTGCACCGGCATCGGCACGCGCATGGAGGTCGACCCGGAGCTGGTCGTGCCCGACCCCGACCGGTCCCTGGACGACGGTGCCATCCACCCGTGGTCGCACGGGCACACCAAGGAGTACTTCGGGAGGCTCATCGGCGGCCTGGCCGACGCGCTGGGCTTCCGCACCGACATCCCGTGGGCGGGCCTGCCGCAGCGGGCCAGGAAGGCCCTCCTGTACGGCCACAGGACCCAGGTCGAGGTGCGCTACCGCAACCGGTACGGCAGGGAGCGGGCCTACACGACCCCCGCCTTCGAAGGCGCCGTGTCCTTCGTGAAGCGGCGGCACAGCGAGGCGGAGAGCGACTCCAGCCGCGAGCGCTTCGAGGGGTACATGCGCGAGGTGCCCTGCCCCACCTGCGAGGGCACGCGACTGAAGCCGATCGTGCTGGCCGTGACGGTCATGGACAAGTCGATCGCCGAGGTGTCGGCGATGTCGATCAGCGACTGCGCCGAGTTCCTCGGGCGGCTCACGCTGAACGCCCGCGACAAGAAGATCGCCGAGCGGGTGCTGAAGGAGGTCAACGAGCGGCTGCGGTTCCTGGTGGACGTCGGCCTGGACTACCTGTCGCTCAACCGGGCGGCCGGCACCCTGTCCGGCGGCGAGGCCCAGCGCATCCGGCTCGCCACCCAGATCGGCTCCGGCCTCGTCGGTGTGCTGTACGTGCTGGACGAGCCGTCCATCGGCCTGCACCAGCGCGACAACCACCGGCTGATCGAGACCCTCGTACGCCTCCGCGACATGGGCAACACCCTCATCGTCGTCGAGCACGACGAGGACACGATCAAGGTCGCCGACTGGGTGGTCGACATCGGTCCCGGCGCGGGCGAGCACGGCGGCAAGGTCGTGCACTCCGGACCGCTCAAGCAGCTGCTGGCCAACAAGGACTCGATGACGGGGCAGTACCTCGCGGGCAAGCGGTCCATCCCGGTGCCGGACGTCCGCAGGCCCGCCGACCCGTCCCGGAAGCTGACGGTCCACGGCGCGCGGGAGAACAACCTCCGGGACATCGACGTGTCCTTCCCGCTGGGCGTCCTCACCGCCGTGACGGGCGTCTCGGGCTCCGGCAAGTCCACCCTGGTCAACGACATCCTGTACACGCACCTGGCCCGCGAGCTGAACGGCGCCAAGTCGGTGCCGGGGCGGCACACACGCGTGGACGGCGACGACCTCGTCGACAAGGTCGTGCACGTCGACCAGTCGCCGATCGGCCGCACCCCGCGGTCCAACCCGGCGACGTACACCGGCGTCTTCGACCACGTGCGCAAGCTCTTCGCGGAGACGATGGAGGCCAAGGTCCGCGGCTACCTGCCGGGCCGGTTCTCCTTCAACGTCAAGGGCGGCCGCTGCGAGAACTGCTCGGGCGACGGCACGATCAAGATCGAGATGAACTTCCTGCCGGACGTGTACGTGCCGTGCGAGGTCTGCCACGGCGCGCGCTACAACCGGGAGACCCTGGAGGTGCACTACAAGGGCAAGTCCATCGCCGAGGTGCTGGACATGCCCATCGAGGAGGCGCTGGGGTTCTTCGAGGCGGTCCCGACGATCTCGCGCCACCTGAAGACCCTCACGGAGGTCGGCCTGGGATATGTCCGGCTGGGCCAGTCGGCTCCGACGCTGTCCGGCGGCGAGGCGCAGCGCGTGAAGCTCGCCAGCGAACTCCAGAAGCGGTCGACGGGGCGCACGGTCTACGTCCTGGACGAGCCGACGACGGGTCTGCACTTCGAGGACATCTCCAAGCTGATCAAGGTCCTGTCGAACCTGGTCGATAAGGGCAACACGGTGATCGTCATCGAGCACAACCTCGACGTCATCAAGACCGCCGACTGGATCGTCGACATGGGTCCCGAGGGCGGCAGCGGCGGCGGGCTCGTGGTCGCCGAAGGCACACCCGAGCAGGTCGCCGGGGTGCCGGCGAGCCACACCGGGAAGTTCCTGCGCGACATCCTCGGGGACCGGGTCAGCGACGCCGCGCCCGTGAAGGCGGGGCCTGCACGGCGCAGCCGCGCCCGCAAGGCGTAGGGCCGCCCCGTACACCGCGTACGGCCGTCCCGTACGCGGTGGGGAGCGGTCCCGGACGGGACGGGGCGCGGTCCCTCTCGTGGCGCGGGTCGGTCGCGCCACGAGGCGGCTCCGCGCCAGTCCGGCGCCCCGGGTGAGGCGGCCCGGACGCGGCGTCGGACGGGCAGGCTCCGGGCCGCCGGGCGGCCCCGGGGACCCCCGGGCGGGCGGGGTCCGGTGTGTCGGTATCGTCGGCTTCGTCGTTCGCGCACCTGTCTACTCCTGGAGCAACCCATGTCCGGCAACCCCACCACCCGCCGTACCGTGCTGAAGAGCGCCGCGCTCGCCGGGGCGGCCGGCGCCGGGGTAGCCGCGTGCTCCACCGAGTCCAAGGTCGGCCACGCCGTGACGCCCACGCCGACCGCCCCGGTGAACCTCGGCGCGGCCGACGACGTGCCGGTCGGCGGGACCAGGCTGTACCGGGAGCAGCGGCTGCTCGTGCACTGCCCGGCCCAGGGGCAGTACAAGGCGTTCAGCGCCCAGTGCACCCACGCCGGCTGTGTCCTCGACAAGATCGAAGAGGGCGAGGGCAACTGCCCCTGCCACGGCAGCCGTTTCGACGTCACCACCGGCAGGGCCCTCAAGGGCCCGGCCACCGTGCCGCTGCCCGAGGTGCCCGTCACCGTCAAGGACGGGAAGCTCATCGCGGGCCCCCGGGCCTGACGGCCTCCACGGGCCGCCGGCCGGGCACGTGTGCGGGGCTGCGGGGCTCACCTTTCCGTGGACCGGCTCCCTGATCCGCCGGCTCCGGGTCTGCGGCCGGCCCCTCGGCGGCGCCCCTCGGCGCCGCCCCGCGGCTCCCCGGGCGGGACGGCCGGCCGCGGGCTGCCGGAGGGCGTCTCGGGCCCCGGGCGTGTCAGAGTCCGCCAGTAGGGTGTGAGGCATGGCAGACCCCTCCAGCTACCGCCCCAAGCCGGGACAGATCCCCGACTCGCCGGGGGTCTACAAGTTCCGCGACGAGCACCGTCGCGTGATCTACGTCGGGAAGGCGAAGTCGCTGCGGCAGCGGCTCGCCAACTACTTCCAGGACCTGGCGGGACTGCACCCCCGCACCCGCACGATGGTCACCACCGCGGCCTCGGTGGAGTGGACGGTGGTCTCCACCGAAGTGGAGGCGCTCCAGCTCGAATACTCCTGGATCAAGGAGTTCGACCCCCGCTTCAACGTCAAGTACCGCGACGACAAGAGCTATCCGTACCTCGCCGTCACCCTGGGCGAGGAGTATCCGCGGGTGCAGGTCATGCGGGGCCAGAAGCAGAAGGGCACGCGGTACTTCGGGCCGTACGCGCACGCGTGGGCCATCCGCGAGACCGTCGACCTCCTCCTGCGGGTCTTCCCCGTCCGCACCTGCACGTCCGGCGTGTTCAAGAACGCCGCCCGCACCGGCCGCCCCTGCCTCCTCGGGTACATCGGCAAGTGCTCCGCTCCCTGCGTCGACCGGATCAGCGCCGACGACCACCGCGAACTGGCCGAGGAGTTCTGCGACTTCATGGCCGGGCGGACCGGCACGTACATCCGCCGCCTGGAGAAGGACATGATGGCGGCGGCCGACGAGATGGAGTACGAGAGGGCCGCACGGCTCCGCGACGACATAGAGGCCCTCAAGCGGGCCATGGAGAAGAACGCGGTCGTCCTCGCCGACGCCACCGACGCCGACCTGATCGCCGTCGCCGAGGACGAGCTGGAAGCCGCCGTGCAGATCTTCCACGTCCGCGGGGGACGGGTGCGCGGCCAGCGAGGCTGGGTCACCGACAAGGTCGAGGCCGTCGACACGGCCGGGCTGGTGGAGCACGCCCTGCAGCAGCTCTACGGCGAGGAGCGGGGCGACGCCGTCCCGAAGGAGGTCCTCGTGCCGGCCCTCCCCGACGACCGGGACGCCGTCAGCCAGTGGCTGGGCGAGCGGCGCGGCTCCCAGGTCTCCCTGCGGGTGCCGCAGCGCGGCGACAAGAAGGCCCTGATGGAGACCGTGAGCCGCAACGCGCAACACGCCCTCGTCCTGCACAAGACCAAGCGCGCCAGCGACCTCACCACCCGCTCCCGCGCGCTGGAGGAGATCGCCGACGCCCTCGGCCTGGACGCCGCCCCGCTGCGCATCGAGTGCTTCGACATCTCGCACCTGCACGGCGAGGACGTCGTGGCGTCCATGGTGGTCTTCGAAGACGGCCTTCCCCGCAAGAGCGAGTACCGGCGGTTCCAGATCCGCGGCTTCGAGGGGCAGGACGACGTCCGGTCCATGCACGAGGTGATCGGCCGGCGGTTCCGCCGCTACCTCGCCGAGAAGGAGAGGACGGGGGAGTGGGTCGGCCGCGACGGCGGGGTACCGGACGGGGAAGTGCCGGACGGGCGGCCCGCCGCGGGCGGCGAGGTGCCTGCCGACGCCTTGGCGGCCCCGGACGACGACGGCCGCCCCAGGAAGTTCGCCTACCCGCCGCAGCTCGTCGTCGTCGACGGCGGGCAGCCGCAGGTCGCCGCCGCCCGCCGGGCCCTGGACGAGCTGGGCATCGACGACGTCGCGGTGTGCGGGCTCGCCAAGCGCCTGGAGGAGGTCTGGCTGCCCGACGAGGACGACCCGGTCGTGCTGCCCCGCAGCAGCGAGGGCCTCTATCTGCTCCAGCGGGTCCGCGACACGGCCCACGACTTCGCGATCCGCTACCAGCGCAGCAAACGCACCAAACGCCTCAGGACCGGCCCCCTGGACGCCGTGCCGGGTCTGGGCGAGGCCCGGAAGAAGACCCTGATCAAGCACTTCGGCTCGGTGAAGCGGCTGCGGCAGGCGACAATCGAGCAGATCTGCGAGGTCCCCGGTGTCGGCCGGAAGACCGCCGAGGCCGTCGCCGCGGCACTCGCGCAGGCCGCCCCGGCCGCTCCCGCCGTCAACACGGCGACAGGAGAGATCATGGAAGACGACAACGGGGACACCGCGCGTGGACGGGGATCCGGACATGAATGACCACACCGACGGCACCACGCCCGCCGCAGGCGGCGCGGAGCGAGAAGACGGAGCAGCACACGTGACTACGGGCAGTACGGGTCCCACGGCCGACGCCACCGCCAACGGCGCCACCGGGGCGACCGGCGCGAACGGCGTGGTCGGGGCGACCGGCGCGGCGGCCGAGCCCGCCATCCCCGAACTGGTGATCATCTCCGGCATGTCCGGGGCCGGCCGCAGCACCGCGGCCAAGTGTCTGGAGGACCTCGGCTGGTTCGTCGTCGACAACCTGCCGCCCGCCCTCATCCCCACCATGGTCGAGCTCGGCGCCCGGTCCCAGGGCAACGTGGCCCGCATCGCCGTCGTCGTCGACGTCCGCGGCCGCCAGTTCTTCGACAACCTCCGCGACTCCCTCGCCGTGCTCGACGCCAAGGGCGTCAAGCGCCGCATCGCCTTCCTGGAGTCCTCCGACGAGGCCCTCGTCCGCCGCTTCGAGTCCGTGCGCCGCCCCCACCCGCTCCAGGGGGACGGCCGCATCGTCGACGGCATCGCCGCCGAACGCGACCTGCTGCGCGAGCTGCGCGGCGACGCCGACCTGGTGATCGACACCTCCAGCCTGAACGTGCACGAGCTGCGCGCCAAGATGGACGCCCAGTTCGCCGGGGACGAGGAGCCCGAGCTGCGGGCCACCGTCATGTCCTTCGGCTACAAGTACGGGCTGCCCGTCGACGCGGACCTGGTGGTCGACTGCCGGTTCCTGCCGAACCCGCACTGGGTCCCGGAACTGCGCCCCTTCACCGGCCTCAACGAGGAGGTCTCCGCGTACGTCTTCAACCAGCCCGGCGCCAAGGACTTCCTCGACCGCTACACCGAACTGCTCGAACTGGTCGCCGCGGGCTACCGCCGCGAGGGCAAGCGCTACGTGACCATCGCCGTCGGCTGCACCGGCGGCAAGCACCGCTCGGTCGCCATGTCCGAGAAGCTCGCCGCCCGCCTCGCCTCGGAGGGCGTGGAGACCGTGGTCGTCCACCGGGACATGGGGCGCGAGTGAGGCGCCCGTACCGACGGCGTACGAGCACCCTGTCCGCCCGTACGCTCCGCCGACGCGGCACCCAGCCCAAAGTCGTCGCCCTGGGCGGCGGCATGGGCCTGTCCGCGTCCCTGGCCGCGCTGCGCCGCATCACCGGCGACCTGACCGCGGTCGTCACGGTCGCCGACGACGGCGGCTCCAGCGGCCGGCTCCGGGAGGAGCTCGGCGTGCTGCCGCCCGGCGACCTGCGGAAGGCCCTCGCCGCGCTGTGCGGTGACGACGACTGGGGCCAGACGTGGGCCCGGGTCATCCAGCACCGCTTCCAGTCCAAGGGGGACCTGCACGAGCACGCCGTCGGCAACGTGCTGATCGTCGCGCTGTGGGAGCAGCTCGGCGACCCCGTGCAGGCCCTCGACCTCGTCGGAAAGCTGCTGGGGGCGCACGGGCGGGTGCTGCCGATGTCCGCGGTGCCCCTGGAGCTCCAGGCCCTGGTCCGGGGCCACGACCCGGAACGGCCGCGGGACGTGGACCTCGTGCGGGGCCAGGCCACCGTGGCGCTCACCCCCGGCGAAGTGCAGTCCGTCCACCTGGTGCCGAACGATCCCCCGGCCGTCCCGGAGGCCGTGGACGCTGTGCTGGACGCCGACTGGGTGGTGCTCGGCCCGGGCTCCTGGTTCTCCTCGGTCATCCCGCACCTGCTGGTGCCGGAACTGCTCGACGCGCTGACCGAGACCAAGGCCCGCCGGGTCCTCTCCCTGAACCTCGCGCCGCAGCCCGGGGAAACCGCGGGCTTCTCCCCGCAGCGTCATTTGGAGGTTTTGGCCCGACACGCCCCTAAACTCTCGCTGGACGTGGTGCTGGCCGACGAGGCCGCCGTGCCCGACCGCGGGTCGTTGTCCGAGGCCGCCGAAAGGCTCGGAGCCGCGGTCGAGCTGGCGCCGGTGGCCAGGGAGGACGGATTGCCCAGGCACGACCCGGAGCTGCTGGCCGCCGCGTACGACCGTATTTTTCGGATGCATGGAAGGATCGGCCCATGGCGATGACGGCAGCGGTGAAAGACGAGATCTCCCGGCTTCCCGTCACCCGCACGTGCTGCAGAAAGGCGGAGGTCTCGTCGATTCTGCGGTTCGCCGGGGGCCTGCACCTGGTCAGCGGGCGCATCGTGATCGAGGCCGAGCTGGACACCGCGATGGCGGCGCGCCGGCTGAAGCGGGACATCGCGGAGATCTTCGGGCACGGCTCGGAGCTCATCGTGATGGCCCCGGGCGGCCTGCGGCGCGGTTCCCGGTTCGTGGTGCGCGTGGTCGCGGGCGGTGACCAGCTCGCCCGCCAGACGGGGCTCGTCGACGGGCGCGGCCGTCCCATCCGTGGCCTGCCGCCGCAGGTGGTGTCCGGCGCCACCTGCGATGCCGAGGCCGCCTGGCGCGGGGCCTTCCTCGCGCACGGCTCGCTGACGGAGCCGGGTCGCTCCTCGTCCCTTGAGGTCACCTGCCCGGGACCGGAGGCCGCGCTCGCGCTGGTCGGCGCCGCACGCCGCCTCTCCATCGCGGCGAAGGCCCGCGAGGTGCGGGGTGTGGACCGGGTCGTCGTCCGGGACGGCGACGCGATCGGTGCCCTCCTGACCCGGCTGGGTGCGCACGAGTCGGTGCTGGCGTGGGAGGAGCGGCGGATGCGCCGGGAGGTGCGCGCCACCGCCAACCGGCTGGCCAACTTCGACGACGCGAACCTGCGTCGCTCGGCCCGTGCCGCCGTCGCGGCCGGTGCCCGCGTCGCCCGCGCGCTGGAGATCCTCGGCGAGGACGTGCCCGAGCACCTCGCCGCCGCCGGGCGACTGCGCATGGAGCACAAGCAGGCGTCCCTGGAGGAGCTGGGGGCGCTCGCGGACCCGCCGCTGACGAAGGACGCGGTGGCCGGGCGGATCCGCCGCCTCCTCGCGATGGCGGACAAGCGCGCGGCCGACCTCGGCATCCCCGGCACGGAGTCGAACCTGACCGAGGAGATGGCGGACGGCCTCGTCAGCTGACCCTTGCCCCTCCCGCGGCGGCCGTGGCGCACTCCCGCGCGCCGGGCCCAGCCGGGCGGCGGTGCACCGGGCACGCTGCCGGCCGCCCACGGCCCGCGCGCAGCCGCCGGCCACCCCTGCGCCGCCGCGCCGCGGCCGCACGGCGTGGGCCTCCGCACAGGGCGTCCACGGCCGCGTCCCGGATGGCGTCGCGCCGCCCTGTGGTGGCGCCGGGGCGTGACGCGGTGGTCGATGTGCCGGGGCGCGGGCACGGCGAGCCCGCCCGCGGCGCAGTGCGGTCGCCGTACCCGACGCACCCACCCCTCGTCGCGGCCCTCAGGAGGCCCGGGCCGGTGCGCAGGCGTGTCGCGGACGCCCGTTCACCGAGGTGTCGCGCCCGAACCGGGCGGCGCAGGCCACGGGCTCCGCGGCCCCGGACCGGGGCACGCCGTCCGGACTGCCCACCTCGTACCCAAGCGCCCCCCCGCTGTGCGTCCCCGGCCCGGGCCGCACTGCGCGGGCCCGCTCCGGGGCGTGCTGCCCCGTACCGTCCCGGCGCGCCGCCCGCTCCTCCGGTCCGCACCGGTCGCCGCGAGGCCCTTGCGGTCGACCGGCCGGGCCGACCCGCTCCGCCCGGCCGGGCGCGTCGCCGCTCGGCCACCGCGGGCCGCGCGGGCTCCGGTCCCGGCTGCCGCCTCCCCGTTGCCGCCGTTCACGCCGTCCCCGTGCTGCTGCCGGGGGCGGTCCGGCGGGCCGTCATATGCACATTTGACGCTCCCCTGGCACAGTCGTGCAGTCATCACCGTGCTACCCGTCAGTAAGTTGCGCGGGAGTGGTCGTACGCGTGCGCTCGATGTCACTCCGGGGGGCCAAGGGAGGTAGGGTCATAACCGGTCGGGGACATCCCATACAGCTCGCCGGCGTCGAAACCCGGCGTACCAACGAGGAGATCGGTTCGTGACGATCCGCGTAGGAATCAACGGCTTCGGCCGCATCGGTCGCAACTACTTCCGCGCGCTGCTGGAGCAGGGTGCGGACATCGAGATCGTGGCTGTCAACGACCTGGGTGACACCGCGACCACGGCCCACCTGCTGAAGTACGACTCCATCCTCGGCCGCCTGAAGGCGGACGTCTCCCACACCGCCGACACCATCACCGTCGACGGCCACACCATCAAGGTGCTGTCCGAGCGCAACCCGGCCGACATCCCGTGGGGTGAGCTCGGCGTCGACGTCGTCGTCGAGTCCACCGGCATCTTCACCAACCGCGACGACGCCGCGAAGCACCTCGCGGGCGGCGCGAAGAAGGTCCTCATCTCGGCCCCGGCCAAGAACGAGGACGTCACCATCGTCATGGGTGTCAACCAGGACTCGTACGACCCGGCCAACCACCACGTCATCTCCAACGCCTCCTGCACCACCAACTGCGTGGCGCCGATGGCCAAGGTCCTCGACGAGAACTTCGGCATCGTCAAGGGCCTCATGACGACGGTCCACGCCTACACCAACGACCAGCGCATCCTGGACTTCCCGCACAAGGACCTGCGCCGCGCCCGCGCCGCCGCGGAGAACATCATCCCGACCTCCACGGGTGCCGCCAAGGCCACCGCGCTGGTCCTCCCGCAGCTCAAGGGCAAGCTGGACGGCATCGCCATGCGCGTCCCGGTGCCGACCGGCTCGGTCACCGACCTCGTCGTCGAGCTGGACCGCGAGGTCACCAAGGACGAGATCAACAGCGCCTTCCAGAAGGCCGCCGAGGGCGAGCTGAAGGGCATCGTCGACTACACCGCCGACCCGATCGTCTCCTCCGACATCGTCAACTGGCCGGCCTCCTGCACCTTCGACTCGTCGCTGACGATGGCGCAGGGCAAGCAGGTCAAGATCGTCGGCTGGTACGACAACGAGTGGGGCTACTCCAACCGCCTCGTCGACCTGACCGTCTTCGTCGGCAACCAGCTCTGATCGGAAGCACCACTACGATCAGCAGCAGGGCTGGCACCTCGATGTGAGCACAGGGCTCGGGCAGCGCACGGCAGCGCTGCGCGGGCCCTGTCGCTTGCCCCGACCCGCCGGCCCCCGTCCCTCCCAAGGAGCACGAAACCGATGAAGACGATCGACGAACTTCTCGCCCAGGGCGTCCAGGGCAAGCGGGTCTTCGTCCGCGCCGACCTCAACGTGCCGCTCGACGGCGGCACGATCACCGACGACGGCCGGATCCGGGCCGTCCTGCCGACCCTTCAGGCTCTCACCGCGGCCGGTGCCAAGGTCGTCGTGGCCTCGCACCTCGGGCGCCCCAAGGGCGAGCCCGACCCGGCGTTCTCCCTCCGCCCGGTCGCCGCGCGCCTCGCCGAGCTGCTCGGACGGTCCGTGGCATTCGCCGCCGACACCATCGGCAGCGAGGCCCACGCCGCCGTGAACGGCCTGGAGGCCGGCCAGGTCGCGGTCATCGAGAACCTCCGCTTCCACCCCGGCGAGACCTCGAAGGACCCGGCCGCCCGCGCCGAACTGGCCACCCGGCTGGAGGCCCTCGCGGACGTGTACGTCGGCGACGGCTTCGGCGCCGTCCACCGCCAGCACGCCTCCGTGTACGAGCTGCCGCGCCTCATGCCGTCCTACGCCGGCTACCTCATCGCCTCCGAGGTCGGTGTCCTCAAGAAGCTCACCGAGGACGTCAAGCGGCCCTACGTGGTCGTGCTAGGCGGCGCCAAGGTCTCCGACAAGCTGGGCGTCATCGACAACCTGCTGAAGAAGGCCGACCGTATCCTCATCGGCGGCGGCATGGCGTACACCTTCCTCATGGCGAAGGGCCACGAGGTCGGCATCTCGCTGCTGCAGGAGGACCAGGTCCCCACCTGCCGCGACTACCTGGCGGAGGCCGAGAAGCGCGGCGTGGAGTTCGTCCTCCCCGTCGACGTGCTGGTCGCCACCGAGTTCCCGGACCTGAAGACCAAGGCTCCGGCCAACCCGGACACGGTCGCCGCGGACGCCATCCCCGCCGACCAGGAGGGCCTGGACATCGGCCCCCGGACCCGCGAGCTCTACGCCGCGAAGCTCGCCGACGCCGGCACCGTCTTCTGGAACGGGCCCATGGGCGTCTTCGAGCACCCCGACTACGCCGAGGGCACCAAGGCCGTCGCCCAGGCGCTCGTCGACTCCCCGGCCTTCAGCGTCGTCGGCGGTGGGGACTCCGCCGCCGCCGTCCGTACCCTGGGCTTCGACGAGAACGCATTCGGCCACATCTCGACCGGCGGCGGCGCCAGCCTCGAGTACCTCGAAGGCAAGACGCTTCCCGGCCTCGCCGCACTGGAGGACTGAACACCGTGACCACCCGCACCCCGCTGATGGCGGGCAACTGGAAGATGAACCTCAACCACCTTGAGGCCATCGCACACGTCCAGAAGCTCGCCTTCGCCCTCACCGACAAGGACTACGCGGACACGGAGGTGGCGGTCCTGGTGCCGTTCACCGACCTGCGCTCCGTCCAGACCCTCGTCGACGGCGACAAGCTGAAGATCAAGTACGGTGCCCAGGACCTGTCGGCGCACGACTCCGGCGCCTACACCGGCGAGATCTCCGGCGCCATGCTCGCCAAGCTGTCCTGCGCGTACGTCGCCGTCGGCCACTCCGAGCGCCGCCAGTACCACGGCGAGACCGACACCACCTGCAACGAGAAGGTGAAGGCCGCCTACAAGCACGGCCTGACCCCGATCCTGTGCGTCGGCGAGGGCCTCGACGTCCGCAAGGCCGGCGACCAGGTCGCCTACACCCTGGCCCAGCTCGACGGCGCGCTCAAGAGCGTCCCCGCCGAGCAGGCCGCGTCCATCGTGATCGCGTACGAGCCGGTCTGGGCCATCGGCACCGGCGAGGTCGCCACCCCCGAGGACGCCCAGGAGGTGTGCGGAGCGATCCGCGGCCGCCTCGCCGAGCTGTACTCGCAGGACCTCGCCGACCAGGTCCGGATCCAGTACGGCGGCTCCGTCAAGGCCGGCAACATCGCCGCGATCATGTCGCAGCCGGACGTGGACGGCGCCCTGGTCGGCGGTGCCTCGCTGGACACCGAGGAGTTCGTCAAGATCGTCCGCTTCCGCGACCAGTGAGTATGCGGTAAGGCCGATCCGTCGTACCCTTGCGGGGGTCCGGGCAGTGCGCCCGGGCCCCCGTCGTCCATCCAGTCCGAGAGAATTGCCAGGAAGTAGGGTCCAGCCGTGATTATGGGGTTCTCGATCGCCCTGATCGTGTTCAGCCTGCTGCTGATGCTGCTGGTGCTGATGCACAAGGGGAAGGGCGGCGGTCTCTCCGACATGTTCGGTGGCGGCATGCAGTCCTCCGTGGGCGGCTCCTCGGTCGCCGAGCGCAACCTCGACCGCATCACCGTGGTCGTCGGCCTGCTCTGGGTCGCCTGCATCGTCGTCGTCGGCCTCCTCATCAAGTTGGAGGCGTAGCCGGGACCTCCCGGCCCCGCGTCCACTGTCCGCGTCCCGTGGCGAAGGGGTAACTCCCTCCACTGGACGCGCGTTGGGCCTTCCGTAGACTGGGGCATCCTTGAGCACCACACGCAGGGAGTGACGACCGTGGCAAGTGGCAACGCTATCCGGGGCAGCCGGGTGGGAGCGGGGCCGATGGGAGAGGCCGAGCGCGGCGAGTCCGCGCCCCGGCTCCGCGTTTCCTTCTGGTGCTCCAACGGGCACGAGACTCAGCCGAGCTTCGCGAGCGACGCGCAGGTCCCCGACACGTGGGACTGCCCGCGCTGCGGGTTCCCTGCCGGCCAGGACCGCGACAACCCGCCGGACCCGCCGCGCACCGAACCGTACAAGACGCACCTCGCCTACGTGCGGGAGCGCCGCAGCGACGCGGACGGCGAGGCGATCCTGGCCGAGGCGCTCGCCAAACTCCGCGGCGAGATCTGAGACGACGCACCGCACCGCGTGACAAGGGCCCCGCCCGCCGGAACGAGCGTTCCGGCGGGCGGGGCCCTTCGCTGTCCGGCCGCGTGCCCAGCCCTGTGGACAAGGGACCTGTGGACAAGTCCGTCGCAGTCCTCCCGATCAATTAGGTTGGAGGGGCAGCGGGGCAATCAGGCAGGTACGAAGAAGAAGTGGGCTGATGTCCAAGATGATGGCGGAACGCACCAGCGGCCGGCGGCTCAACCAGTTGCCCGAGTGGAGTGCGCTCGGGAAGCACCGGGAGCAGTTCGGCAGCACGCATCTGCGCGAGTTGTTCGCCGGCGACCCGCAGCGGGGCACCACGCACACCCTGCGCGTCGGCGACCTCCACCTCGACTACTCCAAGCACCTCGTCACCGGCGAGACCCTCGCGCTGCTGCGCGACCTCGCCGCGGCCACCGGCGTCGCCGAGCTCAGGGACGCCATGTTCCGCGGCGAGAAGATCAACAACACGGAGGGGCGCGCCGTCCTCCACACCGCGCTGCGCGCCCCGCGCGAGGCCGTCATCGAGGTCGACGGCCGCAACGTGGTGCCGGACGTGCACGCCGTCCTCGACCAGATGAGCGCCTTCTCCGAGCGGGTGCGGTCCGGCGCATGGACCGGCCACACCGGCAAGCCCATCAAGAACGTCGTCAACGTCGGCATCGGCGGCTCCGACCTGGGCCCGGCCATGGCCTACGAGGTCCTGCGGCCCTACACCCGGCGGGACCTGACGTTCCGTTTCGTCTCCAACGTGGACGGCGCCGACCTGCACGAGGCCGTGCGCGACCTGGACGCGGAGGAGACCCTCTTCATCATCGCGTCCAAGACGTTCACCACCATCGAGACCATCACCAACGCCACCTCGGCGCGGGACTGGCTGCTCGCCGAGCTGAAGGCCGGCCAGGAAGCCGTCGCCAAGCACTTCGTGGCCCTGTCGACCAACGCCGAGAAGGTCGAGGACTTCGGCATCGACACGGCCAACATGTTCGCGTTCTGGGACTGGGTCGGCGGCCGCTACTCGTACGACTCCGCCATCGGCCTGTCCCTGATGATCGCCATCGGCCCCGACCGGTTCCGCGAGATGCTCGACGGCTTCCGGATGATGGACGAGCACTTCCGCACCGCTCCTCCGGAGGAGAACGCCCCGCTGCTGCTCGGCCTGCTGGGCGTCTGGTACGGCGCGTTCTTCGACGCCCAGTCGCACGCGGTGCTGCCCTACTCGCACTACCTGTCGAAGTTCACCGCGTACCTCCAGCAGCTCGACATGGAGTCCAACGGCAAGTCCGTCGACCGCGACGGCAACCCCGTCGCGTGGCAGACCGGGCCCGTCGTATGGGGCACGCCCGGCACCAACGGGCAGCACGCCTACTTCCAGCTCATCCACCAGGGCACGAAGGTCATCCCGGCCGACTTCATCGGCTTCGCCAAGCCCGTCGACGACCTGCCGCCCGGCCTGGTGGCGCAGCACGACCTGCTGATGGCGAACTTCTTCGCCCAGACCCAGGCGCTGGCCTTCGGCAAGACCCCCGACGAGGTGCGGGCCGAGGGCGTCGCCGAGGAACTGGTCCCGCACAAGACCTTCCGGGGCAACCACCCGACGACCACCATCCTCGCGGACGCGCTGACGCCGTCCGTCCTCGGCCAGCTCATCGCGCTGTACGAGCACAAGGTCTTCGTCCAGGGCGCCGTCTGGAACATCGACTCCTTCGACCAGTGGGGCGTCGAACTCGGCAAGGTCCTCGCCAAGCGCATCGAGCCCGTCCTCACGCAGGGCGTGGGAGGCGAGGACCTGGACAGTTCCACCGCCGCACTCGCCGCCGCCTACCGGGCGCTGAGGGCGCGGTAGACCGGACATGACGGGGGAGGACACGGTGCACGAGGACATGCGGCTGCGACTGCGGACGCCCGCCCACTCGCTCCACGAGCGGGCCGTCGCCTGGTGGCGCGCCCAGTGGCTGCTGACCACGGTCGTCCTGGGCACAGCCCTGGCCGTGGCGGCCTGGCTCGCCGAGCCCGTCAGGGGCTGGGCGGCCGCCGCCGCCGGCGCGGTGGCGGCGGCGGGCCTCGCCTGCACCGCGTTCCTCCCCCGCTGGTGGTACGAGGTCCACCGGTGGGAGGTCACGGACGACGCCGTGTACGTCCGTACGGGTTATTTCCGGCAGGAGTGGCGCATCGCGCCGATGTCCCGCATCCAGACCGTCGACATCGTCCGCGGGCCCCTGGAGCAGGTCTTCCGCCTCGCCACCGTCACGGTGACCACCGCATCGGCCAAGGGCGCGATCACCATCGCCGGGCTGGACCACGAGGTGGCCGCCGACCTCGCCCGCCGGCTGACCCGCATCGCGCAGTCCACACCCGGGGACGCGACATGAGCGCGGAGGAGGGCCCCGCGCCGGCCCCGGGCGCATGGCAGCGGCTCGACTGGAGGGTGATCCTGATCTCCGGTCTCTTCGGCGGCGGCCTGTCCCTCGGCTCCTTCGTACCCGTCGCCGCGGTGGTGACGGACAGACTGCCGCTGGGGCAGGCGTTCCTGGTGCTGCCGGCGTGGTTCCTGCTGCCCGTCCTCGGCGGGGCGGGCGTCGGGTTCGTACGCTGGTGGCGCACCCGCTACCGCCTCGGGTCCGAACGGGCCGCACTCCACACCGGCGTCCTGTTGGTGAAGCGCCGCTCCCTGGCCCGGGAGCGCATCCGCAGCGTCGACCTGACCGCCCATCTCCTGCTGCGCCTCCTCGGACTCGTCAAGGTCCGCATCGGCACCGGAGAACAGTCGGGGGGCGGCGAGTCCACCCTGGAACTCGACCCCGTCACCCGCGCCGAAGGGGAGCGTCTGCGCCGCGAACTCCTCGACCGCCAGGAGACCGCCGACGGCGTGCCGCACGAAGACGGCGAACTCGCCGTCCTCGACCCCGCCTGGATCCGCTACGCCCCCCTCTCATTCGTCGCACCCCTCCTCGGTGGGGCAGCGGTCGGCGGTGTGCTGCAGGTGAGCGAATGGTTCGGCGTGCAGGGCGAGGTCATCGACTGGATAGGCGGCGTGTTCCGCGACACCCCGCTCCTCTGGTTCGTCGCCGCCCTGGCCGCCGCGGCGCTCGTCGCGGGCGCCGCAGGCGCGCTCGCCGTATGGGTGGAGATGTGGTGGAACTACCGCCTGGAACGGGAACCGGGAGGCACACTGCGACTGCGGCGCGGACTGCTCACCGCCCGCTCCCTCACCATCGAGGAGCGCAGGCTGCGCGGCGTCGCACTGGTCGAACCGCTCGGCATCCGGCTGTGCGGAGCCGCCCGCGTGGACGCGATAGCCACCGGCCTCGTGCAGGGCAAGGACGACGAGCGAGACAGCCACAAGACGCTGCTGCCCGCCGCTCCGCGCCCGGCCGCGGAGACCGTCGCCGGACGCGTCCTCAAGGGCGAGGGAGGGGCCCTGCGCGCCCCGCTCACCCCGCATCCCCGCGCCGCCCGCGGCCGACGCCTGCGCTGGGCCCTCACGGCCGCGTCGGCGCCGGTCCTGGGGCTCGTCGCCGCCGGAGCGCTCCTCCAGCTCCCGGTGCTCCTGTACGCGGCACTGGGCAGCGCCCTGGCTCTGCTGCCGCTCGCCGTGCTGCTCGCCCTGGACGCCTACCGGAACCTCGGCCACGGCATCGACGGCCCCCACCTGCTGGCGCGTTCCGGTACGGTGCGGCGGACCACGGTGGCCCTCCAGCGCGGCGGCGTCATCGGCTGGACGGTGAAGCAGACGTACTTCCAGCGCAGGGCCGGACTGCTCACCCTCACCGCGACGACGGCGGCGGGTGACGGGGCGTACGAGATACCGGACGCGGACGAGACCGAGGGGCTGCGCTTCGCGGCGGACGCGGTGCCGGGACTGCTGGAGCCGTTCCTCGAAAGGCATGCATCTCAGGCCAAATGACAGCAGGGCATACGATGTCCGCCGTGCGGCGGGGGAGGTGCAGGGGCCGCACGCCACCCCAGTCCACCACCGAACGGATGTCTCCTTGAGTGCCACGGTCCTGGTGTCTTCGCGAGAAGCCTCTTCGCCCCTGGAACTTGCACGGGCAGGTGCCCACCGGCCGGGCGCCCACCTGCCGTCCCTGACGGGGATGAGGTGGGCAGCGGCCCTCGTCGTGTTCCTCTTCCACCTGAAGAACGCCAGATACTTCGGCGGCGACGACCTCGACCTCGTGGTCTGGGCGTTCGGGCCCGGCGCGGTCGGGGTGACCTTCTTCTTCATCCTCTCCGGGTTCGTGCTGGCCTGGTCCGCGAGGCCGGGGGACAGGGCCGTCTCCTTCTGGCGGCGCCGCCTCGCCCGGATCTACCCCGTGCACGTGGTCACCACGCTCGCCGCCCTGGCGCTGGCGTTCACCGTGCTGCCCGAGCTCAGGCCGCACGGCTACAAGGAGACGGTCGCGAACTTCCTGCTGCTGAACGCCTGGAAGGACGAGTGGTGGCACGGCATCAACCCGGTCAGCTGGTCGCTCGTCTGCGAGGCGTTCTTCTACGCCTGCTTCCCCGCCCTCTACGCGGTGCTGCGCAGGCTCGGCCCGCGCGCGCTGTACGCCCTGGCGGCGGTGTGCGTCGGCACGGTGGTGGTCCTTCCCCAGGCGAACGCCCATCTGGACCTCGGCGTCGTCCTCTACAACTTCCCGCTCGCACGCGTCCCCGAGTTCGTCCTGGGTGTCGCCCTGGCACGGCTGGTCCAGCTCGGCGCCTGGCGCGGGCCCGGTCTGGAGGCCGCCACGGCCCTCTCCCTGCTCGGGTACTTCATGACCCCGTTCTTCCTCAACGCGTACGCGTCCACCACCGTCCTCGGCTTCGCCCTCCTCATCCCGGCGGGAGCGCTCGCCGACATCGAGGGCCGCAGGACGATGTGGCAGGGCCGCCGCACGGTGAAGCTGGGCGAATGGTCCTTCGCGTTCTACATGGTGCACGTGCTGGTCCTGGAGGCCGGGACGCTCGTGTTCGGCCACCAGCCCCGCTTCGACACCCTGCCGGCCCTCGGCGCCGCAGCCGTCGTCTTCACCGTCACCCTGGCCCTCTCGGCGGCGCTCTACCGGTGGGTGGAACTGCCGGGCCGCCTCCTCGTCCTCGGCAGGCGCAAGCCCCGTCGCACGGCCGGCGCCACGGGCTGAGCCGCAGCCGGTACCGGCAGGCCCCGGCGGCTGCGCTTCGCGGCGGACGCCGTGCCGGGTCTGCCGGTACCGTTCCTCGAACGGCGGGCGTGACGCATGCCACGCCACCGGCGGCATCTCGCCCCTCCCGTTTCGGTGATCATGGCGCAATGACCTATACCAGTCGTCGTACCGTCCTGACCGCTCTCGCCGCGGCCGCCGTGGCCGGCCCCGCCCTGGACGGCCTGACCGCCGCTCCGGCGCACGCCACGGGCGAGTTCGACACCTACAGCTCCAACACCGACCTCTACACCCGGCTGGCCGGGCAGGAAGGGGTGGACTTCGCCCGCCGCTACAAGCGGCACGAGCTCTTCGACCACAGCTATACCGAGCGGTACCCGTACAACCGCACCACGATCCTGGCCATGCACGGCGGCGGGATCGAGATGGGGACCTCCGAGCTGTGTCTCGGCATAGCGGGCTACCACCCCGCCACGCTCGCGCCGGCCGCCGACGGCCTCGGGGCGCACGACTACTGGATGTTCGAGGGCCTGCGCAGCTCCAACAACCGGGAACTGCACGTCACCGCCAAGAACAACGACGACCACGTATGCCAGTCGATGGTCCGCTCCAGTCTGAACGTGCTCAGCCTGCACGGCTGCACGTCCGCGCAGGCGGGGACCTCCGACCCGCAGGCCGTGGTCGTCGGCGGGCTCAACGAGCGGTTCAAGACGCTGCTCAAGACCGAGTTCGGCGCGGTGGGCATCGCCTGGCGGGACGGCGACGAACTGCCGGACCTGGCCGGGGTGAACCCCCGGAACCCGTGCAACCTCACCATGCTGGGCAAGGGCGGTCAGCTGGAGCTCACGACCGAACTGCGCGCCGCCATGTACTCCGTCAACACCCGGGCCGGCCGCGCCGGCAGCACCACGCAGAAGTACTGGGACTTCGTCGGCGCCTGCCGCGCCGCGATCGCCACCCTCCACGCGGACGCCGACCAGATCGTCCTCTGAGCCTAGCCGCCGCCACGTCCCGGGCGAGCGCCGCACGGCCGGCGCCACGGGCTGAGCCGCACCTCCCGGGCACACAGGGGAAGCCCGGGCCGCGCACACGGCTCGGCTCGGGCCTCCGGTCACAGGGGTCGGGGAGGGCTGCACCGAAGGGTACGGGAACCGGGGGCCGCCGCGACCCGGCCGCCGCGATGCGGCGCGGGTGAGACCAGGCGGCGAGACCGACGGGTTGCGCTTCGCGGCGGACGGTCTGATCCGGAGGGGCCACCGGGTCCCACGGCGAAGGCCCGGTCCGCGCACGCAGCAGCGCGCGCGGACCGGGCCTCCGGTACGACCGTCCGTCAGGGCTGCGCCGACGGGTACAGCGACCGGGGCAACTGGGACGCGGCCGCCGCGTCCAGCAGCCACAGGGTGCGGGACCGCCCGTAGGCACCCGCCGCGGGCGCCTGGAGTTCACCCGCGCCGGACAGGGCCATCGCCACCGCCTTCGCCTTGTCCTCGCCGGCCGCCAGCAGCCACACCTCGCGGGCGGCCCGGATCGCCGGGAACGTCAGCGACACCCGGGTCGGCGGGGGCTTGGGCGCGCCGTGCACGCCCACCACCGTGCGCTCCGCCTCCCGCGCCGCCGGGTGCTCGGGGAACAGCGACGCCACATGTGTGTCGGGGCCCACGCCCAGCAGCAGCACGTCGAACGAGGGCACCGGACCGTGGTTCTCCGGTTGCGCCGCCGCGGCCAGTTCCTCCGCGTACGCGGCGGCCGCGGCGTCCGCGTCCGCGCCGTACGGGCCGTCCGACACCGGCATCGTATGCACCCGCACCGGGTCCAGCGGCACACTGTCCAGCAGCGCGGCCCGCGCCTGCGTGTCGTTGCGGTCGGGGTCGCCCTCCGGCAGGAAGCGCTCGTCACCCCACCACAGGTCGAGCCGCGACCAGTCGACCGCGTCCCGGGCGGGGGCCGCCGCCAGCGCGGCCAGGAGGCCGTTGCCGTTGCGGCCGCCGGTCAGCACCACCGACGCCGAGCCGCGGGCGGACTGGGCGTCGACGATCCGGGTGATGAGCCGGGCCGCGGCGGCCTGGGCCATCAGCTCCTTGTCGCGGTGGACGACGAGCCGGGGTGCGCTCACTTCGCCGCCGCCTTCTTCGCCGGGGACTTCTTCGCGGCGGAGCCCGACTTCCCGGCGGTGGCGTCGGCCTTGCCGCCGTCCCCCGCCCCGTCCCCGGCTCCGGTCTCCGCGCCGGCCGCCGCCGGGGCGCCGGCGGTGCCGCCCGTCCCGGCACCCCCGCCCGTCGGCTCGGGGGCCTGATCGACGAGCCGGTCCACTCCGAACCGCAGCGCGGAGGCGTAGATGTCGTCCGGGTCGAGCCGCCGCAGCTCCTCGGCGATCAGCTCGGACGTCTCGCGGCGCTTGAGCGCCACGGCACGGTCCGGCTGCTCGTGGATGGACAGCGTCGCCAGCGAGCCGTTGGGCCGGTCGAGGACGATCGGCCCGCAGCTCGTCGCCAGGCGCACGGCCGTCAGCCCGGGGCCCTTCGACGGGGAGCGCCGCACCGAAACGTTCAACCGGTCGGCCAGCCACATGGCCAGCAGCTCCACGCTGGGGTTGAACTCCTCGCCCTCGACCTCGGCCGCGGTGACCTCGCACACGACCTGGTCCAGCGCCGCGGCCAGCATCGAGCGCCACGGCGTGATCCGGGTCCAGGACAGGTCCGTGTCCCCCGGCGTGTAGGCCGCGGAGCGGTCCTTCAGCTCCCCGATCGGGTCCTCGGCGTTGTACGTGTCGGTGACGCGGCGCTGGCCGAGCGCGCCCAGCGGGTCGTTGGCCGGGTCGGTCGGCGCGTTCACCGGCCACCAGACCACCACGGGCGCGTCCGGCAGCAGCAGCGGCAGCACCACCGACTGGGCGTGGTCCACGACCTCGCCGTACAGCCGCAGGATCACCGTCTCGCCGGTGCCCGCGTCGGCGCCCACCCGCACCTCGGCGTCCAGGCGTGCCTTGGCCCGGTCGCGCGGAGACCGCGCGACCCGCTTGATCACGACCAGGGTCCGCGACGGGTGCTCCCGGGACGCCTCACTGGCGGCCTTGAGCGCGTCGTACGCGTTCTCCTCGTCCGTGACGATGACCAGGGTCAGCACCATGCCGACAGCCGGCGTGCCGATCGCGCGCCGCCCCTGCACCAGCGCCTTGTTGATGTTGCTGGAGGTGGTGTCCGTCAGGTCGATCTTCATGGCCGGCGCCAGCTCCGTCCGTCTCGTGCGAGCATCTCGTCCGCCTCGGCCGGCCCCCAGGTGCCCGCCTGGTACTGCGCGGGCCTGCTGTCGCGGTCCCAGTACTCCTCGATGGGGTCCAGGATCCGCCAGGACAGCTCGACCTCCTCCACGCGCGGGAAGAGGTTGGCGTCGCCGAGGAGGACGTCCAGGATCAGCCGCTCGTACGCCTCGGGGCTCGACTCGGTGAACGACTCGCCGTACGCGAAGTCCATCGACACGTCCCGGACCTCCATCGAGGTGCCGGGGACCTTCGACCCGAACCGCACGGTCACGCCCTCGTCCGGCTGGACGCGGATGACCAGGGCGTTGTGCCCCAGCTCCTCCGTCGCGGTGTGGTCGAACGGGGAGTGCGGCGCCCGCTGGAACACCACCGCGATCTCGGTGACCCGGCGGCCCAGGCGCTTGCCAGTCCGCAGGTAGAAGGGGACGCCCGCCCAGCGGCGGTTGTCGATGCCCAGCTTGATCGCGGCGTACGTGTCGGTCGTGGAGGCCGGGTCGATGCCCTCCTCCTCCAGGTAGCCGACGACCCGCTCGCCGCCCTGCCACGCGGCCGTGTACTGCGCGCGGACCGTGGAAGCGCCGAGGTCCTTCGGCAGCCGGACCGCGCCCAGCACCTTGGTCTTCTCGGCGGCCAGCGCGTCCGCGTCGAACGACGCCGGCTCCTCCATCGCGGTCAGCGCCAGCAACTGGAGCAGGTGGTTCTGGATGACGTCGCGGGCGGCGCCGATGCCGTCGTAGTAGCCGGCCCGGCCGCCGATGCCGATGTCCTCGGCCATCGTGATCTGCACGTGGTCGACGTACGACCGGTTCCAGATCGGCTCGAACAGCGTGTTCGCGAACCGCAGCGCAAGGATGTTCTGGACCGTCTCCTTGCCGAGGTAGTGGTCGATCCGGAACACCTGGTCCGGGGTGAACACCTCGTGGACGATCCGGTTCAGCTCCTGCGCCGACGCCAGGTCGTGCCCGAACGGCTTCTCGATGACCGCGCGGCGCCAGCACCCGTCCTTCTGGTCCGCCAGCCCGTGCTTCTTCAGCTGCTGCACGACCTTCGGGAAGAACTTCGGCGGCACCGACAGGTAGAAGGCGAAGTTGCCGCCCGTGCCCTGCGCCTTGTCCAGCTCCTCCATGGTCGCGCGGAGCTGCTCGAACGCCTCGTCGTCACCGAAGTCGCCCTGCACGAACCGCATGCCCTGGATGAGCTGCTGCCAGACCTCCTCGCGGAAGGGGGTCCGGGAGTGCTCCTTCACCGCGTCGTGGACGACCTGGGCGAAGTCCTCGTTCTCCCAGTCGCGCCGGGCGAACCCGATCAGCGAGAAGCCCGGCGGCAGCAGCCCCCGGTTCGCGAGGTCGTACACCGCGGGCATCAGCTTCTTGCGTGACAAGTCACCCGTGACACCGAAGATGACCAGGCCCGACGGCCCCGCGATACGCGGGAGCCGTCGGTCCGCGGCGTCACGCAGCGGATTGCTGCTCTGCAAGGCCCTACGCCTCCGTAGGGGCGAGGCGCTTCAGCTCCGCCTCCGTCGACTTGAGCAGGTCGTTCCAGGACGCCTCGAACTTCTCGACGCCCTCCTCCTCCAGCAGGCCCACCACGTCGTCGTAGCCGATGCCCAGCTTCTCGACGGCGTCCAGGTCGGCCCGCGCCTGCTCGTACGTGCCGGCGATGGAGTCGCCGCGGATGTCACCGCGCTCGGCGGTGGCCTCCAGCGTCGCCTCCGGCATGGTGTTCACCGTGCCGGGCGCGACCAGCTCGTCCACGTACAGCGTGTCCTTGTACGCCGGGTCCTTCACCCCGGTCGAGGCCCACAGCGGGCGCTGCTTGTTGGCCTGGGCCCGGTCCAGCGCCTCCCAGCGCTCCGACCCGAAGACCTCCTCGTACGCCTGGTAGGCGAGGCGGGCGTTGGCGAGGGCGGCCTTGCCGCGCAGGGCCTTCGCCTCGGCGGTGCCCAGGTTGTCCAGGCGCTTGTCGATCTCGGTGTCCACGCGGGACACGAAGAAGGACGCCACCGAGTGGATCTTCGACAGGTCCAGGCCGCGCTCCTTGGCCTTCTCCAGCCCGGCCAGGTAGGCGTCCATGACCTCGCGGTAGCGCTCCAGCGAGAAGATCAGCGTCACGTTCACGCTGATGCCGAGGCCGATGACCTCGGTGATCGCCGGGAGGCCCGCCTTCGTGGCGGGGATCTTGATGAGCGTGTTCGGCCGGTCGATTAGCCACGCCAGCTGCTTCGCCTCGGCGACCGTGGCGCGCGTGTTGTGGGCCAGTCGCGGGTCGACCTCGATCGACACGCGGCCGTCCTGGCCCTGCGTCGCGTCGTACACCGGGCGCAGGATGTCGGCGGCGTCGCGGACGTCCGCCGTCGTGATCATCCGGATGGCCTCCTCGACGGTCACCCGGCGGGCCGCGAGGTCCTCCAGCTGGCGGTCGTAGCCGTGGCCCTCGGAGATCGCCTTCTGGAAGATCGACGGGTTGGTGGTGACACCCACCACGTGCTGCTGGTCGATCAGCTCCTGGAGGTTCCCCGAGGTGATCCGCTTGCGGGACAGGTCGTCCAGCCAGATCGCGACGCCTTCGTCGGAGAGGCGCTTGAGTGCGTCTGTCATGAGAGATGCATCTCCTACTAGTACTCGTACGGGCGTCAGCGTGCCGTGGCCGCGATCGATTCCCGGGCGGCGGCGGCGATCGCCTCCGGGGTGAAGCCGAACTCGCGGAACAGCAGCTTGCCGTCCGCGGAGGCACCGAAGTGCTCCAGCGACACGATGCGGCCCGCATCGCCCACGTACCGGTGCCAGGTCAGCCCGATGCCGGCCTCCACCGCCACGCGCGCCTTCACGGACGGCGGCAGCACCGAGTCCCGGTACCCCTGCTCCTGCTCCTCGAACCACTCGACGCACGGCATCGACACGACACGCGTCGGCACGCCGTCCGCCTGCAGCTGCTCGCGCGCCGCCACGGCCAGGTGCACCTCGGAACCGGTGGCGATCAGCACGACCTCCGGTGCGCCGCCCTCGGCGTCGAGGAGCACGTAGCCGCCCTTGGCGGTGTCCTCGTTCGGCTCGTACGTCGGCACGCCCTGCCGGGTCAGCGCCAGGCCGTGCGGGGTGCCCTTGCCGAACTCCTTCGTCCACCGCTTGAGGATCTCGCGCCAGGCGATGGCCGTCTCGTTCGCGTCGGCCGGGCGGACCACGCTCAGGCCGGGGATCGCGCGCAGCGACGCCAGGTGCTCCACCGGCTGGTGGGTCGGGCCGTCCTCGCCGAGACCGATCGAGTCGTGCGTCCACACGTAGGTCACCGGCAGGTGCATCAGCGCCGACAGCCGGACCGCGTTGCGCATGTAGTCGGAGAACACCAGGAAGGTGCCGCCGAAGATCCGGGTGTTGCCGTGCAGCGCGATGCCGTTCATCTCGGCGGCCATCGCGTGCTCGCGGATGCCGAAGTGGATGGTCCGGCCGTACGGGTCGGCCTCCGGCAGCGGGTTGCCCCCGGGCAGGAACGACGACGTCTTGTCGATCGTCGTGTTGTTCGAGCCGGCGAGGTCGGCGGAGCCGCCCCACAGCTCGGGGATCACGCCGCCCAGCGCCTGGAGGACCTTGCCGGAGGCGGCGCGGGTGGCGACGCCCTTGCCCGGCTCGAAGACAGGGAGCCTGTCCTCCCAGCCCTTGGGCAGCTCGCCCGCGGAGATCCGGTCGAACTCGGCGGCGCGCTCCGGGTTGGCGGCACGCCACTCCTGGAGGTCCTTCTCCCACGCGGCGCGGGCCTCGCCGCCCCGGTCGCCGAGCTTGCGGGTGTGGCCGATGACCTCGTCCGACACCTCGAAGGCCCGCTCCGGGTCGAAGCCCAGCACGCGCTTGGTCGCCGCGACCTCCTCGTCGCCCAGCGCGGAGCCGTGTGCCGCCTCGGTGTTCTGCGCGTGCGGCGCCGGCCAGGCGATGATCGACCGCATGGCGATGAAGGAGGGGCGCTCCGTCTCGGCCCTGGCCGCCTGGATCGCCGCGTACAGCGCCTCGGGGTCGAGGTCGCCGTTCTCCTTCTGCTCCACGCGCTGCACGTGCCAGCCGTACGCCTCGTACCGCTTCATCGTGTCCTCGGACACGGCGGTCTCGGTGTCGCCCTCGATCGAGATGTGGTTGTCGTCCCACAGCATGACCAGGTTGCCGAGCTTCTGGTGCCCGGCCATCGACGACGCCTCGGCGGCGATGCCCTCCTGGAGGCAGCCGTCACCGGCGATGACGTACACGAAGTGGTCGAACGGCGAGGTGCCGGGCGCCGCCTCCGGGTCGAACAGGCCGCGCTCGTAGCGGGCGGCCATCGCCATGCCGACGGCGTTGGCGACGCCCTGGCCCAGCGGGCCGGTCGTCGTCTCGACGCCCTTGGTGTGGCCGTACTCGGGGTGGCCGGGCGTCTTCGAGCCCCAGGTGCGGAACGCCTTGAGGTCGTCCAGCTCCAGGCCGAAGCCGCCCAGGTACAGCTGCGTGTACAGGGTCAGCGAGGAGTGCCCCGCCGAGAGCACGAACCGGTCGCGGCCGGTCCAGTCCGGGTCGGACGGGTCGTGGCGCATCACCTTCTGGAAGAGCGTGTACGCGGCGGGGGCCAGGCTCATGGCCGTACCGGGATGGCCGTTGCCGACCTTCTGTACGGCGTCCGCGGCCAGGACACGGGCGGTGTCGACGGCACGCTGGTCCAATGCGGTCCACTCGAAGTCTGTGGTGGTCGGCTTGGTGCTCACCCTAGGTCAGGGCTCCTCTCCACATGTCGCATGCCGATGACGTTCGGTCGCACCGGCCGCTGCCGAGCCTATCCCGTCACCAGGCCCGATTTTCCGGCCTGGGACCGGGTGCCGCCACCCGCGCGGGGCCGTGTGCACCAGGTGTTCACCGGGGTCGCTCATCCGATCGCTCATCCGTCGCCCGTCCCCCTCGGACCCGCTCATCCGAGCGCTCGTACGAGGAGGGGAGACGCCCTTCTGAGCCGCCCGCGCACGGCGGCCCCCGCGCCCCGCTCCCGACGCGGCGGCCGCCGCCGCCCGGTCAACACGACCCACCCCCCGCGACGGGCGGCCATCGGGCAACGTCTACAGTGGCGTGGTACGCGCGAGTCCTCACCGGTCCTTACACGTCACAGGACACGGGCTCGCTGGGATGTCTCTGTCAGGGGTGTGCGTGACGGCCGTCGAATCCCGTCCAGCGGGTGGGGGTACCTCCCACGCCCTTGGGGCAGTCGGGGAGCTGGAAGCAAGCCCGGCCCATCGGCCGTTCGGTGCCCGCGTCAAGGCGTTCGTGGCGCTGACCAAGCCGCGGATCATCGAGCTTCTGCTGATCACGACGGTCCCGGTGATGTTCCTCGCCGAGCAGGGCGTGCCGGACCTGTGGCTGGTGCTGCACACCTGCTTCGCCGGTTACCTCTCCGCCGGCGGCGCCAACGCGCTCAACATGTACATCGACCGGGACATCGACGCCCTCATGGACCGCACCTCCCAGCGGCCGCTGGTGACGGGCATGGTCTCCCCGCGCGAGGGCCTCGTCTTCGGGCTCGCCCTCGCCGTGGTGTCGACGCTCTGGTTCGGCGTCTTCGTCAACTGGCTGTCGGCGTGGCTGGCCCTCGGTGCGCTCCTCTTCTACGTCGTCGTCTACACGATGATCCTCAAGCGCCGCACCGCGCAGAACATCGTGTGGGGCGGCATCGCCGGCTGCATGCCGGTCCTGATCGGCTGGTCGTCCGTCACGGACTCCATGTCGTGGGCCGCCGTGATCCTCTTCCTCGTCATCTTCTTCTGGACGCCGCCCCACTACTGGCCGCTGTCCATGAAGGTGAAGGACGACTACGCCCGCGTGGGCGTGCCGATGCTGCCCGTCATCGCCTCCAACAAGGTCGTCGCCCGGCAGATCGTCCTCTACAGCTGGGTCATGGTGGCCGTATCCCTGCTGCTCCAGCCGCTCGGCTACACCGGCTGGTTCTACACCGCGGTCGCACTGGTCACCGGCGGCTGGTGGCTGTGGGAGGCGCACGCCCTGCAGAACCGCGCCCGCTCCGGCGAGACCGGCGCGGGGCTGAAGGAGATGCGCCTCTTCCACTGGTCGATCACCTACGTGTCGCTGCTCTTCGTCGCGGTGGCCGTGGACCCCTTCCTGAGGTAGCGGACCGACCGGGGCCCCGAGCCCCCGACGAGCACCCGCGGGCGGGCCGCGTGGCCAAGGCCACGTGGCCCGCCCGTCGCACGTTGATCTACCCGGAAGTAGCATCGCCCTATGGCAGACACCACCAAGCAGGGCGGCAAGCAGGCCGAGCGAACGGCGGCGAAGCTCGCCAAGCAGATCCAGGCGTTCGCGCGGCAGCACGGCGGCGCGGAGGGCCAGCTCTCCTACATCGGCCAGGCCGGCACCCGCATCGTGCTCGTCGGCGCGGACGGCGGCTGGGGCGACCTCGTCGCCCCCACCGGGGACATCGCCCGGGCCGCGGCGGAGAAGGCGGGCCTCACCCTGCACGAGTCGTTCGACGGCGAGTTCGCCGCCAAGGTCCGCACCGGTCCGTACGAGTGGAGCCGCATGGCCGGCATCCAGCTCGGCGGAAAGACGGACGACTGAGCCCGGCCGGCAACCGACCCGGACGATCGGCGGGGCACCGGTCCCGCACCACGCTCAGCAAGGCACCACTTCGCCGGGGCGTCGTCGGGACGTGTGGCACACGACGTAACGACGCACCCGTGCGGCCGCGAGGCCGCGCCCGGCGGCAGGGAGCCCTCGCGATGATCGACACCCCGGCGCTGGTGGACCACTACTGCCACGGGGTGCTGCGCGCGGAGCTGGGCCTCGGCACCTTCGAGGCGCAGCTCGGCCGGGGCGCCCGCCTCGGGCACCACGTCCTTCGACACCCGGGCCCGACTTCGCGGTGCGCCGCTGGCGCCCCCGCCGTTCGGGCTCGGGGCGCCGCGATGGCCGCAGCGGGGAGCGCGCGGCGGGCAACGGGCTGGATCGGTGGACCGCCCGGCGGAGCCAGGTGGCTGCGGGAACCCTCAGGCGCCCGCGGGCAACGCCACACCCTCCGTCCGGGCAGGGGCCGCGGCCGCGGGGTCGGAGGGGCGCTCGCGGGTGGCCAGGGCCAGGCGCAGGACCGCGACCCACAGGAGGGCCGAGCCGAGCATGTGGGCGCCCACGAGCACCTCGGGGACGCCGTTGAAGTACTGGACGTAGCCGATGGCGCCCTGCAGGGCCAGCACCACCAGCAGGTCCCGCGCGCGGGCGCGGATGTCGTCCGGGGCGTCGACCACCCGCAGGGCGACGAACAGGGCGACGGCCAGCAGGACCACCAGCCAGGCGAAGGCCGCGTGGACCTGTGCCACCCGCTCGTAGTCGAACGGCATCCGCGGGACGTCGCTGCTGTCGCCCGCGTGCTCGCCGGAGCCGGTGACCCCCGTACCGGCCACGATCAGCACCGCGGACGCCGCCACCAGGGCCCAGCCCAGCTTGCGGACCGGCCCCGGGACCCGCGGCCTGGGCGCCCCGTCGCCCTCGCCGGCGCGGATCCAGGTGAGGGTCGCCACGGTCAGCAGCAGGTTCGCCGCGATGAAGTGACCCGCGACGATCCACGGGTTGAGCTCCATCCAGACCGTGATGCCGCCGAGGACGGCGTTGAGCAGCACGACCCAGAACTGCACCCAGGCCAGCCGGCTCAGGCGCCGGCGCCGCGGCTTCACCGAGCGGCTCGCGACGATGGCCCAGCCGACGGCCGCCGACAGGACGTACGTCAGCAGCCTGTTGCCGAACTCGATGGCGCCGTGGATGCCCTCCTCCGGCGTCGCGAAGAGGCTGTCGTCGGTGCACTTCGGCCAGGTGTCGCAGCCGAGGCCGGAACCGGTGAGCCGGACGGCGCCGCCGGTGACGATGATCAGGACGGACATGACGACCGCTGCGAGGGTGGCGCGCCGGAGCGTCCTGGGGGAGGGGGTCCAGCGTCGGGCAATCAAGGCGAGGGGGGTCAACACGGGCCTATCGTAGGCGGCCGCTTGTGAGAGCGTTCACGAGGGTCCCCCCTGCGTCCGCAGCCGCTGGAAGAACCGCCGGCCCCGCCGGACGGACCGCTACTCCCACCGGAAGAACCGTCCCGCCGCGCCCAGCCCCGCCACGGCCCAGGCGGCCAGCACGGCGAGGGCGCCCCACGGCATGCCGGCTCCGTCCTGGAGCACGTCCCGCAGCCCGCCCGAGAGCGCCGAGATCGGCAGCAGCTCCAGGACGGCCCGGGCGGCGTCCGGGAACTTGTCCAGCGGCACCACCACCCCGCCGCCCACGAGGAGCAACAGGAAGACGAGGTTCGCCGCGGCCAGCGTCGCCTCCGCCCGGAGCGTGCCCGCCATGAGCAGCCCGAGCCCCGAGAACGCCGCGGTGCCCGCCACCAGCAGCAGGAGCACCGCCAGCGGGTTGCCGTGCGGCGACCAGCCGAGCGCCAGGGCGATCGCCGTCAGGAGCAGGATCTGGAGCACCTCCGTGACCAGCACGCTCAGCGTCTTCGCGGTCATGAGCGCCCAGCGCGGCAGGGGAGAGGCGCCGAGCCGCTTGAGCACGCCGTACCGCCGCTCGAAGCCGGTGGCGATGGCCTGCCCGGTGAAGGCGGTCGACATCACGGCCAGCGCCAGCACGCCGGGGGCGAGGAAGTCCACCGCCCGGCCGTCGCCCGTGTCGACGATGTCGACGGTGGAGAACAGCACCAGCAGCAGCGAGGGGATGACGACGGTGAGCAGCAGCTGCTCGCCGTTGCGCAGCAGCATGCGCGTCTCCAGTGCCGCCTGCGCGGCGATCATCCGCCCGACGGGCGCCGCCCCCGGCCGGGGGGTGTGGGTACCCGTGCTCATCCGTGCTGCTCCTTGCCGGTCGGTCGCGGGCCGTGTGCGTGCGCGGGGCGGCTCCCGGGGCCCCGGCGGGTCCGGTGGTTCACGCCCGCAGCTCCTTGCCCGTCAGTTCCAGGAAGACGTCCTCCAGCGTGTGCCGCTCCACCGCGATGCGGTCCGGCATCACCCCGTTCTGGGCGCACCAGGTGGTGACCGTGGCCAGCAGCTGGGGGTCGATCGTGCCGCGGATGCGGTACGCGCCGGGGGCGACCTCCGCGGCCGCCGTGCCGTCGGGGAGAGCCTTCAGCAGGGAGCCCAGGTCGAGGCCGGGGCGTCCGGCGAAGCGCAGGGAGTCCTCGGCGCCGCCGCGGCACAGCTGCTCGGGCGTGCCCTGCGCGGCGACCCGGCCGCCGTCGATGATCGCCACGTCGTCGGCGAGCTGTTCGGCCTCGTCCATGAAGTGGGTGGTGAGGACCACCGTCACGCCGTCGGTGCGCAGCTCGCGCACCAGGTCCCAGGTGGCGCGGCGGGCCTGCGGGTCGAGGCCGGCCGTCGGCTCGTCGAGGAACACCAGCTCGGGGCGGCCGACCACGGCCAGGGCCAGGGCGAGCCGCTGCTGCTGGCCGCCGGAGAGCCGCCGGTAGGGCGTGCGGCCGCAGGACCCGAGGCCGAGGCGCTCGATGAGGGCCCCCACGTCGAGGGGGTGGGCGTGCAGGCGGGCCATGTGGCGGAGCATCTCGTCGGCGCGGGCGCCCGAGTAGACCCCGCCGGACTGGAGCATCACGCCGATGCGCGGGCGCAGCTCACCCGCTTGGCGCACCGGGTCGAGGCCCAGGACGGAGACCGTGCCCGCGTCGGGCTTGCGGTAGCCCTCGCAGGTCTCGACGGTGGTGGTCTTGCCGGCTCCGTTGGGGCCGAGGACGGCGGTGACGGTGCCCGCGCGGACGTCGAGGTCGAGCCCGTCCACCGCGGTCTTCGTTCCGTACCGCTTGACCAGGCCCCGTACCCGGACGGCGGACTCGTATCGCATGGGTACGCAGTCTAAGGAGCCGCGGCGGGCGCCCGGCCCTCAGGTTCCGGCCACGCGGCGGTGGCCCGGCGCGGGTGGCGGGGTAGCCCGGGCGTGGCCGCCCGGTCGGCCGCCTGGGCCTCTCCGGCCTGCTCAGAGGCGGTCGGGGGTGCCGCGCGGCGCCGCCGCCGACCGGTTCGCGCCGGCCGTCGAAGCTGCCGAATATGATCGTTTCCGCAGGTCAGGTTAGGTTTCCCTAAGTGATGTACGGCACGAGGGGTCGCTCCGGGCCTGGCTTGTCACCCTCTTCTGAATTACGCAACAATGGCGTTGTGAAAAACGTCGGTGCGACCCCCGCTGCCCCTGGGGAGGAGCTCGCGACCGGGGAGCGGTCCACCCGCAACCGGGTCGCGCGGTCCATCCTGGGCCACGGGCCGTCCACCGTGGCGCAGCTCGCGGAGCGGCTCGGCCTCACCCAGGCCGCCGTGCGCCGGCACCTGGACGCCCTGGTCGCCGACGACGTCGTGGCTCCGCGGGAACAGCGCGTGTACGGCGCGCGTTCACGTGGCAGGCCCGCGAAGGTGTTCGCGCTCACCGACTGCGGCCGGGACGCCTTCGACCAGTCGTACGACCGGCTCGCCGTCGACGCCCTGCGCTGGATCGAGCAGAACGCCGGGGGCGAGGCCGCCGTGGCCGCCTTCGCCCGCGACCGCGTGGAGGCCCAGATGGAGGGCTACCGCGAGGCCGTCGAGTCGGTGCCGCCGCAGGAGCGCGCCGCGGCGCTGGCCAGGGCGCTGAGTGCCGACGGGTACGCTGCGACGGCACGCAAGGCCCCGGCCGGTCAGGTCGGCCAGCAGTTGTGCCAGCACCACTGCCCGGTGGTCCACGTCGCGGAGCGGTACCCGCAGCTCTGCGAGGCGGAGACGGAGATCTTCTCCCGTCTGCTCGGCACCCATGTCCAGCGCCTGGCGACCATCGCGCACGGCGACGGGGTCTGCACCACCTTCATCCCGCACGGCGACCCGCAGCAGCCGCCGCGGAGCACGGCGTCACGCACCACGACGAAGACTTCTCCACCAGCATCAGCATCCGTAAGCACGGCCGGGAGGAACCCCGCATGACCACCGAGATCAGCCACCCCGAGCTTGAGGGCCTGGGTCGGTACGAGTACGGCTGGGCCGACTCCGACGCGGCCGGCGCCACCGCCAAGCGCGGCCTCAACGAGGACGTCGTCCGCGACATCTCCGCGAAGAAGAACGAGCCGGAGTGGATGCTGAAGCTGCGGCTGAAGGGTCTGCGCCTCTTCGGCAAGAAGCCCATGCCGACCTGGGGCTCCGACCTCTCCGGCATCGACTTCGACAACATCAAGTACTTCGTCCGGTCCACCGAGAAGCAGGCCGCCTCCTGGGAGGACCTGCCGGAGGACATCAAGAACACGTACGACAAGCTCGGCATCCCGGAGGCGGAGAAGCAGCGCCTCGTCGCCGGTGTCGCCGCCCAGTACGAGTCCGAGGTCGTCTACCACCAGATCCGCGAGGACCTGGAGAGCCAGGGCGTCATCTTCCTCGACACGGACACCGCGCTGAAGGAGCACCCGGAGCTCTTCCAGGAGTACTTCGGCACGGTCATCCCGGTCGGCGACAACAAGTTCGCCTCGCTGAACACCGCCGTGTGGTCCGGCGGCTCCTTCATCTACGTCCCGCCGGGCGTCCACGTGGACATCCCGCTCCAGGCCTACTTCCGGATCAACACCGAGAACATGGGCCAGTTCGAGCGCACCCTGATCATCGTCGACGAGGGTGCCTACGTGCACTACGTCGAGGGCTGCACCGCGCCGATCTACTCCTCCGACTCGCTGCACAGCGCCGTCGTCGAGATCATCGTGAAGAAGAACGCGCGCTGCCGCTACACGACCATCCAGAACTGGTCGAACAACGTCTACAACCTCGTCACCAAGCGCGCCGTGGCGTACGAGGGCGCGACCATGGAGTGGGTCGACGGCAACATCGGCTCCAAGGTCACCATGAAGTACCCGGCCGTCTACCTCATGGGCGAGCACGCCAAGGGCGAGACCCTGTCCATCGCCTTCGCGGGCGAGGGCCAGCACCAGGACGCCGGCGCCAAGATGGTCCACATGGCGCCGAACACGTCCTCCAACATCGTCTCCAAGTCGGTGGCGCGAGGCGGCGGCCGCACCTCCTACCGCGGTCTCATCGAGATCGGCGAGGGTGCCCCGGGCTCCAAGTCCAACGTGCTCTGCGACGCCCTGCTCGTCGACACGATCTCCCGCTCCGACACGTACCCGTACGTCGACGTGCGCGAGGACGACGTGTCCATGGGCCACGAGGCGACCGTCTCCAAGGTCTCCGAGGACCAGCTCTTCTACCTGATGAGCCGCGGCCTGTCCGAGGACGAGGCCATGGCCATGATCGTGCGCGGCTTCGTCGAGCCGATCGCCAAGGAGCTGCCGATGGAGTACGCCCTGGAGCTCAACCGGCTGATCGAGCTGCAGATGGAGGGCGCGGTCGGCTGACGCCCCCGCACCCGCGGCCGGGCGCGGCCCCGCCGCGCCGCGCCCGCGCGGCCGCACGACTTGACGACGCACGCACGTAGGAAGAGAAACCACGACAGCCATGGCTGACAACATCCCGGTCGGCTCGACCACCGCCGGCTCCATCGCGGTGGCCGCAGAGTCGACCGTCGCCACCCGCATGAGCGCCCCGCCGTCCTTCGACGTCGCGGACTTCCCGGTCCCGCACGGCCGCGAGGAGGAGTGGCGGTTCACCCCGCTGGAGCGCCTGCGCGGGCTGCACGACGGCACCGCGACCGCCACCGGGGAGGGGGTACGCGTCGAGGTGACCGCGCCCGACCCCGTCACCGTCGAGACCGTCGGCCGTGACGACGCCCGGCTCGGCAAGGCCGGCACCCCCGTCGACCGGGTCGCCGCCCAGGCGTACTCCGCGTTCGAGAAGGCCACCGTCGTCAGCGTGCCCAAGGACGCCGTGCTCACCGAGCCGGTCCGCATCGGCGTGCACGGTCAGGGCGGCACCTCCTTCGGCCACCTGGCCGTCGAGGTCGGCGCCTTCGCCGAGGCCGTCGTGGTCCTCGACCACACCGGGGACGCCGTCCTCGCCGCCAACGTCGACTTCCGCCTCGGCGACGGCGCCAAGCTGACCGTCGTCTCCGTGCAGGACTGGGACGACACGGCCGTCCACTGTGCCCAGCACAACGCGCTCGTCGGCCGCGACGCCTCCTTCAAGTCCGTCGTCGTCACCTTCGGCGGCGACCTCGTCCGCATCCACCCGCGCGTCGAGTACGCCGGGACCGGCGGCAGCGCGGAGCTGTTCGGCCTGTACTTCACCGACGCCAGGCAGCACCAGGAGCACCGCCTCCTCGTCACCCACAATGTGCCGCACTGCTCCTCGAACGTCGCCTACAAGGGCGCCCTCCAGGGCGAGGAGGCGCACGCCGTGTGGATCGGCGACGTCCTCATCCAGGCCGCCGCCGAGGGCACCGACACCTACGAGCTGAACCGGAACCTCGTCCTCACCGACGGGGCCCGGGTCGACTCGGTGCCCAACCTGGAGATCGAGACCGGCGAGATCGCCGGCGCCGGCCACGCCTCCGCCACCGGCCGCTTCGACGACGAGCAGCTGTTCTACCTGATGGCCCGCGGCATCCCGGAGGCCGAGGCCCGCCGTCTGGTCGTCCGCGGCTTCTTCGCCGAGCTGGTCCAGCAGATCGGCCTCGCGGACGTCGAGCAGCGGCTCATCGAGAAGATCGAGGCCGAACTGGAGGCATCCGTCTGATGGCCTTCGTCCGCGCCTGCTCGCTCGGCGAGCTGGAAGAGGACACCCCCAAGCGGGTGGAGATCGACGGCACGCCGGTCTCCGTCGTCCGCACCGGGGGCGAGGTCTTCGCGATCAACGACATCTGCTCCCACGCGAACGTCTCCCTCTCCGAGGGCGAGGTCGAGGACTGCGCCATCGAGTGCTGGCTGCACGGCTCCAGCTTCGACCTCCGCACCGGCAAGCCGTCCGGTCTTCCCGCGACGCGCCCCGTCCCCGTCTACCCCGTACAGATCGAAGGGGACGATGTGCTCGTCTCCGTCACCCAGGAGTCCTGAGTCACCCATGGCAACGCTTGAAATCCGCGACCTGCACGTCTCCGTCGAGGCCGAAAACACCACGAAGGAGATCCTCAAGGGCGTCGACCTGACCGTGAAGCAGGGCGAGACCCACGCCATCATGGGCCCCAACGGCTCCGGCAAGTCGACGCTCGCCTACTCCCTCGCCGGTCACCCCAAGTACACGGTCACCGGCGGCACGGTCACCCTCGACGGTGAGGACGTCCTGGAGATGTCCGTCGACGAGCGCGCCCGCGCCGGCGTCTTCCTCGCCATGCAGTACCCGGTCGAGGTCCCCGGCGTCTCCGTCTCGAACTTCCTGCGCACCTCCGCCACCGCGATCCGCGGCGAGGCCCCCAAGCTCCGCACCTGGGTCAAGGAGGTCAAGGAGGCCATGCAGCGCCTCAACATGGACCCCTCCTTCGCCGAGCGGAACGTCAACGAGGGCTTCTCCGGCGGTGAGAAGAAGCGCCACGAGATCCTCCAGCTGGAGCTCCTCAAGCCGAAGATCGCGGTCCTCGACGAGACGGACTCCGGCCTCGACGTCGACGCGCTGCGCATCGTCTCCGAGGGCGTCAACCGCGTCCGCGAGACCGGCGAGGTCGGCACCCTGCTCATCACGCACTACACGCGTATCCTCCGTTACATCAAGCCGGACCACGTGCACGTCTTCGCCGGCGGCCGCATCGTCGAGTCCGGTGGCCCCGAGCTCGCCGACAAGCTGGAGTCAGAGGGCTACGAGGCGTACACGAAGGGCGGCGCATCCGAGTGACACAGCTTCCGGGCCTCCTCGACACAGAGGCGATCCGCAAGGACTTCCCGATCCTCGACCGGGTCCTCCACGACGGCAAGAAGCTCGTCTACCTGGACAACGCGGCGACGTCCCAGACGCCGCGCCAGGTGATCGACGCGGTGAGCGAGTACTACGAGCGGCACAACGCCAACGTGCACCGCGGCGTCCACGTCCTGGCCGAGGAGGCCACGGAGCTGTATGAGGGCGCCCGCGACAAGGTCGCCGCCTTCATCAACGCGCCCAGCCGCGACGAGGTGATCTTCACCAAGAACGCCTCCGAGTCGCTGAACCTGGTGGCGAACATGCTCGGCTGGGCCGACGAGCCCTACCGCGTGGACGCCGAGACCGAGATCGTCATCACCGAGATGGAGCACCACTCCAACATCGTCCCGTGGCAGCTGCTGTCGCAGCGCACCGGCGCGAAGCTGAAGTGGTTCGGGCTGACCGACGACGGCCGCCTCGACCTGTCCCGGATCGACGAGGTCATCACGCCGAAGACGAAGATCGTCTCCTTCGTGCTGGTCTCCAACATCCTCGGCACCCTGAACCCGGTCGAGGCGATAGTCCGCCGCGCCCAGGAGGTCGGCGCGCTCGTCCTCATCGACGCCTCGCAGGCCGCCCCCCACATGGCGCTGGACGTCCAGGCCCTGCAGGCCGACTTCGTCGCCTTCACCGGCCACAAGATGTGCGGCCCGACGGGCATCGGCGTGCTGTGGGGCCGCCAGGAACTCCTGGAGGACCTGCCGCCCTTCCTCGGCGGCGGCGAGATGATCGAGACCGTCTCGATGCACTCCTCCACCTACGCCCCCGCACCCCACAAGTTCGAGGCGGGCACACCACCGATCGCCCAGGCCGTGGGCCTCGGCGCGGCCGTGGACTACCTCGACTCCATCGGCATGGACAGGATCGCGGCCCACGAGCACGCGATCACCGCGTACGCGATCCAGCGCCTCCAGTCGGTGCCGGACCTGCGGATCATCGGCCCCTCCACGGCCGAGGACCGCGGCGCGGCGATCTCCTTCACGCTCGGCGACATCCACCCCCACGACGTGGGCCAGGTGCTCGACGAGCAGGGCATCGCGGTCCGCGTCGGCCACCACTGCGCCCGGCCCGTCTGCCTGCGGTACGGAATTCCTGCGACCACGCGAGCGTCGTTCTATCTGTACTCCACGCCGGCCGAGGTCGACGCCCTGGTGGACGGCCTGGAGCACGTCCGCAACTTCTTCGGATGAGGGGCTGACGCTTCGGTGAAGCTGGATTCGATGTACCAGGACGTCATCCTGGACCACTACAAGCACCCGCACGGGCGGGGCTTGCGGGACGGGGACGCCGAGGTGCACCACGTCAACCCGACGTGCGGCGACGAGATCACGCTCCGCGTGAAGTACGACGGGACCCGCGTCGCGGACGTGTCGTACGAGGGCCAGGGCTGCTCCATCAGCCAGGCGTCCGCGTCGGTGCTGAACGAGCTGCTCGTCGGCAAGGACCTGGCGGAGGCGCAGCGGATCCAGGGCACGTTCCTGGAGCTGATGCAGTCCAAGGGCAGGATCGAGCCGGACGACGCGATGGAGGACCTCCTGGAGGACGCCGTCGCGTTCGCCGGGGTCTCCAAGTACCCGGCCCGTGTGAAGTGCGCGCTGCTGAGCTGGATGGCGTGGAAGGACGCGACCGCCCAGGCGCTGGGCGAGGAGAAGACCGCATGAGCGAGAACGAGACCTCGGTGCCGATGAAGCCCGCGACCGAGGAGGAGGTGCGCGAGGCGCTGTACGACGTCGTCGACCCCGAGCTGGGCATCGACGTCGTCAACCTCGGCCTCATCTACGGCATCCACGTCGACGACTCCAACGTCGCCACCCTGGACATGACGCTCACGTCCGCGGCCTGCCCGCTGACCGACGTCATCGAGGACCAGGCGAAGTCGGCGACCGACGGCATCGTCAACGACCTGCGCATCAACTGGGTCTGGATGCCGCCGTGGGGCCCGGACAAGATCACGGACGACGGCCGCGAGCAGCTGCGGGCCCTGGGCTTCAACGTCTGACCGCCGCCGCGACGCAGCAACGGCCGTGCCCGCCGGGAGCGATCCCCGCGGGCACGGCCGTTGTCACAGGTACGTCAGACCGCGGGCGGCGGACCGTACGGGCCGCCGGCGTACGGCGCCGTGCCCGGCGCGGGCAGCGTCACGCCCGCGGAGTCGGCCAGCGCGGCGGCCAGGTTCTCCGTACGGATCCGGCGGTCGATGTAGATCAGGCCCTGGACCAGCGAGGGGAACACCGAGGCGACGATCTGGGATATCGCGAAACCCACCAGGAACAGGGCCGCCATCACCAGGATCGCCGCCACGGGGGCGTCCGAGCTGTCACTCGGCAGCAGGATGAGGAAGGGCACCAGGCCGACCAGCTGGAACACCATCTGGATCACCCAGGCCAGGGCGCCCGCGATCAGCCCGCCGACGAGGGTGAACCCGAACACCCTCCACCACGTACCCTCCACCAGGCGCGCAGAGCGGCGCATGGCCTGCACCGGGCCGAGCCGCTCCAGGACGGCCGCCGACGGCGCCAGACTGAACCGCACCCACAGCCAGGCGGCCAGCGCCATCACGCCCAGCACCGCGGGCACACCGATGAGCCACACCCAGGGCGCGCCGTCGGAGGCCGCTCCCAGGGCCGCGACCGCGACGATCACGGCGACCACGGGAAGCGTCACGCACAGCGAGGTCAGGACGATGGCGCCCAGGACCGCCCACATGCGCGCCCACGACTGGCGCCACAGCATCGCGAACCGCACCGGTCCGCCCACCACCGCCATCCGCAGGGCCGCGGGGCCGACGGCGTAGAGGAGCGCGCCGGCGACCGCCGTCCCCAGGAACGCGCACACGTAGAAGACGACGAGGAACAGGATCACCGGCGCAGCGTCGAAGACGGTGTCGTCCGCCTCCAGGGTCAGCATGTCGCCGGCCGTCGCCCCGAGGGTCAGGAACCCGACCAGGAACACGGCGCCGAGCAGCGCCAGGAGCAGCCCGAAGACGGCGAGGCAGAAACCCGTCAGGGCGGCCCACGCGCGCCACAGTGTGCTGAAGGCGCCGCCGAGGACGTCACCGAGCCCCAGCGGCCCCAGCGGGATGACCCCGGGTTTCGGTGGTCCGGGCGGTCCCGCCCAGCCCGCCCAGCCGCCGTTGCCGGGCGGCCCGTACGGGCCGGGCGCCCCGTACGCGGCGTAACCGCCGTGACCGGCGTATCCCTCGTGCCCGCCGGGGCCCGGCAGGCCCGGCCCGTCGGCCCCCTGCGGCGGGGCGGACGCGGCGGCGGTCGAACCGGACCGCGGGTCGGACCGGTCGGTGGGCTCGGGTGCGGTGGGGCTCTGCGACGGGTTGGGCCGGTCGGTGGCCTCGGGTGCGGTGGGGCTCTGCGACGGGTCGGGCCGGTCGGTGGGCTCCGGCGTCGTCGGGCCCCCCGTTCCGTCCGCTCTCCTGTCGTCTTCGTGCGCCCCCGTGGAGTCCTGCGCCATACGGATGTGCTCCTGTGTTCGATCCCCCGGATTGACCGGGACACGTTAACCGGGGATCGCCCTCGCGCGGCAGGCGGGGCGGCCCGAGCAGCCGGGCTGGGCCCGGCCCGGCCCCTGAGACCGGTTCGCACACGGCGTGCCTCGCCGGTTAGGTTCGGGTCATGACTTCTGCACCTCGCACCACCGGGGCCGTCGCCGCCGGCCTCGCCACGATCGCCGGCGACGGCACCGTCCTCGACACCTGGTTCCCCGTTCCCGAGCTCGCCGAGGCGACCGGTCCCGCCGGTACCGAGCGCCTCACGCCGGACGAGGCCGTACGGTTCCTGGGCGACGGAGCCGCCAAGGCCCTCGGCGTGGACGCCCGCCGCGGCGTCGAGGTCGTCGCCGTCCGCACCGTGATCGCCTCGCTGGACGACAAGCCGCTCGACGCGCACGACGCCTACCTGCGCCTGCACCTGCTCAGCCACCGGCTCGTCCGGCCGCACGGGCAGAACCTGGACGGCGTCTTCGGGCTGCTCGCCAACGTCGCCTGGACCAGCCTCGGCCCCGTGGCCGTCGACGACATCGAGAAGGTGCGCCTCAACGCCCGCGCCGACGGCCTGCACCTCCAGGTCACCAGCATCGACAAGTTCCCGCGTATGACGGACTACGTCGCTCCCAAGGGCGTGCGCATCGCCGACGCCGACCGCGTCCGGCTCGGTGCCCACCTGGCGGCCGGCACCACCGTGATGCACGAGGGCTTCGTCAACTTCAACGCCGGCACCCTCGGCACCTCCATGGTCGAGGGCCGGATCTCCGCCGGCGTCGTCATCGGCGACGGCTCCGACATCGGCGGCGGCGCCTCCACCATGGGCACGCTGTCCGGCGGTGGCAACGTCGTCATCTCCATCGGCGAGCGCTGCCTCGTCGGCGCCGAGGCGGGCGTGGGCATCGCCCTCGGCGACGAGTGCGTGGTAGAGGCGGGTCTGTACGTCACGGCCGGCACGCGCGTCACCATGCCCGACGGGCAGGTCGTCAAGGCCCGCGAGCTGTCCGGCGCCTCGAACATCCTCTTCCGCCGCAACTCGGTCACCGGGACCGTCGAGGCCCGCCCGAACAACGCGGTCTGGGGCGGCCTCAACGACATCCTGCACAGCAACGACTGAGCCGCCGTCACCTTTCGTGTGACCTTCCGTGACCTCCTGGCCGCCGGGCAGATGAACAGGTCGACGCAGGGTCACATGAAACGGTCAGGTGAGGAGCGGACATGAGGATCGGCCGGGTCGCCTTGGTCGCCGGGGCGGCCGCCCTGGCGGCGGCACTCACGGGCGGGAGCGCCCATGCCGACGAGAGCAACACGCACTCCCACAACGGGCCGCGCGTCGCACTCGTCAACGCGGGGCAGATCGACGACCCGATGGAGGACGTGCTGGAGCACGTCGCCGTCCTCGGGAGGAACCTCATCATCGACTGAGGGCGGCCGCCAGGTCCCCGTACACCCGCCGCAGCCCGTCGACCGCGTTCCGGTCGGCGGGCTGCAGCGGTTCCCGCACGGGGCCGGCGTCCAGCAGCGCCTTCGCGGTGACCGCGCCCGGCAGCCCGGCGGCGGTCATCCGCTCGACGAGCGGCAGCAGCAGCCCGTTGCGCCGGGCCGCCTCCGCGGTGTCGCCCGCGTCGAAGGCGTCCAGCACCGCGCGCACCGCGCCGGGCGCCACGTTGGCCACCGTGCTGACGCAGCCCGCGCCACCGACCGCGTACAGGGGCAGGTTCAGCTCCTCGCACCCCGAGTAGAAGGCGAGGGAGGAACCCGCGATGACCTTGGTCGAGCCGAGCAGGTCGTACGCGCAGTCCTTCACCGCCACGATCCTCGGGTGCTCGGCCAGCCGCAGCATGGTCTCCGGCTCGATGCGCACGCCCGTGCGGCCGGGGATGTCGTAGAGCATGAGCGGCAGGCCCGTCGCGTCCGCCACGCGGCGCACGTGTGCCTCCACCGCGGCCTGCGGCGGCCGGCTGTAGTACGGGGGGAGGACGAGGAGCCCGTCGGCGCCGGCGTCCTCCGCCTGGCGGGCCAGCTCCGCGGTGTGGGCCGTGTCGGCTGTGCCGACCCCGGCCAGCAGCACCGCCGAGGGGCCCACCGCGTCCCGTACCGCCCGGATCAGCGCGCTCTTCTCCGCGTCGGACGTGGTGGGCGACTCGCCCGTGGTCCCGGAGAGGACGAGCCCGTCGCAGCCGTCCGCCAGCAGCCCGGCGGCGAGCCCGGCGGCCCGGTCGAGGTCCAGTGACCCGCCCGTGGCGGTGAAGGGCGTGACCATCGCGCACAGGACGCGGCCGAAGGGCGTGCTCTCGTTCGTCATCCGCGCAGTCTTCCGGCGGGAACGCTCCACGTCCACTTAGATGTGCTCCGGTGACGGTGAAGCAATGCTCAACCGTGGTGGCGGCCCGCATGCAGCGGACAGCGGGGGGTACCCGGACGTCCCTCAGATGGCGACGAAGGGAGGCGGTCGGTCGTGGCCGGAGAACCCTCGGTCGGTGAGCTGGTCAAACGGGCGTCGGAGCAGGTGGCCGACCTGGTCAGGCTGGAGGTGCGCACCGCGCGGGCGGAGCTGACGCAGAAGGGCCGCCGCGCCGGTGTCGGCGGCGGACTGCTCGGTGCGGCGGGAGCCGTCGCCTACGTCGGTCTCATCGCCCTCGCCGGCACCGCCGTGGCGCTGCTCGCGCTGGTGCTGGACGTCTGGGCGGCCGCGCTCATCGTGACCGGTGTGCTCTTCCTCTGCGCGGGTGTGCTGGCGTTGCTGGGGCGGGCGCAGGTGCGCCGTGCGGTGCCGCCGGTGCCGCAGCGCGCCCTCGACGGCGTCCGCTCCGACGTGGACGAGATCAAGGAGAGGGTGCACCGATGACACGTCCCGACGAACTGCGCCTCGAAGCGGCGCAGAAGCGGCAGGAACTGGTCGAGACCCTGGACCAGCTCATCGCCAGGACGGATCTGCGGGCCCGCGCCGCCCACGCCGTGCACGGCGAACGGCGGCCCGTGGTCCTGGTCGCGGCCGCCGCGGGGGGCGCGGTGGTGCTCCTGGCCGCGGTGCTCGCCGGCCGTGCCGCAGTGCACGGGGCGGGCGCGTCCCGCAGGGGAGGGCCGCGGGCCCGGTGGGGAGGGGGGCGATGAGCCGCACACCCCCGAAGCCGAAGAGCAAGCGGAAACAGAAGCAGAAGGTGCTGTACCGGCCGGTCGGCCTGCTGCTCGGCATGGCGGCCGGCGCGGCGGCCAGTGCGCTGTTCACACAGATCTGGAAGGTGGTGGGGCGCGGCAGCGACGCCCCAGACGCGCTGGACGAGGACCGCGACTGGCAGGAGGTGCTGCTCGCCGCGGCCCTCCAGGGCGCCGTCTTCGCGGCGGTCAGGGCGGCCGTCAACCGCAGCGGTGCGGTCGGCGTTCGCAGGCTCACCGGGACGTGGCCTTCCGGGTCTTGACCTCAAGTCCGCTTCAGGTCGGAGAGTGGAGGACGTCCGGCCGCGCCGAGGGACGCGGCCGGACCCGACCGAGGAGGCAGACCCGTGACCGTGCACGTCCAGCCCCACTCCCGCCCCGACCTCACCCGCCCGGACGCCGGGCTGGTCATCGCGACCACCTGGCGCGTCGGAACGCCGGAGCGTCAGCAGGCCGCGGTGGACGCCGTCGCCCGTACCTGGGCGCGGCGACCCTGGCCGGTCGCGGGCCTGCTCTCGTACAGCGTGCTCGTGGGGGACGACGGGGACCGGCTGCTGCACTACTCGCAGTGGGGCTCCGAGGAGGACTACCACGAGCTGGTGCGGACCCAGCGCGGGCCGAGGAACGCCGAGATCGACGCCGCGGTCCCCGGCATCGACCGCGCCTCGTTCCGGATGTACGAGCGCTACCGCAGTGGTGCTGCCGTGCCGGGCGACCAGCGGGTCCCCGGCTGCGTGGTCGCCGTGGACGTCGAGTTCGACGGTCCCGACCCGGCACGGCGGAGGGCCTGGGTGGACGCGGTGTTCGAGGCGCTCTCCACTGATCCGGCCCCGCATCCGGGCGGCATCTCCGCGCACTTCCACGTCAGCCTGGACGGCACGCACGTCCTCAACTACGCCGAATGGGAGACCGTCCGGGCCCACGAGGAGGCCCTGGCCGCCCCGGCCGGCCAGGGCATCGGGGCGGGTACCCCGCAGTGGCGCCGCGTGCAGCACTACCCGGGGCTCGTGCGCAGCACCGTGCGGCGCTACACGCCCGCGCTCAGCATGAGCCCGGGCGTGTAGCGGGGGCGCCCGGCGGCGTCACGGCCGGAAGCGCAGCACCTGCGGGTCGTGGTCGCTGTTCTGGTCGGCGAACTCGGCGTTGATGTGCACGCTGTCGTACGCGAAGCGGCGGATCGCCGGGCTCGTCAGGATCTGGTCCAGCACCTGGCTGTTGCCCTGGTAGACGTACGAGTACCGCTCGGCCGCCGGCAGGGACAGGATCGCCGGGTACAGCGCGCCGCCGTCGGTGAGGATCTTCGTGGTGTCCGAGAACTCGAAGTCGTTGATGTCGCCGAGGACGACGACCTTCGCGTTCCGCTGGACCGCGAGGACGTCCTTGACGAAGGAGTTCACCACCCGGGCCTGCTGGTGGCGCTCCACCTCGGAGGAACGGTTCGGCGGCTGCTGGTGGGAGACGATCGACTGGTCGCCGCCCTTCGAGCCGAAGTGGTTGGCGACGACGATGACCCGCTTGCCGCGGAAGAAGAACTCGCCGGCCAGCGGCTTGCGGCTGTTCTCCCAGGCGGCGTCCGACGGGGCGATGCGGCCGGGGGAGTGGGTGAGCGTCGCCTTGCCGTACCGCTTCACCACACCGGTCGCGGTCGTCGCGTCCCCGCCCCTGCGGTCCACGAAGGCCACGCGCTCCGGGTTGAAGAGGAACACCTGGCGGATGTTGCCGCCGGGCTGGCCGCCGTCCTTCTTGTCCTCGGGGTCGATGCCGCGCCACTCGTACGCGGGACCGCCGGCCGCGACGATCGCGTCCGTGAACTTCTTCAGCGTCTCGTCGGCGGCGACCGTGCCGTCGTCCTTCGGCCCGCTGTTGTCCTGGATCTCCTCCAGGGCCACGATGTCGGGCGAGGCGAGGTTCTCGACGACGCCCTTCGCGAGCGCGTCGAACTTGCCCTGCGGGTCGCCCGGGTCGAGGTTCTCCACGTTGTACGTGGCGACCGCGAGCTCCTTGTAGTGCTGCTCGCGGGTCCGCTCGGGGCGCAGTCCGCGGTCCTCGACGGTGACGGCGGAGCGGGAGGCGAGGGTGTAGCCGCCGTACTGGTTGAAGTCCAGCGGGCCCTCGGCGCCCCCGGCGAGCCGGTCGCCGACGTTGGCGTCGGGGAAGGGCTGCTGGGCGGTCGGGACCAGCGACTGGACCTTCAGCCGGCCGGTGTTCTGGGCGTCGTACGAGCCGTAGCGGGTGCCGCCGCGCCGGGTGGGGTTCTCGCGGGGCTTCACGGTGACCCAGAGCTCGCTGTACGCGCTGGCGCCGACGACCCGCGACTCCCCGATGCGGACGTTGACGCCCTCCAGGGACTCGTAGTAGTCGAGGGCGTACGCGGACGGCCTGAGCGGCAGGCCGTTGATGGAGCCGCCGGCGGCCGGGTCGCCGTCCGGCGTGTACGCGGCGGGGACGCTGTCCGCGGTGATGACGACCGGCTCGGGGACGGCGTTGCCGGAGGACAGGACGGTGACCTTGGGGCGGGAGATCTGGGTCAGCGACTGGTTGCCCGAGTTCAGGCCGCCCGGCACGTACTCGGTGACCGTGCCGGAGACGGTGACCGCGTCGCCGACGGCTACGGTCGGGACGGAGCCGGTGTAGACGAACAGGCCCTCACTCGTGGCCGGATCGCCGTCGGCCTCCGGGTCCTGGAACCAGAACCCCTTAGACCCGTACGTCCGCACACCGGTGACGATGCCCGGTACGTCCGCGACCTGGCTGCCCACGAGCGGGGATATCCGGGTGGTGCCCTGGATGTCGTGGATGCGGGGCGCGCCGGTGGTCTCTGCCGCCGAGGTGGTGGCCCCGGCGAGCAGGCCGGCGGCCAGCGCGGTGGCGACGACGGCCGAGACGGCTGCGGTTCTCGGCAAGGAGGAAGCCATGGATGAAGCTCCAAGGAAGGGTGGGAGGTGAGGTGTTGAGTGGCGGAAAGCAGTGGGGTGACCCCGCGGCCGCTCTACGCGCGTCAATCTCCGGTCAGAGCCCCCAACTTGTCAAGGGCTTGCGGGTGTAGTGGGCCTGACAGACGGATGAACCGTCGGAGATGCCCTCGAATGCGTCTACGCTGGGATCCGTTTGGCCCATCCGCGCCTGCGTGGGGGGTGATGCGCGGCCGTACGCGTGCGGTCGGCGCGCCCGCACGCCGACGTGCCCCGAGGAGAGTCCCTGATGCCCGCAAGCCCCCCGCCCCTGCCGCCGGTGCGGCTGCCCTCGGACGCCGTACTGGCCCGGGACGCCCTGGCCGCACCGCTGCTGACCCGCGCGGTACGGCTCGCCCGCTGGGCGGGGCCGGCCACGCGGGTCGGCGCGGGCGGCGAACTCGTCGACGCGCAACTGGCCGAGGCCGCGAGCGTGCTGGGCCTGCCGGACGACGAGGACGGCGAGGCCGATGCCAGCGAGGCGTGGCGGGTCGCCGTCGACACGGGGCTCGTCACCGTCCGCGACCCGGAGGCCGGCGCGGAGGCGGACGAGGAGGGCACCGTCGAGCCCGGCGGGATGCTGCCGCTGGTGACCGGCGGCGCCCCCCGCGACGTGCTCGGCCTCTGGCTGGACGGCCTGGAGACCGTCTGCGCCGACGCCGCCACCCCCTTCTTCGACGATCCCGAGGCCCTCACCGGTCTCGTCGGCGAGGACGGGGAGATCGACTTCGAGGCCCTGGACTGGGACCCCGAAGCGGAAGCCGAGTTCCTGGACGGCGTCCTCGCCAACCTGTACCTGCTCACCGTCGCGGAAGGCGGCTCCGGGGACGCCCCCGTGCCACTGCCCGCTCTCGCCGCGTCGATGGTCGTCCCGCCCGACGACATGGGTGAGCCCTCCGACGCCGTCCTGGAGCAGGTGTCGGAGGTGATGATGCGGCTCGACGACCAGTTCCGGCTGCTGGAGCCGATGGGAGTCGTCGAGTACCGGCCGGTCGACGAGGCCCTGCTCGGCGAGGACGCGCAGGAACCGGACGCCGGAGCCGCCGGGGCGCCCGACGTGGACGACGAGGACGTCGCACGCTACGGCCTCGTCCGGCTGACCCCGCTCGGGCTGTACGGCATCCGCAGCCGGCTGCTGGAGTCGGGCGTCGACGCCCCGGCCGTCGGCGACCTCGCCGAGCGGGACGCCGCCGCGCTGCTCACCGCCGTGGCGGCGTTCCCGCAGGACGCGGCCCGCGCGGAGACCGAGCTGTGGCTGGCCCGCCGGGCCCCGCTGGCGGCGGCCCGGGAGCTGCTCGCCGGGGCGAAGGGCGCCGACGCCGCCGGCCCGCTGCGACGGCTGCACTGCCAGCAGGCCCTGGCGCTGGTCGGCGCGGACGCCGAGCCCGCGGTGCGGGAGGTGCTGGACGACCCCGAACTCGGCGGGCTCGCCCGGGTGTGGCTCGTCGAGCGGGGGGCGTCCTCGGTGCCCGCGCCGCCGGAGGAGATGGTGTTCTGGCTGACGGTCGACACGATCGCGGCCCAACTGGCCGCGGACGGGGACCTGTCGGAGCTGACGGACCTGATCGAGGGGCTGACCGGCCGGCACAGCGGCTTCTTCGAGCAGGCGTGGCGGGTGGACCACCCCGCGACCGCGGAGGTGCTGGAGGCCGTGGGGCGCCTGCACCGGGACCGGCGCCTGGCGAAGGACGCGCGGAAGGCCGCGTTCAAGGCACGCTCCCGCGCCTGACCGGGGCCTAGGCGGGCCGCCTCACCACGTGTGCCCGGTGGGGTGCGGGGTCACCTCCGGCGCGCCCTCGCGGGCACGGGCCGGTCGGGGCCGCCGGGCAGCCGCGCGGCGGTGGGCGCGGAGACGACGGTGTCCGGCAGGGGCGCCTCGGTCGGCGAGGAACTGCCCGGCCACTCCGCGGGCCCTCCGGGGCTCCGCCGTGCGGCGCCGGGGCGCCGGGTGGACGCCGCCGCGCGCGGCCCGCGCCGGCGACCAGCCGGGGGCGCACCGCGGGGCACTCCCTCCGCGGGCAGGCGCGTCGACCGCCGCGTCCCGCCCCCACGAGGGGGGCGGGACGGCGGGACCGGGAGCTCGCAATGCCCGGAGAGACACATTCCGCTCTCGCGCCGACGCGCCGCCCGACCGCTACCGAGCGCTGCCACCTGCACACGTCCGCGCTGTCGCCCGCGGGCATATGCAGCCTGGAGGTGATGGCGATGCCGACGATCCGCCCTGAGGACTTCGGCGCTGTTCCCGGCAAGGACGCGACCGAGGCGTTCCGGAAGATGTTCGCCGCGGTCGACAAGGGGCTCCGGGCGGATGCCGGCGGAGGCGTTCCGGTGGCGACGACGGAGATCCTTATCTCCGGCAGTTACAGCGTCTCGGACAGCATCATGCGGCCGGTCCGGGGGCGGGCGCAGGGGTTGACGATCCGCGGTCACGGCAAGCGGGCGTCGGAGATCGTGATGACGGGCGCGGCGCCACTCCTGGTCAACCAGGACCGGTGGATGGGCGTCCGCTGGCACGACTGCAGTTTCCGGTCGACGAACCCGGAGGCGAGGTACTTGTACTCGTCGAGCACCGGCGCCTGCCAGGACTGGGGTTGGACGAACTGCGAATGGCGCGGCCGCTGGCAGTACGGCATCGGCCTCGACGGGCCCGAGAACAGCAACACCAACTCGGAGATGAGGTTCACCGGCTGCCACGTCAACGGAGGCTACGACAAGGCCTTCCTGTGGTCCGGGATGACCCCGGTCCACGCGCAGCAGGACCAGTTCCTCAACCACTGGTTCAGCGACTGCAAGGTCGAGTACGACTACGGGGACTTCGTCCGCTTCGACAAGGGCGGGTTCATCCGGGTCGACGGCGGCAGCTTCATCATCAAGGGCCAACGGCCCGACGGCGGCGTCAGCAGGTTCTTCCACTTCCCGACGGCCGGGCACTACGACTCGGTGCAGCACCTCAGCGTCCGCGCCGTGCGCTTCGAACTCCGCAACGCGAGGAGCCAGGTCATACGGTCCAGGTGGTCCGGGCACATCGTCTTCGACTCGTGCTCGGACACGGCCTTGGGCTTCCAGGCGCACAGCCCCGGCCTGATCGCCCACGCGTACACGAACCCCGGCGTCGTCGTCTACCGGCACTGCGACCTCGTCGGCAAGCACGCCTACCACCTGACGTCGTCCAACCGGAGGCGGCGGATCGTCTACGACGCCTGCACCCGCAAGAACAACCGGACCGCCGCGTCGTTCCTCGTCGTCGACGGCGGCCAGGCGGGTGCGACACCACCGATCACCCACATCAACGACGCCGACGGCATCACCTAGAAGGGGCGGTGGGCGGTCCCCCGTGTCAACCGGGGGACACACCGAACCTCCCGGCCTCCGCGCCGGCGACCCGCGGGCGGGAACGGAACAGCGAACCGGAGCGGACGAACGCACCCTCCCCAGGTGGGCCGCCCCGCTCCGGCTCGCCTCGACTCGCTCTCCCGCGTCGGTTCACTCCGGGCCGCGCCCGGCCCGGCCGAGCGACTCCCCGGCCGGGCAACGCCTCACAGCGCCTCGGCGCCCGGCTTCACCATGCCGCGGACCGTGCGGGACTTCACGAAGTCCCCGAGTGCCGTCATCTCCCATTCGCCGGAGAACTGGCGGATCAGCTTGCACATCATCACGCCCGTCTGCGGCTGGGCACTCGTGAGGTCGAAGCGCACCAGCTCCTCGCCCGTCGCGGCGTCCATGAGGCGGCAGTACGCCTTGGCCACCTCCGTGAACTTCTGCCCCGTGAAGGAGTTCACGGTGAAGACCAGGCCCGTGGCCTCCGCCGGCAGGCGGCCCAGGTCGACCGTGATGACCTCGTCGTCCCCGGCGCCCTCGCCGGTCAGGTTGTCACCGGAGTGCCGGACGGCACCGCCGAGGATGGTCAGCTTGCCGAAGTAGCAGCTGTCCAGGTGATTGCGCTGCGGCCCGTACGCGATGACCGACGCGTCCAGGTCGATGGCCTTGCCCCGGTACGCGGGCTCCCAGCCGAGGCCCATGCTCACCTGGGACAGCAGGGGGCGGCCGCCCTTGACCAGCGACACCGTCTGGTTCTTCTGGAGGTTCACCCGGCCCTTGTCCAGATTGATCTTGCCCGAGCCCGGCGCCGGGGCCGCGCTCGGAGCCTGCGCCGGGGCGGCAGCGGGGGCGGGTGCCGGCGCCTGCGGGGCGGGCGCCGGGGCCGCCGGGGCCTCGTCCACCGTCACGCCGAAGTCCGTGGCGATCCCGGCCAGCCCGTTCGCGTACCCCTGGCCCACCGCACGCGCCTTCCACGCGCCGCCCCGCCGGTACACCTCCATCACGACCAGCGCCGTCTCCGTACCGAGCTGCGGCGGGGTGAACGTCGCGAGGACGGTGCCGGTGTCGGCGTCCCGCAGGGTGGCCGTCGGCTCGATGCCCTGGAACGTCTGGCCCGCCGCGTCCGGACTGGCGGTGACGACGATCCTGTCGATGTCGGCCGGCACCGCCGCGGTGTCGACCGCGATCGCGTCGGGCGCCGCGCCGCCGCCCGGCCGGTAGCCGACGCCGGGGCCCGACGGCTGGTTGTAGAAGATGAAGTCGCCGTCGGAGCGCACCTTGCCCGCGGGCGTGAGCAGCAGGCCCGACACGTCGAGCCGCACCGGGGCGGACACGTCGACCACCACGCGCGCGGAGGACAGGGGGACGTTCGAGCCTGGGGTCATAGCTGTCATGTGAGGCGTAACGATCGGGTCCGCTTTGCCGTTCCCTTACCCTGGCGACCCGTGACTGGAAGGACCACTTTTCGTACGGGGGACGTGGACGAGGCGCGCCGGGAGATCGCCGCGCGGTTCTACGCCAATTTCATGGACGTCATCGAGGGGGGCGGGGAAACGGGGGGCCGGCGGTTCGCGGCGCACTTCGACACGGTCCGGTACGGACCCTTGGTGGTGGGCGACATGCGCTGCGGCGCCGACGTGCGGATGCGCTTCGGGGAGCTCGGCGCCTACCACGTGAACGTGCCGCTCACCGGGCGGCTCGAACTCCGGCAGGGCCGGGGACCCGCACTGGTCGCGACGCCGGAGAGCGGCACGGTGCTGAACCCGTCCGGCTGCGTCGTCGTGGACCGCTGGGCGGGGGACTGCCGGGTGGTCGCCGTGAAGATCGAGGCGGCCGCGCTGCGGTGCCGGCTGGAGGAGCTGCTCGGGCAGGTGCCGCGGCGCGGACTCGCCCTCGCGTCCGCGCTGGACCTCACGCACGGCCACGGACGGGACTGGGCGGCGATGGTGCGGCGGCTCGCCGCCGACGCGGGGGACCCGCAGGGGCTCGCCGGGCATCCCCTGGTGGCCCGGCCGCTGCAGGACGCGCTGCTCACCGGGCTGCTGCTGGCGGCCGGGCATCCGTACCGGGACGAGCTCGACCGGCCCGCCGCGCCGCTGCGCCCGGCCCCCGTCAAGCGGGTGATGGACGCGGTGCGGGAGCGGCCGGAGCACCCCTTCACCACGACCGAACTGGCCGCCCTCGCCCGGGTCAGTGCCCGGCGGCTCCAGGAGTCGTTCCGCGCCCACGTGGGGACCACGCCGATGGGGTACGTCCGCGACATACGGCTGGAGCGGGTACGCGCGGAACTGCGCGCGGCCGAACCGGGCGGCGGGCTCACCGTGAGCGAGGTGGCGTGGAGGTGGGGCTTCACGCACCTGGGCCGGTTCGCGGCGAGTTACCGCGGCCGGTTCGGTGAGGCCCCGTCACAGACCCTCCAGGCGCGGCCCCCCGCCCGTTGACGTCCGAGCCGCCCGCGCCCCGGCAGGCGGGGACGGCGCCGCACCACTAAGAGGAGCCGCACGCCCGTGGGCCGTACGCCCGGAGGGCCGCACGCCCCCGGACCGTACCGCCCGGGCCCGCCGGCGTACTGCGGCTGCGTGGCCGCCGTGCGCGCGCGGGCAGGGGCGCTCTTCCGTACGCCCCGTGTGCTTCGACCTGTCGCGCTTTGCGGACCGGGTACCGCGTGAAGTGGATCAAGTGCCGCCGCCCGGGCCTCTAGGGTCGCATGCGACGCGGGTGTGGATGTGTCTGTCCCCCGTGGGTGCACCGCCCCCGCGCCGCAGGTCCGGCCGGGCCGAACCCCCCGAGCAGCCCGGCCGGACCCGTTCCCGTCAGTGGGGCCGCCTGTCAGGCACGGTGCAGAAGCGCCCGCCACGTGCGCCCGGTCAAGATCCGCGTCGTCCGGTTCACCCCCCCCTCCGCGAGGAGCTCGGCCGCGTACCCCTCCGTGAGGGGCTTCGGCCGCGTACCCCTCGGCGTCGTTCCGCGGGGCGTACCCGAGTGTCCGCGCCGACGACAGGTCCCGCCGCAGACGGGCCTTGGCGGGGAACCGTGGACGACCGTGCCCGACGCCGTCGGCGGTGAGCGCCGCGTGGAAGCGCCGGGCAGCGGCGGGGGTGGGCCGGAGCGGGGGCATCCACACCGCCGTCGGCCCGGGGTGGCAGGAGCCGATGCCCACGGAGACGGTCTCCGGACCGTGCCCGTCCCGGTAGAGCCGGGCCGGGTCCTCGCCGAAGCACCGGGCAGGCCGCAGAAGGTGTCCGGCTGAAGACTCCCGACAACCCGCGGATCTCCGACGGCCCGTACGCGGGGTTCCAGTTCTGCGCAGCGCCGCAGAAGCCGCTCGTGACGGCCGGCTCGGCGACCCTGGCGGCGACGCTGGAGTCCGTCGCACCGCCCGGCACGGTGGAGAAGCCCGGCGCGCCGGAGCCCGGCCGCCGGGTGGTGTTCGAAGTCGAGCAGACGGACGGCACCCGTGTGCTGCGCCGGCAGCTGGTCAGCGCGACCAGCCAGAACGCCGCGCTCCAGGTGCCGCAGGACGCCCTGGGCGACGGTGACTGCCGCTGGCGCGTGCGCGTCCAGGACGGCCCGGCGGCCTCGGAGTGGACCGCGTGGTGCGGGTTCGCCGTGCGTACCGGCTGAGTCGTGCGGCGGCGTAGCTAGGCGTACGGCTCTCAGGCCCCCGGGTGATCCGCCGGGGGCCTGAGAGCTTCCCGCCTCCGGCGTGGGCCCGTCCGGGAGAGCCCGCCCCGGCCCGGCCCCGACGCGGCGGAGCGGGGCGGGCCGCTCCGGAGCGCAGGGGCCGGTCCCGCTCGGGCGCTACGCGGCCGGGACGTGGCGGCGGTCGTCGTACCGCAGCGCCGCCCACGTCGCCACCGCGCCCAGTCCCTCCCACAGGCCCACGCCCAGGAACCCGGCGGGCGCGCGCCCCGCGATCACTGCGGCCGTGAACACGGCGCAGGTCAGCAGCCGGAACGGCACCGTCCAGCGGTAGAAGGCCCGCCAGTCGGCCAGTGCCGCGAGCAGGTAGTACACGCCCATGTTGACCGCCGCCATCGACGAGGCGGTCAGGAAGACCAGGGTGTGGTCGCCGTCCGCCCGCTGCCCGTCGGGCACCGGGGTGAAGCCCATGGCCGCCAGCAGGGCGTCGGGCGAGAGGAGCCCGACCACGCCCAGCGACGTCGCCAGCAGTCCGAACACCGCCATGGTCCAGCCGGACGCGGAGCGGGGGCGGAACCGGAACGGGTCGCGGGCGGGCATCGCGGGGCCTCCAGAGGATCGGCGGGGGGTGCGGCGGGAGTGCAGGGGCGGCGGCTCGCCTCGCGGCGCGGGCTCGCGCTCGCCGGTGGACGCGCCGCGCCGCCCACCCCCTGCTTATCACCCCGTGGCCCAACAGCCCATGCCCGACCCCGACTTGCGGGCCGAGGCTGCCCTGTCTCCAGGGTGGCCCGCGTGGGGAGTCGGGAGCGGTGAAACAGGATGCAGGGAGGCGAAGGGGCACGCTTGTGTGCGCGAAGGGGAACGAATGGGTGCAGGAGGAACAAAGAGCTGCTAGGAGGCGCGCAGGGTCGTGAAGGGGGCGAGGCGGCCGGGGACGGCGAAGGTGCCCGTCGTCGGCAGCCGGGAACGCGACCGGGGGTCAGAGCAGGCGGGTCGCGAGCGTCAGCCGGTCGTGGGCGTCGAGCAGGGCGTCCCTGATGCGCTGCTCGTGGCCGGGGGTGAGCCGGGCCGCCGGCACGGAGCAGCTGAGGGCGTCCCGGGCGGGGCTGCGCGAGGGCACGGTGACGGCGAGGCAGCGCAGCCCGAGCGTGTTCTCCTCGCGGTCCACGGCGTACCCGAGCTCCCGTACGGCCGTCAGTTCCTCGACGAGCCGTTCCCGGTCCGTGATCGTGTGCGGCGTGTACGGGGGGAGGGCCTCCGGCAGCAGCGCACGGACCCGGTCGTCCCCGAGCCCCGCCAGCAGGACCTTGCCGAGCGCGGTGGAGTGGACGGGCAGGCGGCGGCCCACCCGGGTGGAGGGGCGCAGGTGGTGCTGGGCGCGGCGGGTGGCGAGGGTGACCACGCTGGTGCCGTCGAGCCGGGCCAGGGGGACGGTCTCGGTGGGGTCGTCGGAGAGCCGGTCGAGCGCGGGGCGGGCGGCGGCCACGGTCTCGTCGCCGTCGATGTACGAGGCGCCCACGAGCAGGGCCCGCACGCCGATGCCGTACCGGGTGCCGGTCGCGTCGGTCTCCACCCAGCCGAGCTCCACCAGGGTGCGCAGCAGCATGTACAGGCTGGACTTGGGGTATCCGACGGCCTCCTGCACGGCGGTGAGCGCGTGCATGCCGGGGCTGCCGGCGAAGTACTCCAGCAGCTCCACCGTGCGCACGGCCGACTTGACCGGCCCTCCGGCGGATTCGGTCGCAGACATCGCTCTTGACCCCTTCAGACGCCCGTCCATAGAGTTCCGGTGGTTCATCATCAGGAACTCCGTTCAGAATAGCGAACAGCCGAGCAGCCCGAGAGGACGCCGCGGTGTCAGCAGCACACGTCTGGAGTGTCGATCCGAGGACCGGGGAGCAGCGGGCGCAGGTCGCCGTCGAGGCGGCCCCCGCGGACGTCGACGAGGCCGTACGGGCCGCACACACGGCCCGGTCGCCGCTCGCCGACCGCGCCGTGCGGGCCGCCTTCCTGCGCACCGCGGCGGACCGGCTGGAGGAGGCCCGGGACCGGCTGGCCGCCGAGGCCGACGCCGAGACCGCCCTGGGGCTCCCGCGGCTGACGGGCGAACTCGCCCGCACCTGCTACCAACTGCGCTCCTTCGCGGACGTCGTCGACGAGGGCGCGTTCCTGGATGTGATCATCGATCACCCGGATGCGCGGCCCCCCCGCCGGTCCCGGACCTGCGGCGGTACAAGGTCCCGCTGGGCGTCGTCGCCGTCTACGCCGCCTCCAACTTCCCCTTCGCCTTCTCGGTGGCGGGCGGCGACACCGACAGCGCCCTGGCCGCGGGCTGCCCGGTGGTCGTCAAGGCCCACCCGGACCACCCGGGCACGTCGGAGGCGGTCGCGGCGGTGCTGCGCGGGGCGGCGGCCGAGCACGGCCTGCCGGAGGGCGTCGTCGGTCTGGTGCACGGCTTCGACGCGGGGGTCGAGCTGGTCCGCCACCCGCTCGTCGCGGCCGCCGGCTTCACCGGGTCGGTCCGGGGCGGCCGGGCGCTGTTCGATGCGGCCGCCGCCCGCCCGGTGCCCATCCCGTTCCACGGCGAACTGGGTTCCCTGAACCCGGTGGTGGTCACCGAGGCCGCGGCGGCGGAACGCGCGCCCGAGATCGGCCGGGGCCTGGCCGGCTCCATGACGCTGGGCTGCGGCCAGTTCTGCGTCAAGCCCGGCCTGGTGCTGGTGCCGTCCGGCGAGCCGGGCGACCGGCTGGTGTCGTCCCTGTCGGAAGCGGTGGGGGACGTCGCGGACGGCGTGCTCCTCGACGCGCGCATGCGGGAGACCTTCGTCAAGGGCGTCGCCGAGCGGGCCGCGCTGCCGGACGTGACGGCGCCGGTGGCCCCGGGCGCCGGCGACACCGACCGCACCGTGGGGGCGGGCTTCCTGACCGTCCCGGCCGCTCGCCTCGCCGCCGAGGGCCCGCACGACCTGCTGCTGGAGGAGTGCTTCGGCCCGGTCACGGTCGTCGCCCGGTACGACTCCGACGCCGACGTCCAGGCCGTCGTCTCCCGGCTCCCCGGCAATCTGACGGCCACCGTCCACATGTCGCAGGAGGAGCAGCTGGGTGCCGGAGGCGCCGCCGCGCTGCTGGCCGAGCTGACGTCCGTGGCGGGCCGCGTCCTCGTCAACGGCTGGCCCACCGGCGTGGCCGTCGCCGCCGCCCAGCACCACGGCGGCCCCTACCCGGCCACCACGTCGACGTCCACGTCCGTCGGCGCCACCGCCATCGAGCGCTGGCTGCGTCCCGTCACCTACCAGAACACCCCGGAGGCCCTCCTGCCGCAGGAGCTGCACGACGCCAACCCCCTGGGCCTCCCGCGCCGGATCGACGGCCGCCGCGAGCAGCCCTGAGGCGGGCGGCGCCGCCGGCGGGGCCGCCGGGGCGCCCCCTCACGGGTGTCGAACGGTCCTTCGGAGTGCCTTTGCCCTCTGTTCCGGGCAGACCCGGGTGGGCCTCGGGAGGCCATGTGCGGACAGGGCGGCCGCCGGAGACCTCACGGGGCCTTCCAGGGGCCAGGATCATCCCGGGGGATGAGAGAGGATCGTTTCCTCCGTCGCCGTAAGAGTGACGTCCCCTGCGCTGCCGCATCCGAGCGGCGATACTGACCCGGCCTTTCCGCGCAAACGTCGACGACAGGGGCGAGTTCATGAAGAACTTCGGAAGGATGCTGGTCACCGCGGTGTGTACGGCCACGCTCTGCGCCGGACTCCCGTCTTCCGCTCAGGCCGTCCAAGGGACCTTCGTCTACCGGGTCGCCGGATACGGCCATGTGCTGAACGCTCCTCAGGACGGCCGCTGCTACAACACGCCCGGTACGGCGAACGAGCCGACCAACCACACCGACAGGGTCGCCGTTCTGCACAGGGGGACGGACTGTCGCGCCGAGGAGGTGGTGGAGTTCCTGGACCCCGCCCATCAGGCGCCGACCCACTTCCGATCGGTCCTCTTCATCAGCCGGTGAACCGCCCGCGCGGCGCCTGGGGTGCCGACGGGCTCGGGGAGGATCGAGGGAGTGGAACCGGGGGAGGCCCGAGGGCGAGAGCGGCCCCCCGTGCGGGCAGGCGCCGGTGAGAGCCGCGGTACGCGCGACGGCGCTTCCGGCGGAGGCACGAGCCACCCCGGATCCATAAGTCATCCTTGGGTGAAACGCTTGAAGTGGCGCAATTGACGAGGGTTCGGGTTCACTGCAAGGTGTCCGTATGGATGCCTTGACCCCCCTCGGCGGCGCGGAGTTCGCGTCACCGCACACGTACCTGAACACCGCCGGCTGCGGACTGCTCCCGCGCCGTACCGTCGAGGCGGTGAAGGCCCTCGCCGACCAGAACGCCGCGGGGCGGCCGGACGGGCTCGGCAGCCACGCCTCGATCGAGGCCGCCCGCGCGCTCTTCGCCCGGCTCGCGGGCGTCGGACCGGACCGGGTCGCCCTCGGCGCCACCGTGAGCGCCCACGTGGCACTCATCGCCGCGTCACTGCCGGCGGGCGCCGAAGTGCTGTATCCGGAAGGCGACTTCAGCTCCCTCATCAGCCCCTTCACGGTGCGCGGCGACCTGAAGACCCGGTCGGCTCCGCTCGACGCGCTGGCCGACGCGGTCCGGCCCGGCACGGCACTCGTCGCCTTCTCCGCCGTGCAGTCCGCCGACGGCAGGGTCGCCGACCTGGCCGCCGTCCGGCAGGCCGCCGCCGCACACGGCGCCCGCACCCTGCTCGACGCCACCCAGTCGGCGGGCTGGCTGCCGCTGGACGCCGGGGCGTACGACTACACGGTCACCGGCGCCTACAAGTTCCTGCTGTGCCCGCGCGGCGCGGTCTTCCTCACGGTGACCGAAGAGGCCCAGGAGCCCCTGGTCCCCCTGCACGCCGGCTGGTTCGCGGGCGAGGAGCCGTACGACTGCTACGGCCCGGTGCAGCGCTTCGCCGCCGGGGCGCGGCGGTTCGACGAGGGCCCCGTCTTCCACGCGTACCACGGGGCGGAGCAGTCGCTGACGCTGCTCGACGAGATCGGGATCGACACCGTCAACGCCCACGCCACCGTCCTCGCCGCCCGCTTCCGCAGCGGACTGGCCGGGCTCGGGTACGAGCCCGTCGCCGGCGACTCCGCGATCGTCGCCGTGCCGGGGCTCGGGGCACGCCAACCGGAGCTGGCGGCGGCCGGGATCCTCACCGCCGCCCGCGACGGGAACCTGCGGGCCGCGTTCCACCTCTACAACGGGGACGCGGACGTGGAGCGGGCCCTGGCGGTGCTGGCCGGCTGAACCAGGGCGCCCGCCCCGGCACACGACACGGCTGTGCCCGGGGTCCGGGGGGACTCCCCGGACCCCGGGCACAGCCGGCCGGACCGCACCACGCGTCCGTACGGGCGGGACGCCCCCGCCCCGCTGCGCGGACCGCGGGACGCCGGGCCCGCGAGGACACCACCGCACGCGACGTGGTCCCGCGTCCCGATGCGGTGTCGTTCCGGGGTGCGACCCCGGGACCCCGGCGGGTGGGGTCAGTCCACCGGAGTGAAGTCCCGCGCCCCGATGAACTCCGGGCGGCGGACGGGGGCGGCGAAGGGCTCTACCGCCGTGTTCTCCACGCTGTTGAACACGATGAAGACGTTGCTGCGCGGGTACGGGGTGATGTTGTCGCCCGAGCCGTGCATCGCGTTGCAGTCGAACCACGTCGCCGAGCCGGCCCGGCCGGTGAACAGCCGGATGCCGTGCGCGTCGGCGAGCTGCGTCAGCGCCTCGTCCGACGGGGTGCCCGCGTCCTGCATCTGCAGCGACTTCTTGTAGTTGTCCTTCGGCGTCGCGCCCTCGCAGCCCAGGAACGTCCGGTGCGAGCCCGGCATGATCATCAGGCCGCCGTTGGTGTCGTGGTTCTCCGTCAGCGCGATGGACACCGACACCGTCCGCATGCGCGGCAGGCCGTCCTCGGCGTGCCAGGTCTCGAAGTCGGAGTGCCAGTAGAAGCCCGAGGCGCCGAAGCCCGGCTTCACGTTGATGCGCGACTGGTGGACGTACACCTCGGAGCCGAGGATCCGGCGGGCCATGCCCGCCACCCGCTCGTCCCGCACCAGCTTGGCGAAGACGTCGCTGATGCGGTGCACCTCGAACACGGACCGTACGGACTGCGACTTCGGCTCGATGATCGACCGCTCGTCCGCCCTGATCGCCGGGTCGGCGATCAGCCGGTCGAGTTCGCCGCGGTAGACCGCGACCTCCTCGTCCGTCAGCAGGTCCTCGATCGCGAGGAAGCCGTCCCGTTCGTACGACTCCAGGTCGGTGTCCAGTGGACCCCAGACCACCGGGTCACGGCGGGCCGTCAGGACCTCGGTCGTGCCGCGCGTCGGGTACAGGTCCTCCATGTTGCTCAGTCCTCCTCCGTCAGCAGGGGATACACACCGTTCTCGTCGTGGTCCTCACGTCCCGTCACCGGCGGGTTGAAGACACACACGCAGCGGAAGTCGGTCTTGGGGCGCAGAGTGTGCTTCTCGTGGCCGTCGAGCAGGTACATCGTGCCCGGCTCGATCCAGTGCGTCTCGCCCGTCTCGTGGTCGGTCAGCTCCGCCTCGCCCTCGACGCACAGCACGGCCTCGACGTGGTTCGCGTACCACATGGAGGTCTCGGTGCCCGCGTACAGCACGGTCTCGTGCAGCGAGAAGCCGACCTTCTCCCGGGCGAGCACGATCCGCTTGCTCTCCCAGGTGCCGGACGCCGACCGCACGTGGCGCTCGGTGTTCTCGATGTCCTTCAGTGATCGGATGATCACGTGTTCGTCCTTTCCGTTGGGTCGACCCGGCCGGTGCGGTCGGCGGGTCAGGCCGTCTCGTGGACCGCGCGGGCCAGCGTGCGCAGCCCCTCGTCCAGCTCGTCGGGGGTCACGGTCAGCGGCGGGAGCAGCTTCACGACCTCGCTCTCCGGACCGGACGTCTCCAGCAGCAGCCCCAGCTCGAAGGCGCGCCGGCAGATCCGCGTCGCCCGGTCCTTGTCGGAGAACTCCAGGCCCCACACGAGGCCGCGGCCCCGGTAGTGGGCGCCGAGCGCGGAGTTCTCGTCGCAGATGGTCAGCAGGGCCTGCTCGACCTGCTCGCCGCGGGCCTCGGTCTGCTTCTCCATGCCGCCGTCGGCCCAGTAGGCGTCCAGCGCCGCCGTGGCCGTGACGAAGGCCGGGTTGTTGCCGCGGAAGGTGCCGTTGTGCTCGCCCGGGCCCCACACGTCGAGCTCCGGCTTGAACAGGCACAGCGACATCGGCAGCCCGTAGCCGCTGATCGACTTGGAGAGCGTCACGATGTCCGGCTGGATGCCCGCCTCCTCGAAGGAGAAGAAGCCGCCGGTGCGGCCGCAGCCCATCTGGATGTCGTCGACGATCAGGAGCATGTCGCGGCGGTGGCACAGCTCGGCGAGCGCACGCAGCCACTCGGGCCGCGCCACGTTGATGCCGCCCTCGCCCTGCACCGTCTCCACGATCACGGCGGCGGGGCGGTTCAGACCCGAGCCGCTGTCCTCCAGCAGGCGCTCGAACCACAGGAAGTCCGGCACCTGGCCGTCCAGGTAGTTGTCGAAGGGCATCGGCGTGCCGTGCACCAGCGGGATGCCGGCGCCCGCCCGCTTGAAGGCGTTGCCGGTCACGGCGAGGGAGCCCAGCGACATGCCGTGGAAGGCGTTGGTGAACGACACGATCGACTCGCGCCCCTTGACCTTGCGGGCCAGCTTCAGCGCGGCCTCGACCGCGTTGGTGCCCGTCGGGCCGGGGAACATCACCTTGTACGGCAGGTCGCGCGGCCGGAGCACCACGTTCTGGAACGTCTCCAGGAACGCCCGCTTCGCGGTGGTCGCCATGTCCAGGCCGTGGGTGATGCCGTCGCGTTCCAGGTAGTCGAGGAGCGCGCGTTTCAGGACCGGGTTGTTGTGCCCGTAGTTGAGCGATCCTGCGCCGGCGAAGAAGTCGAGGTAGCTGCCGCCGTCCTCGTCGGTGAGCCGTGCGCCCTGCGCGCGGTCGAACACGGCCGGCCAGCCGCGGCAGTAGCTGCGCACCTCCGACTCAAGGCTCTCGAAGACGCTGAGGGCAGGCGGGGTGATGGTCACAGCAGTCACTCCAGGAGGGAGAGAAGAGGATGGGGGTCGGGGATCGGTCGTGGGGCCGTGCGGGGGACCGGCCGGGAGGCGGGCCCGGGCGGGGCGTCTCGGCGCCGGGCCGCGGCGACGTCAGGCCGCGGGAGCGATCGGCGTGATGCGGTAGAGGACCTCGGGCTCGTGCGCGCCCTCGGGGAACAGTCCCCCGTCGAAGAGGACCCGGCGCTCCAGCGACGCCCCGCGCCGCTCGGCGAACGCCGTGAAGAGGCGGTCGGACGGCACGTTGTCCGGGGTGACCGTCGTCTCCACGGTGTGGACGCCCCGGTCGGCCAGCCGGGAGGCCAGGGCCTCCAGGAGCCCGGCGGCGAGCCCGCGGCCGCGGTGGCCGTGGTCGACGGCCACCTGCCACACCACGAGGGTGCCGGGGCGGTCGGGCCGGACGTAGCCGGTCACGAAGGCGACGGGCTCCCCGCCGGGGGACTCGCGGGCCACGAGCGACGTGGCGGCGAAGTCACGGCACCACAGCAGGTAGCTGTAGGAGGAGTTGAGGTCCAGGACCCGGGAGTCGCGGGCGATGCGCCAGATCGCGGCTCCGTCCTCCACTCGGGGGCTGTCGATCAGAATGCCGGGGATTTCCTGATGGGCACGTGCAAGGTCTGCTTGTGCGGCGGTCATGCATAGTGAATTTACCCAGCAATTTCTTCGATTGCACGGGGCCGGGGTCTTGGGTGACAGCGTGTCCTGTGCTATCACGCGGGCGCGACGCCTCGCCGAAAGTACGAGAGGATGACCGATATGGGTGGGAAAATCCGGGCAAACGGGGTGCTATGTGGGCTTGGTCACATAGTCGTAACGCCCTTGACAAGTAACCGAATTGCTTCCTGAATCGTATCGAAATCTTGGCGTTTAGGATCAGGGAAGCGGGGCAGAAGCATAGGGGTAGTGATTGCGAATGAGAAGGGGAATTCGCGTGAAGAGTCGCTTCTGAGGCTGATCCCGAATATCGGCAGCCGCGATTTCCCGCCGCGTTCCCCGATGATTGACGAGCCCGGTTCCACCGAACCCTCCGTCGTGCCGCTGCGCGCTGTCGGTCGGTCCGCCGTGACGCTGTGGTTCCTGCGGTGTGGCTGCCGCACCGCGGCTGCCGGGCACCCCACTGCCGCTACGGCTGCCGCTCCGGCCGGCGGGCACCGGAGCGCGGCCCCGCAGGGTGGTGCACGGGCGGTCGGGTGCCGGTGGCGCTGCGGCCCGGCCCGCGCCCCGGGGCGGGCCGTTCACCGGGCGTGGGGTTCCGCGCCGAGGCCCGCGCCGGAGGCACCGCCGAGCCCCACCGGTCTCCGCTCCGGGGCCTGCCACCGCCCCTCGCCGGGCCTTGCTCGGATGGCCATGCCCGCCGAGCCCCACGGGTCTCCGCTCCAGGGCCTGCCCCGGTCCTCCCGTGTCGGGGCCCGCTCGCGGGCGGCGGTGAGGGCGGCCACCGGCGGGCCGGTCCCTGCGAACGACCGGTCCCCGCTCCTGGGCGGCGGTGAGGTCCCCGCCGGGGGGCGCGCCCCTCCCGGCCGGGAGCCGGTTCCGCGTGCCGTTGTGCGGAAAGCGGTCCTCCGTACGTACACATGGGGAAGAACCCGGTACCGCCCGGAGGTTGACCCGTGCGGTACCGGGGTGTGATCGAGGACGCTCAATGAGGGGCGGGTGGCTGCGGTCGTGGAACTGCGTCAGTTGGAGTACTTCGTCGCCGTCGCCGAGGAGCTCGGGCTCGGGCGGGCGGCCAGGCGGCTGCACCGGAGCAGCTTCCTGGTGGCGAGCCAGATCGAGGCGCTGGAGGGCGAGTTGGGCCTCACGCTCTTCACGCCCGCCGGCGACGAGCACGGCGGCGGGCAGCGTGGCCGGTGTGACGGTGGGCACGGCGACGAGCACGGCGGCCGGGGTGACGGCCGGTACGGCGGCGGGCCGCTCCGGCTCACGGCCGCAGGCGAGGGGCTGCTGCCCGAGGCCCGCGCCGCCCTGGCCGCCGCGGCGGCGGTCCGCCGCACCGCGGCCGGGATCGCCGCCGGCACCGACGGACTGGTGCGGCTGGGCACCAGCCGCGCCTTCGCCGACCGGGTGTACCGCGCGCTCGGCACCCTGTCCGCCCACCGGCCGCGGCTCCGCGTGCGGCTGGAACGCGCGCCGCAGGAGGCCCGCCTGGCGGCGGTGCGCTCCGGTACCTTCGACGCCTCGCTGGTACGCCTCGTGCGGCGCGCGGACGGCCTGGCGCTGCACCCGGTCTGGACGGAGCCGCTGATCGTGGCCCTCCCCGCCGACCACCCGCTGGCCGCCCACGGCGGCGACCCGTGCCCCCGCGCGCTGGCACGGCTGCCGCTGCGGCTCGTCCCCCGGGAGGCGAACCCGGCGCTGCACGACCTGATCGCGGCCGCCGTGCCCGACTGGACGCCCGGCCCGGCCTTCACCACGCTCGACGCCACCCTCGCGGACGTCGCGAGCGCAGGGGAGCCGTCGTGGACGGTGTTCCACCCCGCCGACGCACTGCCGCGGGACCGCAGGCTCGCCTTCCGCGCCCTGCCGGCGGCCCGCGTGCCGGTCTCGCTGGCCGTGCGGGCGGGCGCGCTCACCCCGCCGCTCCAGGCCCTGCTGGAGGCGCTCACCGGTACCGCCCCCGCCATCGCGGGAACGCCGCCGGTCCCCGTGCCGCCGCGGTCGCCCGTGCCCCTTCCGCGGGCTGCGGGCGCCGCGTCCCCGTGAGCGCGGGGATGTCCGGTCCGCGGTGCCCTGCGGCCGGTGCCGCCGCCGTACAGTGCAGGGCATGAGCGATCGCATGGTGCTGCATGTGAAGGGGCGGGTGCTCGTCGGCCCGGAGGACGTACGGGACGAGCTGTGGGTCGTCGACGGCCGGGTCACCTACAGCCGGCCGGCGCTCGCGGACGACGTCAGGACCGTGACCGGCTGGGCCCTGCCCGGGCTGGTGGACGCCCACTGCCACGTCGGCCTCGACGCCCACGGCGCGGTCGACGCCGAGACCAGCGAGAAGCAGGCCCTCACCGACCGTGACGCGGGCACGCTGCTGATCCGGGACGCCGGGTCGGCGGCGGACACCCGCTGGATCGACGACCGCGACGACCTGCCGAAGATCATCCGCGCGGGTCGGCACATCGCCCGCACCCGCCGGTACATCCGCAACTACGCGCACGAGATCGAGCCCGCGGACCTGGTCGCCTACGTCGGGCGCGAGGCGCGGCGGGGCGACGGCTGGGTGAAGCTCGTCGGTGACTGGATCGACCGCGAGGCCGGCGACCTCAGCGCCTGCTGGCCCCGGGCCGAGGTGGAGGCCGCCATCGCGGAGGCGCACCGGCTGGGCGCCCGGGTCACCGCGCACTGCTTCGCCGAGGACTCCCTGCGGGACCTCGTCGAGGCGGGCATCGACTGCATCGAGCACGCCACGGGGCTGACGGAGGACACGATCCCGCTGTTCGCGGAGCGGGGTGTCGCCATCGTGCCCACGCTCGTGAACATCGCCACGTTCCCGCACCTCGCGGCGGGCGGCGAGGGCAAGTTCCCGCGCTGGGCGGACCACATGCGCAGGCTCCACGCCCGCCGGTACGACACGGTCCGCGCCGCGTACGACGCGGGGATCCCCGTGTTCGTCGGCACGGACGCGGGTGGTTCGCTGGCCCACGGGCTGGTGGCCGACGAGGTCGGGGAGCTGGTCACCGCGGGCATCCCTCCCCTGGCCGCGCTGTCCGCCACGAGCTGGGGGGCCCGCGCCTGGCTGGGGCGCCCCGGCCTCGACGAGGGCGCCCCGGCGGACCTGGTCGTCTACGAGGACGACCCGCGCGCAGACGTCCGCGTCCTGGC